>CP054181.1:0-710419 GCA_015709655.1 Ignavibacteria bacterium | reverse complement strand
CGCAATCCCGGCACCTCCTGTGGTGAAGAAGAGGTTCGGCACGTAGGTTCCTAACTGTGTGCCAACAACCGATTGGTTGTTCTGGCTCAGGCGGACACTGTATCCGATGGTTTCGCCTAATGCCATGTGGTGGGTGTACCAGGCTGGCCTGCCAACCCACCCGCAGGTTAGGGCAGACGGGCTTGATGCAATTGATGCCCGCAGCAGATTGTCGCGTGTGTCCCAGTCACCAAAGTAGCTGCCAAAGAGTTGAGTATGTATTGCATAAACCGGGCTCGTGGCAAAGTCAGCAGTATTGCCAATACCTCCTGCGCTCTTATATGTGCCTCCGCCACACCCGTATGCCCACAGGGTGTATTGGGGACCCTTTAATTCGTTGAACCACTTACCGGCCTTCACACCATCACTGCCGGAGTACAGTTGGAAGGTACGCCATGCGCTACTGGCAAACCCCTCGCCGTACGAGCCGAAATTGTCTGCAATTAATCCTCCGGTAACATCCTTTATGGTACCTGCACGGAAGTTGTGGTTCTTGGTAAAGTACTGTTTGAGTAATTCAAGCTCTGCTGTCTTGAATTCAGGCATATTGTAAAAATCTATACGACCAACGGCAATGGAAACGGTACCGGAAAATATACTTTGATCAAACTTGCCGTCACCGGGAATGTTGGTTAACTCTGCTCTGCCCGGATTAACCTTGTTTACTCTGTTGTCGGTATAAAATCCAATGGCATCTCCGTATATCCCGTCAGCCGGCCAGGAACCTTCGTGGTCTGGGTGTGCATCGGGTGCGAGATTGCCGGCATACGGAACGGCAACTCTGCCTACAATAACCACAGCTTCCAGGTCGCCATTCACCGTGCGCACATCTGAAATCACATCACGGATGTACTGTACATCCTTTGCACTGAAAGTATCGCTGCGGGGAACCAGTTTTTGCGAAATCGTCCATCCCTCTGCAATCAGGTCCTGCTGAAACTGACTAAGCTCGCTTCGCAGCTTGTCGGCCAGTGTACTGTCAACCAGAATCAGGACCCTATTCCGAAGAATTGGCATTACCTTGATGCCGGAATTAATGTATCCAAAGCCCCAGCATCGCATGTACAGCGGCGCACCGGTGATTGAATCTACACCTACCTGACGCATAATGTCGCGCACCAGCCGGTATTCGTACGATACACCTTCTTTAACCGTAGTGTCGGTAAACGACGTTGCCGTACTATCCAGCGATGCAATGGCAACATCCGGAAATGATTTTTCGGACTTTAGCTTCCGTTGTACGATAACGGTTTGCTGACCTTTACTTACCGGCCAGGAAAGAGTGATGCTGGGTTGGGGCTGCGATGACACCGAGGCCGTAACGGCAACCGCGAAATCCACAGGTTGCTGGGCAAGCCCCGTACCGGCAAATACAAGAACACATATCAGGAGTGCTGGCAGAAACTGTTTTACTGAGGTCATAAAGGTAACTGCAGAGTAGTGATGTCCAAACATAACAGGCAGGTTACCATTTATCGTACAAAAAGTATGTGCTATGTTTGATTTACTGTAACCGTTTACACCTAATTTGGTTACTGTGCAATTGACCTTGCTTGGGAAGTTATGACCTCAGTCCATTTTCGCTACCCATTATGTATTGCCATCGTGGCGCTGTTGTGCTGCGCACGCATGGTGGCTCAGTTCCCTGCAAAATGTGATACCAGAAAAACATGCGTTGGGCAGGCAATTGAGTTTACGGTTTCCTCGGGCAGAAATGCACAGTATATCGAGCTGGACGGCGAGGTATCAAAACCGCGACAAACCGAACTCACTGTTGAAATGTGGGTAATGGTAACCCGGCAGGCAGGATTTCGGGTACCACTTGGCGGTTTGTGGGGTCCTAATAAAGATTATAATGATGTCTGGGTACTGTACATCAGCGAAAACGATGAGCTTTCGTTTGAGGTAAGCCCCGAAGCTACGCAACTGAAAGACGTCGATAATACGGTAGCACGGGCTGCGTTTAGTCCGTACTACGGTACGTGGACGCATGTGGCTGCCGTCTTTAACGGCAACACAGCGTCAGTTCAGCTCTTCATTAATGGTGTGCCTGCCGTCGCTCCTGCTACCAATGCCACATATCCCACAACCTACCTGAAGCCCCTTGAAAATCCTGGTTTGCAAACCCAGTTCGCACGATGCAATGCCATGGCAGATAACGAGGCACTGTACCGGACTATGCTGGGGCAGATGGACGAGATGCGAATATGGAACCTTGTAGTTTCGCCGCAAGACATCAAGTGCCGGATGAACAGCTCACTGGCAGGGAACGAGCCGGGACTTCAGGCCTATTATCGGTGCAATGAACCGGTTAATAACTTAAATGATATCTGTGATGCCACCGGTCACGGGCACGCCGGCGCGCTGCGTGCACAGGCAACCAACAAGGCGAGTAAGAGAAGTGTTCCGCGAACAGTCATTGTGAGTCCGCAGCAGGTTACCGAACAGATCTTATGCGATAGTGTTCGCAGCTGGACATTTACGATCGAGGATACGTCGGAATGCGGTAGCACGGTGAATCTCCGCATCCGCGGTCCGGAGGCATCGGCCTTTACGGTAACCCCTACACAACTGCCACTGGTAAAAGGTGTGCCGGTGACGGCAACGGTTACGTACAAGGGAACACACGTTGGCGATTTCCTTGATACACTCCAGATTTCAGGCACCAACCGGTGTGGTAGTACAGCCTACATTAAGCTGAATCTTACCAGGATCACCGAACTGAACGTCAGCCGCAATTCTATAGTGTTTGATACCCTGTTGGTGGGGTGCAAGGCACAGCAATTTATTGACAGCTCGATTACGATTTGCAACACGTCTGACCTGCTTGGGGCACCGCGTTCAATTACCATCACATCAATGAATACCCGCGAGCCGCAGGGCTTTAGAGTCATGAACGTTACGTTCCCTCTGCAGCTTGCACCCGGAGCCTGTACAACCGTCGTCGTGCGCAGCTTCGTCAGAGATACCACCAACGATTATTCCGATACCATCAGGCTGGTTAGTACTGACAGGTGCCAGTCACGTCCAATCGAAATCGTTCTTCAGGGCAGAACTCAGGAGGTAATTTCCGTCCGATCAACCAGCGGGGAGAAACGCATCGACAATCTGAAATTCGGCTCGGTATGTCCGGGTCAGCTCTCCAGTCCTGCGTACTACGTTTGGTCGAACCTTACACTTACTCCGTTAACGATCGACACCATTATCGTCCCCCCCGATTTTACCCATTACAAGGTACGGCTCCCGTTTACCGTACTTCCAAAAACAGGGTACGATCCAATTGCGGTCCGGTTTCGTCCGCGTGCACCGGGGCCCGTTACCGATAGCATCATCATCCGTACCAAGGTTGGCGGATGCGTAATTGAGCGTGTTATTAAGGTCAGTGGAAGGGGGCTTGACAATCGCGTTGAATGGAGTGTTGACAGTGTTGATTTCGGCGATGTTGTGGTGGGCCGGCAGCGCACACTCAACGTTACTGCACGAAACCTTTCGCCCGACGATCCGCTCACGATTTCGCTCTATGTTGAGCGTGGTGCTTCGTTTGTTCTCCTGGCCGGCACAGGAAGAACAATACCTCCAAACAGTACGGTGCAAATACCGGTAACGTTTCGACCGATTGATTCTGTGCGCTACACTGACCGGCTATGCCTGTTCGAGACCCGGTGCTATACGGTTGACTGCGTTGACCTGCGCGGACGTGGCGTGCTGGAACGGTTCAGGTTTTCACCGTTGGTGATGAAGACCGAGAATGTTGTAGCCTGCGGCAGCGAGAAGGATACAGTATGCATTGTTAACATTAGCGGTGCCCCACAGCAGATACGCAATGTGCAGTTTGATAATCCCTCCGGACGGTATTCACTGGTTGATCCGCCCGTGCTGCAATCGGCGTATTCAATTGCAGGTGGTGACAGTGTCTGTTTCGTGGTGGAATACACTCCTGCCGATTTAACAACCGATCGTGCTGACCGTGCTTTCGTGCGCTTTACTGATGAAGCTGACTCGAACTGGACGCTTCAGCTTATCGGTACATCGGCAACACCAAAAATATTTATTACCGAACTTACAGCCTACGGAACTGTTGAAGTAGGCGACGCGAAAGTCCTTACCCTTGTTGTAGAAAATACGTCACCGATGCCCATCACGATTGACAGCCTGTCGGTAGGTGCCGGCTTTAGCGTGGCGGGCACAAGCCGGCCGGTTCCGCTTGTACTGCAGCCACGCGACTCCATCACGGTGGATATAGAGTTCAGACCTACCGCCAGTACTGCATACAACAGTCAGCTGGTAGCGTATTCATCAGCCCCCTGTCAGATTACAGGGGAAGGCCAGGTAAACGGCCGGGGAATTATCATGGAGCTGGAGAGTGCCCTGAGCCTTGTTAACTTTGGTTACGTCCGCCCATGCGACTGCAGCAACCGGAGTATTGAGCTCCTAAATGCATCGGCGGTATTCGACATGGTGGTTGATTCAATGTGGATTGACTCTGCCGGAGTGACGGGTGGGCGACCGCAGTTCTTCTCGTGGACGTCGAAATTCTCACCAACCGGTGTTGTACCTTACAGCATACCTCCCGGGCAGCGAGACACGGTTGTTATTCGGTTCTGTCCCAACGTGCCTGCCGACTCAGCGAGCCTGGAAGTGCAGGCCATGCTTCATATCAACACGCATGGATCGGCATGGTCCCGGTCAATCGAAGCCTTCCTGATCGGTAAGCGTGCCCTCACCTTTGCACCGTACCCCCTGGCAATCCAGTTCCCATCGGGTGTTATCGACATCCTTAGTCCGATTGCCCGCACCGTCAGGCTTTCGATACCCAGCTTTGTTCTTAATCCAGCTCAGGATACGGTGGTGATTGATTCCATTGGCTTCCTGCCGGACGAGCGGGTGTTTGTTGTTACCCAGCCAACGGTTTTTCCGCTTGTACTGGAGCCGGGAAGCAATGCCACGATCGAAGTACGACAGCGGCCAAGGGCACCACGAGTGTATCTTGCCAAAATGGTAATATATTATAGTAAGCCATGTAAAGGGGCCGATACAACGGTGCTGGTGCGTGGCGAGGGATTTGCTCAGCCGCGCGGTATTGCCTTTCAGTTCGACCCGAACCGTGTAGTACCGGATACGTTTGTTATGGCAAGCTGCGATACTCTGGTGATACCGCTCCACTCGTCGATATCGATTGATGCCTCGGTAGTTGACATCTTTATGAGGGTTGATTACGATAGCTCTCAGCTCAGATTGCTGGATGTAACGTCGCCACTTCTGTCTAACCAGTGTACGTCAAGAACCGGTGGAATTCAGTACACGTCATCAGTGATGACCGATGTCTCGCCGTACGGTGGTATTAGGGTGACGCTTAAGAATGTTTGCGGTGTTGACTCGCTAAACCCGTTTGCTTATCTGCGTTTTGTTACCGTGGCTAACAACCGTGCCAATAGTCCGGTTTCGGTTGACAGTATAAATTTTGATACCGAAGATGTAATCCTGTATCGATTGATTGGCGTTGGAGACCGTGGGACGATTATTGCGCAGCTCTCTGATATAGCGATACGGAATCCGGTGGCATTTGACAGCGTCAGGATTTTAGACTGTAGCGAACACACCATTGTGGTTGTGAATGTGGGTGATATATCGAATACGATAGACAGTTTGGTCGATCTGCCTCTCTACACGTCAGTCGTATCCAGCATACCACCCATCGGGAGCAGTATTGCACCCGGTGACAGCGCCGTAGTTACCCTACGGTTCTGCCCACAGGCAGAGCGGCAGGTTGACACCACAGTTCGGGCCGTTAGCACAACGCCATGCAACACGCAAACGGTAAGTGCTGTCACGGGCTATGGTTATGCTCCCGAGTTGGACATTCAAACTGCACCGGCAGTAGTACATTTTGTTATTGATACAATTTCAGGTGTTATTGGAGATACCCTTGAAATCCCGCTCCAGCTTGATGTAGATATCGCAACAGTGTACAACGGTGTTACGCACTGGCTGAACGGTACAGATGCTGAGTTCAGAATTGAGTACAATCCACGGTCACTCCAGTACCTTGATGCAGTACAACTTGCAAAGCCCGGCAATTCAACGGTGAACTATCTGCAACCCGGCATTGTGGTGCTAACACTTACCGATGCTGACACCCTGGCTGCGGGACCGCTTGCACGTTTCCGGTTTGTTGTAACTGTTCCCGAATTCACGGCAACCAACATTACTGCAACAGCATCAGGCTTTGTTAGTGACTCACTGCAATTCCTGGATGTAGTACCACGTCCGGGTCAGGCCCCCTTTGTTACTGTTGGGAAGTGTGATATCACGGTGGTGCGTTTCAGCACTGCCGGCCAGCCGCTCTTGCGTATCGATCCTAATCCGGTTACTGCAGATCAGCCGGCAACCATTCAGTTCAGGATGCACGAAACTGTACCGGTGGTGATTACGATTAATGATGCATCCGGTAGAATTGTGCATTCCGTGCTTGATGGCAATACACTGCTTCCCGGCGGCAGTTATGCTGTGCGGCTTGATGTTGCAGACCTTCCGTCGGGCATGTATGTTGCACGAATCAGTGCAGGTATTTTCACCGATACGGTTCCCTTTGTTGTAATTCGATGAAACATGTTGTTGTGCTGGGTGCCGGTGCGGCGGGATTGATGTGTGCCGCACGTGCAGCACGGCAGGGCGTTCATGTTACCGTTGTAGAACACATGAGCAGTCCCGGGAAGAAAATTCGGATTAGTGGTGGCGGACGCTGCAATTTCACAAATCTTGAAACAGCTCCCGATAGATACGTTTCTGCCAATCCGCATTTTGCAAGGTCGGCTTTGTCACGGTACACACCAACTGACTTTTTGATGATGGTGAATCAATACGGGATCTCCTGGCATGAAAAAACCAGGGGACAGTTATTCTGCGATGGTTCGGCACAACAGATTATTGCAATGCTGATGTCGGAATGCAATCTTGGTGGGGTACGCTTTGAATTTAACGCAACGATACACACCGTTGAAAAGGCTGACCGGTTTCGGGTGGAAACGTCATCAGGCATTCTTGAAGCTGATGCAGTGGTGGTTGCAACGGGAGGACTCTCGATTCCACGCATGGGTGCTACAGGGATAGGACACCGGATTGCACAACACTTTTCGATGCCGGTAACCGAAACAGCACCGGCGCTGGTGCCACTGGTAAGTACGCCGGAATTCCGGCGTGTATATGGTACACTTTCGGGTGTAAGTCTGCCGGTACGGGTTACTGCCGGCAATACTGCTTTTTCTGAATCAATGCTGTTTACTCACAATGGTTTAAGTGGTCCGGCGATTCTGCAGATCTCTACCTACCTTGGTCAGGCTGATTCTATTGTTGTTAATCTGCTGCCTGATGGTATTCCGGAATCTGTCTCCGCTGCAGGAGCTGCCGAGAAGCGACTGCTGCGTACCATACTGGGCGAGATCCTGCCAAAGCGGTTGCTTCAGCAGTGGCCTGACGAACGTCTCGGCCATACCCGGGCTTCGATGGCTACAAAAACATTTCGCGAGGCACTTGACTCCCTTCAAGAATGGACGGTTGAAATCTGTGGCACCGAAGGGTATGCTAAGGCAGAAGTCACCAGAGGCGGTGTTGACACTCGTGCACTGTCATCAAAAACCATGGAGAGCACCACGGTTGGCGGACTCTACTTTATTGGCGAGGTTGTCGATGTTACAGGGTGGCTGGGCGGATACAACTTTCAGTGGGCGTGGGCATCAGCCGTAGCAGCTGCCGATGCGATTGCATCCGTAAGCTCGCGTTCAAGCTCCTGAAGATGGTCCCTGCGAAACGTCCACTTGCTGGTCCACGTGCTGCGGTCCGGTCCGGCATTGGGAACAAAGGCAAGGTAGGCATCAACGGTTTCAAGCTCAGTCTCCGGTTTCAGCAGCAACCAGGCGTAGGCCAGCAGCTGGTGATAATACATGGCAGAGTAATGTTTGTACTCTTCATCAGATGTCGGGCTGATAAGCTTCCAGTCCCAGATCTCTGCATGTGTAGGACTAATTCTGAATATCACATCGGGCCGACCAATCACCAGCGTAGCTCCCAGCATCCCAACCCGCTCCTGTTCTACCTGGGCAATTGCGCCGGGCGGCTGCCAAACATCTCTGACGTCAAGAAACCGACTCCACTCGGCCGGCTCGGTCCCGGAGGGTTGATACTGGTTCGTCAGCAGCAGGGCAATGCGCTGGTGAAATTCCGTTCCGGTATCCATGGAACCGGAAGGTGACGCAGGACCCCCAAGAAAATTCGCCGACGCGAGTGAACTTACATGCACGGTTGCTGGCATACCGGAGGTGCGAATTGGTTCATGCAGAGGTAGTAATGAAGGTGACGATGCAGTAACGTGTACCGTCCCGGGGGTTGCAGTGACTGTATAGGGGGTAAAGTGTTTGATTGCGCCGGTTTCAGCCAGGAGCGAAAGCATCCGCGAGCCGGAGCCCCCTTCAGGATTAACAACAACAGCAGCATGATCCATGGCTCGGGTTAATGCAACATACAACAGACGTTTCTCCTCGGCACGGATTCGCTCTTGTGCAATGATGCCATTCACAACATGCGAGGCGGAATCACCAAGGGCATCCGGACAGCTCCAGTGTTCTGCTCCCCGATTTGACGGCAGATTCACGGTTAAACTTAGCTGGTCAGACGTGCGAACCGAATCGCTTCGGCCTGCAGAGCTGATACCGCACAGCAGAACGATTGGGAACTCCATGCCTTTCGACGCATGCAGCGTCATGATCTGCACAGCATCGGTTACCGGTGGAACACGCTCGGCTTCGTTATCAGTTTCGTCGGGCACCTGGATACTGCCGATAACAGTGAGCAGCGAGGCGCCAGGAGCCTGCTGTTCAATCCTGATCAGGTCAATAAGTTTATCAACGTTATGAATGATTTGATTCCTGCGCGGATGATTGCCGATCTGTTTGTGCCACTGTGTTTCCATGAGGGCCTGCAACACGATGGCATCGGGTGGAGTTGTTGGCAGTAATTGCTTCAGCAAGGCAAGGATATCACGGGCGCGCACCAGCGACTCCGGAGCATGTGGGTGCTGCACACTTGTCAGAAAGGCATCGTGACTAAACGGTGCGCCGTTGCCGACTGAACGCACAAACAACAGGTCAGCATCAGTACACCGAAACAACGGAGACCGGAGAACGGCCGCCAGAGCAATCGGGTCGGTATCCGTAAGAGCACGCAGCAGGTTGCGGATATCGGCAACTTCAGGACGCGAGAAAAAGGCACGGCCGCCATGTACAAGCACCGGGACGCCGTTTGCCTGAAGCCGGCGTGCAAGTTCGGAAACTTCGTTCCGCTTTCTAACCAGGATGGCTATATGGCCTGCCTGGGGGGCAGTAAGCTGCTCGATACCACTGCCACGATTGCTAATAACAGAAATATCAGCCGAGCCGTTTAGTATGCTCAGCACATACCGAACAACGATGTCTAACTCATCGGTTTCCTGGACAACAGATTCTGCTACCGAAGCCTGCGTTACCGCAGGGCTCTCTAAATCCGAAGCGTCAGCACTGCCATCTTTGGTGTTCGGAGGAACAGTAATAACGCGCAACGTACCAACCAGCGTGGTGTTATGCTGCGGTCGCTGCGAAATCAGGTTGCTGTACGGCACATCGAATTCTGTGTCTCCGGGGAAAACCAGCCGGCAGACGTTGTTGATGGCATCGGCAAGGGACGGAGTAATCCTGTATGAGCTTTGCAGGGTTATTGCCTGCGTTGGAAGGGAAGGGGCTTTGACCCTATTCACCCGCTCTGCAGCATGTTCAACTTCTTTAAAAAGTCGGACGTCGGCATCGCGGAAACCGTAAATGCTTTGTTTATCATCGCCAACAACAAACAGCTCCGGGCTGCTCAGGTGTTCGTTCCCAGAAATCAGGTTCGGTACCAGTTTTGTTACAATCTTGTATTGGAGCGGATTGGTATCCTGAAACTCATCAATAAAGAGATGTTTGACCGATGAACGCACCATACTGCAGATTTCCGGATGCGTTTCGAACAACTGCATGGTACACAGCATCATGTCGTCAAAATCCATAACCGAAGCCCTGCGTTTCTCCGCACTGAATCTGGTATGCGCCTCTGTTGCAATGTTGGCAAGCACCGTTAACACCTCTGCCTGCGTACGCTCTGCGGCTGGGTTTACTTTGGCAAGGGCAAAAACTGATTTTAATGCAGACTGAATGTCGGGCAGGTAGTCCGTAAATACCTTTTTCTTACGCGGTGTACCTGAATCCGTATAGAACTCTTTCAGAGCCTTGATGGCAGAAGCAATGCCATCAAAACTGGTGGGAGCTGACAATAACACCTGCAGAGCGTTCCCAAGGCTTTCCAGCAAGGGTTTACATTTGGGATCGTTGGCACATTCGCTGTTCTTCAGCGTCTTGTAAACGGTGTCAACAAGTGGTTTCAGTATCTCGGAAGCAATCGTGGAGGCACGCTCCAGTCGGGTGTCGGCCAGATTAGCTGTTTTCGACCGGTAACTGTTAATTGACTGCAGTAACTCACCGTTTCCCGCAAGGGTGTACACCAATTCGTGTGTACCCTTCATGCCCAGGTAATCAAAGCAGAGCTCTGTGTGTTGTGCCGGGTACAACTGGAGTGTCTGTGCTGTTATCTGCAGGAGGAGGTCGCGACGCTTCCTGTCAGACAGTTCGCCCGAATTCGGGTCCAGACGAATGGCTGCACCGTAATTCCGAAGAATGCCAGTGGCAAAGGCATGAAAGGTGGAGATTCTGAGCTTGCCAATCGAATTCCGGATAGCGGTAAGCTTGCTGATGATCTCGGCATCGCTTCCTGAGGTCCCCAAAACAGTAGAGCGATCCTCGGCGGAATCCAGAAACCTGTCTATGAGATGCCGAACTCTTTGCTTCATTTCGGCAGCAGCCTTGGTTGTAAATGTAATGGCAACGATGTGTTCGGGAGCGACGTTTTCGTGTATCAGCAGCCACACAATTCTCATGGTGAGCAGGAAGGTTTTTCCGCTCCCTGCATTGGCGCGCACCACAAAATGTCGGCCGGCACTTAGTGCACTCTGCTGTTCCGGGCTGAGTGACAACGTGCTCATGCATCCTCCGGCAGTAAGGTAAGCCGGTGCCATTCGTCAGGCACACACAACGATCTTGCCAGCTGGTTAACATGATCTTCCGACACATCCATGACGTCAGCGATGGCCTCGTACGGGTTTTCAGGCTTGCCTTCGTCAAGCATTCCCTTGCCCAGCAAATTCAGCCGTGCCGACAGTGATTCCAGTGCCATAATCCGTGAAGCACGGAGCTGCTCCTTTGCTCGTATCAGTTCGGCTTTCTTTACGCCGTCACGCGCAAGAGCAGTGAGAGTTTTTTCGATCAGGACCGTGCTGTGTACCGTTCGGCGGGCATGGGCTCCCGCATAAATCGTAAGCATTCCGGTATCATAAAAATGCTGAAGATGCGAACCAACGCTATAGGCTACGCCACTGGTCTCGCGCAGCTTAACGTTCAGTCTGCTGCTCATGCCGTCACCAAGGATGACGTTAAGCACCGACGTCGCCGTTTTGTCGGCCGAGGTGTAACCACCACAACGGCGGTGCCACACGATATGGGCCTGATGGACGGCCCGACGTTCGGTAATGGTTGTCACTTGTGGCAGGCAAGGAGTTGTACGCCTGAGTTTGGTACGTGCACGGGGGATATCTGCAAGATGTTGTTCGATCAGATCATACACTTCTGCGGGTTGAACGTTACCCGACACTGTGAGCACCATATTGGTACTTGTATAAAATTTTTTATGAAAGGTGCGAACAGTATCAGCCGAAATCTGCTCTAATGTCTGCTCGTATCCAACTATCGGTGATCCCAGTGGGTGCTTCTCAAACTGGTACTGTTCTGCAAGATCCAGAACAAACTCTTCAGCCTCATCCTCATAGGCATGGATTTCCTCAATGATAATTTTTCGTTCCTTGGCAACATCCTTGTCACGAAAAACAGGCTTGGTAACAACGTCAGCCAGAATAGGCAGAACCTTCCCCAGATGTTCCGGCAGCGAGCGTACGTAATAACAGGTTTCTTCCTTGGTAGTAAAGGCGTTGGCGTATGCTCCCACATTTTCGAAGCCCCTTGCAATCATGATGTTCGACCGCGTAGCTGTCCCCCGAAACGCAGCATGCTCAACAAGATGGGCCACACCCGCCTGATTGCGAAGTTCATCACGTGTTCCGGCCTTAACCCAGATTCCCAGTGCAACAGAATGAGCAGTTGGCACAGTATCAATCACGACTGTTAAACCATTGGCGCAGGTTAGGATGGTTGGGTTAAAGGCGGCCGAAGGAATGGTGCTGTTTTGCATAAAACACCAAACTACAACAACATGCCGTTGCGATAGCTATTTTGCAACAAGCCTGTACCAGAACATACTCAGTATTTACCACCCATGTCAACGTTCTTCCGTACGTTTTTTCAGCTCGATAATCTTCTGGTGTCGATCAGTACCATTGGCGTTATCGGTTTGCTGTACATCATTCCGCAAAACGTTGCCTTCCTGGACCCGCTGGGGCAGGCAATCGGAGATATCGACGTAACCGACATTGTGTTTTCGCAATTCAGGTCGGACGAGATGACGCGTGTTGACACCAACATTGTGCTGGTAAATATCGGCTATGCTTCACGAGACGAAATTGCGGGGATACTGGAACGCATTGCCAGATATAAGCCAGCGGTGGTAGGTGTGGACGTGTTTTTTAAAACACTGAAAAGCGATTCCGCTGCAGACCAGCGGCTTGCTAACGCTCTGGCATCGCTACCAAACGTTGTCATGGCATCAAAGCTGGCGTACAAATCTGATTTGGAAGAATCGGCACCATTGGAACGGAGCACCGATGATACAGAAGTATATGATGTGTTCGATACGCTGGTTGTTAGTCATCCAACGTTCATGAAGGGGGCTGAGACAGGCTTCACAAACCTTGTGATTGATCAGGAAGCGGCGTTCATGACGTGCCGCGACATCGCTCTTCAGGATTTTTACAATACTACCCGTGAGCCCTGTCTTGCCCTGAAATTGGTACAGTATGTAAATCCGGAGGCTGCACGTATCGCTCTGGCAAGAACCGCCAAAACCGAGCCCATTAACTACCACGGTAATCTTGAGTCATTTTACTGCATTGATGTGGGGCAGGCGATGGATTCGGCCACAGACTTGTCAGTAGTTCGTGGCAAGATTGTGATTGTCGGATTCCTTGGTGAAAGTTTGGGCTCAGCGGCATTAGAAGACATCTTTTTTACCCCGATTAATAAGCATTACGTTGGACGTGCCTTCCCCGACATGTACGGGGCAGTAATACACGCCAATGTGGCAAGCATGATACTGCGCGGCCGCTATATTAATGTGATGCCCTTCTGGTTGTCGATTCTGTTCGGGTTTGTGTTATTGTATGTTAATGTGGCTGTACTGACGTATTTTGCCGAACAGAACAGTGTAGTGTACGAGATGATTGCAATGGCAATCCAGCTTGGACAAACTGTAACAATGCTTTTTCTGACAATCTACGTGTTTAATAACTACGATTATAAACTGGCTTTTACGCCAGCGTTTCTTGGTGTTTTTCTGGTGGGAACTGTTCACGACATGTACGAAGACTCAATAAAGAAGCTTGCCATCATGGGGTATAACCGCTGGAAAAAGCATCGATCAGAACATGCTGATTCTGACGTAAACAAGGATAGTAACAGCAAGGGAGGTCAGAGCTCATGACCGGATTACTTCGTTTTATCGTGTATAGTGTTCTTGCTGCCGGCTGCGTGATGCACTGCATGGCTCAAGGCAGTTTTAAAATTCTTGCACTGCGTGGTACAGTAACTGTTGGTGGTGCAGGTGTTCAGATTGGCAGCAGGCTGAAAACGAGCGGCTCAATTACCGTCCCCAAACAGGGATACGTTAGCCTGGCTCACACCAACGGAAAGGTTATTGAGCTTGCAAAACCAGGCTCGTATAACCTTGCCGACCTTAACAAGGCTGCCCTGAAAAAAACAGGATCTGTTACCAACAAGTTCGTTGCCTATGTAATGGATGAACTCACCGAGGTCAGTGAACCAGTATCGTTTAAAGAGGCGCATCGCTCTAAGATGCAAACAACAGGTAGTGTGGAGCGGGCTGCCGGTGATGATGTCAATGCCGTTGACAGTATTTTGAGCATTGTGGGTGCACCTGGTGAACTTACCGCTCTTGCAGCAGTTCAGGACAGGGAAATTTCCTCAGGAAGTTTGCTGTGCGTGATCATGCCACGGAACACACGGCTGATAACCGATACGTTGCAGATGTGGTGGCACCGGGCACCAAGCTGCGGTAGCTACCGTGTTGTTGTTAGTGATACCAAGGACCGTACCATTATTGACAGGGTGGTGACCGATACAGCATCGCGGCTCAGTGTGACCCAGGCGGGTTTTGTTCCGGGAGCAGTGTACTACTGGCACGTAGAAGATTCCGCAAATCCGGGCTTTCGGTCAGATGAGTACGCATTATACCTTGCCCCTAAGGACGAAGCCGACCAAATTACTGCTGCAATCGAGGACGTCAGGAACGAGTGTGGCAGTGATCAGAGTGCCATCAGCGAAGTTGTTCAGGCATCGGTATTTGAATCAATGGGGCTTGTCTATAATGCATACATAGCTTTTGAACGCGCCACGGTACTTGCGCCGGGAGTGCAAAACTATAAACGTCTTTTTGCTGAATTCCTCTGTCGGCAGGGGCTTAATTCCGAGGCATTTCTCATATACAGGCAGTAACAATGACCTACCCTCAGATCTGGCTTGTAGTTGCAATTATCCTTTTCATCCTGGAGATTTTTACTCCGGGATTTGTGCTTGCTAATATCGGTGTTGCCGCAATGGCCGCTGCTATTGCCGGCTGGCTGGGAGCAGACCTTGCCTGGCAGTTCATTGCCTTTGCGGTGGCCGGTCTGGTTTCGTTTGTAACTGTGCGCCCCCTACTGCTACGCACGATTAAGGATGGCGGAAAGGGTATCCCTACCGGAGTAGATGCCCTTGTTGGCCGGGAGGCCTTCGTTACCGAAACAATACCGGCCGGTATCGGGCGCGGTAGGGTTCAGGTTGATGCCGACAGCTGGCTGGCGGTATCAGCTGACGAACAAGAAATTCCTGACGGCACCCCTATTGTGATTGAGCGCGTAGATTCTTCTATTTTGGTAGTCCGACGTTCCGGATAACCGGTTCAAAGCCCCTTTCGATTATTCACTTTTATTAAAAGGTAGTTGTATGGCCGCAGAAGCAGCAGTCTTCTTATTCTTTATGCTCGCCCTATTTGTGATGATTCTCCTCATAAAAGGGATTATCATCGTACGGCAGGCTGAAGTTATGATTATTGAACGCTTGGGGAAATTTCACAAGATCCTTGACAGTGGCATTCATGTGGTGATACCCATTCTTGATAAACCACGCAGTATTGACTGGCGTTTTGTGCGCAGCGATCCACGCGGTCAGAACGTGTACACGCATTCAACCACAAAACGTATTGACCTGCGTGAAACTGTGTACGACTTCCCGCGTCAGGGCGTGATTACAAGTGACAACGTTACCATTGAAATTAATGCACTGCTGTACTTTCAGGTAGCTGACCCCATGAAGGTGGTGTACGAAATCAGCAACCTTCCCGATGCGATTCAAAAACTTACCCAAACCACGCTGCGTAACGTGATTGGCGAGCTTGATTTGGATGAGACGCTAACATCTCGCGACACGATTAATGCAAAACTCCGGGTAATCCTTGATGAGGCATCACATAAGTGGGGTGCCAAGATTAATCGCGTAGAACTTCAGGATATTATTCCTCCTCGCGATATCCAGGAAGCAATGGAGAAGCAAATGCGTGCCGAGCGCGACCGGCGTGCAACAATCCTTACAGCCGAGGCCGAGAAACGGAGTGCTATCCTTGAGTCAGAGGGTAAACGCGAATCACAGATCAATTATGCTGAAGGACAAAAGAAATCACAAATATTAAATGCCGAGGGAGAAGCTGAAGCACGAATTGCGGTTGCAGAAGCCGAGGCTGAGGCAATTCGGAAAATTGCGGAAGCCGTGGCTAACTTAAAGGGCGACCCCACGTCGTACCTTATTGCCGTCCGGTATATCGATGCGATTAAGGAAATGGCAGCCGGCGGTAATAAAGTTGTCTTTATGCCGTACGAAGCCTCAGGGGTGATGGGCTCGCTTGGCTCGATGAAGGAATTGTGGAACGTTACTAAACAATCGTAGAATGTCAGATCACCACACTTTGAGCTACTGACCAGTCAAGTTTCTTTCCTGCCCACATTGGAATTACTGTTCCGCTGTGTTTGGGAATGGTAATCGCCTTTTCTGCCAGTGTAATCGTTGTGGCGGGTGGCGTAATACGATATATTGTTTGTGCGTTATTGCTTACAAATGCCTGTAGGTTGGATGCTGCTCCGTGCTTATGAAACAGCGATGCCAGCAGAGGTAGGGCAATCGGTGCGGTAAAGACCCCTGCCGCGCATCCGGGGCTTTCCTTGCTTCGGCGCGGGTGGGGAGCGCTGTCTGAGCCAAACATCACCTTGGGGTGGGCATCCAATGCTGCCTGGAGCAGAGCGTCACGGTCCTCCGGTTTCTTGGCTATAGGCTTGCAGAATAAATGAGGGTTCATCAGACCACCAACCACATCGTCAAGCGTGATCAGAAGATGATGCACTGTGATGGTTGCGTACAGGTTTTCGTACTCGTCCAGGAGCATCACGGAGTCGCGCGTGGTAATGTGCTCCATGATAATGCGAAGCCGTGGATATGTTCGTGCCAAATACCGGTAGATATCGCCAAACTCACGCTCACGGTCCATTACAAATCCGTGCGTTTCGCCATGGACCAGAAGCGGGATGTCCAGGTCCTGCATTGTCCTAAACGTAGCGTCCATTGCAGTAATTTCCCGAACACCAGCTTCGCTGTTTGTAGTTGCCCCGGCGGGGTAGAGCTTGATACCGATGATCATGTTGCGTGCTTCTTCCAGTTCAGCCTGGGTGTAATCCCTGAAAAACAGCGTCATATACGGTGTGAAGGGATAGGGGCTAACGGCATCTTGTACCTCGATCGTATAATTATTTAGCGCCTCGATGCTGGTGACTGGTGGTACAAGGTTGGGCATCACGACGGCACCAGCAAAAAACTGCGCCGTTTGAGGTGCTACCAAACGCAACATGTCGGCCTGCCGGAAGTGCACGTGCATGTCAAGCGGAGAATGCAGGGTAATGGTATTCATTCTTGTGTGAGGTGTGGATAGTCGGGTGCGTCGGACAACATGGTAAGTGTGCCCTGTTCGGGAACCCGGGCACAGTACGCCGTCAGCCCGTTTGTTAACAGGATGTACGGGGCTTTCAGCGTGAGGTTATACCATGCGCTCTGACGCAGCGTTTCGTGGGTGATGGTTACTGAGGGTGATTTACATTCAATGAGCAGGAATGGGTTCAGATACGCATCCATCCATAACACATCATATCGCAACTCGGCCGAAGGGAGCGTACGCTCCACACTGCAGCGTCCCACAGGATATCCTTTTGAGACAAGCCAGTGAATACAATGCTGGCGTACCCATTCTTCTGATGTGAGCTTCACGTACTTCTTCCGCACTTCATCAAAAATCTTAGTATATTCCTGCGAAGTGTCGATCTTGATTTCAAACGACGGGAAAATCAGGGCAGGCAGTGATACCGGCGGGTTCATCCCGGATTTTCTCCCAGCATTTCGGCAAGGGCGTTAATGGCCTGCTCAACGTTGCTGAAAATCTCGGTGATACCGGCTTCCATCATGTAGCAGGGCGCACAGATAATTTTATTCTCGGTATCAATACTGATCTCGGTGATCCCTTTGTACTCGGCAACACAGCCAAGGTGCGTAATACCGTCGGAAATTCCGGCAATATCGTAGGGCGAAGGCTCTTGCGGCGTGCCAACTGTAAGTCGGGCCTTGATACCGCTGCCTTCTAAAGCCTTTGCAACCGTGGTTGGAGCCATGCACAGCGCAACAACCGGCTTTGAACGCTTCACCATGTGCACAACAGCGTTTTGCACATCGGGCCTGATAGTACCACCGTCACCGCTAACTGCCCAATTGGTGTGATTCTTGGCCGTTCCAAAGCCACCGGGTAGCACAAGGGCGTCCATTCGATCGGCGTCAAACTCGCTAACGGGAGAGATGGTGCCCCGGGTGATTCGTGCCGATTCAACCATTACATTCCGGGTTTCGTGCTGTTCGGCTCCGGTAATATGGTTCAGAACGTGCATCTGGTTTACGTCCGGTGCGTAATACGAAACCAAAAACCCGTGTCGGGCCAGATGATACAGTACAAAGACGCTTTCCTGGATTTCCGATCCGTCAAATACACCGCATCCGCTTAATAATACGCCAACATGTGCCATAGCATTGCCATTAAAAAATGATACTATTTACTGTGTCGATTCCTTCGTATATCCCGCATTTTAGCAAGAAAAAGGTACGAAACAAAGAAAGAGGCTACGCCGTTTGCCCAGAGGATGCTGATGTCAGCCACAAGGATACCATAGGTAAGCCAGAGTAGAACACCGGCTACCATGAGTATCAGTGTTTTTAAACTTAACTGCGAAACAAGACCTGTCTTGTACACCTTCCATGCCTGTGGGGCTAATGCAAATGTAGAGCAGGTGCCTGCAATCAGACCGATAATTGTGGGGTCCATCTTTGTTTAGGGTAGGTACTGCAAAAGTGTTGACGGATGGTTGCTTACAACTGCATGTAAACCGTACGTCCGTACGTACTGAAGCTGTTCGGGTGTGTTTACCGTATAGGCACCCCACGGAAGCCTGTGCATGCTGCAGTTTTCAGCCTTGATGGTGGTGAGCTCGTGAACAGAGCAGCCGTACGAATTTGCCATGCACGACGCCACAACATCCGACGGTAGCCTGGCGTCAGCAGGTACGTTCAGCGCACACGTAATGATGTTGGGTACGGCCTTTCGCAGGTCTAAAAGCAACTCATGATCGAACGAACTAAACATGGTAAACGGGAACAGGTCTCTCTTCCGGATTTCCTGAAGCAGCAGCTGGGTGTGAAGTATGGTGTTCGCATCACCGGCATGCGATTTTACCTCGATATTCAGGTAGGCATTGCCCTGTATCAGGTCAAGGGCTTCGGTAAGGTAGGGAATACGTTCGCCGGCAAAATCGGGGCTGAACCATCCGCCGGCGTCAAGTGCTCGTACTTCACCAGCTGAGAACATCCTGATCTGCCCGTGACCATTTGTAGTTCTGCCTAATACTGAGTCGTGAAATACAACAAGGGAATGGTCAGCAGTTCCCTGAACGTCAATTTCAATCATGGGCGAACCGGACTGTAAAGCCAGGGTTATGGCAGCAAGGGTGTTTTCGGGTGCACGGCCGCTGTCACCACGATGGGCAATCACAAAGAACTCGGTATTCCGGACAAACTCAGCCAGTGTTGTCATGTATTCACCTTGGTAGTACAGATACCGGATGATGCGCCACGATATCCCAGCAGCATGTTGGCAGTGTTCATTCGTTTTTTACCCGGGAGTTGTACCTCGTCGATGCGCACGGCACCATCGCTGCAGCCGATAAAGAGTTCACGGTTTTGAATAGTCCATTCACCGTGACGGCAGGGGGCTTGGGCCGGCGTAACACGAAATATTTTTAGTATTTGATTGTTCCATAGCGTCCATGCACAGGGGACGGGGCTAAGACCATGAATAAAGTTGCTTACGGTTTGCGTAGGGCGTTCCCAACTGATCTGCGAGGTTTCGCGAAATACTTTATGGGCGGGAGATGCCAGGACTTCCTCCTGTACGCGTGGTTTGGCCGTTCCCGCCAGCAGTAATCCGGTTGTTTCAACGGCACACTGTGCCGCCAGAGGCTGAAGTGCATCATAGAGTTCTCCGGCTGTGCACCCTGGTGGTACGGGATACCGGATTTGGTGAAGGATGCTACCGGTATCAACAACGTCATTCAGCAGGAACGACGTGACGCCGGTTTCTTTTTCACCGTTTATGATGGCATGATTGATAGGAGCGGCACCCCGGTACTTGGGCAGCAGCGAAGCGTGTACGTTAAACGCTCCCAGCCGTGCTGTGGAGTAAACACGAGCAGGTAATATCCGAAATGCAATGACGCAAATAATATCAGGATGTATGGATTGTAATTGCTCGATAAAGGCGGGATCAGTAAGCTTCTCAGGCTGAAGGATGGTGTGTATGCCCAGGTGGGTGCTTTTTTCCTTTATTGCTGACTGCGTTAGTCGTAGCCCCCTTCCACTTGGCTTATCTGGTACGGTAACAACACACGAAACACCATATTCAGCGTGCAATGCCTGTAAGGCAGGCACGGCAAAGGACGGTGTTCCCATGAACACAATCGTTGGCTTGCTGTTTAGCTGTTGGTTTGCCACGTTCTAAGATACGGTCTTGGTTAGGTGTGATTACTTTTTGGAAGCTTCAAGTGTTGAGATAATGCTGCTTACTGCTATCGTAAACTGAGTGGTTGCTTCCTCCCTGGGGTTGACCATAGTTGCGGACACCGTAAACCATTGGTCATCAGAACGCTGCAAAAGCAAGGTTAGGTTTATAACGCCAGGCTCGCTGCCACCCTTAAACCCACTATATTTCCAAGCCCCCTTGGTAAGATCCAGACCAGGGTTGATTGACAGGATGTCGGCAATTGGGGAAAGATCGGGAGCGGTAGAAACCGAATGCAACCATGCCATAGCCCGGCAGAGATCAGCGGTTCCGGCAAACCATTCCACAGAATCCGGCATAACAGGCTCGTAAGCAAAATGAATAGTGTCAGTACTGGCCGAGATACTGTCAAGAATTGTAAACCTGTTGGCTGTGCTCGCACCGGCGTACAATCGACCGCGTTCACCGTTGCGGGTGTACTTCAGCTTGAAGGCTTCCCTGGTGCTTAAAAACGGATTGTTCAGGGCTGCGTGACGGTTCCCCATGACAGTCTGAAACTTCATGACCGAGTCGCGACCAAGACTAAACAACAAGTGGTCGGTAGCGGTGTTGTCACTGCTGCTAATCATGAGTGCCGCAACGGAGTATAGCGTGAGCGGTGAACCCACCGGCCAGGTTTGAAGAAAACCGGATGGTTCGGACATGTACATGCTTTGAAGTGTAATGATATCTGTCCACCGCTTCCGTTGATGCCGAATCTGATGAGCGAGTGTGCCTAAAACATAGAGTTTGAATGCCGACCCGATAGGCAGAGCAATTCCTGTATCCTTTGCTGCAAGTACGGTTCCGGAGGTAAGGTTTTGTACGCAGACTGATGTGGTGCCGCCAATCCTGCCTAACGCGGCAACGGCTTCCTGCAACGAGGATTGTTGCTTCTGTGGTGTGCGTAAAAACAGACCTGTGATCTTGTGCGGCGCACTGCCGGCAAGGGTCATGTGCACCGGAATTGTATAGTTACTGTCAGTTAGCGCTTCGGCAGTTACGCTGTACGCACCCTGGGTTGGTATTACACGAATCGACATACACCTGCCAGACAGTGCGGCAATGCCTGCAACGCCTGCCTTGAGTGCTGCCGGAGGGACCTTGGCCAGAAATTCATCGGAGAAAACACTCTCAAGAGAGTCCAGGTGACCATTGATCAGCGCACACACCTCGTTTAGGCGTGCCTGAATGGGTAGCACTGCCTGGGCCGACAGCGTACTGGCACCATGGCAGAGCATTATGCTGAATACCAGAAGGATTCTACGCATCACGTTATGAAATAATGATGTTTACCAGTTTGCCGGGGACAACGATGAGTTTCCGAATGCTTTTTCCCTCGATGTGTTTAATGACGGTTTCGCTGTTCATTGCCAGGCGTTCAAGTTCGTCAACCTTGGCATCTGCAGGTACCATAAGTTTACCACGGATTTTACTATTTACCTGGAGGACGATTTCCACTTCCGATTCAACAAGCAGGTCCGGATTAAAACCAGGGAATCTGGTCCGATGAATACTGGGTGGGTTTCCGAGACGGTGCCATAACTCTTCACTGATATGAGGTGCAAACGGCGCAAGGCATTGTAAAAACTGTTCGATGTGCTGCCGTGGTTTCACGTCCAGCGGAGTATAAACATTTACAAAAATCATCATCTGTGCTATGGCCGTATTAAAGCTAAGCGTCTCAATATCCTGCCGGGTTTTTTTTATGGTAGTATGAAGAAGCTTCAGAAGCTCCGGACGGGTTTCGTCATCGTCAGACATTGGAACCAGGGTTCCGTTTTCCTGTACGACCAAACGCCACACTCTGTCCAGGAACCTCGAAATCCCCTCGATACCGGTGGGATTCCATGGTTTTGATGCTTCCAGCGGCCCAAGAAACATTTCATACAGGCGCAGGGCATCGGCACCATACTGTTGTACAACAGTATCAGGATTTACAACATTACCCAAAGACTTACTCATCTTCCGTCCGTCTTCACCCAGGATTAAACCCTGGTGGAACAAACGTTTCACCGGTTCGGGTCCACTCACGTGTCCAAGGTCGTAGAGCACCTTATGCCAGAATCGTGCATAGAGAAGGTGGAGCACAGCGTGTTCGGCGCCGCCAACGTAAAGGTCAACGCCACTATTTCCCATCCAGTATTCTTCCAGCTCCCGACTGCAAAAACGGCTGGTGTTCTCGGGATCGCAGTACCGCAAAAAGTACCAGCATGACCCTGCCCACTGTGGCATTGTATTGGTTTCGAAACCTGCCTGTTTGCCGGTTTTGGGATCAATAAAATCTATCCATTCGGGAACGAGTGAGAGAGCCGACTCAACGGTGCCGGACGGATTAAAATCGGTAATGTCGGGCAGTTTTAGCGGCAGCTCTTCAAGCTCAAGAGAGCGTTTTGTTCCATCCTTAAAGTACATAATCGGAATTGGTTCGCCCCAGTAGCGCTGGCGTGAAAACAGCCAGTCGCGCAGCCGGTACTGAACCCTGGAGCGTCCAACATTGGTTTTCTCCAGCCATTCAACAATTGCCAGTTTTGCATCAGCTGTTGGCAAACCATTCAGGTTAACGGTGCTGTTTGCAGAATTCACACACACTCCGTTACCAGAAAAGGCTTGGGCAGGAGTATCGGTGGGGGCGTGGAGGGTGTCGGTATCCGGTACAACAACCTGGACGATGGGCAGACGGAAGATACGGGCAAAGTCGTAATCACGCTGGTCATGCGCAGGCACAGCCATAATTGCACCCGTACCGTAGTGAGCCAGAACGTAATCCGAAATATAAATCGGGATACGTTCTCCCGTGGCAGGGTTAATGGCAAATGCGCCGGTGGCAACACCGGTTTTTCGGGTAGCCAGCTCGGTGCGCTCAAGATCGCTTTTACGCATTGCAGCAGAACGGTATTCATTTACCGAAATGTATTGTTCGTCGGTAGTAATTTTTTCCACCAGGCGATGTTCAGGAGCAAGCAACACATAGGTGGCGCCAAAAATCGTGTCCGGACGGGTGGTGAACACCTCGATATGCTCATCGTGTTGCGCAATGGTAAATCGGATCTCAGCCCCTTCCGAGCGTCCAATCCAGTGACGCTGCATTTCCATGGTGGACTGGGGCCACTGCAATGAATCCAGATCGTCGAGCAGCCGTTGAGCGTAGGCGGTGATACGAAGCATCCACTGACGCATTGGCCGGCGTTCCACCGTATAGCCTTTCGACACCCATTCGTCCACTTCTTCGTTTGCGAGAACCGTACCCAGGGCCTCGCACCAGTTTACGGGGATATGGGCAATGTATGCCAGACGATGGCTGTCGATATACTGCTCCCGGCTGACCGGATCGGTTATTGATTCAGGGACGGGTAGCTCATGTATAGGTCGTGCCTTTCCAACAGAGTGGTCGAACCACGAATTGTAAATCTCCAGAAACATCCACTGCGTCCACTTCATATACCCGGGATCGGTGGTGTTTACCATCCGCTGCCAGTCGAAGTCAAACCCTAACATGTTAAGCTGGCGCATGAAGGTTGACACGTTCCGTTGGGTGATCAGCGTAGGATGAATATTCTCGACCATCGCCTGACGTTCGGTGGGCAAACCAAAGGCATCGAATCCCATGGGGTGCAGAACGTTAAAACCGCACATCCGTTTGAATCGGCTGACGATATCGGTTGCGGTATAGCCTTCGGGATGTCCGATGTGCAAACCGGTTCCGGAAGGATAGGGAAACATATCCAGGATGTAATACTTGGGCAGTGAGGTATCGTCAGACACCTGGTAGGTGCCGTTTGTTTGCCAGAACTGCTGCCACTTGGTTTCGGTATCAGAAAACGGATAGTGCATGGGAAAACAGTAAAAAAGATTTGTAGTTTGGGGGGTGACGGACGTTACATTCGTACAATACACTTACAAACGTAGGCGTACTGCTCCTACAACCATACTGATAATCGGACGATTAGTTGTGATCAGTGTTATCAGGTCCCGTGAGGCAATCCCCAGTTCCCACATACCGTCGAACACCGAGAAGAGGACGCTAGCCGGAATAAACGAGCCCATGTTCCCCCCTGCTCCAAAACCTGTTCCGCATTTAAGCCATACGGTGGGGCGCCAGTCGGCACCGATGCTCACAATGGGCTCACCGAGTGAACCGGCGGCATCAGTGACCGGGAACACAGCGTCAAAGCCGAACGTCCAGTGTACGTTGTGGGTGTACGATGTGCCAATCCGTACCCGTGCGGGTATTGTGCTCTTGGTTGAAGCTGCGCCAACCCACTTAAAGTAGTTCCCGTCACCGGTAATCTTGGGTGCCTCCTGAAAAATGTTATAGCTGCTGAAGCCGGTACTTATCAAACCGTTGAGTATGGTGTCCTGAGCCATAAAAACATTGCCGTCCCAGACCATCATTCCTACGTCAACAACACTGGCGCTCCACGCAATGTTTTTGTACCGCATGGTGATGCCGATGTCTACACTGTAGCCTGTGCCAACGGGGATAAATTCATTGCCCGGTATCAGCGAGTTGCTGGAAGCCTTACCGTAGTTGACGCCAAACACGGGGCTTAAGGCACTCTGTGCATGCAGGTTGCCATTAACAACGCGGGCATCCATCAGGGCGTAGCCCAGGAGATACTTTGCACCAATTCCGGCATAGATCGATAGTTGGCTCAGGTGTACCAGTTCAACGCCGTACGAGAGTCCGAGTTCGCGATACCACACCAGAGAGAGCTGCGTTCCGTTAAACAAGTCAGAAAAATACCGTGGGTTGGTGCTGTACCCCACAGTGTCGCCATTATAGGTTACACCCACGCTGTCGAAATACGAAAAATTGCGTCCCTCAAATACAAGTTGTGCGGCTTCCGTGTTAAAACGGAAGGTGCCGGAGATCCGCTCCCGAACAGTTACTGCAAGCCCGCCCCATGAGTTGCTTTGATATGCTGCACCAAGTGTGATTAACTCAGCGGAAAACCGGATACCACGGTTAGCAAAGTTACGAGCCGCCTGTACCTTGTCACTATCCGAAAATGTACCACTCGAGGTTTGTGTTAGCATATCCAGTACACCGCTTCGGTTTAGAGCGTCGCTGTGAAGGCTGACTCCGCCTTCAATAAGACCAAACGACCAGTTGCGCTTCTTGCGAAAAATGCCGTAGGTAAGAGGGTCCGACATCTTAAACGTTTCCGGCTGAGGCACAACACCAAGATTCGCGGGGTTGATGCCAACGCACTGGTAATCGGATACTGTGCTGGTAAGAAACCCTGCACAACCAATACGTGAAAAATCGGCAGCCTCGGTTTGGGCACGTATGGGTGCGGGATTCGCTAGCCCGGAAAGGATGATTGTAACGGAAACGAGTAAAAGAAAAGTGAATCGATGGAGCGTCAAGTTAATCGCTAAGCAAATTTATGATATGTGGGGTACCGTTGCAGCCATGGCAGCTTCAATTTGCTCTGCTATGCGAACGGCTTCAGCAGCTTCTTCAACAGTAACGGCAGAGCTGCCGTTGGTTGTGATACTGCGCAAGAACGATGCCTGTTCCTGTGCAATGGCATTGGCCGGCTGCACGGCAGGTGTTTCCAGAACAATCACTTTATTGCCGAACTGCGTTGTGATGTTACCAAGCGAGACTTGTCGTCCTGGATTCAGATCAGACTGATCAATCAGTCTGAACATCTCGGCGGTACTCTGAGCCAGGTCAATGCTGATGTAGCTTTCGTTCTGGAATAGTCTCAGCTTTCGCATTGGTTTGGCACTGATGCGTGACGCCGTAAGGTTGGCAACACAGCCGTTCTGAAACGTGAGGCGGGCATTGGCAATATCGGGTGTTTGGGTTAATACTGCCACCCCGGTAGCCTGGATATCGGTGACCGTTGACTTCGTCATCCACAACAGCAGGTCAATATCGTGGATCATCAGGTCCTGTACCACACTAACGTCGATTGCTCTGGGTTTGAACGTACTCAACCGATGTCCTTCGATAAAGAGTGGCTTCAGCGCAAAATCTGCAAGTGCCGTTAATGCAGGATTAAACCGCTCGATGTGGCCAACCTGAACAATGCATCCACTCTGTGCGGCAAGATTCATCAGCTCGGTTGCCTGGGCATACGTTGCTGTTACCGGTTTTTCGATAAAGGTGTGAATACCCCTCAACAAGCAGTGTGTGGCAAGTTCATGATGGTAGGTGGTTGGCGCAGCAATCACCACTGCATCAACTGCAGGCATGGCGTCAACCCGCGGCACCCATACGGCTCCGACGCCTTCCGCAACTGCACGACCGCGCTGTTCATCGGGGTCAACAACACAGGCAACCTGAACGTTGTTATGCGTTGGTAAGAGTGAGATATGAATTGATCCAAGGTGCCCGGCACCGATAACAGCAAACCGTATCATTACGGGAAAATACCGAACTTTACCGTTATTGGCCGACACCGTTGTGCAATTTTGGTCATTACGGTACCGGGGACATCTGCACCGTTAGCAGCTATTCGGAGTCCGTTTCGCTTCGGGGATGCGCCTTTTTGTAGGCATCCTTAAGCCGTTCGATACTCACATGGGTATATACCTGTGTGGTGCTCAGCGAGCTGTGACCGAGCATCTCGCTCACCGCCGAAAGGTCGGCCCCGTTATCCAGAAGATGGGTGGCAAAACTGTGGCGGAGCACGTGAGGACTCTTCCGTTGTGATTCCGTAATCGGCCCCAGTGCCTTGTTTACAATTCGCCATGCTCCTGCTGGTGTGAGCCGACCTCCCTTTGTTCCAAGGAAAAGGGGCTGGGGCATGCCTGCATTACGATGACCACTACCGGCAACACCGGTCCGGAATGCCAGATAGGTATGGATCGCTGCAATTGCAGCATCGGTCACCGGGACAATGCGCTGCTTTGAACGCTTGCCCATGACGCGGACGGTTTTTTGCTGCTCGTTGATATCAGCCACATTAAGCTGCAGAGCCTCGCTGATACGCAGTCCGCTGCCATACAACAGCTCACACAAGGCGTGATCGCGCGCACCTGCTTCGGTTGTCAGGTCAAACACACCGGCTAGCGTTACGGCCTCGGTATGCTGGAGAAACGATGGCAATTTCTTATCGAGTTTTGGTGATGTAATACCCCGCGTTGGGTTCATTGGTACAACATCAATGCGCACTAACCATGAAAAAAACGAACGCAATGCAGCAAACTTTTGCTTGATTGAACGTCGGCTAAGCCCCTTATCATGTAACCAACCAAGGAACGGACGCAGTTCGGCAACCGTTAGGTCTGCCGGTGCCGGAATGGTATCGTACGTTTCAAGCAGGAACACCCTGAACTGCTGAAGGGCCGTGTGGTACGCCGTGATGGTGTGACTGCTCAGAGCTCTCTCCGACGAAAGAGCCGTTACATAGTCATCCATCAGTGCATCGAGTTCGTATTCCATAACGGTAACTTAGACATCATTTCCCGATAATTGAGTACCGCCTACCATTTCGTGTCCGGAGAAAAATCCTTTCAGAAAACCGGAATCATCCGGTATTCTCAGAACCATGCCGGCACTACTCTGTATTTTTGCACATGATTTCCAGCGGGTCTCCGGCTACTCCATGCAAACAACGATTTCTAACTCCACTGGAGCAACGCCTAAGGATGAAAATGGCACAGAGTTTGGAGTGTTCCAAAGGTTTGTCCGTTTTGTTAGGCAGGAACAAGCACTCGGCCATTCCAGGGTGTATCAGACAACGATGCCCTGGTGTTGCGGAACGTGTTTCCGGAGCGACGAGAACAATGAAGATGAATCAGCGTCTCGGAACCAACCGTGTGCAGTCGGACTTTTTGTGCAGAATTAGCAAAGGCAACACTGGCGTATGAAGTATCAATCCAACCTTGTAGGGGGTGTACCTAAAATCCTGGCAGCCATTGTGTGTGTGTTAGGAATGGTGATGCCGGGACAGACTGTTGCCAAGCCTGTGATTTCGTACCTGTTGCCGGATATCGGAACAACCCGGTATGCAACCTATATCGAGATTATCGGACCTCATAACGCCAACAATAACTTTGGTTCGGACGGATTTTCGCTGAACAATCCTGGTGACAATGTGCGGGTGCGTTGTGCCCGCCCGGCCGATACTGCGATCGTTAAAATTGGACCGTGTGTGGTAAGCTGGAACGGACGGATGATTAGCACGACCGTGTTTGTTGTCCCAACGGTTATCCCAAACAGTCATGACTGGACGCAGCTGCAACCGCAGTTCAAGATACCGCTGGTTGTTGAAGTTGGTGGCCAGACAAGTGATGCTGATACCTTCTACATTGTAAGACCAACACCGATTGGTGATAAGCGGACCAGCTCGGATATTGTTTTTGGTGAAGGATCGTTAGGCCGAAGATCACGACGCGGCGCAATGATCATTGACTCGATGTACCTTTCCGGCGCCGAGTATAAGATTTCAACCAATGATACCGATCCGGGTACCCCCGGCAACCAAGGGTATTTGCCCTTTGTTCTGATGAGCGTTGGACGATTGATAGCACAGAATGGCTGTATCATTAATGCAAGTGGCTACGGATCCAACGGTGGTCCCGGTGGTGGAGGCGGTGGAGGATCGGTATTTAACGCACCAATCGCCAGTAGTGGCGGGTCGAACGGCGGAAACGGTTATACAGGCGGCGGTCCCGGCGGCGAAAACGCCACCATTGGCAGCAACTCACGTCGAAAGCCCGGTATTGGCAGCGGTCAGGATCTCCCCCCTGGTGGACAGTTTGGTAGTGCATCACTCAATGGGAACCCCGGGGGCGACCTAACATCGGCATACGAAAACAGTGGTGGCGGCACCGGCCATCCCTTTGGTGAGAGTGGCAGAGGTTGTGATAATAAAGATCAATGTAATCCCACCGGTGGTGCCGGGGGTGGAAGCGGTGGCAGGGAAGGTCAGCCCGGAGCATCGGCAGGTAATGCTACCGACGGATTGTCATCGCCCGGCCTGAATAACAAGGGCCGAAAGGTTGGCAACACGATGCTTGTTCCTTTGGCAGGGGGCTCTGGCGGCGCATCCGGTAATCCTTCGGGTGTTGCCGGCAAGGGCTCTGCCGGCGGTGGCGGTGGCGGTGCCATCTCGATTCATGCAAGCCAGCTTGGCAATTTTGATGTCTTTGCCAATGGTTCAGTTGCTTCGTTACTCGATATTCCGGGTGGTGGCGGTTCAGGCGGTGGCGTAATTCTGGGATCACGCCTTGATAACGTTGGTGTAGGCTCGTCAGCCGCCCAGGCTGTTGGTCAGGACCGTTCTCCGTATCTGAGAGGTGCCCCGGGACGTATTCGGTATGACTTCTGGCTGAAGACGTCAGCAACAACCGAAATTGGAATTTTATCCGATACCATTACGGTGTCGCTGCGGGATGTGAGCATCATTGGGAATGCAAGCGGACAGGATGTCTGTGTTTTTATTAAACCCGAGAACGGAAGCTGGACAGCATACGATACCATCAGCAACTATGCGCCAACAGGCTCCAGTGGCAGCTGGCGGTTCTCTACCAGGCTGCCCGGAACCGACACGGTGTACTACATTGCATTTGGGCTTATCATACCGTCACCCGTACAGGATCAGTTTACGGCAGAACCTTCCATGGTGTTCTCGCAGAGTGCATGGAATATCATTCGCCTAAAGGGACCACCCATTATCAAGACCGACAAAAAGAGAGACCTTGGCGTTTATCGTTGCGAAGGTGAGGTTGTTCGGGATACCATTGTTGTAACCAATCTGGGTGAAAGCCCCCTTGAAATCACAACAGCCAGGTTCATTGGAAATCCTACCGGCTACAGTGTAGTTTCACCAACCGCGTTCCCCGACTCAATTCAGAGTAATGACAGTAAGGTGTACGTCATCGAGTTCCGTCCGCCGGCCACCATGTCTGGTCTGCAGTCCGAAAAGCTTGAACTCGTAAATACTGATACATCGTCGCTTCGCAACCCCTGGATTGTTGAGTATGTTTCTGATGTGCGTCCAATTAAGCTATCGTACCGCTATCGTGGGAGCAAGGTTGATACTGTTAACGTAGGGCCGTTATGTGTTAACTCAGTGTTGTCGGAGCAAATCATCCTTGAGAACATTGGCCTTGATCCGGTTACCCCGCTATCGTTTGTGAGCTCCAACCGTAGCCTTGTAGAGGTAAGCGCTAATCTGCCCTTCACGATTGATGTTGGCGGATTCAGGAACCTGAACTTTACGATTGTAGCCAAGCGGGTTGGTCCGGGCGTGGTAGCTACACTGTTAAACATCGATGGCTGTGACGAGCCTGATACCGTCTGGATCCGTTTTGAAGGTGTTGCACCCGGTTTTACCCTACTTGGAACAGGGCAGTTCGGTATTGTTCCCACAGGTTCGGCAAAGCAATTACTGCTTCAGCTTCGTAATGACGGTTCCAGCGATCTTGACGTTGGCGCCATACCGGCCGTTCCGGCACCGTTCCGGCTTGTTTCAGCTACACCAGCTCTACCAGGTATCATTAAACCGGGCGGGGTTGTTGACCTGTTGTTTGAGTACGCACCGATAGCAGGTGGAAGCCACCAGGCTACGGTAAAACTCATGAGTTCCAATACAACCACATTGGGCGGACGTAGCTGCAGTGACTCCGTCATCATTTTGCTGGCAGGGCAGTCGCAGGCGGCCCAGGTTATTGCCGACCCTGGTTTTGTTGTTTACCCGCCTACCCGCACGTGCCAATCAGCCGTTGAGCAGGTACTGATCAGAAACACCGGAGGTATTGACGTTAATCTTCTGTATCCTGCCTTTATTAACGGAACCAATCAGGCTGATTTTACCATCTTACGTCAGCCCAAGGATACAATCCTGCCACCCGGCGGTACTGCCCTGTACGAGATCGCATTTCGTCCTGTTGCCGATCCTACCATACCGCGAAGTGCAATTCTTAGTGTGCGTACAACAGCCTTTAATGCTACACAAATCGACGTTCCCCTGAGTGGCACTCTTGCCTACCTTGACCTTGCAGGAAATAAGTACATCGATGCCGGTCTTGTTGCCGTCGGCAATACTGTTACGATTCCGGTTCAGTACACCAATACTACCGGCAGCTCCGTTACCATCGACCAGATTGTTAGTTCACGAAGTACGGTGGTCTCGGCTACTCCTGCACCGTTTACGCTGGCCAACGGAGACATGCAGGTTGTTACCATTACCGTATCACCGCTATTTGAAATGTCGGCCGTCGATACGCTTTGGTTCATTTCAGGACAGCCCTGTGCCGATTCGTTTCCGGTGCTTGTACGGTGGACGGCCGAGAATGCGTCAGTGGGGATTACCAACACGATTGACTTTGGCGCCCTTGCTGAGTGCATGGTAAAAACAGATACCATTCTGATTACGAATACCAGCAATGTCCCCGCAGATCTGATTTCAGCCGGTATTACCGGTCCGGATGCTCCTTTGTTTACGATACTCAATCCCGCCGCTGTTACCGGAACAACAATGCAGCCCGGTGAGATTGTAAAAGTGGTAGTTCAATTCGATCCCCGCGGGGGCACCGATGGAGCCAAGTTTGCCGACGTGACCATACGCGTTCGACTCAACAATCAGCCTACCCCGTTTGTGTGCACACTCTCGGGTGTACGGGCTACGTCGATTCCCAACACGCCCGGTCCGGTTGTGTTTGGTTTTGTGGACGTTCAGCAGTCCAGCACTCAAACCGTAACCTTTATTAATACCGGAGCCTTACCCGTCACCATCAAAGCAATTAGTCTGAAGGGTGAGTCTGGAGGCGTTATCACGATAAGCGGACCCGCGATGCCATATTTACTGCAGCCTGGCGAGCGACTGGACCTTGCGGTAACATTTAGTCCAACAGATAACATCGCGTACGTTGACACGATCTATATTGATATCGATCAGCCTTGTGCCGACCGGAAGGCAGTTGCCGTTTCCGGTCGTGGCCGGCTAAACGTGGAGATCGAAGTACGAATGCCAACACTGACGGTGTCTCCCGCTGAAGATAAACTGGTTATTCCAGTAGGAGCCCAGATTGTAGCCGGTGCTGCTTCATCAGTCACTGCCGAAGGCAGGATGGTGCTACGGTATTCTACATCGGTCATGGTTGTTCAGCGGGTGAGTATCGGAACCATTCTTCGCAACGAAAGTATCGGCGGAGTCACTGAACTGGAAATTCTCCTGCCGCAGGTAACCGTAACAGATCAGGAATCTGTCATCACCGAACTGCTTGGTCAGGCAACCCTTGGCAGTACCGACAGTACCGAACTCCATGTTCTGTTTGCCGAACTTTCGGCAACGAGTTCAACCTATACTACACGGAAGAAGGACGGCTGGCTGCGACTTGACATTTGCCGGGAAGGTGGTCCGCGATTGATAAAGAAAGCCGGCCAGTTTAAGGTTAATCCGTATCCGAGTCCGGCTGCCGACAACCTGTTGGTGGATGTTGAGGTGTACGAGAAGGGGCTTCATATCCTTGAGCTGGTTAATCCGCAGGGAGTTGTTGTTGACCGCATAACGTTTGTGCACACCATTGGTGATGCAGCGCGCGTTGTTCAGTTTAACGTTCAGCAGCGAGCTTCGGGAATGTATGCGCTCAGGCTTACAACCCCATCACGGGTGCGCATTGTACCAGCAGTGGTAATGCACTAATGACCAATAAAATGAATATTGCCAATTATATGTTCCGTTTTCGCGCTGTTCTGCTTTGTTGTATTGTACTGGCATCTCTTCCCCAGGTTGGATCGGCACAGGAAACCCTGATAGATCAGTCAACCGGAAAAACGCTGTACCTGCAGTACTTTATCGGCGCAAACGCCGCGCTTGGTATCAATCTTCACAGTGCCTCCTTCGGTGCACTGCCGGGCTTCCCCTCGTGCTGTTCTGAGTATAAGGATGCAACCTCACTGATGCCTGTATTTTCCGCGCTGGCAGAAATTCCGGTTCTTCGGGATCTTCGGGTGCAGGTGCGCCTGGCATATACCAACATGAGCGGAACATTAAAACGGCAACAGGCAATTGGTAATGAACCGGTACTCGCCGATGGGCCGATACCCACGGAGCAGCGTACCGATGTCGAGGTTGAACACGTGCTGAATGCATCAATGCCGATGGCGGCATTTGAGGCAACGGCAGCATACCGCGTTTTTGATTTTTTCTGGCTTCATGCAGGACTTCGCCCGGGTCTGATACTGAGCAACTCGTTCGATCAGCGGGAAACTCTGTTTACGCCCGAAGGCTATACCTTCCTGGATGGCAGTACAATCCGTAACGAAGCTGCCGGCGAGATTCCGGATCTGCAGTCAACCCAGTTTCATGCCGTCCTTGGATTAGGATACGAGTTGCTCACCAAATCGCGATTCTCGATGTCGCCCGAAGTGCGGTACTACATGCCGTTAACCAAGGTCAGCTCTGTGAACTGGGCTGTGAATTCATTCCAACTGGGTGTTTCGCTTCGATACGGGATATACGCACCCAAAGAACCTCGCATTATTCGGGATACTGTTGTTTTCCGGGATACAACAATTGTTGAAAAGCCAAATTTGCGTTCTGACCAGGTGTATCTGGCGTCAACCATGTTTGAGGACAGTATTAACGATGTTGCCGATGACCGGTTTATTACCACCCATAAACGTGAATCGTACGTTCGTGAAACACCACGTCCGTTTACTCCAGAGCTGACACTAAAGTTCGAGACGGTTGATTCCACCGGAACCGTACATCCGGTAGATACAATCCGGGTTGAAGAACTTGAAGTCATCGAGAATTATCCCTTGCTGCCGCAGGTATTCTTTCCCACCGGTGTAGCCAGCATTGACAGCACTGCACAGATTTTGTTCGAACACGATCAGGCTGTGGAGTTTCGGCCGATGGATCTGACCCGTAACCAGATCGACGTGTACCGCAACCTGCTCAATGTGATCGGTTACAGAATGTTGCGAACGCCGGCAGCCACACTATCGCTGGTTGGCTGTGTGGACAACGTTGACGTTGAGAAAAATGACCGCGATCTGGCACAGAAGCGCGCAGAAGCTATAAAAAATTACTTTGTAGAATCGTTTAAAATCGATCCGTCACGGATAAAAGTTTCTGCCAGACTCCTTCCGGCAAGCCCGGCAAACCCGTTAACGCCTGACGGACAGTCCGAAAACCGCCGGGTCGAAATCTCGTCAAACGATCCTGTGATCCTTGAACCGGTTGAGTTTAAAGACAAGGATTTGATCATTACACCAAATGCACTAACAGTAAAACCGGTTGTGGCTGGCGGACAGGACATCGCCTCATGGAGTGCAAGCCTTAAGCAAGGTACGTCGAAACTTGCCGAAGGAACCGGTTCCGGAAAGCCCTCGGGCATTGAATGGAAGGCCGCCGATGGCGTCCTTCCCAAAAGCGTTCAACCATTGGTTGCACAGCTTACGGTAAGCAACGAGATTGGTCAGCAGCGTTCTGTTGCCGATACCATTGGTGTGGATTATATCAACATCCAGCTGATGAAGGCACGGCAGGAAGGCGGTAAACTCATTGAGCGGTATTCACTGATTGTATTCGAGTTTAATTCAGCACAACTGAGTGCCGAGAATCAGCGTGTTATGGATAGAGTACGAAGCAGAATCCAGCCGGAAAGTAAGGTGAGTATCCTTGGATTTGCAGACAGGCAGGGCAACAGTGAATATAACCGGACACTGGCCCGGAAACGCTGTCTTGAGGCCCAGCGCGTTCTTGGGTTGCCTGACAGCCGGGTAACCATCCAGCCCGTGGGGTCCGACAGACTGCTGTACGATAACAACACTCCTGAAGGACGCTCCTATTCACGGACGGTTCAGATTGAAATTGAAACTCCGGTGCGGTAACCAGTGAAACGCGGCCTAATTAGAGTTGCAGTCGTACTTGCCGGAGTGTGCACAGCACTCGGCTTTTCTGCCTGCACAAAGCAGGGAAGCATGATTGGCACCTTCCGTCCTGCCGCCGGAGGAAAACAGTACGGGGGCGTGTACCGGCTGAATGAAGTTGGCGAAATGAGCTCGCTGGACCCGGTGCTGATTAACGATGTTACCAGCAGTCACGTTGCATCCAACATCTATGACAAGCTGGTGGGACTGAATTCCAGACTTGAACTTGTCCCTGAGCTGGCTACCTCGTGGAGCGTGAGCGCCGACGGATGCACCTACACCTACCACCTGCGGACTAATGCCCGTTTCCACGATAATCCGTGCTTCCCGGACGGGAAGGGGCGCATGCTAACAGCGCATGATGTGGAATACTCCCTGAATCGCGTTTGCGATATACGCACCGGTACTAAAAATTTTGACTACTTCCGGGATAAAGTCCTCGGGGCGACAGAGTATTTTAACGCTACCGTAAAAGGTCATGATACCGGAACAGAGCCGGCACTGCCCGGAGTGCGTGGCTTTGCGGCAGTTGATGACAGTACCTTTACGATTACCCTCACCCGTGCCATAGCCCCCTTTGAGAACTACCTTGCTCTTTCCAGCATGGCCATTCATCCCCGGGAAGCCGTTGAATACTATGGCAAGGACTTCTTCAAAAACCCCGTTGGTACCGGACCATTCATGTTTGTTCGGTGGGAACCCGACAGACAGTTGGTTCTTCGGCGCAATCCCTACTACTGGGATACCGATGAAGCCGGAAACCGGCTGCCGTTTCTGGACGAAGTGCGGTTCTCGTTCATGAAGGATGATAAGCTGCAGCTTCTGGAGTTCGCAGCAGGCAACCTGGAGGAATCGTATAGGATACCGAATGAGTTTTTTGCCGATGTGGTTGACGAGAATAAGCGTCCCAAAGGCAGATACTCAAGGTTCACGCTTCTGCATACGCCGGCAATGAGTACGCAGTATTATGGATTTTTAACAACTGATCCGCTGTTTAAGGATGTTCGTATTCGGAAGGCGCTGAACATGGCTGTGGACAGAAGGCGTATTATTAAGTACGTTCTGCATGGTCAGGCCGCCGGACCCGCTGAGCATGGTTTGGTACCCAGCTCAATGCCCGGGTATCCGTATAAAAAGGTACAGGGCTACAGCTTTAACCCGGCGGCTGCCCGGGAGCTGCTTGCCGAAGCCGGGTATCCGAACGGGAAGGGGCTTGGGCCGATTACTCTGCAGTTAAACTCCGGCGGAGGCAGGAACGTTCAGATTGCAGAAGCAATTCAAAGTATGCTGAAGGAAAATCTGAATATCACCGTCCATCTTGAACAAGTTGAGTTTGCGCAGCATCTTAAAAAAATTGATCAAGGGCAGGCATCCTTCTTCCGGCTGGGTTGGGTGGCAGATTTCCCTGATCCGGAAACCTTCCTCAATCTGTTCTATGGGAAACTTGTTCCAAAGGGAACAGGGATCAGTCCAATTAACTCTACCCGGTTTGTGAACAGTGAGTTCGACAGGATTTACGAACAGGCTCTGGTAACCCAGAACCGTGAGCAACGCATGGACCTGTACCGGCAGGCGGAGCAGGTTGCAATTAATAATGCGCCGATGCTGCTGATTATGCACGATGAAGACTACCGTTTTTTGCAACCGTATGTACGTGACTATGCAAATAACGCAATGGATAAACTCATGCTGCACCGGGTGTGGTTTGCCGCTCAGTAACCAATTCCGGCTACCGCTCAGTGCCGTCGGCATCATCCTGTTGTGGGATATGGTTAAACGCAATATGCGTAGATGAGCCCTCCAGACCATTCCATGCCGAACCAACGTAGATCGTGTTCTTCCCGAACTTGCTGTTCAGATGGTCGAGTGACTCATTGAGTTTGGTGCGCGCCGGTCCGTTGGTATTGAACAGCGGAATTGGAACCGAATCGGCGATGCTAAGTTTTGTTAACTCAACGGATACTTTCATCGGTACCTGGGTATAACTGGCAGTCCACTCACCAAGTATATCGCTCATCAGTTGTGTAAGGTGCAGCGAATCGTTGGTTGGTGCAATATGCGTGCGCTTCTTCCATTTAACGCCGGTAGTATGTTTAATCGTGATTGTAACCTGGGCGGTGACCATTGCGTAGGAGCGCAACCGTGTAGCTGCCTTTTGCAGGAGCCGGTGAATAACGCCCGAAGCACCTGCAACAGTGCGAAGTGACGGTTCCAAAACATGTTCGTGCGAGATACTGCTTTTGTGGGTTGCAGCCAGCGGAACGTTGGCACCGCGGATTCGTGCATACATACGCTCGCCTTCAATTCCGCCCCACACCGTGCGCAGCTTTTTTTCGGAGGCGGCAAACAGCTGTTCAACAGTGTAAATGCTATGTCGGTGCAAACGCACAAGCATTTGTTTTCCGATTCCTACCAGATCATTGAGGTTTAGTGAATACAATATCTCGGGTAGCTGGTGCTGCTCGATCACAACAAGGCCATTGGGCTTTTGCATATCCGACGCTGTTTTTGCCAGGTAGTCGTTTGGTCCGATACCAATACTGCAGTTCAGTGCCACACCCACCGTAGTGTGAATCGTTTCTTTGATGTGATTGGCCAAACGCCTCGCCTGGTCGGGCTCGCGCTGCCCACCCATCAGGTCGCACACCATCTCGTCAATGCTCATTACCCGTTTTACCGGTATCACCGTATTAACACAGTCCACCAGGGCATGGTGCATCCTGATGTATTCGGTGTGGCGGGCCTGGACAAGAATCAGCTGCGGACATCTGACAAGTGCGTCTCCGATGCGTGTGCCGGTTGTAACGCCGTATGCCTTGGCTTCGTAACTGGCAGCAAGGGCAAACGTTGTTAGCGCCTTTACCGGTACAATGGCAATGGGCTTGCCCCGCAGCTGCGGCTGAAGCTGCTGCTCTACCGACGCAAAGTATGCGTTAAAATCGATGAAAATTGACTTTAGCACAGGAGCCCGCCGATACATTCAACCGGTACGGAGGCACATTCATCTAACCCACCGTTATCCTGAGCCCCCTGAGAACCGTCACCATTATCAGGTCTTTGTAATTCCTGTAATAACTCCTCTGCGTAGGGGATTTGGTGGTCGGGAACAAACAACTTGATACCGCCCGCTGCAACCCCAAAAGCCACCAGTGATCCGCCAACGTTCCGGTCAACCAACTCTACCTGCACATCATGGTCACGCAGATATCCGGCGGCAAACTCCGCCTCGAATTCGTTGTAAAAAACTGCAATCTCACGCATAATGGTGCTCCACGTACATAAACCGTCTTTTAAAATGAAATTTTAGTCTTATTTGAACAAAGTCTGTATACAACGTTTTAGATTAGTAATTTTGCTCAACCACTTCAAGACTACCATGACAATACCGCTTCAGATGGCACAAACCGGACGCATGTACAAGGTTGTTACCGTATCCGGGACCGATGTACAAGCCCAGCGAATTCGCGAACTTGGCGTCGTACTTGGTGCCGAGTTAATTGTTCTGCGCCGACATCCCTTTGGCGGCCCGCTTGAAATTCAGCTTGCCACCCGCAAAATAGGGATTCGCCTTGGATCGGTTCATGTTGTTGTTGAACCGGTTGCCGAGAACCCTGAACCGTTGCAGGGTAGTGTACACTAATGACGTCAGGTAAAACTGTTGCTCTGGTTGGTACGCCAAACGTAGGCAAGAGTACGCTCTTTAATGCGCTTACCGGGCTTCGGCAGCGAGTTGGCAACTTTCCGGGTGTGACTGTTGAACCAATGGTTGGCACGGTTGTAACCCCGGGAGGAAGTATTATCCTTATTGACCTTCCCGGTGTATATTCGTTACATCCTGCATCGGAAGATGAACGGCTTACCATTGAAACCCTTCAGGGTAAGCATCACAGCATACCCCGGCCTGACGCTGTTCTGCTGGTAATCAGTTCTGTTGATCTTGAGAAATGTTTGGCTCTCTATGCCGCTCTTGCTTCGCTGAACATTCCTGTTCTATGCTGTCTTACCATGGTTGATGCGCTTAAAGCCGGCGGGGGAATGATAGATGATATTGGAATGGGACATGAGCTTGGCGTTACCATCATTCCAGTGGTGGGGTCAAAGGGGCTTGGTATTCAGGATGTAAAACATGCTCTGGCACAACCACTGCGTATTCCGCGTGCACCCGATATCGGTGATTCTGTGGAATCACGGTTGAAATGGGCACAGGGCCTGGTATCACGCTTTGTGAAGCCGGCAGCAGAGCGGGCTCTTACACGATGGCTGGATAAAATTCTGCTGCATCCGGTGTGGGGTACTCTGGTGTTTATTTCCGTGATGTATTTCTTCTTCCAGAGCATCTTTGCCTGGGCCGAGCCACTGATGGAGCTTGTAGAGAATACATTCGGCTGGCTGCAGACGTGGGTAGGGACCATGGATATGCATCCGCTGCTGGCGTCCTTCCTGTCAAACGGTATTATCGGAGGTGTTGGCTCGCTTATGGTGTTCCTGCCTCAAATCTTGATATTAAATTTATTGATAACAATTCTTGAAGAGAGCGGTTATCTGGCCAGAGGCGCATTCCTGGTTGACAGGGCGATGGGTGTTTTCGGTCTTCAGGGACGGTCCTTTATCCCGCTCCTTGGGTCGTTTGCCTGTGCCATCCCCGGGATTATGGCTGCCCGCGTCATCCCGTCATACCGCGACCGCATAGCCACCATTATGGCGGCACCGTTAATGACGTGCTCTGCCCGATTGCCGGTATATGTTCTGATCATCGCTGCAGTGATACCAAACACAACGATTGCGGGTGTGTTCTCGTTGCAGGGAACAGTACTGGCAGGATTGTACGTACTTGGTGCAATCAGTGGTTTGCTGATTGCCCTGGTGTTAAAGCGGACAGCACTGCGGGGATCGGTTGTACCGTTTATGATTGAATTTCCGGAATATCGGCTGCCGTCACTGAAGAACATCGGTGCGGTTCTCTTTAGCCGCGCCCGTGATTTCGTGGTTGCAACATTCACGGTCATCATGGGGTTTTCGGTCGTGCTCTGGATTTTTACGCAGTTGCCGCAGGCCACCATACCGGAGGGGACATCTGAGGTACAGGCGCAGCATATTCAGCTGGAGCAGTCGTACGCAGCCGATATCGGCAAGGCAATACAGCCATTCTTTGAGCCTCTGGGATTTGACTGGCGGATCACGATTGGCGTGCTAACCAGCTACGGTGCACGAGAGACGTTTGTAAGCACGATGGGGCAGATGTATGCGGCCGATGTTGCCGATACCGACTCGTCATTGCGGTCAATTCTTCCGGAGAAGTTCTCGCTGGCAACCGGACTAAGCCTGTTGGTGTATTACGTGTATGCCTTGCAGTGTATCAGTACCATCATTGTGATGCGCCGCGAAACGGCTACCTGGAAGTGGCCGGCACTTGCTTTTGCAATTACGTTTGTTCTGGCGTATGCATTATCGGCATTAACCTATACCCTTGCAGGGTAACCACATATCGGTGGGTGTTACAGCAGCACGCCGGCCAGCAGCATTGTTGCAATTGTAAAATAGATAATTGTCCCCACCACATCACTAAACGTTGCAATAAACGGTGCGCTGGATGCTGCCGGATCAAAGCCCAGCCATTTCATCACCAGAGGGAGCACGGAGCCGGTAACGGCACCGGCAGTAACGATTGCTACTAATGAGAGGAAAACAACAAAGCCAAGCAGGATGCTTACAATTCCAAACGTCCCGTCTAAAGCGGCCCAGATTACAATTCGTGCAAAGCCAAGTACTCCTAACATAAAGCCAAGCATTAGGCCGACGATAAATTCTCGCCGGACAATCGTCCACCAGTCACTAAGCGTAACCTCGCCAAGTGCCAGGGCACGTACGATCAGGGTGGCAGCCTGGGAACCGCTGTTGCCACCGTTACTGATGATCATCGGCAAAAGGATGGCCAGGATAACGGCACTGTCGATAATGCGTTCAAAGTAGGTTAGAGCCGTAGCCGTAACGATACCCCCAAGAAACAATACCACAAGCCAGATTGCACGTTTGCGGAATAGGTCGCGGATGGTAGCTTCCATATATGGTTCATGCAGTGCAGCCGAACCACCGAAACGTTGCATCTCTTCGGTGGCCTGTTCTTCGGCAACGTCTAACACGTCGTCAATCGTTACAATCCCTAACAGCTTGCGGTCAGCATCAACAACCGGTAGAGCAAACCTGTCGAGCCTCCTAAACATAGCCACGGCTGTATCCTGATCGTCGGTAGCGTGCAGTGATTCTGCCTTGTAGTCCATCATGGTGCTAACAAGAGCCGCCGGGTCAGACAGAAGCAGCTCGCGGATATGGATATCATCTACCAGCGTTCCGTGTTCTGTTACGTACAGGTAGTTCAGTGTCTCGGAATCCTTGCCATACTGCCTGATATGCTCCAAAGCCTGCTGAACAGTCCAATGTTTTTTTACAATAACGTAGTCGGGCGTCATCAGTCGGCCAACCGAGTTTTCGGGCCAGTTCAGCAGTGCAAGGGCTACGCTCCGCTCCTCGGGTGACAGGGTATTAATGAGCTCTTGCACAACATTGGCAGGCAGCTCTTCAAAAAACTGGGTCCGGTCATCCGGATTCATGTCGTTCAGAATTTCGGCCACCTTCTCGCGTGCAAGCTCATGCAGCAGGTCCTGCTGGGTATCGAAATCGCAATAGGAGAATGTTTCGCTTGCCACATCCTTTGGCAGCGATGCAAATACGATGGCGCGCGCTTCGTTTTGCAGATCAGCAATGAGTTCCGCCACGTCAACAGGTGCCCAGTCGGCAAGAACTTCACGAATGGTTACAAAATCCCGCGCACGAACCAGCTCTTCGATTTCGGGCGTGATCAGGTGTGCATACATGGGGTTACCAAACCTCACTTTGTAATACGGCCGTGCAAAGGTACCGTAATAGCAGTAATTTGCGCTATGGTTAACCGTGCTTTTTTCCTGCTACCCTTGAGTTTCCTGTGCTCCTATGCGGCTACACTGCATACAGGACCAGGCTTTGAGTTCGAAACGCCTAACCTGGCAGCTGCGGCCGCTGTGGCGGGTGACACGGTGCTGATACACGATGCTGTGTACGAGGGCACGTTTTATATCAGCAATGTGCTGGGTACCGAGGCGATGCCAATTGTTTTTCGTGGTGAAAGCACATCGGGCGTGATTTTCCGCGGCGGTACGGAGTCACTGCACTTTTCACGGTGCGGACATCTTATTATCGAAAACTTTACGGTTGAGCGGCAGACCGGTAATGGAATGAATATCGACGATGGCGGAGAGTATGATTCACCTGTACGGGGCTTTGTCATTCGGAATGTTACGTTCCGTGAGATGGCCGCTACGGGCAACAATGATATGCTTAAAATGAGTGGCGTGGATGAATTCAGGATTGAGAATTGTACGTTTACGGACGGAAGTCCGGGCGGCAGTGGTATTGATTTTGTTGGCTGCCATCACGGGGTGATCACAAAGAATACGTTCCGAAATATGGGCAGTAATGCCATTCAGGCAAAAGGTGGAACACAATATCTGCTGATAGCAGGAAATTCGTTTACTGACTGCGGACATCGCTCAATTAACCTGGGTGGCAATACGAGTCTTGCGTACTTCCGTCCGCCCGATGCACGGTTCGAGGCTGCCGATATCCTGGTTGCCGCTAATGTTTTTACCGGCAGTACTGCGCCGGTTGGCTTTGTTGGGTGCACACGGGTGCGGGTGGTGAACAACCTGATTCAACAGCCGCAAAAGTGGGCATTCCGGATACTGCAGGAAACGGTTGATGAGACTCGCTTTGTGCCGTGTGGCAACAACATGTTTTGCAATAATATCATTATTTATGACCAGAATCTATCAACATTGGTTAATATTGGTCCGAATACAGCCCCTGAAACATTCGTTGTGTCACATAATGTGTGGTATAACGGATCCTCTGTAACAGTGCTTCCAACGGTTGGCCTTCCGTTTACCGAAACCAACAGTCGTGCCGGTGCTGATCCGATGCTGCAGGGGATGTGTCCGCTACCGCAGTCACCGGTTGTGGGTGCCGGCCGGCGTGTTGAAGGCCTCACCGTTGATTATGGTGGCAAACCATTTGGCGTCCCGCCCAGTATCGGAGCCTGCGAAACTGATATTCCGGTTTCAGTTGCTGTAAAGCCCCTTCCCTGCAATCGGCGGTTTACTGTTCTGGGGTATTCTGTGAAAGGGGCTGTGGTAGATGTAAGCAGCGAGTGGTCTCCCTGCCGGGTGTTTGTTTATGATGGTATGGGGCGTCTGCTCTCAACGCACGATGTTACTGCGGGAATTCACGTCCTGGACGGTATTGATCATCGAAATTACCTTGTTGGCAAGCCACTGCCCGCAACTACTCATAGCGAAGCGCTTCGATAGGGTCAAGCCGCGCAGCCTGCCACGCCGGATACAAGCCAAACACCATACCGATGGCTGTACAGGCGATCACGCTGAAGATAACGGTTTGCCATGGCCATACGATGCTCAGTGATGGCATTCCGGCAGATTGCAGGATCAGGGCTGTGACGGCGGTGATACCCAGACCTCCGATGATGCCGGTGAAACCACCAAGCTGACACAGCGTGATGCTTTCAATGAGGAATTGGCGGACAATCCAGGACCGTCGGGCACCAAGAGCTTTACGTACGCCAATTTCACGAGTACGTTCCTTTACGCTTACCAGCATCATGTTCATAATGCCGATGCCAGCGGCAAGCAGTGCACCCAGACCACTGATCCAGGCCACAACAAGGATGGCAGAGCTTAGGTTACTGAACTGCGAGGTTAATGCTTCGTTGGTGTCCAGTTCAAAGTTGTTTTCTTCACCCGGCCTTACACGCCGAAGTAAACGCATCACTCCAATGGCTTCGTCAACCGTTGGCTCAAGGGCAATGGCCGACACTGCCTTAACGCTGATGTCAACACTGGTGTCCCACTCAGAGGTATAATACTTAACAAAAACACTAATCGGAATCAGTACCCGGTTATCCTGGCTTTGTCCTAAAACCCCGCCCTTCCGTTCCAGAATGCCTACAACTGTGAACCTCTGGTTTCTCACAGTAATAACCTTGCCAAGCGGATCTTCGTTCGGGAACAGCAGGTTGGCCACATCATAACCAATAATAGCATTGCGCGAACCAAGAACAACGTCCTGCTCCACAAAGGAGCGTCCCGAAGCAATCAACGCGCTGTTCACAGCAAAATACATGTGGTCAATGCCGATAAGCGAAACGTCGGGATTTGTTGACTCAAGTCCACGCTTAATTGTGTATCCCGGTGATGTGTTGCTAACGGTAATCAGCGGTGTCAGCGTCATCCTTTGCCGAAACTGTCGAGCAAGCTCTACAGTGATTGGCTTTCGTTTCATGTACTTGCGCCAGTTGCCATGAAACTGAAACGACGGCGTTCGTTGGATAAGGAAGCTGTGTTCCCCAAGGTCTGCAAGCTGTGTACTAAGCGAGGCAGAGAGTGTAGAGGTGATACCCACTGACGCGATGATGGCAAACACGCCGATCCCAACAGAAAGGAGGGTTAAACTTGACCGTAGTTTATTGGCACGGACGGCGTCCAGTGCCATTGCCACTGATTCCCGAAGGTTCATCGCATCCGTCCCTGCAGAATGTTATTCATATCGCAGAGCCTCGACCGGATCTAATCGTGAAGCACGTACTGCCGGCAGTAAACCGGCCATAAGGCCAACAACTACCGAAACACCAATGGCGATGAGTAGTAGATCAAATTGGATAAAGGGGCTTACGGCACTAAGCCACTCCAGATTAAAGATCGAGTGCGCAACCCAGTATGTTGTTCCCACTAAGATCTGGGCGATTGGCAGGGCAATAACCGCTCCGATCACGCAGAGTGCCGAGCTCTCGATCAGAAACTGGACGAGCAGACTGGACCGGCGGGCTCCAAGTGCTTTCCGGATACCAATCTCGCGGGTGCGCTCGGTTACGCTAACGTACATGATGTTCATGATGCCAATCGAGCCAACAACAAAGGCCAGAACCGTTAACCCGATACCAACTGCCCAGATTGAATACCGTATGGAGGCTACCTGCTGATCGAACGCCTCCATTTCGTTGATACTAAAATCATCCTCGCTTCCCGGAGGAACATTCCTGATTGAACGCATGTGGCCGCGTGCTTCGTCACGCACAATATCCATCAGTTTCTCGTTCCCGGCTTTGACGGCAACAGAAAAGCTTTTCCCAAAAAAGCCATAGGTTGTCTGAAATGTTCCAATTGGAATAAAAACCTGATTGTCGATAAAGTCCATGAAAACAAAACCGCGCCGCTCCACAACCCCAATAATCGTAAACGGGTGACCATTAATTTTAATGACTTTGCCAAGAGCATCCCGTTCAGGAAACAGAGTTTTTGCAATACCATGCCCGATCACAGTAACTCGCGCACCGTGCTGATTTTCAATACCGCTAAACCAGCGTCCCATCTCGGTGGCTCCCGCCGGAGTGTTACCATAATCCGCTGTTGTACCCTGCACGCTGCACATCACCTGTTTGTTGCGAAAGCTAATACTTCCGCCCCAACGCTGAATTACCGGGATTGTATATTCGGCACTTTCCATGCGCTCCTGCATGCGTAAGGCCTGTTCGTATGTGATGTTTTTCCGCGCTTCCATTGTTCGCCAGTTCCCGCCACCCCCCCAATGCCATTTGTCAATGTAGAGCATGTCCCTGCCAAGAATACCAATGGTTTGTTCCCATACCGAGTCAAGCCCCTTTAACGTCCAACCCATGACCACAACAAGTAACACGCCAACCACAACACCTCCGGTTGTGAGAACTGACCGCATCAGGTTTTGCCGGAGAGCGGTAACGGAAATTCTGAACGATTCTGTCAGCTCACTCAGGCGTAGCATCATCGCTCTCTATTCTTCCGTCGCGAAGCCGGATAATTCGTTTGGCATGTCTGGCTACTTCTTCTTCGTGAGTAACCAGAATAACGGTATTCCCGGCCTGCCACACGGCTTTAAACATTGCCATAATATCATCACCTGTTTTACTATCCAGGTTGCCTGTTGGTTCATCGGCAAGGATGATGGCAGGCTTGGTAACTAAGGCACGGGCAATGGCCACGCGCTGGCGTTGTCCGCCGCTCAATTCGTTGGGTTTGTGGTCAACCCTGTCGGCCAGGCCTACCTGGTTTAGAGCTTCAGTGGCCCGACGACGCCGTTCTGACGCTTTTACGCCCGCATACACCAGAGGGAGTTCCACATTCTGCAATGCTGTTGACCGGGGCAGGAGGTTGAAGGTTTGAAAAACAAAGCCGATTTCGCGGTTTCGTACCTCGGCCAGTTCGCTGTCAGACATTGCGCGAACGTCTTTACCCTTAAAGAGGTAGGTACCCGATGATGGGGTATCAAGGCATCCGAGCATATTCATGAGGGTGCTCTTGCCGGAGCCGCTGGGACCCATGATGGCAAGAAACTCATTATCGTTAATAGTTAAGGAAACATCGTTCAGGGCGTGAACGTCTTCCTCGCCCATGGCGTACACTTTCGAGACATGCTCAATGGCGATGATCATTCCTGTGTGCCTTTGCGCAGTTTGTCGAATCTTGCCTTTCGCTGCTCCGGTGCTTCAACCTTGATTTTGCTTCCGTCACTCAGCAGCTTTGTTACTGCAGCAAAGGGGCTGGTAACAACGTGTTCGCCCAGTTTCAGACCCGAGAGTACCTGAATATATCCGTGGTCACTGATGCCGGTGTGGATAGGCCGTGACCGTACCGAGGTACCATTGGATACCCAGACGATGCTCTGGGGTTCGTTCTGCCTGCTGCGGGATTTCTGGTTTCGGTCAGAAACGCGCCAGTCATCAGAACTTCCATTGTCCTGCTTGGGCTGCTGAATCGTGATTGCCTGAATTGGAACTGCCGGGACGTTGTGCCGGGTTTCGGTTTCAATATCAACACTAACGCTCATGCCGGGACGCATCCGTTTATCGGGATTCTGAATTCGGATGCGGACCTGAAAGTTAATGACTTCATTCTGGGTGCCTTGTGCCGTAGCTCGAGGTGAGTGACTGATCTCGTACACAATGCCGGTAAATGATGTGTCGGGCAGGGCATCAACGGTAATCCTGGCGGTATCGCCAACAGAGAGCATGGCAACATCGTTTTCATCCACGTCCACCCATGCATTCATGATGTTCAGGTTTGCAATCCGCATGATTTCGGTTCCCTGCATTTGAGCCGTACCTACCACTTTCTCGCCATTTTCAACGGCAAGGTAGGTCACAACGCCCGCCATAGGGCTAACGATGGTGGTTCTGCTTGCAGTAGCTTCGGTCTGCCGTAATGCTGCGCGAGCCTGGGCATAGGTGCTCTGAGCCTGGGTATAGCGTCCGTGAGCCTGCTCGTACGCAGCCTTAGCTCTGTCCAGCTCTTCCTGTGTTGCATAGTCTTTTTTATAAAGTTCGTTAATACGTTTAAATTCAGCATCAGTACGGTCCATTTCGGCCTTTGCAATCGTTATTGAGAGGCGGGATGCATCGGCTGCGGCAACGGACTGAGCCATCTGAGTTTGTACCAGGTCGGGCTGAATCCGAACCAGCAACTGTCCCTTCTGAACGGTATCACCGTCACGAGCGCCAAGGTAAATAATCTCGCCACTGGCTTCGGACGAGATTTTTACCATGAACTCAGGTTGCAGGTTTCCGATGGCATTTACCGTTTGCACAATTGTTCGCTTCTGAACGGGCTGTGTAGAAACAAGGATGGTGTCGGCACCCCGGGATGTAACAAACCAGAGAGACGCGCTGACGATGACGAATACGATAAAGGCAATGCTCAGTATGATAAACCATCGTGTTTTTTTCTTTGCCATTGGTTATTGCTCCTGGAAAAGTCCGGTTGAATATTCAACAAATGCCTTAGCATCCAGCCAGGCGTACACGGCACTGATTTTATTGATGCGGGCTGTAATGAGTTGATAGTTGGCCTGCTGCAGTTCTACCAGCGTTGAGCCGCCAACGTTAAATCGGGTTTGCATTGCATCGTAGGCGGTTGTGGCCGGTTTAATTGCCTTGTTGGCAATCTCCAGCCCCTTATCGGCGGCGGCAAGCTGAAGGTATGCCCGTCTGACATTTTGCTGGATGCCTTGCTCAATTCGCTTGAGTTCAATGTTGGACTGTTGCTGATTTAACCTGGCCTGCTCGATTGACCGGTTGGTGCGGAACTGGTCAAAGACGGGTATCTGGATGTTCAGACCGACAAAGGTGCGGCTCTGAGTATCAAAGTTTGTGAGTTCAAAGTTGCTCCAGGAATAGCCGCCAGATGCAGAAATGGTGGGGAAGTAGCCGGAGCGGGCAACTGTCATCGAGGCTTCAGCCGCTTCCATGCGTTTGCGGGCAGCCGCCACATCCGGTCTGCTGAGCACGGCTCTGCGTACACTTTCCTGCTCGCTGCCAATCGTGTTGCGAAACTCATGAAGGTCAGTTTGGTTAATATTGGTTTCAACCGATGTTTCGTCAATCTCAACCGGTACCGAGGGGTCGGAACCCATGAGGACGAGGAGTTCAACCTTTGCGGTTTCGAAATTATTCTCTGCCTGAACAACCGAGGTCTCCTGGTTTGCAACTTCGGTTTCCTGCGAGAGAAGCTGGGTAATTGGGGCCTTGCCGTTATCGTACAGCGCCTTCACTCTGTCATACAATGCCCTGGCAACGCTGAGTGCCTCCTGTTGGGTTTCCACAACCTGCCGTGTGCGCAGTACGTTCAGGTAGGCGCGGGTTACCTGGTAGGCAACAAACATGCGCTGCGAGCGGATATCGGCTTCGGCTGCGTCCACATTAAATTTGGCGGCGTCGTACTGGGCTTCGCGGCCAAAGCCGTTAAAAACCAGCCAGCTAAGATTGGCACTCAAAGAGTAACTGTTTGCCAGGGGGTCACCATACACGGGGATACCACCAACAAAGGAGATCTGCCGGCGCAGGTTGGTAACCTGCCGGGAGTAGTTTGCATTGATGGATGCACCGGGCAGGTACTGTCCGAAGGCAGCAGTTAAACCGGCAGCTGCGCTTCGTGCCGATGCATTCGATAACAGGATGTCAAAGTTTTGTTGTAACGCAATGGCAACACAGTCATTCAGCGTTAGTGGTTTTTGGAGTCCCTCAGTTTGAGTGTGAACGGCTACCGTAAAAATCAAAAGGCAAAGCAGAGAAGACAAGCGAATCATTTGTGTGCCGGTGATATTAAACAGGGGTGGGTGTTGCGGTGGGAGTAGAAAAATAAGGTTAGTTTATCAATTCACCTGCTATTCCTGTGGGGTAATTAAGTGCATGTTCATCATAAGATGGTGTTTCCCTTCTTTCGAGGTTCCGTCATCAAACGAAATTTCCAGTTTGTTTTCCAAGGTGGTAAACTGATGGAAGAGAGCGTTGGTACGGGTTTCAAACGTCAGCTTGCCGTAACCGGCCATCACACAGAGTGTGGTGAGCGATGTTTCTGCAGCCTTTAGGGTGATACTGCCAATGCCACTCTGGGTGTACTGGATTTGGTTAAAGGTTTTTCCAAGAGTGTCAACCTTGTCCTGAACACGCCATAACCACATCATCGAAGCAACGGGGTACGGCGTTCCAAACTCAGCCAGCGCTATCGTATCCGCAAACAGCCAGCCTTGATTTTGGCGGCCGCACGATGTGTCGATCGGCGGGAAGTACAGTGGCTGAAAAGCTCCGCCGGGCGACAGTAGGGCTATGTCGGGCTGCGAGTTCCAGGCAGCAAGGCGGTGTCCGAGCGAGTCAATAACAAGATGTGTAATGCGGTGTACCCACGGATGGGTTGTACGCACGGAGCTGTCGGCCCCGGCAATGGTCTTCTCCCTGGCTTGTATGGTCTGAAGCGTTAGGTGGTATATGCCCGGGGCGGGAACACTGTCACAGACTACGCGGAGCGTTTCAATGCGAAGCCGAAGCAGAACCGGTTCGCCTACAATTGCAATACTGTCGGCAGCCTCGATATGGTACAGCAGAGTGTCGCCCTGGCTGAACTGATACCGAAAACACAAGGTGTCCTTTCCCAGTGGTGGCTGAACATGTCTGGGTGGCAGTGTAATCTGAGCTACACCTGTTGCCGGAAGGATGGCAGCGGTAACACAAAACGCAAGAATCCACAGCCCCTTCATCATTACTGTCCGCCAGAGCGTTTATTAATAACGATAGTTAGTTTTGAAAGAGCCGGAATTTCGGGGAGAGCGGCAGCCTTGTCGGTGTCTCCGGAGATGTAAATGGTGGACGTGATCGTTGCCACCGTATGGACCGGCATGCCTGTGCGGATGTCATGCAGTGACCAGCCGGCGATGGTGCCGCTGCCACGCACGTTAAGCGCCATCGCCTGTCCCTGTAGTGTTCCGTTCTGACTAATCGTTGATGGTCCGAAGGAGATCTTCCAGCACCGCGTGCCCAGAGTGTCGGTAATTTCATCAAGAGTGTACCGGATAGCACCTGCAGAAACAACAGTGTTTTTCCCGTTCTCCGAGGTGGTAGTGTCGGCCATCGGCACCGACCACATTTCACCAATTCTAAGTTCGTGTGGCGGGAAGGGAGTAAACAAGTAGTCAGAAATTTTCGTGGATGAAATCACTTCCGATAATGACAGCGCTTGTGAATCGGCAACAACAGTTTTACTTATCACCGCTCCGGTTGGCAGCAGCACCCAGCGTTCGCTTACAGCCGACGTAGGAATTGTTACCGTGCTATCGGTATGTGCAGAGGGCGAATTGGTTGGTCCGGTCGTTATCGTCACTCCTGCATTTCCCCATTGCAGTGCCAGTGTGGTTTGCTGTAATACCGATTCAATTGCCGAAATGGTTACAGGGAGAGTAGTTACAACTTCGGTGACAACATCGTTATCGGGGACGGCAATGCGTTGCCACAACGTACTGGTGGCCTGGTACTGCACGCTCTGACCGTTTGAGAGTTTGTAAAACAATCGGTACTGCTGGGCAGTAACCGTTACGTTTACAAGGCACGAACAAGTAATAACGATGCTGATTATGTGTTTCACGAGGTCACAGTTTCCCTTTTTCTGGCTCGTTGACGCATAGTGGTGTCAAGAATTTTCTTACGAAGGCGGATATTTTCGGGCGTTACTTCGAGCAGTTCGTCATCTTCCAGAAATTCAATGCATTGCTCCAGGCTCATTGCCCGCGGGGTGTCCAGTTTTACAATTCCATCCGATCCGCTACTGCGCATGTTGGTAAGGTGTTTGGTGCGGACGGCATTCACGGCAAGATCGTCCTCTCGACTGTTTTCGCCGATAATCATGCCCTCGTAGGCTTCAATACCGGGTCCAACAAACAGTGAACCGCGCTCCTGAATTGATTCCAGTGCATAGGCGGTGGTAGAGCCCCCTTCCATATTCACCAGTGCGCCACGTGAGCGTCCGCTAATAACGCCGCAATACGGGGCATATTCGGCAAAGGTGTGGTGCAAAATCCCCAGCCCGCGCGTATTTGTCAGAAATTCGGTACGGAAGCCGATCAGGCCACGTGCGGGCACACTGAATTCGCAGCGTACACTGTCAGTACCGGGATTCATTGCAATCAGGATGCCCTTGCGCCTTCCCAGGTTTTCGATTACCGTGCCGCTGTATTCCACCGGCACGTCAACGAGTACGTTCTCGATTGGCTCAAGCACGTCACCGTTGGCTGTTCGTTTAAAGAGTACTTCCGGACGTGACACTGCAAACTCATACCCTTCGCGCCGCATGGTTTCAATTAGAATTGCAAGCTGGAGTTCGCCGCGGGCACTTACCTTAAACACGTCGGGTGAGTCGGTATCCTCAACCCTCATACTAACATTATTTCGCAATTCACGGTAGAGTCGTTCGCGCAGTTTTGGCGTTGTTACAAACGTACCCTCACGTCCGGCAAGTGGCGACGTATTCACCATGAAGTACATTGCCAGCGTCGGCTCGTCGATGTTAACGGTGGAAAGGGGCTCTGCCAGCGTGGCAGCACCGATGGTATCGCCAATAAAAACATTTTCGAAGCCTGACAAGGCGATGATCTCACCGGCTTCAGCCTGCTGAACTTCCACACGTGAAATGCCTTCGAAGACGCTCATCTTGGTAATGCGCGAGTTCTCGCGTGCACCGTCAGGCTTGATCAGGGCAACATTATCGCCAACCCGAACGGTTCCGGAGGTAATGCGCCCGATGGCAATCCGGCCAACGTAATCATTGAAGTCAACAGCGCGAATAACCATACCGAAATCGGCTTCCGCATTGGTTTCAGCCGGAGGGATGTGCGTTAAGATGGCATCGAACAGGACGGTGAGATCCTCCTCGGTAGAATCGGGAGTAGTTCGCGCAATACCTTTTTTACCAATTGCATAGACTACCGGGAAGTCAAGCTGTTCGTAGCTGGCACCCAGATTCATAAATAATTCAAGTATTTCGTCGTACACCTCGGACGGACGAGCGTCCTGCCTGTCGATCTTGTTTATCACAACAATCGGATGCAGGCCCATCTCAAGAGCTTTTCGCAACACGAAGCGCGTTTGCGGTAATGGTCCTTCGGCGGAGTCTACAAGTAACAGCACACCGTCAACCATGGAGAGGACGCGTTCCACTTCACCACCAAAGTCGCTGTGGCCGGGTGTATCAACGATGTTAATCTTAACATCCTTCCAGCGCACCGCGGCATTCTTAGCCATGATGGTTATTCCGCGCTCCCGCTCGATGTCGCCACTGTCCATAACACGCTCAGCAACCTGCTGATTTTCGCGGAAGGTGCCGCTCTGGCGGAGCATGTGATCTACAAGTGTGGTTTTCCCATGGTCAACATGGGCAATGATTGCGATAGACCGTTGGTCTGTTCTTTTCGTAATTGGCATGGGTTGTAATGAGTATAGCCTACAAAAATACGGACTTCATGCCAGTCTCAATAACATATATCGTCAGATTCGTGCAGATGCGATAGGCGTGACCGTCCCTGCCATAGGGCCGGATGGTTGTACTGGTTCCCTGAGGTGGTTTCACCCCGACGAACTTCGGCATGCCGGATACGATTGCCCCTCAAGGATCTCAGTGCAGGCACTACGCCGAATCCGTACACAATGAATAAAACAAGGGCATCAGTTTGATGCCCTTTCAAGTGATGTTGCAGCAACCCGGGTTGGACTAACTTACTTTGTAAATTGAATGTTAAAGGCGCCGGAGGTGATTTTAACCACGCTGCCATCGCCGCCGGTATTCTTGGCATCAAAGTAGAATGTACCTTTCACAACTGACTCTGTAAGCTCAGTTATTACAATTTCACCAACCTTCATTTCATTGTACGGTGCCTGCCATGTACCGATTTCAGGATTACCCGGGTTTGATAGGTCAACTTTAATGGACGAGTATGTTGCGATGTTTGCAATATTCGGTCCGCCGCCGATTGGATAGGTTCCGGTACCGTTGATACCAACAACTGATAACGTTACGGCATCAGACGATGTACCGCCTGTATTCCCCTGGATCATCAGAGTTGTTATTCCGGCCGCCTCGATTTGACTGGCATTCGTCGTCATGGTAAGTGTGGTAAAGGTTCGGCCGTTTACCGTGGCTACAATGGTGCCGGGCTGAGCTCCGCCATCAGGACCGGTATTGTTGCTGGAGCAGGATGGTGTTAAAGCAACAATCGTGATTGCGCATAGAACAACAAGTGCAGAGTGAAGAATCCTCATACGAAGCATTCCTTAAGGTTAATGAAAAAAAGGTTTCAATAGGTGCGAATATACATGAACGCCGGCATTGTAATCACGATCGGAACCGGGATACAACAAGCACAAGACACCAGACCTGGTAGATGTTACTGTTGTTTACGGTCCTTCCAGTACCACCAGCGGAGTTTCTCGGGTTCCCGGTGGTGCGGCCTGGTTTCGGCATAATACACCGCACACCTGAAAACGTAGAGCAGGCATCGGTCCTGAACGTGCCCTGCATACTGGTTCGATGCCGCGTAGAGCTCTTCCGGATTACGTCCGACCAGGTCCTGAACCTGGAAGATGCCAATGGTATGCAGGTCGGCTGCAATAGACTTGCCTATACCGGGTACCTGGGTTAGTGTTCCGGTGGGTAGGGAGGGGGCTGGGGCGACGGGTACCATTGCACAAAAATGCATGGTGGTCCTGAAATTCTACTGCTGCCGAACGGTGGTTATCGTAACAACCACCCTTCCTTGCTATCTTTGGCAATAGAATTACAAGGAGATATCAGTGGACACTATTCAATCCTTTGCTGTTCCGGAAAACGATCAGCCGATTCACGTTCATAACAATGCCGCTACCGCCTTCCTGGGTGTGCTCACCGGCCTTCTGATTTGCCTTGCCCTAGTTGGCATTGCCTCAGGAATGGGATGGCACCCGGTAGTTGGTGGCGTACTCACCGGCTTTAGTGGTGCTGTAGTCGGCGCTTCCGGATCAAGTACTCCCAGCGGGAATCGTGCGGCAATCCTTGGCTGGGCTGGGGCAACTAACTTCGTACTCGGCCTGGTGATGTTTGTATGTACACTGCTGGGCATCATCCACTAACAGGTGTCGGCTTTATACGCACCCTGCTGATTACGATGCTGCCGTTGGTTGTAGCATCGTGCATCAATCCGTTTGCACCGGCACTGGCAACAGATATCTCAGACCTGCCGATGCTGGGTGATCAACGAACGATTCCGGGACTGTTCCAGAATTTCCGGTACTCGTACGTGTTTCGTGATACACTGATTTACGGACGTTTGCTGGATCCGAATTTTACGTTTGTGTACCGCGATTATGACAAGATGCTCGATGTTACGTGGGGAAGAGACGAAGATATGCTGGCAACGAATGGACTTTTCTCGGCGGTACGAAGCCTGGACCTGGTGTGGAACGATGTCGTGGTGGCCGATGGCGATTCATTGCAACAGGTTATTTCAAGGGGCTTCATTTTAACGATTACCTTTACGGAAGACGATATACAACGCGCCCAGGGCAGGCTGAGTTTACGGGTGCAGCGTCAGGCCGTGTCCGAGCCATGGAAAATTATTCAGTGGCGCGATGAATCGAACTACTTCTGAGCAGTGTATTTGTGGATATAACTACTCTTGTTTTTTAACTTTTAGTACGTGTCTGGTGATTCCCAGGTCAAGCACAAGAAAGTAAAGCCCCTTACTAAAATTATCCAGCTTGATAGTAGCGTCAAGCACTCCACCTGTTACGTTGGTTAACAATCGTGTGAGTTCACGGCCGGTAACATCCGTAATTGCTATTGAGTACGTTCCGTCAGCCAGACCCGATGCCTTAACAGTAACAGAGCCGGTGGCAGGATTCGGGTAGGCAATGATGCCGGTTGTTGACGGTGTTTCATGTACATCAGTAACCGTTCCCCGGTAGCATGCCGATGTATCGGTACAGTTGTTCCGGGTTATGATTACGGCGTATGTTGCGTCATCCTCCGGAACAAACTCGCGTGCGGTAGCACCCGGTACAGGTGCCATTTCCGGACAGCGTACCCACTGATACGTAACGTTGGTTGCGTTGGAGATCAATACACTGTGGCTCGAATCCGGATGAACAAGCTGTAGGGTTACGCTTGTGTCGATAGTGGTTTTTGTAACTGTGAAAGGGGCTGAGGTTGCGTTGCATCCTAACCTGGTAGTAATCGTTACGGTATAACTGCCTTCCTCAGAAACGGTGATTGTTTTTGTAGTTTCTCCTGTACTCCACAGGTATTTGGCAGCCTCAGAGGCGATTAAGGTAATCGCATCGTTCCTGCACAGGACAGATGAATCAGTGGCGGTGATGGTAGCTGTTGGGGCAGTCTCAGCCCGAACAGTCAGAGTCTGTGCTTCGCTTGTGTCACAACTGTTGGCAGCTGCAACGCTGATAGTTCCGCCTGCTGTTCCTGCCACTACTGTGATCGAAGGCAACGTTGAACTGCCTTCCCATCCACTTGGCAGGGTCCATACATACTGTGTAGCTCCCGGTACCGGTGCCACGGAATACACAGTGGACGAGTTGGTGCAGACTTCGTGTTTCCCGTTAACAGCACCTGGCTTTTGTAGGGGGCTGTACATAACAGTCCACACCGTCTGGTACGTATGAGGCTGCTTATGACCGTTGGACCTGGACAACTGTGTGGTATCTGAAACCACTGACCTAACGGTCGTGAACGCCCCTTCCGTCAGCAGTGCCGCGGTGATGGTGATTGAATCTGTGTTGTTTGCCACCAGGGTATCATTAATAAACCACTGTACGTTCAGAGTATTGGGTACCGGCTTAATCAGTTGCATGCCGATACGCATGGTGTCTGATCTGCATAACCGGAACGTATCGGGCACTGCGCTGACATTACGTGCGGGGATACCGATTTTTTCGTGAATTTGCTCAACAATTGTTTCCTTACACACAGCACAAAACGCAGAGTTCAGTAGCTGCATCTTGCAGGCGGGATGGGGCTTGTACCACTGAGCAGAATTTCCGCTGCAGCAGTGGCGATAAACTCCGATACTGTCGGTTCCAACCCAGTTCTTCCACCGTACACGCGATGGATCGCTCTCCCGTGTCATGTTCGATGCCTCACGGGCATAGTTGTCGCCGGCGTAATACTCATCTGCCAGTCGTCCAAACGAATGGCCTAGCTCGTGCGCCAGGATTTCACCGGATTTTTTATCAAGTGAAACGGTTGCTTGGACGCCGCCGGATCCGCCATAGTACGGAGTGTTAACAAGGACAACTACCTGATCGAACAGCGGAAAACTGTTTACAAGCACAGAATTAACAGCTACCTGATTTGGAGCGAATAATAAACGGTGGATCGAATTGTAATCAAATGTACTATTGAAATAGTTTTTCGGGTCGCTGACTCCAAATACCGGCTCGGCAACGTCAGTTGCAGTTCCCGGGTGTCGTGCTCCGCTATCGGCAGATGGAACCTTGACGGCAAATACATTGAAGTAGTTCTTGTACTCTGCAAATGGCGAAATCGAAAACACGTAGTCTGATACCCGCTGTACATCGGCCACAAAACGCGGGAGCTGCTCCGCGGTGTACCCGTCGGGTAAGAAAACCAGGTTAATAAACGTATCAGTGCTGCCACGATAGTACACTGTGTCAACATCATACGTCTGTGCGTGAACCTGCACCGACAGGACAAAACAGAGAATACCGCAGACAACGGTCGTGGTACTGAAAAAACGTCGATAATAAAGGTCGATACAAGCCATGTGTCAGTGCTGCACGATAGGTGCTTCAGTCACGAATTCCGGGAGCAGTTGGTTGTTGATGTTCTCGATTCGGATCAGGGTCATTGCTGCCGTGAAGCGAAATCGTACGATGACTTCGGTCTCGGACTCGGGAAACCGCCGGGTGGTAAGTGAACCATTGTCATCAGGAAATTCAATCCTGCGCATCAATGGCTGGTGTAGCACAATTGTGTCGAGTGCGTTCCGCCCTTCGTCCATAATCACACACCGCCAGTCACCGGCTGCAAGCGGTAGGTGAGGCACGGTGAAATCTTTTGCCGTTTGAATAATCCTGGAGCTTGTTACCAGTGCACCGGCTTTCCCGTTGCGATTCCACATGCGCAGCGTCAGGATTGCAGCGTATGGTTTCTCGGCGGACAGAACCGTGCTGGCAGTATTGACGTTTTCGTCAACGGTACCCTGCTGTGCTGTAGCTGTTGTTACCAAGAGTAACGGGACCAGCACAACGGCACCCGCAAATCTCAGCGCAGCCGTATAGTAAAAAACGATATTAGGTATTAGTGTGGCTGTCATATCAGTTGGCAAGGTTAGCCTTTAGGAGTGACCATGTGTTTTCTGCTGAATCAGTAGGCAGGCGTGCATCGATCCACCGTGAAATGCTCCACTGTCCGCTGCTCTCGGGCGTTACCGTCAGCACCATTGTACCGCGCAACGTTGTTGGGACTGTTTCGATATTATGTGGCACGAACAAGCGGTAATCACTGAGCAGCACCACGCTATCGGGCGACGAGTAGCTGGTTGTCAGCGATGTGAGGGTCAGCTCGGCGGCCTGTCCCGGCGCAATCCGTGCCGACATCGAAATAAAGGCTTGTCGTTCCTTTGCAACAGACCAAGAGTCGAACAGCGTTTGATACCGTGCCCTGACCTCTGCTGACGGTTCGAACACAAACTGATAATTGCTTCGGGTTTGATTATCGGCCAGGCAGAGGGCATAGTTCTCGGTATTCTTTTCAGCCAGGGCGTTGCGCAGATTGTCAATCACAATCATCGGCGACGTTGGTGGTACAAACGTCCCTCGGGATCCCGTTGGCTCTTCCGGTGTACGGGTACCGCAGCCCGGAACGCCAACCATGATGGAGATGATCAGGAAGCATACTACTATGCAACCGTGACGGATGGGCAAGCATTCTGCATTACACCGTAACACGCACACGTCCCTCGAAAGCTCTGCTTAGTGTGGCATCATCGGCAAACTCCAGGTCAGCGCCTACCGGAATACCGCGGGCAATTCGTGTGATGGTGATTGAAAGGGGCGAAGCCATGCGTGCGATATACTGGGTTGTCACCTCGCCCTCTACCGTTGGGTTCAGTGCCAGGATAAGCTCCGTTAAGCCCCCTCCCAGCCTGCTCATCAGTTCTTGCAATCGTATATCATCGGGGCCCACGCCATCCAACGGATTGAGTGCGCCGTGCAGCACATGGTACATGCCCCTGTAATCACCCGTACGCTCGATAGCCATCACATCGGTAGGCTGCTCCACAACGCAGATAACCGAGCGGTCTCGTTTATCAGAAGCACACAGCGCACACACCGGTGCATCGGTGAAGGTGTTACACACCTCGCACTCCCGAACCGACTCCCGCATCCGTACCAGGGCATCTGCGAACAGTTGCACCTGTTCCAGTGGTTCTCGCAGCAGGTGAAACGCCAAACGTCGGGCTGTTTTCTTCCCAATCGTTGGTAGTGAGCTAAAATGTTCTACAACGCTATCCAGTGCTTCCATGATAAGTTAATATGTTTGTACTCTATATTGCTTCCTGTATCGTAATTGCCGCAAACAGAAAGGTTGTTCAATGGGAATTTTCTCTCGCATTTCCGACATCTTTAAATCCAACATGAACGACGCGTTGGATAAAGCTGAAGATCCCGAAAAAATGCTCAAGCAAATGGTGCTTGAGATGGAAGAAAGTGTTAACAAAGCTACGCTTGCCGTGGCAAATGCAATAGCCAACGAGAAGAATTTGGCCCGGAAGCTGGATCGTGAAAAGCAGGCAGCGGCAGACTGGCAGCAAAAGGCAATGCAGGCCCTGCAGGCCAATCGTGAAGATCTGGCAAAGGCAGCATTAGAGAAAAAGGTGCTTGCCGAACGGAATGCTGCAGACCTTACGCCAATTCACATGCAGGCAGCTCAAACATCGGCAACACTGCGGCAGCAACTGGATGCTTTGAAAAATAAGCTCGATGAAGCACGGTCGCGTCAGAGCACCCTGATTGCACGCTCACAAGCCGCCAAGGCCCAAAAACAAATCGCACAGTCATTCTCTGGCGTGGGCAGTGATGCCTTTAGCAAGTTCGACAAGTTCGAAGGGAAAATCGAAAAGCTGGAGAGCGAGGCAGAAGCCTTTGAACAGCTCGCCGGCGAAAACACCAATCTTGAGCAGGAGCTTAAAAAACTGTCCACCGATTCTGGTGTGGATGCACAATTGCTTGAAATGAAGAAGCAAATGGGTTTACTTGGTGACGGAGGAGCAAATGGCTGATAACACAATGATTACGGCTACTCAGGAAAAACTGCGCACCATCCTTGCTGACCGCTTTGATCAGCATATCGATTTTGGTGATGGCACCTTTGCCATTCCCTATGGCTCGGCCAGTGTGATGCTTGTGGTTCGGCCATACACCGAAACCGATACCATCGTGGAGCTGATCGCCAATGTTGCAAGCGAAGCCAATATCACTACCGATGTTATGCACTGGCTGCTGCGCAAAAACGCCGAGATCCACCTGGGCGGCTTCGGTCTGATCTTCGATGATACCATCGTGTACAGCTATGCCATCAGCGGTAATACCGTAACCGCCGATTCACTCGAGGCAGCCATCACATCAGTAGCAGTTATTGCCGACTATTACGACGATGAGATCATCCGCCTTGCCGGCGGCAAACGAGCAATAGATTAAGATTAGGAACCCGTAGGGGGCTATGGCAGATGCGCAACAGCTGGCAGCTTTCGGAAACGGTAAGCTTAGCCAGATAGTCTAGCTTTATGCGTATAGTCAAAAAAAAACCGGGCTCGCACCAGAACAGTGTGCGATATGCTGTGAAGACTACTGCCCACTGCCCACTGACTACTGACTACTGACTACTGACTACTGACTACTGACTACTGACTACTGACTACTGACTACTGACTACTAACAGATTAACTTTACCGATAGTAGAAACCTGAAATAATGAACGAATAATGATATGACTTCGGGAAACCCGGTATTAAATAGTCCTTATGATGAGCCGATTTGGCACTATGCAACAGATGCAGAAGGCTCATTGAACTATCAGGACATCAGGCAAGGCAGACGGATTTTTACTCCAGATATTCAAGTGATACCTACAAGGCAGGGTCCGCAATCATCTGCATTTGAATTAAATGACATGAAAGCAGAATATGGCGAACACCTGATTAACCTTTGCCGAGCCGAAGTTGGTAAATGGAGGGCAGCAAAATACCCGAACACAACAAGAATCTCTAAAGAGCTTTTAACGTTTTGGTTTGACAATCCAGAGAGACATGCAGTAAAGAAATTGTTTTTTGCTCAGCAGGAGGCTGTTGAAACTGCCGTCTGGTTGAATGAAGTTGCAGACAAATCAAATGCAGGGCAACATATACTAAACTTATTGCGCAACGGACAATATACCGTAAGTGAAGACCCGGAAGACCAGCTTCCCAGAATTGCTTTTAAAATGGCAACAGGTTCAGGCAAGACCGTTGTAATGGCGTGTTTGATTTGTTACCATTACTTCAACAGACAAGAATACCGAAACGATACTCGCTTTGCCGACTACTTTCTGATTGTAGCTCCGGGAATTACGATTAAAAGCAGATTGGGCGTTTTGTTTGTGGACACAAAAAACAAAAACCCGAAAGACATTGAAGATTATTATCGTGTGCGTGGTTTGATTCCCCCAAGTATGGAACATCGCCTGGAAAACTTGAATGCACGATTAGTAATAACCAACTACCACACTTTTGAACCAAAAACCTTACAAGGCAACAAACGCAGTCCGTTTGACGGAAAGGTGGATTTGGAAGGAAATAAAATTGACACGGACAACAAAGAAGATTTTTCACAGGTGGTTAAAAGAACATTAGGGAAATTCAAGTTGGGGAGTCGGTTGTTGATTCTGAATGACGAAGCCCACCACTGCTATCTGCCAAAATCAAAAAGCAAAACCACCGACAACGAAGAAGCCGACGAAAACGCAAGAGCGGCCGTATGGTTTAGCGGACTTCGCGAAATAGCGAAGAAGTTTAAACTTGAAGCAGTTTACGACCTTTCAGCAACACCTTATTATTTGACAGGTTCCGGTTATACGCCCTACAGTTTGTTCCCCTGGGTGGTTTCCGATTTTGGTTTGATTGAAGCCATTGAAAGCGGTTTGGTTAAAATTCCATTTTTACCCGAAAGCGATAACACGCAGGAACTCACAATGCCCGTGTTACGGAATTTATACGACCACGTAAAAGAAGAACTGCCCAAAAAAGGACAACGAGGCCAAAGAAAAGCTGCTGCTGCCGAAGGAAATAAAATAACGGAGCAGGCTCCCCACTTGCCTTCTTTGGTTAAAGGAGCATTAGATCAGTTTTACAATCATTATGTAGATTATTTTAACGGAATCCGTAAAATACAGGAAGAACGAGCCAGCTTATTCTCGGCTCCTCCGGTTTTTATTGTGGTGTGCAACAACACCGGAGTTTCAAAAGAAGTCTATAAATACATTGCTGGTTATCAGTACCAGGATGCAGATGGCAATACGGTAACAGTTCAGGGGGTAAAAGACTTATTCAGTAATTACGATTCTGTTACAGGCAATCCTTTGAAACGTCCACCCACATTGCTCATTGATAGTGATGCGCTGGAAAACAGTGAACAAATCAATGATGATTTCAAGAAGATTTTTGCATCCGAAATTGAAGAGTTTAAGAAAGATTATGTCAGACTGCACGGACAAGGCAGCATTGACAAAATCTCTGATCCGGAAATATTACGTGAGGTTGTAAACACCGTTGGCCAGCAAGGCAAGCTCGGTTCACACATTCGATGTGTGGTTTCGGTTTCAATGCTTACCGAAGGTTGGGATGCCAACACCGTTACACACATTATGGGACTGCGCGCGTTTGGCTCGCAACTGCTGTGCGAGCAGGTGGCAGGTAGAGCGTTGCGGAGAATGAATTACTTTTTACAAGGCTATGATAAGGACGGCAATCCAACCACTGACAAACGAAAAGTGGTGATTGAGAAATTTCCGCCCGAATATGCCCACATCATCGGGGTTCCCTTTAAAATGTTTAAAGGCGGAACTGCAGAACCACCACCGCCACCGGTTGAGTTAACTCAGATTGCTGCCATTCCCGAAAGACAGGCAGAAATGGAAATTACTTTTCCAAATGTGGTGGGCTATCGTGTAGAAAATTTAGATGGTGAAATACAACACGATTTCAGCAACATCGAAAAGTATGAAATTGATGGTTCAAAATTCCCGACCGAAACCATTATGGCAAGTCCGATTTCTCCCACCGAAGAAAAGTTGGAAGTAAAGGGCGTGTTGGAAAAACGAGACCAGGAACTGATATTCTTAATCACCAAGGAATTAATCAAATACCACTTTTGTGATGACGAAGGCAATCCTCAATTCCAGAAATTCCACAAACTGAAAAGTATAGTGGAAGAATGGTATCACGAAAAAGTTGTATTGTTAAATATCACCGACCCTCGCTACAAACGACTACTGTATTTTGAAGAACCTAAAAAAATAGTGGATCACATTGCAAGAGGCATCAACCCCCAGCACAACACCACCGAACATATCCGTCCGGTGTTCAACTATTACAACAAGTTTAGCAGCACCAAATATGTAAATGGCAATACGGTGAAGGGTGTGTACCAAACTGAAAAAAGCCACATCAACTATGTGGTAATGGACAGCGAGTGGGAAGGCATTTGCGCCAAAACTTTGGAAGAAATTGAATCGGTCGAATGTTATGTAAAGAATCAGTTCCTCGGCTTTACCATTCCTTACACCAAAGACGGTAAAGACCGCCAGTACTATCCTGATTTTATTGCAAGAATAAAAACTAAAAACCAACCACTAACCACTATCAACTTAATTATAGAGATTAGTGGAATGAGCAAAGACAAAGCAGAGAAAAAATGGTTTGTAGAAAACCGCTGGCTTCCTGCCGTAAATGCTTTAAAAGATAAATACGACTATCCCGAATGGCATTTTATTGAAGTGGCAAACGATATCCGAAACATCAGAAATCAGCTAATCGAAAAAATTCAGAGTATTTAATTATGACGAATTCGCCTCAATTAGAAATATGGCAAAAAAACAAAAAATAATTGTTAAGGGTACTGAAATAACAGTTCTCAATCAAAATGAAACTGATTTTATCAGTCTTACTGATATGACGATTAGCTTCAAAGAAGGTAGTGGACTGATTGGCAAATGGATAACAAATAAAAACACATTAGAATACTTGGGTACTTGGGAAAAAATCAATAACCCTCATTTTAACTACCCCGAATTCGGGGTAATTGAACAAGAATCCGGAGTAAACCGCTTCATAATGTCAGTTGGTCAATGGATTGAAAGAACGGGAGCAATCAGCATGGTGGTGAAAGCAGGAAGATATGGCGGAACTTACGCACATAAGGACATTGCTTTCCATTTTGCTATGTGGCTTAGCCCTGAGTTTCAAATTTACCTTATCAATGAATTCCAACGCCTCAAAGCAGTTGAAAACGACCGGTTGAAACTCGAATGGAACCTGCAACGCACTTTAGCAAAAGTGAATTACCACATTCACACCAATGCCATCAAAGAAAACCTGATTCCCAAAGCATTGAGCAAAAGCCAGATATCCTTTGTGTATGCCAATGAAGCAGACTTGTTGAATGTTGCCCTATTTGGAGTCACAGCCAAACAATGGCGGGATGCTAACCCAAATGAAGACGGCAATATCCGTGATATGGCAACGATTGAGCAGTTAGTGGTACTGAGTAATTTGGAAAGTATAAATGCGGTATTGATTCATCAGGGTTTGGCACAATCCGAGCGCCTGATACAGTTAAATCAAATAGCGATAACTCAAATGAAATCGCTAATCAACAACAGAAACATTAAAAATTTGAAATAATCATCAGCTTACCGATTTTGGTGAAGTGGTAATAATAGACAAGATATGGCAAAGAATGATATTGAATCCATCAGACACAAAGACAAGCGTGCCCACATACCCAGCAAGGAAGAAGCGGGCTACGAAGATGCCAACGAAAAAGTAAACAGCGGCAAAAAGGTGCTGGAACTGCCCAAAAACCCGGTGGTACACCGCGGGCAAGACCCCGAACTGTTCTGGCTCAACAAATACGGCAATGACGACCGGGATGATTTATTGCGGGTGGACATTCGCAGCTTATACCGACACGAACATATTGCTCCCGAAAAATTGATTAGTAGCCTGTATGCAGTGGCCAGTAGTCAGTATTCAGTAGGCAGTAGCCAGTATTCAGTAGGCAGTAGTCAGTATTCAGTAGGCAGTAGTCAGTATTCAGTAGGCAGTAGCCAGTCGAAGCAGTTGGATTTGTTCAGCAGCGTAAACGAACTTTTTGGAAATGCCTTGGATAAAGACGAACTGGAAAAAGTAAGCGAATACTACCACCACCAGGACGGCTGGACGAACCGACTGATACAGGGCGACAGCCACCTTGTGATGGCAAGCCTCCTGGAAAGAGAAGGGATGGCCGGACAGGTGCAAACCATTTATTTTGACCCGCCTTATGGCATTAAATACGGTGGCAACTGGCAAATAAAACTCAACAACCGCGATGTAAAAGACGGCAATGATGAAGCCCTCACCGGAGAACCCGAACAAATAAAAGCCTTCCGCGATACCTGGGAATTGGGCATTCATTCCTACCTTTCTTATTTACGCGACCGATTGTTGATTGCTAAAGAACTACTCACCGAAAGTGGCTCTTGCTTTGTGCAGATTGGCGATGAAAATGTGCATCTGGTAAGAAGTGTGATGGATGAGGTTTTTGGTAGTGAGAATTTTTGTAAACTCATATCGTTCAAAAAAACTGCTGGACAAACAGATAAATTATTAGCGGACGTATGTGATTATTTAATTTGGTATTCTAAGGACAAGGAAAAAGTAAAGTTTCGACAACTTTTTGTAGATAGAGATAAGTCTTCTGTCAACGAGAGATATGTATATTTTGAAGGCTCCCGCATACCAAAAGATGATATCGAAAACTATTTAAGATATCCAATTGAAAAACGGTACAGAATAACAAGCCTTTCAAGTCAAACAGGTTCTGATAGCACACGATTTGAATACGTGTTTCAAAATAAAAAATTCATTCCAACTGGAAGCAGAGGGTGGAGTACTACTAAAGAGGGTATCGATAACCTTAAAAAAAGAAACCTACTCGTTATAGAAGGCAAAAGTCTTAACTATAAGAGGTTTTTTAATGATTTTCCTATTGAACAAATTTCAAACTATTGGAATGATACTGGTGGGGGTGCTCTTGTCCACGAAAAATCCTATGTTGTTCAAACTGCCAGTAAGGTAATCCAACGCTGCCTTTTAATGACCACCGACCCGGGCGATTTGGTTTTAGACCCAACCTGTGGCAGTGGCACCACTGCTTTTGTAGCCGAGCAATGGGGCAGACGGTGGATAACCATTGATACCAGCCGTATTGCACTCAATATTGCCAAGCAAAGACTGATGACGGCTGTGTTCCCATATTACAAAATGTATGATGAACAGGGCGAAGATATTCGTCAGGGTTTTGTTTATAAAACCGTTCCGCATATCACCTTAAAATCTTTAGCTAATGACGAACCGCCTGCTACCGAAACCCTCTACGACCAACCCGAAGAAGACAAAAAGAAACTGCGGGTCAGCGGTCCGTTTACGGTAGAAACCCTGCAAAATTTTGAGCCCATCAGTCCGGAAGAATTAGATGACAGTGAGCAGTGGTCAGTAGCCAGTGGTCAGTTTGAAGAAGTGATTAAGCAACACTTGCTCAGTGCCGGCATCAAAAACGGCAGAAAAGATGAAATGGTGGTGTTCCGCAGTGTAGAACTGTTGGCAGGAGAAGCCCTCCACGCAGAAGGTTTTTATCTCACCGAAAAAGGCGAAGAAAAAGCCTATTTTCATATCGGTCCGAAATTCGGTACCGTCAGCAAAAAATTGGTCAGTGATGCTGTTAAGGAATGTCGCCTGAAAGGTGATGCCAATTGGCTCATCATTCTCGGTTTCAGCTTTGAAAGCGATATAGAAGGCGGCACTCAAACCACCAGTATGGGCAATTTTGAAGTCACCAAGGTCCGCATCCACGATGACCTATTGCAGGAAGGATTGAAAAAGAAACCTGCCAAGTCGGCTGCCAGTTTTGTTACGATTGGAGAACCCGATATTTCAGTAGTCAGTAGCCAGTGGTTAGTGGACAGCAAAAACGAGAAAATATGTACTTATGAGCAATTCAAAGAGTTATCAGGACTTAATAGTTTGGCAGAAATCAATGGACTTGGTCGAGAGCATTTATCAAATAACCTGGAGCTTCCCGAAGGAGGAAATATTCGGGTTGACAAGTCAAATGAGGCGGGCAGCAGTGAGCATACCCTCAAACATAGCCGAGGGGCAATCGAGGAACTCAAACGGAGAGTTTCGTCAGTTTTTGGGAATAGCTCAGGGCTCGCTGTCGGAACTGGAAACGCAACTAATGATAAGTCAACGGTTAAAACTAATCTCCTCGGAACAGATGCAGATTCCGATTCAACTTTGTCAGGAAGTAGGCAAAATGTTGAATGGGCTGAAATCCTCGCTAAAATAAACGCACTAACCCCTGCAGATTTACCCCTGACAACTAGTAACTGGCTACAGGCTACTATCGAAGGACTAGACATTTACGATCCCATCAAAGACATCGTTAAACCCCGCGATGTACACGACATTGCCTACTGGATGGTGGACGATGATTATGACGGCAGCAACTTTGTGGTAAAGCAGGTTTTCTTCTGCGGTGGGGATAAGGATGCGTTTACAAAATGGCGCAAAGGTTTAGACACGTTAGCCAAAGACAGCACCAAACAGAAGGTAGAAAAAACGCTGAAAATTGAAATAGACGATGAAGCCTTCGACCGGCTTTATGGCCATGTATCACATCCAATCGAGCTGAAGAAGAAAGGCCAGAAAATTGCCGTTCGGGTGATTTCGCAATTCGGAGAAGAAACAACCAAGGTTATCACGGTGTAACGGGGCAAGGGGCAGTACATACGCAGCAGCCGTAGTTACGTTGTTAACAGAAGGGAATGGCTACTGCACATTATAAACGACAACGTATTCAAAGCCCCTTACGCACATCGTACATGAAGAATTGTTGTGACAGGAGAAAATAAATGATGCAAAGAAATATAGAGAAGGGATGGGCTGTACAACGCGCGTTTGTACTGGCCGTGACAACAGCAATTCTGGGACCGGTCTCGCTGGTTTTTTACTACATGAGTGGTAAGCAGCTTACGCCTGCGGTTTCGGCAATCTTTGGAGCTGCCCTTGTTAGTGCGCTGTACGGCAGTATACTGTTCCTGCGTGCTCGATATGTGACCCATGAAAAATGAGATGAGCATTAAGCTCTGGGTAGCTGATAGCTAAGGGGCTTTGACTCCGCCATGAAGATCCGAGTCCCGTTTTTGTTGTTCCCATTGCAGTATTCACACCGACCGGTCTTTTAGGTGTGAACCCGAACCTGTAACCTTGGCACAAGTAACATTCTTTAAAGGTACGTTCGGAGTACAGTTATCAAAATCCGACGTAACGTAACCCCGTCTTCCCCCACGTTCATTATCCGGGATGTTATCAATGTACACCCGGAAAATCAACTATTTTGTATAATGCGATAAAAATAGTTGCATTGTCCCTCCCCCATCCGTATTTTTACGTACGAGCCAGCGCTGATCGTTGTATTTGTTTCACTTATTGTAGGGGAGACGAGCAATGATATGTATTACTAGCATTCTCAGGGTGGTCTTGTATACGAGGGCCTTGAGAATAATGGGATGCCTTTTGGTCGCTGTTGCAGCGCCATCAATAGTATATGCTCAACAACACCCATTCCATCCGGGATGCCCTGATTCTACATGGACGCCTGTAACTGACTCATTTAAAGTGAGGTTTAACAATCAGTGTTGCCAGGTAAGGGTTCATGGCTGCATTAGGCAGGGCGTAGTACGGGTGATGAGTGTGGATTTCACCGGTGACTGCTGGGATATTTACCCCGGAGGTCCGACAGTTGACTACGACAAGATTATCAACAGAGGATTCGAGGTATTACTATTGCGAAACTCTTCGCTGATAATTCCGCCACCAGAAGTTCAAATACCTAACTGTCCCGAAACTTCATCGTGGGTTATTCAAAGAGTTTCCGGCTCCTGTGGAACGTTAATTCAGATGCCCGAGATTCGTGAAGTCAATGGTGTTGCAATGCAAGTAATGGTGGATGTGTTCTTTCCGTGTAACGCAATTGATTGTCTGCAAACGTGCCACGCATGTGTTTCTCAGACGGTTGACGAATGTAATCCTGAGGTCCCGGTACTTTATTATGCATGTGAAAATCAGCCCAGTCCGGCCCCATGTCCGCCTGAGGGTTGCAAAATTCCATCTTGTATTCCCTTACCAACACAATAGTATGGAGGTAATATGAAAGCCAATTACAGGAATGCTTATCTGCTGTTACTGCGGTGTTCATGTATAATAGCAGTATTCTGGTTTACTGCGTATGCCAATTGCAGCGCCATGGATACGCTCTGGGTAGGAACAATTTATACTACACCGCCGGATAAGGTTCAGATTACGGAAGCAGTGAGTGTATCTGATTATTGGCTGTTGGGCTACGGTGATGGGAAGATCTCATGGCTGAATAAAGTTACAGGTACTGAACAGATTATTACGGTACTGCCACAGCAGCGTGGTCCAAGGAAAATCTTGTTTTGGGAATCAAAGCGAGCCATCGTTGCACTCTGTGCAGATGGCTCGCTTTTTTTTATCGATAGTAGCCGGCAGGTTACCAGAATAGGTAACAGTACAAGTTATGGTGATGTAGATATTCAGGACCAAGGATTGCTGGTGTGCAATGCCGGTGGAATTGCATTCGTTGATGTTGAAACAAATACTTCTACGGTGCTGTTCTCCGTAACTCCCAGTCTGCCTGTACAGTGTCTGGCATTAGCTGAAGACAGCATTGTGGTTGTAACTAACATTGGGACAGCGTTTTGGATGGCAAGGGTAAATGACGTCTGGAAGGCAACTGACACGACTGTGCTGGGAATAGCCGGCGCGCGGTGGATGGAGAAAATAGGATCAGCCATTTTAGTTGGCAACCGAGACACCCTGGTGACTCTCCACAACGCTGATGATGTTCGACCAGTTACGTTTGATTTGATTAGGACAGACTTCCCAACCTATCCTCCGAAAATTGTACTTACTGATATCGTAGCCGGCCCTGCGGGCGCTACACTTCTGGTAAAAGCTTATACTTATAACATGACGATTTTTCCAGTGTACATCCTGCATTACGATGCAGTCGCTGACTCGTTGTCCAACATTACGGGAAATGCTCGGTACGACTATACAAATTCACAAGTGGTTGGCATTGATTCTAACTTGGTATTGGTGGGCGGTACCGATGGCTATCTGATCAGCTATCAAGGCGATAACAAAGTGCTGCACCGGCCACGACGTTCTACATTCAGTTCGGATTGGAGTGATTTTTGGATAAACGCATCAACAGTGTATGCCACGAAAACGTATTCCGATGGAACTTTCTCTGTAGGTGTCTCAGAAGGTGGAAAGAATTGGGGCCTTTACAAAGATTATAGTTTTTACAGCGATATAAGCAAAGTATTAGGGCTTTTTACCACTGACTCCGGATTCATGGTGCTTACCAACGTGGCACCGGTATTCGTTAATACCGCTGACAGCGTTGCCAAAAGATGCGATTTCGTTCCTCCGGGGACATTTGTTTCGTGTACGTATGCCGGCACCAGACCCAGACTGTGGGTGAATCAAAGCAATAGTGTGGGTTACATGACCAACAATGAGTGCGTGTTTGTTGAAGCGAAATCTCCCGGTTTTTTGAATACACCACTCTATCCACTGTCTGATGGATCTGTTGTGTTTCGGACCCTGACTGGCGGTATCTATACGGCAGGCATTACCAACGACTCCATTGAATTTAAACAGCATATAATTGAACTGAAATCTGACGAGTTTGCGTCGCTGTGGGGGTCAGCTGGTGACGATTTTGTTGTTGCGAAGGTCTCGAAGCAAACACTACAGTTACGAGCATTAGTTTTTATTTCTCCTGCTGGATCCGTGAGCGCCGAGTATGACTTTCAATGGGCCAATCAACTGAGTGCAAATAGTGTTTTGGTGATTAACGATGATAGAATCGTGTGTTTGCGTAGCGATACTCTAAGTATTATTCATCCACGATCACAACAAGTCTTTTCAAAAGTCATCAAGCTTACAGATGTTGATTTTTACCCGGATTTAAAGGTCTTAGGTATAATTGACGGTGAAATCGTATTGTCGGTTAACAGGTATCGGTTAGCATTTATACCCGAAAGTGTCACGTCTGTTGACGATGATTATCCAGTGCGACATGTATTTATCCAGTCATGCTATCCTAATCCTGTTGACGAATTTCTGCATGTTGATCTGGGACGAAATGTAACGGCCGACCTGGGCAACACATCAGTATATTTAGTGAATATGCTTGGTCAGGTACAGCCGGGAACAGCACAAAATCTTAAATGGGACTCGAATGGGTTTAAACAGCAGATAATGATACCCGTTGGTGGACTATCGCCCGGAGTGTACTGTTTAGTTGTTCAGAACAGGGGATATGCGGAATCCCGTTTAGTTCAGGTTACCGCGCCGTAAGCCCCTTACCATACTAATAATATTTAATGCCTACATATCTGGTAAGCGCAGTCAGGTCACGTGGTCAGACGTCTTGTTAAGACAAAAGCACCCATGGTTTAACACACGAGTGTCAGGGAGGGGGCTATGGTTTTGGTTGCGTTATCGCCCGCACCCTGATGCTTCTGTTCAGGAAGCGTCCTTGTGGAGTGGCATCGGAGAACTGTCCCGGCATTGAGCCGGAGGTAACGTGCAGTTTATTCCCGGCAATTCCGGTGATGAATTCTTCGGTATTCTTGGCGCGCAATGCGCTGAGCTGTTTATTGCGTTCTGCGGTTCCAAGCACGTCGGCAGAGCCAACGATTTCGATAGTCGAACCGATTGGCAGACTCTGGGTAAGCTGGATGAGAAGCTGCTTAACGTCGGCTGTTAGTTCCGAGCTGTTGTAATCAAACCGCAGGACGGCTTCGAAACTGCCGGTCTGTAGGTCAACATTCTCACTGGTGACATAACCGACAAGGATGGAGCACTGACGTTCGGCGGCAGCACCTGTACTGTGTGCAGTTACTGAATACCGCACAGTATCGGTAACCGATGTAACATATTTCTCGAATGGGAACTGTACTGTACCGGAGGAGTCCAGGTTTGCTGTTGCCATTTCGTGTCCGGAGTCCACTAACGCAACGGCGATCTTCTCACTCTTGTACTGCTTGGGATCGCCACCCATGCGGGTTACCGGTATCGTAAGGAAACCCTTAATGGCCGCAAACCGCTGACTGGTGACCCACTCCTGGAGTGGAGCGTCGTTTACGATGACGTCAACACGGTTGTTCTCCGCCCTGCCTTCCGGGAAGTCTGCGTTGGATGGAATTCGTGGTATATCGGAAGAACGTGTGGCGATACGCGACGCATTAACACCAAGAGCAGTAAGGACGGCTTTCACGCTCTCGGCACGCTGCCTGCCCCGCTCGGATGAACCCTGTGCACCACCGGCACCCTCCAGAATGATCGAGGCAGATGGGTTGCGATCAATGATTCGCGCAATGCGGACCAAGACCCAGTTGTGCGCCTTGATTGGATCGTGCGGGATGACGGTACCGTCATCAAATTTATGATAGTCGGGAGGGACAACAGTCTGCGCTGAGTCAAAGAACACGGCATTCACGATTGGGGTTGTTGCCTGTAGCTGGGTGCCAACCACAACCTTGCCGGTAAACTCGGGTTCACCGATAGCAATGGTCACAGGCGTGAACCTGACGGCTGGTGGCGGGGGTGGTGGAATGACGGGTGGTGGTGGGGGGGGCGGTGATGGCTGCATTGAAAACCGCAGGCCTACCTCAGCCCGGATGGCAAATACCTTCCAGGAGGCGTCCGTAACAACGTCCGAAAAAAAATAGTCGGCGCTTACCACAGGTACCAGACTCAGCGTTTTCGAGATTGGGAAAAAACTCTCGGCTCCAATAGATATTCCCACCAGAACCGGGCTGATTGAGGTTAGTGTGCCCTCGGCAATTATTCTGCGCTGCAAGCGCTCACCGTTTACCAGAAAGACTCCGCCTTCGGGAGCAACGATTGTTTCATGCTGCGTAAATGATGCCGGTAACGGAAGTGCAATTCTCGGGCCCGCAATAAGACCAAAACTGCGTTGCCGGTTGCTGCCGCTTAGCGTCCACCGCACGTCGGGTTGCAGTTCTACGTACGGGAGAACGGCATCCAGCGCAAGGTGTGTTTCAAGGAGTCCCTCGTTGCCGGTTTGCCCGTCCCGTACGGGATAGGTATTTGTTCGCGAGAGAGTTCCGCTCCGTGTTGTATAGCCAATGCCTGCGCCCAGTGAGAGAGCAGGGCTGAGCGGGAATTCAACAATGGCCTGAATCACCGGGTTTGCGCCAGTGCCGGAGGTAAACTGTCCGCAGTCAACAATGGTACTGTTGTACGAGAAATCTGCCTGATGGAGCGAGTAGAGGAGTCCGCCCTGTACACGGACGGCAAAGGTTTCAGCAGGTTCTTGTGCCTGCAGGATACACACGCAACAAGAAAGGGCAATGGTGTACAGAAATCGCATCGGCAGCAAATCTACCACCGAACCGAGACTTGCAGGCCTGCAAGCGTCCGCAGGTCTGGCCGGATGTTCACTGAAAGGTCATCACTAACATCAAAGTCGTACAGGTGGGCACCCACGTAAGCATCTACGGCGGCAAGCACGTACGCCGTGAGGAATACTGCACCGCTAATGTCGCGATTATCCCGAAAAGCTTCACGTCGTTGCTTCAGGTTGGCAATCACCGCCGATGATAACCCGCCGGCAACGGCTTCGTTGTATGCTGCCGCTTCTGTATTGTACTGATTATTATTGTAAAAGAACAGGACAATGGTGGTTGCGCATACACCCGTAAACAGCGGGATCTTCCAGTAGTCCTGGGTGTAGTACTGTCCCAGTCCCGGCAGAGCCAGTGAGTAAAGCACTGCGGTGGTGGGATCTTTTGTCAGCTGCACCGTGTCGGTTTCGGCTGCCGTACATTCCTGGGTACGGTTCGGCACCACCAGGCCAAGCAACAGGCATAGGATAAGCAACCAACGACCGCAGGTGCAGACCGGTATCGGCGTTCCCATGGAACCCGTGGTGCGGCTTACCATTTTGGTACGTCCGGCGGTACTATGAGCAGGCAATAACTTCAATTTCAACCAGCACCTGTTTGGGAAGCTCTACAACAGCAACAGTTGAACGAGCCGGTTTGTGACTGCCGAATTCGGCGGCGTACACGTTGTTCATTGCTGCAAAATCTGCCATAGTGGTCAGGAAAACAGTTGTTTTTACAACATTCGATAAACTCAGTCCCTGCGAGGCAAGAACAGCCTTGATATTTACGAACACCTGCTTGGTTTGGTCTTCTACAGTGCTCCCAACAATTGCTCCGTTCTGATCCAACGGGATTTGTCCGCTGAGAAAAGTAAACGTCCCCTGAGCGGATACTCCGTGTGAATACGGACCGATTGCAGGCGGTGCGGCGTCAGCCGAAAACGGTGTGATTGTAGCCATAAGTAATTTTATTTAATTGTGTCCAAGCCCCTTACCAGGTTGATTGTATCGTAATAGGCAACGGACACTGAACAAAACATGTGCGAGAATACGAATCCTTGGACAATTACGTGGTGTACCTTACTCCTGTGCTTTTACAGTGCCAGCCGCTGTGTGGGAATTGCCAATGATGAAAACCTGTTCTCCCGGGCGTACATAGCCGTACCGTTCGCGAGCCAGACGCTCAATGATGGTGGTATCGGATTCCAGCGATTTGATAACCGAACGCAGACTGTCTTCTGTTCCCAGCAGTGAACCACGCTGTTCAATCAGCATTTCCCGGGTGGACGATAGGCGCCACCGTGTGAGCAGACCATGGCTGGAAAAAAAAACAAAGACGAGGATGATGGCTACCGATATGCTTATCACAACAAGCATACGCCGCGTCATCCGCTGCTTTTGTCCGCTGATGTTTATTCTGGGCACCTGTTACCACAATATCAGTGATCGCACTTCTTGTCCGCTATCGGTACGAATGTACACGCCAAGCGGACCCCTCAGGTGGTCTGGCAGGGTAATGTCTGTAAAGCCAGGAGAAAGCATGGCACGCAGTACCTCGGCACCGTTGAGTGCATGCACGGTAACCATGCCCTGCTGATTAATAGGCGTTGAAACCTGCAGTCCTGTTTTTGTTGTTTTGAGCTGGATGTCCGATTTGGAGTCCTGTACTTGCACATCCGACATATCGTTCAGATTGTAGGCGTACACACCGGTAGAGTCGGGCGTTGTTTCATCGCTGAAATAGGCAACAACCCAGCCCGCATCTATCGAGCAGGCACTGGCATAGACGGCAGGATGAGGCATTGGAACCTCGTATGCCGTTGGAATCCACGTAGAGTCTGCGTGTTCCAGACGGTACATTTGAACACGCCCTGATGGTGTTGGACGGAGTGCCACAATGTAGGGTGGTTCGGCGGCAATGGCCAGAACCCGTCCGGCTGCCGCTTCGGCCTGCCAAAGCCCCTTTGCAGACCATTCGCCTGATTTGGCATCGTACACGAACACGCCCTGGTCTGTTGAAGCCAGTAATGCGCCCTGGTATAACGCTACGTCTGTGGAAATATCCAGCCCATCCAGTTTTGACGGCGGATTTTTCAGTGCCCATGATGTTGCAGTGTCGGTGGAAACAAACAGACCTGCAGTGGTCATCAGACAAAACAGTTCGTTTGAAATCAGGGCCTGCCGTACGGTTGCCCCCTGAACTGCCGGTACGATCAGCGAGTCGATGGTAGTGCCCCATGAGTACAGTACACCTTCGGCAGTGGCAATGTACACGGTATTACCGCTCCAGCCGGCCCCAACAACATGGTGGGTGTTAAGGTCCAGGCTATCGCTCTCGCTGAAGTTTGTTCCGCTGATCGAGTAAAATGTGTGTACAACAGAACTGCCCGGTTCCTGAGTAAAACATACCGTACTGCCATTGATAAACTCGGTTAATGCTTTTGGGTGTGACCTGATGCTGTCGATCTGCATCCACGACTCACCGTGACGGTAGGTGATTGCCAATCCGTCGGCAAGGGCATACAGGGCACCGCCCGCCGTAATGAACGAGGGCGCTTCCTTAAAAGGAGGGCGTTCAACTTTAAGCCACGGACGCTGCGCGGCAAGTGTAAGGGCGGAAAAAACAAGGAGCGTAGTTTGTAACAGGATCTTCATTGCAACCGGTGATAGTGAAAAACACCGTAAACTACAACCTGGTGATGAAATTGACTACACGGTTCCCGTTAAAAATGAGGATTGCAACCCTATCGTGCAATGACCAGCGGACGTACGATGGTTTTGTTAGCCACACCATACCGTAGCAGGTAGGTCCCGCTGGGAAGGTGCGAGGTTGGAATGGTGAGGCTACCGTGCGTTGATGCGTGAAAAACCTGCTGTCCCAGGACGTTGATGAGTGACACATCAGCTTCGTCACCTGTATTTGAAATGGTAACCATTACATGGTCCGATGCCGGATTTGGTCCGATATTCAAGTGGCTCGCATCCTCTTCGGCACTGGTTGCAACCCCCGCACGCACGGCATACACTCCCTGGAAATTTACATCGGTCCCACTTGAATACACCTGCAGATACCCGTTCTGCAACCCCATGCAGAACCGGCGTATATGTTCGCCCGGCGGTAGCCCGCCATCGTCCACATTCGTCCACCGGCTCCCGGTCCACCGGTACATGGTGTTGTTAACACCTCCGGTGCGGAAAACGCAGAACAGTACGCCGCCGAGTGAGCGGAGGTCGATTGGTCGGGGGAAGAGCGATGGAACGTTTGGCAGTCCTTCGTTCTTGTAATGCCATGCACGTTCCTGCATGTTTAAAACTGCTGCGCCAAACAGACCACCGGCCCACAATTCATTGCCGTGCACCTCCAGGAGCGAAATCGAACTGCCAAGCTGAATGGGTATGGGTATCTGGATCCAGCTAAGGCCGCCATCGGCACTATACATTGTGCCGCCACTGCCACAGACAACCCATAAATTACGTATCCATGCTACGTCGGAGAGTTGTCCCACCGCAGTGTCTGCAACGATTTCCGTCCACACCTGCTCCGTACCCTCAGTGTACCAGATTGATCCGGATGCCGAAAACGTGTAAAGCCTTCCGGCCGAATACACCATGTCGGTAAGCTGCCGACCGCCGGTGTTAAACAACACGTCCGGGCCTGTTCGATCGAATCGTGCGCCACCATTGGTGGTGGAATATGCAATAACGTCGCTGTTCTTAAGTACAGCAAGTCCAACAAACCCACGCGGTGTATTTGCTGCACAGGCTAATCCGTGCGGCAACTGTCCGCGAATACTCCACCACATATAACCCGACGATTCGCTGTACAACACATCGTCGGCACTGTATAACAACGAAAAACCCGACTCGGAAAACATCTTGCTGGACTTTGCGGCAGTAATCCCCGCAATCCGCATCCAGTTGTTTTGCGCATGCATTTCATGCCAGGGGAATACAGCCCAAAACACAGCACAGAAAAGGAGCGAAAATTTCATTTCAGTATTTTTTACTGAGTGGATAAAGAAAGCTTAAAGACAAATGTCATGCCACATGAGCTAAGTTATTGATTTATCCTAAAATATGCAAATCAGCAAATGTAAAATCTTAAGCGCTGTAACAGTATGTTGACAGGTTTCCCACAGCTATTCCACAATGTGGAAGGGTTGTAAAGGGGCTAAGGTGTTAAGGGAACACGGGAGACTGACCGCCCGGTTTGCACCGAATGCTGCACAATGGCCCCCCATGGGAGCGGGAAGCCATCGGAAGCGATATGGGGAGGCGGGGTCGGGGATTAGTTGGCGTATTCTTCCACGGATGGACAGCTGCAGATGAGAACACGGTCACCGTAGGCATTATCCACTCTGCCGGCGGACGGCCAGAATTTCCGGTCGCGCACCCACGGCAGTGGGAAGGCTGCCTGCTGTCGGCTGTACGGATGAGACCATACATCGGCCGAAACAACATGCTGTGTATGCGGAGCATTTTTAAGCACGTTATCGGAACGATCTGCGATACCTGAGCAGACGTCTTCGAGCTCGGCGTGAATGGCAATCATGGCATCGCAGAACCTGTCGAGTTCGGCAAGGCTTTCGCTCTCGGTGGGTTCAATCATCAGGGTACCGGCAACAGGGAAGCTCACGGTAGGGGCGTGGAAACCGTAGTCCATCAGGCGTTTTGCAATGTCTTCAACTTCGATGCCACCACGTTGTTTAAACTCCCGCATATCCAGGATGAATTCATGGGCGCAATATCCTGCCGAGCCGGTGTACAGCACGGAGTAATATTTCCCCAGCCTGGCCATCAGGTAGTTGGCATTTAAAATGGCGTGACGGGTAGCCTCGGTTAAACCATCGGCGCCCATCATCCGGATGTAAGCCCACGAAATCAGCAGCACCGATGCCGAGCCCCAGGGTGCAGCGCTTACCTGGTAGGCCGATGCAGCAGTGTAGCCCGTGAAATGCTGAATACTGGTATCAATGCCGGGGAGGTAGGGGGCTAATTCAGATGTGCAGCAAATGGGTCCCATACCGGGGCCACCACCACCATGTGGGATTGCAAACGTTTTGTGAAGGTTCAGGTGACAAACATCGGCGCCGATTGCACGCGGACTTGTTAAACCAACCTGTGCATTCATGTTGGCACCGTCCATATACACCTTACCACCGTACTGGTGCACGATCGTGCACACCTCGATGATTGACTCTTCAAAAACGCCGTGTGTGCTGGGGTAGGTAACCATCAGAGCCGCCAGGGTAGAGGCGTGCTTTTCGGCCTGCAGCTTCAGGTCGGCAACATCGATATGTCCGTGTTCATCGCTCTTAACCACAACGACCTTCATACCAGCCATAATTGCACTGGCCGGGTTGGTACCATGTGCACTTGCCGGTATCAGCACCACATTTCGGTCGGGTTGTCCGGTAGCGTCAAGCAGCCTGCGGATGGTAAGCAGACCGGCGTACTCACCCTGGGCTCCTGCATTGGGCTGGAGCGAACAGGCGTCAAACCCGGTAATCTCGCACAGCCATGATTCCAGCTGACGGAACAGGTGGGCATAGCCCTGTACCTGCTGTGCAGGTGCAAAAGGGTGCTGCATGGCAAAGCGTTTCCAGGTAATCGGCATCATCTGGGCTGCAGCGTTCAGCTTCATGGTACACGATCCCAGCGGTATCATGCTGTGGGCAAGCGAGAGGTCTTTATTCTCGAGCCGCTTCATGTACCGCAGCAGTTCGTGTTCGGTGTGGTACGAATTGAATACCGGGTGCTCCAGGTATGGGCTGCTCCGCCGGAGATTTTCGGGAATACGTACGGTGGTGCGCACTAACAGCGTTTGTGCTGCTGAGTGGCTGACGCCGTTACCGTGTGCCTTTGCAAATACATTTAGGATAGCGTCGATATCAGCTACGGTTGTGCTTTCGTCAACGGCAATACTTACACACTTGCCGTTATTAAAATATCGGAAGTTAATATGTTCGGCTTCTGCAACAGGTTTAATCGTGTCTTCCTGTGCATCAACGCAAACGGTGTCGAACCATGATGTGGTGCACAGTGAGTAGCCAAGCTCCTGCAATCCGTCAGCAAGAGTGCAGGCAAGAGTGTGTATGCGGGAGGCTATACCACGAAGGCCCTGGGGACCGTGGTAAACGGCGTACATTGCGGCCATGTTGGCCAACAGGGCCTGGGCCGTACAAATATTACTGGTGGCTTTATCTCTGCGTATATGCTGCTCGCGGGTTTGCAGTGCCATCCGGTATGCCGTGTTTCCCTGCGCATCCACACTTACACCGATGATGCGTCCGGGCATCAGGCGCTTATAGGTTTCCTTCGTTGCAAAATAGGCGGCGTGCGGACCCCCGAAGCCCATGGGTACGCCAAAACGCTGGGTAGTACCAATTGCAATGTCGGCACCGAATTCGGCAGGTGGTGTAAGAAGTGTCAGCGACAGAAGGTCAGCGCCCACGGTAACCAGACACTGAGCCTGGTGCGCTGTATCGCACAGCTCGGTATAGTTGTGCAGGCTGCCGTCGGCAGCGGGATACTGCACATAACAGCCGAACACATCCTCACCAAAGTTAAAATCTTTCCAGGGCATGGTTTTAATTACAATGCCCAGCGGTTGTGCCCGCGTATGCAGTACGTTCAGGGTCTGCGGGAACACATTCTCGTCAACAAGCAGTACGGCAGCATCTTTTTTCGATGCTGGAGCCGCTGCATACATCAGGTGCATGGCTTCTGCGGCAGCAGTAGCTTCGTCAAGCAGCGAGGCATTGGCGATCTGCATACCGGTAAGGTCCATGATCATTGTCTGAAAGTTGAGCAGTGACTCAAGTCTGCCCTGCGAAATTTCGGCCTGATATGGCGTGTACTGTGTGTACCAGCCCGGATTTTCAAGGATATTACGCTGAATGGTGGGGGGAGTGATGGTTCCGTAGTATCCCATGCCGATATACGACGTACCAATGATGTTGGTGGCCGCCATTGCTTCGGCCTCTGCGAGCATTTCAACCTCGGTGGCTGCCCTGGGTAGTTGCAGCGGGCGCGTAAGACGGATTGATGCCGGGATTGTAGCGTCGATCAGCGCATCTAAGTGGGCAACACCAATGGCAGAGAGCATTGAGTCGGTTGAAGAAAGGGTGGCACCGGTGTGCCGGTTGCGAAATTCGTCGCGATAGAGCATGGTCACTGGGAATACAATAATGGAAGGTTGGAAAAACACAAAATTAGGAGGCCGGCAAATTCAGGGCACAGCCTCCTACAAAATCGTAATAGGGCAAACTACAAATTACTCGTCACGATACTGACAGCAGTCGGGCAGATTGCTGTATGCCTCGTTGTCGGCAGTCTTACCGTCAGCATCATGCCCCACTTTAAGCACGGCATTTACAATGGCGTCCTTATTGGTCTTTTCATCGTCAAATGACACGGTCAGCTTCTTTGTCCGCTTATTCCAATCGGCTGAGCTGGTTCCGTCAACAGCCTTTACCGTTTTTTCGATGCGTTTTTTGCACGAACCGCAGTGTCCGCTGACATCTAAAACAAGTGTTTGCTCGGCGCCGAAGACAAGGGCCGGCAGCAGGAGCATCAGGAATGCAGATAATATTTTCATGGGTCCTCGTAACGATTAGTGGTCAAACTTCGTCAGTGCATGACGTTCGGCGCAGGAATAAAGTGCGACCGTGTACAAAAATGGCATTCCGTAGATTTACATCCATTCAAAAAACACCGAGTTATGCATAAAACTGTACGTTATGTTCTTATTGCAATTGCTGCCATCGCGGTTATTGCTCTTTTCATTGTGTTCCGACCAGCTCCTCAGGCATCTGTGCCAATGGGCGGTGGCAGGGGTGCGGGACAGACGCTTACGGTGTCGGGATATGTAGTACATGCCGCACCTTTTAGTGAACAGCTTACCGTTAGTGGCGTTGTTCGTGCGTCAGAAGAGGTCACCGTTTATCCCGAGATCAGCGGTCGGGTAATTAGCATTCACGCAGCTGAGGGCAGTTATGTACAGGCCAACCAGGTTCTGGTTAAGCTGGATGATACGGAACAACAGGCGCAACTGGCACGGTTAATTGCCCAATTGCGGCAGGACAGTTTATCGCTCTCCCGCATAAAATCACTCCGGAGTATCGATGGTGTGAGTGTTGCCGATTTGGATGCCGCCGAGACTCAGTTGGCTACGCGGAGAGCCGAAATTGCACAGGCCAAGGCAGTGCTGCATAAAACCGTTATCAGAGCCCCTTTCCCGGGAAAGGTCGGGCTACGGAATATCAGTCCGGGAGCTGTGGTGACGCCGCAGACGGCGATCATGAAGTTTGCGGATATCTCAACACTCAAGGTTGATGTGTCGGTCCCCGACAGATATGCATACGCTGTTGGTGTGGGCAGTGTGCTTATGTGCAGCGCGCCGTCACGGTCGGGAACCGATACCGTGCGTGCCCGCGTGTATGCTGTGGACCCCGTTGTAGATGCGGACACCAGAACGCTGCGGGTTCGGGCCATTATTGAAAAGCGCGGCTCGGGCAATACCCTGGTTCCGGGAACAGTTGTCGACGTGAATGTTGGCACCGCTACCTATCCCAAGGCGCTGCTTATTCCAACCGAAGCAATTCAGCCCGGCATGGATGGGTCAAGCGTATTTGTCGTAAATGGCGGTAAGGCTGCCCTCCGTGCGGTACAAACCGGCGGACGTTCTACGAGCCTTGTTCAAATCGTTCATGGTATTTCGGCCGGTGATACCGTGGCCACCAGTGGACTACTGGCGCTGAAGGACGGGTTTCCTGTCCACGTACAGCTTACCAATTCCATTCAATAAACAAAATTACCAACAACGGTGCCGGTACTCAATAACGCAACCGGTAAACCGGTACATATCAAACCTTTGTATGTTGCAACTCACATCTGCAAGAACGTTTTTTAAACATTACACTTTGGGGACAATTGTATGAAATACATCATCAGTTTATTTATCATGGCTGGTATTGTTGTACAGGCGCAGCAGCTAAAGCTACCCGCACTTAGCCCAACAGCAACGATTACCCAAGCCTTCTCTACCAGCGAAATCGAAATATCCTACAGTCGCCCTTCCATGCGTGGCAGGGTGATATTTGGTGATCTGGTGCCGTACGGAAAGGTGTGGCGCACAGGTGCAAATGCAGCAACGAAGGTAACGTTTGGTGAAGAGGTGGAGATTGGCGGGTCAAAAATTCAGCCGGGGACGTATTCCATGTACACAGTTCCGGGTGCAACCGAATGGGAAGTGATTTTTAACAGGAATACCGGCAACTGGGGTGCATACGGATACTCCAAGGATGATGATGTTGCGCGATTTAAGGTTAAACCTGCAACACTTGTAACACCTGTAGAAACATTTACGATTGCCATTACCAGTATAACGTTTGCGTCATGCAACATCGAGCTCTCGTGGGAGCGTACCAAGGTAATCATTCCGGTTATTGCTCACAATCAGGAACGTCTTAATAAACAAATTGAACAGGCAATCAATAATCCTTCCATACCGTATCACCAGGCAGCCACATACTACTTTGAAACAAATCAGAACCTGGATAAGGCCCTGGAGTACGCAACAAAGGCCGGAGAAGCAAATCCAAAGGCCTACTGGGTGTTTATGCTCAAGGCGCGGATTGCTGCAAAGCTTGGTGACAAGGAAACCGCACGCGAATCGGTGGCAACTGCCATTAATGTGGCAAAAGGGTCGGCCGACGAAGCTGGCTACGCCAAGATGGGCAAAGAGATTTTGGACAGTTTAAAGTAAGAGGTCGCACTGAGTGTGTATTGTAGTACGTTGGTTGGTATGCACGGCAGGACTCATGCTTGCCGTTAACTCCATGGCCCAGTATCAGAAACCCGCACCGTCAGCCCAGATTTACGGTCAGTTACAGCAGCTGAATAACCTCACGGGCGTGCTGTATGTTGCCGCACACCCGGATGACGAGAATACCCGCCTGCTTTCGTGGCTGGCGCGCGGACAGCATGTACGAACGGCATACCTTTCGGTGACGCGAGGTGACGGCGGACAAAACATCATCGGACCCGAACAGGGCGGTGCGCTTGGACTTATCAGGACTCACGAGCTGATGGCAGCACGACGGATAGACGGAGCCTTGCAGTATTTTGCCAGGGCGGTTGATTTCGGATATTCAAAATCTGCTCAGGAGACGTTTAAGCATTGGGACGAGCTTCGACTGATTGCCGACGTTGTTCGCACAATCCGCCTGTTCCGTCCGGATGTTGTTATCACCCGTTTCCCGCCGGACTCGCGTGCCGGTCATGGGCACCATACTGCTTCGGCCATCATTGCTGAAAAGGCGTTTGACTACTGCACGGGATCACTGGCCTTAAGCAGTGCCGATGCCGCACGGATGCAGGACATGCTTGACGGAACACAGCCATGGGTTCCACAGCGGCTACTGTTTAATGCCTACAGGTTTGGCAACAACAGCACCATTACCGATGGGATGTTCAGGCTGGACGTAGGCCACTTTGATCCACTGCTCGGAATGGGGTACGGCGAGCTGGCTGGTATTAGCCGCAGTATCCACCGCAGTCAGGGTGTTGGTACGCCATCCATACCCGGGATTGCACCCGAGTATTTTTCTACTACCCGGGGCACTGCACCAAGAATGAGTTTGTTCGACGGTATTGTGACTGACTGGCGGAGAGTAAACCGTGCTGACATAGCAGACGCAATCGGCAAGGTGATAAAGGAGTTTAGCATGACCAATCCGTCTGCCTCCGTCCCCGAACTTCTTCGGATCAGAACGATGATAGAAGGCCTCGATGATCCGTTCTGGCGCAGTCAGAAACTAGACCAGATTACGATGCTGCTACTTCAGTGTGCCGGCATTCGCCTGGAAGCAACGGTAGCAGAGCAGACGGTACTTGCCGGTGAACAGCTTGATGCAACACTGCGCATCATTCAGCGGACGCATCTGCCGGTTACCGTAACAGCCGTGCAATGGCCCGATGCGCTGATAACCTACTCAGTGCGGTGTCAGCCTGACTCTCTGGTATCACTTGACAAAGCGGTAACGATACCGCCGGGTACACCGGTAACCGAGCCCTACTGGCTGATGCAGGATCCTGAGCATGATTTGTTTACCATTTCCAACGACCGGTTGCTGGACCACCCCGTTGGCCAAAGCCCCTTACAAGTCCGTGTAACTCTGCACATCGGAAATTCTCCGGTTATGGTTTCGGTGCCGCTCAGCAATAAGCGACTCGACCCCGAACGTGGCGACATTATTGAAGAACTTCGTGTAGTGCCCCGTGCCAGTATCGAGCCGGTGTCTGCAACAGTGATCAGGAGAAATGGCACCGCTGCGGTATCCGTTCGGATCCGTGCCTTCAGAAAGCCGGTGGCGGGATCGTTGCGGCTGATGCTGTCAGGGAAGAGTGTTGGTGCTGTTGAGGGAATATCAATAGCTGCAAACACCGATACATTGGTGACGATGCCGATTGCGCCCGACATCAGCGGTGTTGCACACATCGAACTTGTTACAGGAGAAGGAGTGATTTCCCGCAGTGTGCAGGTGATTAGTTACGAACACGTGCCAACGTTACAATACACTAAACCTGCCCGGGTAACCATCGTGCCCGGCAATGTTGCCTGTACGGCAAAAACGGTGGGTTATGTGGCGGGTGCCGGTGATGCTGCTCCGCAGGTGCTGCGTGATCTGGGTGTTCAGGTAGATGAACTGGTTGATGCCGACATTGTTAACACTGAAAAGCTTGCCGCGTATGACGCAATTGTTGTTGGCGTGCGCGCTGCCAACGTCCGCAAGAGCATGCAGTACCTGATGCCATCGCTCCTTCACTATGCCGAGCACGGCGGTACGCTGATTGTGCAGTATAACACCACGCAGACACTCAGCACGCAGAACCTTGGGCCATGGCCGATTCCATTGTCGCGGAACCGGGTCACGGAGGAAGATGCACCGGTAACCATCCTGGCGCCGGATCATCCCGTTTTTACACATCCTAATAAAATTGATAAACAACACTTCGATGGCTGGGTTCAGGAAAGGGGCTTGTATTTCCCTGATGGATATGCGTCGGAGTATCAGGAATTACTCTCGATGGCGGACGAAGGTGAGCCTCAGCACCGGGGATCGCTGCTGTACGGTAGGTATGGAAGCGGACTTTACTACTACTGCGCACTGTCACTCTTCCGTCAGCTCCCTGCAGGTGTAGAAGGTGGCATCTTGCTGTTAGCAAACATGGTAAGTACCGGAGTGCGATGAAAGAAAAGAAACCAATACGCTGGGTGACGCTGTATGTTACTGTTCTTTCCTGGCTGGCTGTAGAAATTGTCCTGTTCTGGATTTTTACCGAGGTATATCGGTGACGCTGCCAGATTTTATTGTCTTTGCCGTTACCCTGGCAGCCATCGTTTTGTATGGTATTTGGCGGGGCAGGGCGCAGCGGAGTCGCGAAGACTACCTGCTTGCCGGTCGCACCCTGCCATGGCCAATGGTGTTGTTGGGGGTGATGGCAACCCAGGCAAGTGCGATCACATTTATCAGCGCTCCCGGACAGGCATTTACCGATGGGATGCGATTTGTGCAGTACTACTTTGGTTTACCAATTGCCATGGTGATTATCTGTGCTGTTTTCATCCCAGTATATCGAAAGTACAACGTTTACACTGCCTACGAATACCTGGAACGCAGGTTTGATAAGCGGACTCGGGTGTTTACTGGTATGTTGTTTTTGTTCTCGAGGGCAGTAAGCACAGGCATCAGTATCTATGCACCAAGTATTGTGATTAGTTCCATACTGGGCTGGAACATTTACATTACCAATGCCATCGTGGGTGGAACGCTGATGTTGTACACCATCCGCGGCGGTGCAAAGTCAATTGCCTATACCCAGACCATAATGTTTGTTGTTATCATCTCCAGCATGATATTGGCCGGTATCATGGTAGTATGGAGCTTGCCCGGGAATATGGACCTGAATGATGGTTTGATGCTGGCCGGTAAGAGCGGTGTGCTGAACGTGATCACCACGAATGTGGATTTCAATGACAAGTACACGCTGTTGAGCGGGATATTTGGCGGCCTCTTTTTATCACTCTCATACTTTGGGACTGACCAAAGTCAGGTTGGACGTTTTCTGGCCGGCAAGTCGGCCGACCAAAGCAAGCTGGGACTCCTCATGAACGGCATCGTGAAGATTCCAATGCAATTTGGCATTCTGCTGATTGGAGCATTGCTTGTTGGGTTGTACAGTGTTACACCGTCACCGATGTTTTTTAACAGCAGAGTATTGGCTACAATGCAGGAGCGGGCTCCGGCACAGGTTCAAAGTCTTCAGCACGAGTGGGACGCCGCTCAGACTAAACTGCAGGAAGCATCACGCAAGCTACTGTCTGCCAATGACCGGTCAGCCGCCAACACACAGGCACAGACGGATTTTCGGCAGGCCAAGGCTGAACAAAAAGATATCCGCACACGCCTTGGTCACCTTGCTGCCGGACTAAACATCTCCGAGCGGTCCGACGTGAATTATGTATTCCTGCACTTCGTGAAAACAACCATGCCAGTTGGTTTGGTTGGACTCATTTTTGCAATTATCATCCTGGCATCGTGGGGAAGCATCTCGCCGGCGCTGCATTCCCTGGCATCGGCAAGTATGGTTGATGTGCATCTGCGACTGTTTCCGCAACGTGATGCCAACTTTACCCGTCACATTCGGCTGCACACCCTTGGCTGGGGGATGTTTTGCGTCATCATCAGCATGGCTGCCACCCGTATGGGATCGCTGATTGAGACAGTAAACATTCTTGGCAGTTTGTTTTACGGTCCCATGCTGGGTATTTTTCTGTGTGCCTTCTTTATCAGGCGGGCTTCTGCGACTGCAGTGTTTTACGGTGCACTGTTATCCGAACTTGTCATTTTCACACTCTGGTGGTCCGACGCCGTTAGCTTTTTATGGCTGAACACCATTGGAACAGCCGTTGTTGTTCTGCTGGCGATTATTCTCCCGGGAAGCAAGCCGCCGCCGGAGCACCATACAGCATCAGCATAACCGAATGGACACCATGCATCACTATGAAATCTAATTACAAGCAATGAACATTTCCGTATTAACGATCCGACGCCCGGTGCTGAGCATCGTACTGAGCGTTATCCTGGTTCTCATGGGGGTGATTGGCTTCCAGTCACTCGGCGTGCGTCAGTTTCCCAACATCGACCCGCCGAACATTAACGTTACCGTTACCTATCCGGGTGCCAATGCCGATGTTATTGAGGCCCAGGTAACTGAGCCCCTTGAAGAAAGTATTAACACAATTGATGGTATCAGATCGCTAACATCGCAGAGCTCTGATGGCAGAGCTGCCATCACGGTAGAATTTCAGCTAGGTGCTGATCTGGAGCAGGCTGCCAACGACGTGCGTGACCGCGTGGACAGGGCCAAACGGCTGCTGCCACGAGACAACGACCCGCCAATTGTTGCAAAGGCAGATGCCAACGGACGTGCGATCGTGGTGATGACGGTGCAGAGCACGAACCGCACCCTGGCAGATCTAACGGCCTTTGGTACCAACGTGCTGAAGGAGAGGCTTCAGACGATTGCAGGTGTGGGAGCCATTAACATCTGGGGTGAGCGGAAGTACGCCATGCAGATCATGATGGATCCCGATAGGCTGGCAGCGTACGGCCTAACCACCACAGACGTGTTTCAGGTTCTTGCCGTCGAGAACGTCGAGCTCCCCACCGGGAAACTGGAAGGAAGCAGTACAGAGCTCACAGTGCGCACCTTAGGAAGGTTAACAACGGCAGAAGAGTTTTCCGGACTTATTCTAAAAAGTTACCAGGGCGGAGTTGTCCGCTTGTCAGATGTTGCCCGCGTTTATCTTGGCGCCGAGAACGAACGAACCATCCTAAAGCGTAACGGCCAACCGATGATTGCCCTGGCAATATCGCCGCAGCCCGGAGCAAATCAGGTAGAGATCTCGAATGAGTTCTATCGCCGTTTGGATATGTTAAAGAAGTTTGTACCGTCCGACATAACCCTGGATGTTGCCTTCGACGATACCCGTTTTATTCGCAGTGCCGTCGAAGAAGTAGAAGAAACACTGATCATAGCCTTTTCTCTGGTTGTGGTAATCATCTTCCTATTCCTGCGGTCATGGCGGGCAACGTTTATTCCGGTCGTCGCCATTCCCGTAAGCCTGGTTGCAACCTTCTTTGTCATGTGGGTTGCAGGATTTTCTCTTAACGTTCTGTCGCTTCTTGGAATCGTACTTGCCACCGGTATCGTTGTTGACGACGCTATTGTGGTAATGGAGAACATCTTTCGTCGCATCGAAGGTGGGGAGACGCCGCGGGAAGCAGCCGAAAAAGGTGCTACTGAAATTTACTTTGCTATCATATCAACAACCATCACTCTTGTTGTTGTTTTCATCCCGATTATCTTCCTGCCCGGTCTTACCGGCAGGCTGTTCCGTGAATTTGGTGCAACTGTTGCAGCCGCCGTCCTTATCAGTGCCTTTGTTTCGCTGGCGCTAACACCAATGATGAGCTCCAAGCTGTTAAAGGCACATGCCATGGACGGTTGGTTTGCCCGTAAAACCGAGCCGTTCTTTGTATGGCTCACAGAGGTGTACCGTTCAATTCTGGGTCACGTTATTCGTAAGCCGCTTGTTGCTCTTATCCTGATGGCAGCGTCTGCAGCCATGATATACGTGTTTGGAACCGCTCTGCCACAGGAACTTGCGCCCCTTGAAGACAGGGGGATACTGGTTGCCAACGTTACTGCCCCCGAAGGGACAACGTATAACCGCATGGATGAAATCATGGACTCGCTCACGGCGCGAATCCTGCGGGCAGCACCGGAAACACAAACCATGATTTCGGTAACCTCGCCCAGCTTTTTTGGCGGCGGAAACAACAATGGCTTTGCACGGCTGGTTTTAAAACCGCATACAGAACGGGAACGTTCACAAATGGAGATTGCCGGCGTCCTGGCACCTATGCTGCGTACATCAACCGAGGCCAGAACCGTTATTATTCAGGAACAAACCATCAGCACCGGTATGCGTGCCGGACTCCCGGTACAGTACGTGTTGCAAGCATCCTCACTCGAAGATCTGCGCTCGGTGTTGCCAAGGTTTTTGGATGCTGCCAATGCCGACCCCACCTTTAGTATTGTTGATGTTGACCTGAAGTTTACCAAGCCGGAAGTTGTACTGCATATCGACAGGAACCGCGCCCGAGACCTTGGAGTGAGCGTACAGGATGTGGCCTTGGTGCTGCAAACGGCACTGGCCGGACAACGCTACGGCTACTTTATGAAGGACGGTAAACAATACCAGATCCTGGGTCAGGTTGAACGGTTGCAGCGAACCACACCTGACCAACTGCGCAGTTTGAATGTACGCACGAAGACCGGGGAACTCATCCCACTTGCATCCGTGGTTAGCCTTGAAGAACGCAGCGCACCTCCGGCTCTGTACCGCACTGATAGATCGCTCAGCGCTACCGTGAGTGCAGGCCTTGCCGATGGTAAAACGATTGGTGACGGGATACAGCGCATGAATGCGATTGCAGATACCGTTCTGGACGAACGATTTACAACATCGCTGTACGGCATCAGCCGTGACTTTGCTGAAAGCAGTTCAAGTTTACTGTGGGCATTTCTGCTGGCCATTGCATTTGTGTACCTGGTGCTGGCTGCACAGTTTGAAAGTTTTGTTGACCCGCTCACAATCATGCTTACGGTACCGCTGGCGCTTGCAGGAGGTGCCCTGGCGTTATGGATTACCGGTGATACGCTAAATATATTTAGTGAGATTGGAGCCGTCACGCTGATCGGCCTGATCACCAAGAACGGTATCCTGATTGTTGAATTTGCAAACCAGCGGTTAGAGCACGGTGTGAATGTTCTGCAGGCTGCCACCGAAGCTGCGGCAACGAGGTTTCGACCAATTCTGATGACGTCGCTTGCAACCATGCTGGGTGCACTTCCTATTGCCTTGTCAATGGGAGCAGCCTCGGGAAGCAGGGTTGGTCTGGGTGTTGTTGTGGTTGGCGGAATGCTGTACTCTACTGTCCTGAGTTTAATTGTAATCCCGTCACTCTACGTGGTGATGAGTAAACTAAAAAAGGTTCATGAATCATGATGCAGCTATTACATAAACTCGGACTCTGCTGTACCGTGGGTATTGTGTGCATTGCGGGCACGCAAATCGGTTTGGGTGCTGATACCCTGCGGCTGTCGCTGCACGATGCAATCGAGATGGCATTCCGGAAGAATTTCGATATTCAGAGTGCACGGCAGGATTCCCTCATGGCCCATGTGGTTGGAAGCTCAGGTATTACCGGGTATCTGCCCAAGGTTTCGTTGCAGGCAGACATTAACACCGGCGCCAATAACATCAACCAGTCGTTTGCCGACGGCAGGGTAATCGCAAAGGACGGGGCTTCGGTTGATGGCAGCAGTGCGGCTGCAACTGTTATGTGGACGGTGTTCGACGGCTTCAGGATGTTTGCATCAGCCAACCGTTACAAGGCCCTTGAACAACAAGGTCTGTCACGGGTTCAGGCAACAATGCAAAGCGTACTTGCCGATGTAATTACTGCATACAGTAATGTTGTGGCAACCCAGAGTTTTATGGCCACAGTGGACAGTGCACTGGCGCTTGCCAAGGAACAGATGCAGATCGAGGAACTGCGCCATGCCGTTGGTGCATCGAGTGGTGTTGACCTTGCACAGTCCAGGATTGACTTCAACGCACAGCAGGCAATGGTTGTACAGATGAGAAGCACGCTTCAGAATGCTACATCCGCACTGCTGACTCTGTTGAATACCGATCCACAGACGGTGATTGTTGCCGACACCTCCATGCCCACGATGAAGATCCTTTCCAGGGATGACCTTGTGGAATCAGTCCGGCAGTCTAACCCCGAACTTCTTGCATTACAAAAGGCACTCGAAGCTGCAAGCGCTCATGTGGCCGAAGTGCAGTCGGTGTTTATGCCAACGATTACACTGACCGGAACCTATCAGTACAATAAGACCACGCAGGGTGCCGGATTCATTCTAACCAGCAACACAACGGGCTGGAATATTGGAGCGCAATTAACCTGGAACATTTTTAATGGTTTTTCGGATAAGATTGCGCGGGAACAGGCCTTGGTGCAGGAAGAGAAAAGCAGAATTGATATCAAAGCGCTGCAGAACTCTATTATTGGACGAATTGACCGTACATACCGGTCGTACCAGACCATGACAGAGCTGTACAGGATTTATCGCGAATCGTACGATGATGCATTAAAAAACGCAAACGTTGCACTGCAGAGTCTGCGCGTGGGTACGGTAAGCGCACTCCAGGTACGTCAGGCGCTCTTGTCGGTACTGCAAACGGGCGAGCAGTTAACGCAAACTACATATCAGAAGCAACTGGCGGCAACCGAACTGCTTAGGCTTACGGGCACATTAATCCGGTAATTCAATGAGTGGTCGGGAAGGGGGCTGGAGTTTTGTGAAACATTGCCCATGACCGAGATAGGCTATTTTTGTACGTATTCACTCATTATTCTAAGAGATCAATGTCTGCATCATTTCGTACCGAACGCGACTCGATGGGCGAAATTCCGGTACCGTCCAATGCATATTACGGCGCCCAAACGGCACGGTCACTTATCCATTTTGCCATTGGCACCGAAACCATGCCCACGGAAGTTATTCATGCGATGGCCATCCTGAAAAAGGCGGCTGCCATCGTGAACCGCGATCTGGGAAAGCTGCCGGCTGACAAGGCTGACCTGATAATGAAGGCTGCCGATGACGTTATGGCCGGAAAGCTGAACGATCAGTTTCCGTTACGTGTGTGGCAGACCGGTTCGGGTACGCAGTCAAACATGAACGTAAACGAAGTTATCTCTAACCGTGCTATCGAGCTGGCAGGTGGCGAGCTTGGAAGTAAAACGCCTGTGCACCCTAACGATCACGTAAACATGTCACAGTCGTCGAACGATACGTTCCCGACGGCAATGCATATTGCTGCCGCATTAGCTACCGTAACCAAGCTTATCCCGGCCGTAACCGCACTGCGCGACACGTTTGCACAAAAAGCAGGTGAGTTTCAGCCCCTTATCAAGAGCGGACGAACCCACCTGATGGATGCCACGCCGGTGACGCTTGGACAGGAGTTCTCGGGCTATGTTCAGCAGCTTTCCAATGGATTGCAACGTATCCAGGAGTCGCTGCACGGTGTGTATGAGCTGGCGTTGGGCGGAACAGCCGTTGGTACCGGACTGAACACACATCCCGAGTTTGCCGTTCGATCAGCCGAAGCAATATCAAAACTTACGAATCTTCCGTTTGTGACGGCGCCGAACAAATTCGAGGCACTTGCAGCACATGATGCTCTTGTGTACTTCCATGGCTCACTGAAAACACTGGCCGCATCACTCATGAAAATTGCCAATGATATCCGGTGGATGGCCAGTGGCCCACGGTGCGGTCTGGGTGAGCTTTTTATTCCCGAAAACGAACCGGGTTCAAGCATTATGCCGGGCAAGGTGAACCCAACACAGAGCGAGGCAATGACGATGGTATGCGCCCAGGTGTTCGGTAACGATGTTGCCATTAATGTTGGTGGAGCAAGCGGCAACTTCGAGCTGAATGTGTTTAAACCGGTAATGATTTATAATGTTCTGCAAAGCATAAACCTGCTTGCCGATACGTGCACCATGTTTAATGAACATTGTGCAAAGGGTATTCAGCCGAACAAAGAGAAATTGGACTTCTACAATCATAACACCCTGATGCTGGTGACGGCACTTAATCAGCACATTGGCTATGATAAGGCTGCTGCAATTGCTAAAAACGCACACCATAAGGGCATCACACTGAAAGAAAGTGCTCTGGAACTGGGCTACCTCAGTGCTGAAGATTTTGATGCGTGGGTACGTCCGGAAGATATGCTGGGGCCGCGGTAACCTTTCTGAACATACCCTGTTCGTTTACTACATCCGTCACCATGGCCATAACAGCGTATAAAGCAAACATTGCCAACCATACCACGTTTGGTATTGATGTGCCGGTACGGCTTGTAGATATTTCGGCGGTGGACGAGCTTCGTGAAGCACTGGTGCGTTTCCCGCAAGCCCTTGTAATCGGAGGTGGATCGAATATTGTGGTAACGGCACCTCCGGAGCAACCGGTCCTGCGGATTTTGTTAAAGGGTCATACTGTTCTCTCAGAAACACCAGAACACGTTACCGTGTATGTTGCTGCTGGCGAACAGTGGCACGGGTTTGTAGAATGGTGTGTTCAGTACAATCTGGGTGGACTGGAGAATCTGGCCTTGATACCGGGGACCACGGGCGCCGCACCAATTCAGAATATCGGTGCGTACGGAGTAGAACAGGAGTCATGCTTTGTTGAACTAACAGGTATCGAACGGTCAACCGGGAGAACGATTACGCTCCAGAAACAGGAATGTAAATTTGGTTATCGAGATAGCGTGTTCAAGCGGGAGCGTGCAAACCAGATTGTCATCATCGGAGTAACGTACCGCCTTGCAAAGCCCCCCTACACCCCTCATGCGCAGTACAAGGATGTTGCAGAACTGCTGAGCAACAACAGGAACCCCACAATTCAGGATGTGTTTCAGGCCGTTATTCAGATTCGTAGGCAGAAGCTACCCGATCCCGCAGAAATTGGGAATGCCGGATCGTTTTTTAAAAATCCAATTGTAAGCAGGGTGGTTTATCAAGAACTGAAGCAGAAGTATCCCGAGTTGCCGTCATACCATGTGGATGACGATTATGTAAAACTTCCGGCGGCGTGGCTGATTGACAGGTGCGGATGGAAGGGGAAGCGCTGCGGAGCCGTTGGCGTCCACTCACGTCAGGCTCTCGTGATTGTTAATTATGGCGGAGCAACAGGCAACGATGTACGAAACCTGGCCGTTCAGATTGCTAACGATGTGTATGATACCTTTGGTGTTACTCTTGAACCGGAAGTGAGCTTTTGGTAACATACGAAAGGGTGTTCTGGGCATCCATCCGGATGATGACGTTGCAATCTTGTACCGTGTTTATACGGTGGGCAATGATCAGCACTGTTGCATGACGGAATTCGCGGCGTATCGTTTGCTGGATAATCATGTCTGTTTTACCGTCAACACTGGCTGTAGCCTCGTCAAGCACGATAATACGGGCATTGGACAGGATGGCACGAGCCATGCAGAGCAGCTGACGCTGCCCCTGTGAGAAGTTCACGCCGCCCTCTGCCACCTGAGTGTAAAGGCCATCGGGAAGCTGCTGTATAAAGGTGGCAAGCTGTACGCGTTGCAGTGCCTCCCACACCTGAGCATCTGCAGACTGACCATACCTGTCCAGATTACTCCGAATGGTGCCAATGAACAAGGTGGGGTCCTGCGGAATGATTGCCATGGCAGTACGAAGCCTGTGCAGCGGAATACTGTTGATATTTACACCGTCGATCTCTATACTGCCCGACTCCACGTTGATAAACCGGTATAACGTCTGAAATACCGTGCTTTTCCCCGATCCGGTTCTGCCAACAATACCAACGATGCTGCGGGGAGGTATCTCTGCACTGAGGTTGTGTATTACCGGAGGCAGTGTTGAAGCGTATCGTACGGTGATGTTGCTAATCCGGATTGCACCGTGTACCGGCCACGGAACAGTCTCAGCCAGCGGTGGCGGCAGCGTGACGTCGGCTTCGGCAGGAAGGGCGCCGTAATATCCCAGCCGCTCAACCGACGTCATCCGGCTTTCTACTTCGCTGAACGATCTGATCGTCCACTCCAGATTGCCCCAGAACGACAAGGCATACGTAAGCACAAGGCCGGCAGTACCGGTGCTAAGGGCATCGTGCCATGACATTAAAACAACAGTGAGTGTGGTTGCGATGCCAACGATCCCGCTTACCAAGGGTACCCGGACACTGAACCACCGGTTTAGTAGTATGCTGCAGTAAAAGGCACGCTGGAACCTGACCAGCGCATGATGATATCCCTGTTCAAACCAGGACTCTCGGCCAAAGCTGTGTATAACGTCCAGTCCGGTAACCATTTCTTTAAACTGTGCATACCGAGGCGAGCGGGAGACGGATTCAATGCGCTTGGCTTCGCGTGCCGACATTCGGTAGTCTCGCTGCAGCCGATAGTACAGGTACAGTACCGGTATAATCACAATAATTAATATCGGGAGAATCGAAACGGCAAGGATCACCGATCCAAGAGTCTTGGTAACTGATTTAAAACATAGTTCAAAGTGGGACGAAAGGCGGTCATCAACCGACTCCTGGTCGCGCGAGAATCTGTTCAGGATTCTGCCAATGGGCGTCGTGTCAAAAAACCGCAGTGGCGCATAGAGTACTCCCTGCAACGCATTGTCGTGCAGCGTTAGTCCGGCAATTGCTGCTCTGCGCAGCCACAGTAAACGCTCTGCAATCCAGCCGATAAGCACAATGGCGCCAATGCCCCCAAAGATGACTACAGCAGCGAGCGGAGACATGATGCCGGTGTCTGACCAGTATGCCATCCACCAGGTTTGCGTCATTGGCAACAGTGTGATGGCAATCGTTGACCCGACAAGAGCAAGGGCAATCAAGACCGGTTTATATGTGCCTGTTCCAAGCAGTGCATGGGTGTAGGTGCGGAAGACATGGGATTTCACGGCACCGGTATCCCGGTCTTCTTCTATTACAAACCCGGACGATGACTCGGAACCATTCGCCTGATCACCAACCCAACGATGGACCGGTGGCGGGTCTGCCCGTGCCTGTTTACCCTTGGTGTTGAGGTTGGTATCTGCAATACTATCCCGTACCTCCGCATAGGATCCAATCGCTGTTATCCGGCCATTGTTAAGAACAATGATCATATCAAATCGTTCAAGATGGTCCAGCCGGTGTGTTGCAACAATGCGAGTGACTCCCTGAAGCCTGCCAAAGAGCAGAGCATCTGCAAGGTGGTGTTCTGTAGCGGGATCAACTGCCGAAAGCGGGTCATCGAGCACAAGCAGCCCTGGCTGAGCATACGCCGCCCGTGCCAGTGAGATCCGCTGCTTTTGTCCGCCACTCAGGTTCACACCCCGTTCGCCGATTTCGGTGCGGAGGCCTGCAGGCATTGCAGCAACGTCGGGTAAAAGGGCACAGTCTTCGATAACTCCGCGAAGATCGCCGTGGAAAGTTTCGGGGAGGCCAAACCGGATATTGTCTTCTACAGACGCATTCAGAATAAACGCTTCTTGTGGAACATAACCAATGCGAGGCCGGAGATCAGGCTGAACATTGGTGTACTGCAAGCTGCCTTCGTCACACTCCTGGATGCCGGCCAGGAGTCGAAGAAGAACACTTTTACCGGAGCCCACACTGCCCACGATGGCAACGGAACTGCCAGGCGGGATGGTACAGGTTATGTTGCTGAGTGACGGGAAGTGGCGGTCAGAATACCGGACCGTAACATTGTTTAGCGATATGCCTACGGGATGTGAAGGGGCTGACAGTTCACGCTCATCGGCTGGTCGTGTAGCCGCGGAAAAGAATGCGTGAAGGCGGCCGGTAGCAACTCTGGCATGCTGTACAGATGCCAGTAGCTGACTGATAGAACCAAAGGGGTCTTCCAACAGCGCAAATAAAGCCAGACTGGCAAAAACGGTGCTAACAGTGAGTTGGCCGCCAAGTAGCACAAAGGTTGCAAGGCCGGTGAATGCCACCAGCGTAGTAACACTCACCAGCAGGGCAGTGCTCATTGCATCGGTATTAACAATTTGAAGTCGCTTGCGAACTTCACTCTTCCTGATGCTGCTGACCTCGGAATGTACGCTGTTCTCCCATCCCTGGTACTTGATTACCCGAATTCCCTGAAGAAGCTGAGCCATCAGGGTTACACGGGCATCACGGTGTTCCATAAGTTTATGATCAAGTTTTCGGTACCGGCGCGCAGCCAGGGCACTAAGAGGTGTAAGAATCAGCATGGCGGCAATACTTGCCAGTGTTGCCGGGCCAAGGAACGTCCAGAGTAACGCCGTGGCACCCGCTATACGGATGACGATGCCCATGGCATCCGGAAGGAAGAATGCACATTCCGCAATGGCGTCGGTGTCGCTCGACAGGTGGTTAACCAAGTCGCCTGTCTGCATGCCGTTTCGAGCACGATTCTGCAAGCGCAGGGCATGCAACACCACACGTTTATTAATGCCGTTTGTTAGAGCAGCAGTAGAGCTTAATGCATGGTAGTAAAATTGCTGAGCAAATAAACCGCTTGTGACGCCGGTTAAGCCAAGGCAAATGGCAATGGTAATCGTGGCTTCCGGATGGAGGGCAACGTTGGGGAGCAAGCGTAGCAGTTCGGCAAGCAGAAGCGGGCTTACCAGCAGCGCTGTTAAAAGCAGCAGATTAAAAATCAGTGAGTTGCGTGCGGCCGACCCCGTGGCAGCGTATGCCGAGAGGATAAATCTTCCAAAGTGCTCTGTGTTCAGGTGCTCAAACCGCGCTGACGTGGTGTCTGGATGGAATCCCCAGGGAGCCTCGGGCGCGTCATCGGGTGTAAGTGAACGTACCCTGCCAATACGGATAATTGGCCAGGCATCAGTAAATAGCAGCCTCCGCAATAACCATCGCAATTTCATCATTGGTGTAGGGGGCTTGGGTTTTCCGTCACCGTTTGAGAATTGGTTACTATGTACACCGGATAATGCATTTTTGTAGCTGAAGTAATTACTACCGATTAAACTGAAAAACAAAAGAGGAACAGAATGACGAACACAAAACTCATAATGTCAGTATGGACTGTCATGTTTATGCTGACGGGGTCTGTGCTCTACGCACAGCAAAGTCACGAAGAGCTGGCCATTGTACAAAATCTCTTTGGCATGAATAAGCGAAGTCTGTACGAAAAAACCATGACGTTGTCAGCAGCCGATTCAGTTGGTTTTTGGCCGTTGTACGATACGTACGAATCCAAGCGTACCAAGGCCGTAAAAAACACCATCGACGCAACCAAGAAATTTATCAGCGTGTATCCAAACACTACTCATGAGCAGATAAATGATATGATCATGGATATTAGCGATGCGAATGATGATCTGCGTGACCTGATTCTGGATTACTACTCCGATATCCGCAAGACAACGTCGGCGCAGACGGCTGCCATGTTCTATCAGATTGAATCGTACATACTAAACGCACTGGAACTTGAGATTAACAACTCACTTCCATTCCTTCAGAGTTATTCATTAAGCCTGCAAAAGCGGAAGTAGAATTAAAGACGTGATGTCATTACGTTGCTCCTGCCTTACTGGGTTGGTTCGGAATGAAGAGTTGCTGCTTCAGTCCAAATCGTTTTACAACGTTTTTCTTTAAGTACTGGCAAGCGTCCTCAACCGAGTCGGTTATTAAGAACCGATCCATATCGGCAGGACTTATTGTGCCCTCATCAATAAACCTGCTCCATGATGCGATAAGTTCGGAATAGTATTCCTTGCCCATTAACACCACAGGGAAGTTGCGAATTTTATTGGTTTGCATCAAGGTTAGCGCTTCGAACAGCTCATCGAGTGTGCCAAAGCCCCCTGGCATAACAACAAAGCCGAGTGAGTACTTTATCAGCATGAATTTGCGGACAAAAAAGTAGTCGAACTCGATCATCAGATCAAGGTATGGATTGGGGTGCTGCTCATGAGGAAGTACGATATTACAGCCAATGCTGGTGCCGCCGGCTTCGCGTGCTCCGCGATTGGCAGCTTCCATGATACCGGGACCGCCACCGGTGAGAACAGTAAATCCCATATCCGCCAAAGCAGCACCGGTTTCGCGGGCAAGCTGGTAATATTTGTGATCTTCCTTAAATCGTGCGGATCCGAATACAGTAATGCAAGGGCCTACAAAGTGGAGCTTTCGGAATCCCCGAACGAACTCCCAGGCCGAGCGCAGCACAAAACCAAATTCCTTTAGCCGACCATGCGGTCCCTCCAGAAACTCACGCTCTGACCTGTTGCCAAGGCCGTTGTTTTGAAAAAATTTGTCTTGTCCGTTTGATAGTTCCATAACGATACTAAAATGTATTAACGATATACGATAAACGGCGTACACGCCACGATACGACCGTCTGCCTCAGCAGTAAGAGTGTACATTCCATTTGCCAACAACAACGTATTCCAGCTGAAAACACAATCAAGTCCAATGGGCTGGGTTGCGTGAAAAACCGTGTGAAGAATTCTGCCGTGAATGTCACGGACAGTAACAGTAACATTGCGTTTATCAGAGATTGCCGATAACGAAATTACCGCAACATCCGAAGCAGGATTGGGTCTGATCGTTAATCGGCTTGCCTGGTATTCAGCATTGCTGACTGAGGTTATTGATGGCTCTACAAAATTAAAGCCTGCCACCTTATAGATTGATCCGCCAAAGTCACTAACCCACATGTTGCCGTCGCGTTCGTCGTATTCTATGCCGCGTCCGTTAATCAGATAACTGTTGGTTGTGAGCAGTAACCGGTCTGACTCCACGGTGATTGACTGACTGCTGGCGAGAACGGCGGAACAATTGGTAAGCTGTTCATTTTCGGCTGAAAAATCAGTGCATACCTGTAGCAGGTTTCCGTTGTTATCATGGGCCAGACCTCTGGGACCGTACCGAGACCTGCATGGGTTGGAAACGTGGTCAATCGTTTGTCCGTCTGTGTCCATAATATAAACATTTTGATCACCATCGCGCTCCAGAGCAATGAGCTTCCCATCGATATATTCCAGGCCTGTAGGGTAGCGGAGCGCTGCCGACATGAACCACTTCACCAGGGTGCCGTTTGTGTCAACGGCAATAACCTGAGCCCCGTAGCCGGAGGTGTTGGAGAGCATGTGCAGGTAGATGATTCCGTTTTCGCGATCAACGGTGAGGTCAGTAAACAGCGAATCGCCAACAGACTTTGGAAGTCTTACTTCCTTCAGCACGCTAAGTGTGTTGCGGTCGAGCTTGTACAGGTATGGCGTATAGAAACTGGTGCTCCATAGCCCGTCCTTACCGTCCCAAGCCAGCCCGTACGGCGTCCACGGAACCATGGTTTGCTGTACGATACCACCCTTGGAAATCGGAACTATGGTAAACGATCGGCTGATACGCTGCTGGTTGGGGTTGGATTGCGATGTAACCCGGATACGCGCCACAATGGTTGGCCAGTTGGGGATCTGCCAGCGGTAGGCAGTGCCTGAAACGCCATCTGCAAGGGGTTTCCAGGTTTTGCCGTCATCAAGGCTGTATTCAAGGTTTACCGGTGATGCAAAGCCAACCCACGATATGGTGGTATGCAGTGTGCCGGTAAAGACTTCAGCGCCCGCCGGAGCCGTAATTGCTGGCTCAGAGGGGGCAACCGAAAGGAGTGGTGTTTCCCAGGCGCTCCTTCCGTGGGTAACACAGCGCAGGTAGCCAAATTCATAATTAAGCTTAATACCGGTAACAACGGTGCGGGGCAGCCCCTTCCCATAGGGCATCCAATGGATGCCGCCGTCGAATGTGGCAAAAACGCCAATGTCGGTGGCAATAAACAGGATATTCTCGTCTTCGGGGTGAACTGCCAGACCGTTGACGGGAATGTCTGGCATGTTTCCCCAGGCCGATGTCCAGGTTTCACCAAGGTTTGTTGTTTTCCATACGTTGGGAGCACCGTACTGACCGTAGGTAATCCATGCCGTAGCGCCATCCTTACGCGAACATTGTATCGAGGAAATGAATCTGTTGGTCAGGTTCATTTGTTTTATCGGTTGCCACGACTCACCGTCGTTTGTAGAAAGCCACAGGTCACCTGCCGAGGTTCCGGCCCACTGCTGACCATACTCAACGGGCGAGAAGGCAAGGGCCGAGATTTCGTTTCTGAAGTAGGGGCTTGACGGATACCACAGGTCGCCGCCGTCAAATGAGCGGTAAACCCGTGTACGACCATGCATCAGGTCAAACCCATCGAGCGGGTTAACCACCAGAGGTGCCGTCCACAATGCTGATTCGGATTGGTCAATTCCGCTTACGATAAGTCGGCCTTTCTTAGTTTTAAAGTCAATCCGGAATGGTGCACCGTTTGGGTTGTTGCCATAAAGAATATCGGGGTCATCGTGATTGATGGCAGTAACCATGCCGTCGCCACCCCACAGACTATCCCATTCCATGCTTCCAAAGGTACCCAGAGTTCCGTTGTCCTGCGTACCGCCAAACGATCGTTCGGTACGGGTAGGGTCATTATCAAAGTCATAAAATTGTGTAATACTCAAGCCGTTATTAATCACAAACCAAGAATTGCCGTTGTCGGTGCTTTTTACCATCCCGCCGTCGTTGCCAGCGTAAATCAGCTTACTTCCGGGTGGTCCGAAGGCCAGGCAGTGCTGGTCTACGTGTACGGGATTCTGTCCGTTGCCGTCGGCATACCCGTTGGTAAGGTTAATCCAGGTGGTCCCCCCGTTTGTGGTGCCGTAAATATCAATGCCACCGGCAAAACACACATCGGGGTTGGTAGGAGAGATGCTGATATAGTTGTCGTAGAAGCCCTGACTAGCCTCGGGGTTGCAACTGCCCGCAAAAAAGCATCCAACGCCATCGTTATACTGCGCAGTCCACGTAAGCCCCTTATCAGTACTTTTTGCGATCACCGCCAGCTTGTTAATTTCCATAAGGACGTAAAGAACGTTAGGGTCGGAAGCGCTTTGTTTAATCGAGGTTCTGCCAATGGAACCATACAGACCTGTCATCCTGGGCTGCCAGGTTGTGCCACCGTCCGACGTGTACAGGATGCCCTTATCACGCACCCCCACAAACCATTCATTTTCGTCCAGCGGGTTAATAGTCATGTCGTACACCGACTCATTCAGGATCTTCGTCCATGTTTCGCCTTCATCGGTGCTTTTATACACGCCGGCATTTGTGTTCATGCATCCGGCCATCAGGAGTTTTGGGTTGCGTGGGTGTGAGTAAATACGCGAGACCGAGCCCACGTGTGTCAGGCCAATCGATGTCCAGGTTTGTCCGGCATCGGTGGACCGCAGTACACCCGCACCCAGGAAGGTATTGGCATTGGTGACCGATTCACCGGTACCGGCATAGATAATATCGGGGTTGTTTGGGTGAAACCACAGTGAACCCATTGCAGTTGCGTTGGCATCATCGGTAAGGGGTTCCCAGGTAGCACCTGCATTGGTGGTTTTCCAGACCCCTCCTGCGGCTGCACCGATATACACCGTGTTTGCGTCAGTAGGGTGTACGATAATATCCTTCACCCGCCCGGCAGTGCTGTACGGACCAATAGGTTTCCACTCCGGCTGATCGGCAAGTACGTTGTCGATGCTCTTGCTGATCTCCATCCTGCGTGCAGTTGTGATAGCGTGTACTCTGATATCTTCCGGCAGTACCGCTCCGGCGGGTACTCTGCGAGATTTGAAGGCCTCGAACTTTTTATGGATTGTACCACTCTCATCGTCCGGACGCAGCTGGGCCGGCACCGTTTGTGCCAAAGCACAGCACAGTGTCAGCAGAATAACCAGTTGTTTCATATACTTGTTCTCCATCAATCATGCAAAATACCCTAACTTTCCGTAGTCCGTGTGTGATGAGCATGCGTTCTACTATCTGAACAGAATGACGCAGCACGTACAGACAATGTTTTCGGCAATTGCCAGACGGTATGACGCGGCAAACTCGGTTTTGTCACTCGGCATCCACCACCGGTGGCGTCGGCAGACAGTGCATCTATCACAGGTACGCCCAGGCATGGAGGTCCTGGATTGCGCTACCGGTACGGGAGATCTGGCTTTTGCGTACAAGAGGGCCGTGGGGAGAACCGGTGTGGTTACCGGGACCGATCTTAATGCCGACATGCTGGCAGTTGCCATTCAAAAGTCGGCCCAGCGCCGGACGAAAGTTCAGTTTTTACAAGCCGACGCGCAACATCTGCCGTTTCCCTCCAACCGGTTCGATGTTACCAGTATTGCATTTGGTATTCGCAATGTTGACGATCCTGTACAGGCGTTGCGCGAAATGCTTCGGGTTACCAGACCGGACGGCAGAGTCGTGGTCCTCGAGTTTGGTCAGCCACGTGGTATTTGGGGAAGCATCTACCGGATGTACAGCCGGATCATCGTGCCTACTATTGGCAAACTGATCACCGGATACAAAGCCCCTTACCAATACTTGCCGGCTACCGCATCGGTGTTTCCTGCGGGCACCGCCTTTTTGGAGCTGATGAATAAGGCAGGGGGCTTTCGCAGCTGTACCATGAAACCGCTAAATGGTGGCATAGCGTACGTGTACGTTGGAGTAAGGGACAACGGCGTGGGATAGCGCACTGTTGAAATAACGAACTCACAACCGAATCAAGGTGGCAGCAATATCGTCACGTAGTTTAGAAGACATTTTTACTTCGTCGGCAAAGTACTTCCATTGGCTAACCGTATCACTGATTTCATCAATGGCTTCAGCAGCTTTTTTGTATTTAATGGTTTTGCCTATTGTCAGAAGGTCGTCCCTGGTAATATTGGTTCGTTTGCCATTAATGCTCAAAGCATGCTGGCTTACCCATTGATGGTTGGGGTTATAGGCGTGGCAGACATCGTATGCCGGAGCCAGTTCCCATATTCCGTCTATTTTCATCCGGAATGCGAAGTTCTTTGTATGATCATCGCAGTTGCGTGCCATGACATTGAACACCATTCTGCGAAACATCTGTTCTGCAGCCGGATACGGCAGTTTGAGTTCCCGCATGGTTTGAAACAACTGCTCGTAACTAAAACTGTTTACAAGATTGTAATCAAAGTGTTTCATTGCACAAAAGGTCTGAATGTGGTGTCTGCCGGAGCCTCCTTCCCTGTCGAAACGTTTGGTCAAAAAATGCGCCCTGCCGTTTTCTTCCAATAATCTGGAAGGCATCATATCGATGCCGCACGCCAGGGCCATGTTGTAGTAGGCCATCTCCACCCGACCGTAACCTTTGCTTGCTCCAAGCTGTACATCACTTACTCCATCCAGTTTTATCAGCCAGTGCTCAAAGCCTTTGGGTGCGCCGGTTTGGCCTGACCTTACTTCACTGGAATGTTCATTGTAAGCGATTACAGCCTTGGGGCGAGCGCCGCCTGCAGAGGTGCCAATTTTCAGTATGTCAAGAATTGCCTTTTCTTCCTCTGTTCGCAGATTGGTTACAAAAGCTTCTTTTTTCGTAAGCATTTTTCTGGTTATGTCCACCAGACTATCAATCTTAACTGAAAACGCTCTTTTGCTTTCCTTTAGTGTTGTTGGTTCAAATTCGAGTGCGCCCATTCCCCGTGAGCCAATGAAACACAGTGTTTCAACCGGATTCATACTGTCCGGCGGACGTCCTTGCCCGGCCAGCCACAGATTGATGAGTTCTGTACCATACCGGTCGGGTAGCACATCAGCCAGTAAGCCCGGCAAACCCTTGAATGTATCAAGGTCAGGATCCGGCTTTTTACGTAAGGATGGAAAGTTATAACTACTTTTACTTCTATTGACAGGCATTAGCAAGGGAGCCAAATCCCAGCCTTTAGTCTTGAATTTGGAATCAAATTCAAATGTGGCATAGCCCGTAGTATCATCCCATGCGACCGCACCTGCCAGTTCGCCCCATATTTTTACAAAGGCCGTAGTCATTATTGCCCAAGCCGGCTTTTAGAGTCAGGTGTTTTTGCAATTCTTGCTCTTCTGCGTCTTTTCATTTCGGCTTTGGCCAGAGCCAGCGGACTGATCCCGCGTTGCACTTCAAAGGCATCCATTATTTGTAGCTGGTTCAGCACCCTGAGCACCTGGATAAGCGTGGCAAGGGTTACAGTTTCACCTCGTTCCAATAAACTAAGTGTGGACCTGCTGATGCCTGCAGCACGTGAAAGCACATCCTGTGTTTTGTTCTGCTCCAGCCGGTGGTGCTTGACAAATACCCCGATGTGAACCGCCAGTGCATGGTCGCTCATAGAATACCAATTCTTGTATGCTTTATCATTCATAAAACGCAAATACAATGGTTATTGGTTTATATTTCATGCAAAAATAGCAATTTTATCCGAATATCAATTAAGAATCAGAACAAGGCGGTTAGTGTGAATGATAAATCAGTCAAAAAGTGACTATTAAAGCTATAATGACTTAAAGATCATTCGTATTATCAGTTACCTGGATTTTAAAATTCCTAATTTTCTTTGAGAGTTGCCTCGAAATACCATTATCCTGAATTCATCTCGCAATTGGGTTGTTTTCAGTAAAGCTCCATCTTCCGAATGAATGATTTGCGGAACATGGTCACTGGTTGATACTGAAGTTGACGAACATTTCGGTTATAAGCCGATGCACAAGTCTGAGCACGGGGAGTGTAGTAAAAACTGCTTCTGGTTTTTTAGTTATTGGTTTAAAATACTGTTTGGTGAGTTATATACTCAAGTGAATTCACGCAGTAACTGATATCGCAACCTAGTGCTTGCTGCTATGAAGAATTTTGCCCCGAGCATTGAATCGAGTCATTCCAAACGGCTAAGTCTGTCGCGTATAATTGACTTGTACTGCTCTTTAAAATCATCAACCAGAAAGCACTCATCAATTATAGTAAGCCATTTTGGAAGCGCTTTTTGCATCTTGTTAAAAATATTGGATTGTTGCTTAACGGAGGTATTAAATTTATCCATTACCATAATAAAATCACGCTTTTTTAGCTTTTTCTTCCGACCATTTAACGATAGTGCCATTTCCTCGGCATCGGCGGGATTAACCAGTAGAGTGTTAACCAGATCATAAGCCGGTGATAAGGTCATACCGATTCCGGGCTGTTCTAATAATGAAAAGTTCTTTAAATGCATATCGGCATTGCCGCTAATGAAAGAGAATAGTATCAATTCCAAAAAATTAACAATATCCAGACCGGGAGTGGACGAGTACCTCAGGATAGCTTGTCCTATTTGCTCATAGCTGCCGTGGTATTTGTCTTCCGTAAGCCGTTCTGTAAGCTGGCACATATCCTCCATAGCCAGTTTCTTCTTTGAGGTTCGGTCCACACGCTTGGTGATATAGGCAAGGTTACCGGATTGCAAACGAATGAGGCTATGGGGAACAGTCTTTATGTTGGCTGCGGCTGCAAGGTGCATGGTAAGATCTTCTACTTCCGGTAATTGTGGATAGAAGGCCGTTGGCGGTTTTAGTATGTAGCCTCCCCACAAACCCACAATGGTAAATATTTGTCCGGTATCTTTTTTATTTCCCGTAATGTGTAGTGACAGTTTGGCTTGTACACCTGTTATTGCAGTCTGACTTTGTATCACCATTCTCGCCAGCGGTTCCAGGTCGTTTTCTGAATAAGGCAGTTCCGGCGGTGCTGCTTGACCAAATATTTTTTTCGAGCAGGCGGCATGAAAGTCTCGCTCATGATTTTGCAATTCTTTATAGCAGTATAAGCAGTTCATTGGTCCAGTACTTAAGCGGAACACACCATAAAAGCAGGGAAAATATAACTTCCTGTTTTGAGGAACACCCTAGTATTATTTTTTAAATCATTGGTTTTCGACATCCAGTTTCTGACTGCATGATTTTTGCGTGTCATTCCTCGGCTTTGATTTCTTCAACACTTACGGCACCGATACAATCTTTGCAGCAGGCCAGTAACAAGCCCATCCGGTCTCTCGGATTGAGTTTCCAGTTTTTTTCGGCTATATCCAGCAACCATCCCTCGGGAATCAGGCCATCAAAAAACGGAAATAAGGTTTTAGAGATAAAAGAGGTTTCTTTTACCGGCAACGTAAGGCTCACTGGACGGGCATTTGGCTGCGATGCATAGTCACTGTCATACACAAAACTGTAACCATGCTCATCCTGCGTGAGCCATCCGGCCAATTTGTCTTCTATTTTTATCGCAGCTTTACGCATCGTAACCTGTAGTTGAGTCGTTTAAAATTAGGTACAAGCTAATCAGAGCTTAGGGCCAGCCATTTGTGGTACAGCACCGACCTGGTAACCGAACAGTTTCAGAACCTGGTTTACTTTATCCATCCTAAGACTTTCTTTGCCCTGCTCCAATTCACGAATGAAGCGTAAGCCTACACCAGCTTTCTCTGCCAACTCAGGCTGGGTAAGTTTTACAGATTTTCTTTTTGTCTTAACAAAGCTTGCAAGATTCATTTTATACCCTTTTGGGTACAAATATAGTAATTTATTGTGAATCTATACCTTTTAGGGTGCAATTATACAAGAATAAATACAAATGACACCCTAACGGGTATAGTAATGAGTAAAATTCTAATAAATATACCCTATAGGGTATATTTAATGGCTACAGACTTCATTTTGAAGAACTCAAGGTCTGTATGCTTGATGACAGCTTCTGATTTAAAAAAACAGTCATAAGATTAGCTGTTGTTACTGTCTATCCGTAAAGATCAACTGTACCTCCTAAAAAATATTATACTTTTTGAAAAAAACACTTGACTTATATACGGGGGGTATATTAGTGGCAGGGACGTCCTTACTTCATTTTGATCAATAATGGTGTAGGAGGATTTATGAAACCTCTGGTTTTCTTCACTGCGGCTTTTGCAGTAGGAGTGGTGTTTTTTGCAACTGCACGACCAGCCTTTGTGCCGGGCGACGCGAATTATAGAATAGACAGGCATGATGCAACACCGGCGAGTGAGACCGGGCACTGGACGGAAGTAAGAGTATATGAAGGTGGCCAATGGGGACAAGGACAGTGTCAGACATCGGGCAATGAGTGTCACCTTTGGGATTGGGTCACGTAGTGGTATTTACCTGGTATGCCACCAGCTCCACCCTCTGGTTATACTCCTGTAGAGTATGGCTCAGCTTTGTTTCCTGCAGGATACAATCCTAGTACCGGGGAGTACTACTATTAATTCTCACCGCTCAAATGGTAATTATCGCCCGTGGGGTTTTGCAATAAAGCACCACGGGTGGTGTTTATTGTTGTTTGCAATAATATTCATTTGGTTTACGGGATGTGCTAGCAACCAGGCCGACAAAGGAAGTCAGCGTGAAACAGGTGTATACCTGGAGTCGGGAAGTGACAGCGGCTATATACCCGGGGCAGTTAACACATTTACTGTTGTACTTCCCGAACAGGCAAAAAAGAATTATTCGACACTTCTCCTTCTTGTGACTCGGCCTTCATTGTTGTCTGATACTGCAATAGCAGTGCAATTAGAACCTCAAGAATCTGCTAGCCGGAAGGTGCAGGTTACAATACCCGGGAATGCCACTAGCGTTATTGCCATGGTAAATCTTAACTGGGAATACAGCCCTGACATGGTATTGCACTGCAAGCCGTCAACTACGTATAAAGCGGTGTATGATCTGTATGAGAGTATTTACAGCAAATGGCCGGAATCGTTGCTCGACAAAATAACGTCAAACGATGACAGATCGGTTACTGCCGCACTGAAGCTGTTATATCTGATGGCGAAGGACGAGTCAATACGAACTCCTGAACATGTTGAGTACGTTGATAGTTTAATCAGACAGACTCTAAAAGGTAATGAAGGTCTGATTCTGAATCTAACATTAACACTACTAACCAACCGACCTCAATTTGATTCACAGGCAGAAATACTTACATCAACTCGAACAGGAGCAGCAGCATTAGACAACTGGAGATACAAGGAACTCCTAATGAGTTCCATTATGAATAAACAATTAAAAGACAAGTGCGACTAAATACTGTTATTCGTTGCAGAGATCATGGTAACGCTGCCGGGTACAGATTTTTCAGATAGCTACACTTATGTGTTCAGGAAACGTATATTAGGTCGGGACTATGACAACCTGGTTCGTAGTCTTGTAAGTCGAGGCAAGACTTTGCCGGCAATGAATTTGCTTGTAAAGCTTACAAAAGGTGGAAGTAACGACTACGCTCCTCATTCTCTACATCAGGCTGCAAACTTTGTACAAGGCGTTACCGACAGTACATTAACCTTGCACAGGAGGATCCCCGGGCCTAGAAATCGGTTTGAGCATGAGCTCTGGTTAAGCCGTCAGATTACTGCCTTTTTCGAAACAAAAATTTTATACTATAACAAGGCAGATAATTCGTACGTACATCCTGCCTTAGCCATGATGCAAACGTTTAGACGCTCGGATACAAGGGTTGCCGGTCTGGCTTCATTGGTGGCAGGATTGATGGATAAGCGTGGTGATACCGTTAACTCAAGTCCATTTTACGCTGTAAGCTACAGATACATGCCGTCTGACACTGCAGCCGTACAGACACTTGACAGAAGATTCCCACCTCGCCTAAGCCCCTTACAGCTTGATTCGCTTATCGGTATATTGGATGCCCGGGGCCTGCTTGGTGGTGAAGACATACAAGATATTCCTGCTTCAATTCTCAGGCACCGCACTACTCCGTCGAAACCATCGGCAATAGTGTTTGTATCCAGTACCTGCTCCGCATGCAAAATCGAACTCAAGTATCTGGCCGACTTACGACTCCAGGGGATCATTGCCGACATTCTCGTAATAATGGGAGGTAAGTGGAACGGGAATCAGAAGGACGTGTATCTGCAGAACAAGAGCATCGTCTGTGTACAGGATCCGCCATCGGACTTTGTAAATAAACTACTTGTGAACGCAGCTCCAACAACACTCGTGCTGAAGCCCAGTGGCTCTGTGTTCATGCGGTTTAACGGAATGCCGCCGGAAGAAAGACTTAAAGAAGCACTGATTGCTGCGGCCCGGTGATACATGATTGTTGGGTGGCGGAACGATCGTTGTTCCACTCTTCAACAGCTTGCTACTGTATTTTTGACCATGCTTATCACCACACATACCGATCTCGCACGGGAGATCGCTCGGGTAAGTCAGTTGCACGGAGAATTCTTGCTGCGCAGCGGACAAATCAGCAACGTCTATTTTGACAAGTACCAGTTCGAAAGTGATCCGGTGCTCCTGGCATCGATTGCACGGATGGCAAAGCCCCTTATCCCCGAGGGAACGCAGATACTGGCGGGACTTGAGCTTGGTGGTGTGGCGCTGGCTGTTGCACTTTCGCTTGAGTCGGGCTTGCCCACGGCACTTGTACGCAAGAAGGCGAAGGATTATGGAACACGACGCCTTTCCGAAGGTGCAGACGTTAGTGGAAAGAACGTGCTGATTGTAGAAGATGTTATTACCTCGGGCGGACAAGTTCTGCTGAGCGGTGCTGATTTGCGTGCGCTTGGCGCAACCGTGTCGCACGTGTTGTGTGCGATTGACAGAGAGCAGGGCGGACGCGAAGCACTTGCTAAAGAAGGTTACCAGCTGTCAAGTTTATTTACGCGTTCACAACTCGAAGCAGCATGAACCGAACTGATGGAAGGGGGCTTGGGCAATGAAAATCGTATCCTGGAATATTAACGGAATTCGCGCCGCCTTAAAGAAGGGGTTTTTAGAGTGGTTAGAGCAGGATAAGCCGGATATTGTATGCTTGCAGGAAATAAAGGCAGACTTCGATACCATACCTCAGCAGTTGCTTGAGATGGAGGGCTACCACACGTTCTGGCATCCGTGCGAACGTAAAAAAGGATATAGTGGTGTTGGCATCTTATCACGGATACAACCCGACAATGTAAACACCAAGATTGGTGTGGAGGATATTGACAACGAAGGCAGGATACTTGAACTTGACTACGGTGCGTTTACTCTGTACGGAGTGTATTTCCCCAATGGCAGTCGTGGTAACATGCGCGTACCCTATAAGCTCGAATTTTATGATCACTTATTTGAACGATGCAGGAAGCAGAGAGCCGAAGGCAAGCGTATCATTGTGTGCGGAGACTACAACACCGCCCATAAACCAATTGACCTGGCACGTCCAAAGGAAAACGAAAAAACCACCGGATTCCTTCCTGAGGAACGCGTGAAGCTCGATGAACTCGTTGCTGACGGATGGTTAGACACCTTCCGAGAGTTTTATCCCGATACCACCGATGAGTACACATACTGGGACCAGGTCACCAGAGCCCGTGAGCGCAACGTTGGCTGGCGAATAGACTATCACTGGATCACTTCCAACCTCAGGCCATCACTAAAAAACGCATATATCTCACAGGAAGTCATGGGCAGCGACCACTGCCCGGTAGGGATAATTGTGAATCCGTAGCACGGCCTCACCCCGACCGGTGGCTGCGTTTGTGGCCGCCCGCCACGAAACACCATAAAAAAACACACAACGGTAGAGGTGACCCCGCGTGGTCGCCCGAACGAAACAATAGTAAGATCGACACGAACCCATATGGCCAACCCCGCGTGGTTGCCCCCCAATGCTGCAGCCATACAATTTCGACAAAATATATTTTATTTAACGCGGTACTTGCTTTCATATAAACATTTGGTTATATTGCCGCTAAGAGTGTTTGTATTTATTCTATAAACATTGGGGAGGTGCTATGAAACTACGCACTACGCACTACGCACTACGCACTACGCACTACGCACTACGCACTACGCACTACGCACTACGCACTACGCACACTAGTAGCGTTTTTCCTTGTAGCAGCGGTAACTACTTTTTCCGCACATACTGTTACCAAGGTAACACCAGCAAATGGTAGTACCAACGTGGCGAAATCGTTGTCAACCGTTACCATCATTCTAAGTCACAAGGTTGACGAGTCCTCAGTATTACAGCACAGCAGGGCCTACGGCTACGATACAACCATGATGAATCATTTGCTTGATTCACTTAACATCGAGTATGTTGATACGATGCCATGTATGTATGTTCTTTCAACTGATGAGTACAACCATATTTCAGATGATATCTCCGCGATCCGGCGTCTATCCCTGCACGGTCATTCTACGATTGTTGATGACACAACACTCACGTTTACAATTGATCCTGACCAACTCAGATTTAACACAGAGTATAAAGTTATTGTTGACGACGCAAGAGTTCTCGTTTGGGATTCAGAAGCCGGTGAATACGATACAGTCGCCATAACTCAAAGTGTAACATCCTTCACCACAGAACTTGCCCCACACACCATTGTAGATGTGGATTATGGGTTTAGTAACGGGTTGGTACGTTGTGGAGACACGGTGAAGATTACATATAACCGAAAGATACCGGCATTAAGTAATGGTTCCGGCGACCTGATATATCTACTGCGGCAAGGTACAGTTACAACAATAGATTCCGCAATCTGTTCGATTTCGTATGATACGGTAGAAATTACACCGAGTATTAGTGCTGACAGCCTTACCGTATATATTCCTACCGATTCGATTATTGACGGTGAGGGCTATTTTATCCAATCTAATCATCGCATTTTCACTGGAACTGACGGTGATACAGCTCAATATTTTGTACGCCACTACGGGCACGGAGCCTTGTTCGTAACACTGCAAGGGCCTGACAGTACTGTTTTTCGCCCTGAAACATATAAATACGCATCTGGTCAAGTTGCTAGGACGGTCATGCCGGGGGACACGATACAGGTAAGCGTCCCCAAGTTTATTGATCACTTGTATTTTTCACACTGGCTATGTCCCAGCGATCCGTCTATCGAAGCTATTACAACACCCTCGTTTTCCAAGGTGTACACATGTTCAACAATAGTTAGGCTTGACGTACGCGCCGTTTATCGCCAGGTGAAAAAGGATACTATTGAGCTTACTGTTTCCGGCTCGTCGTGGGGTTCTATTTCGGTTGCCGGTTATGCAGATTCACTGGGATCTGGTAAGTATACCGTTTGGTGCCAGCCAAATGAAAGCTTGTTACTAACGGCATCCGCTGATAGCCCACATGCTTTCGGTGCATGGACGGTACCCAGTATCCCGTTAATAAATGGAAGTACAAATCCTGTTATTCGATATGTGCCTATTGGAAGATATGATGGCCCTAACTACAACGTATCAATAGGCGGTGGCTTTATACCAACACCTACTCCTACGGTTTGTCCTCCTTACACCATCGAACTGAATGTTGATGGTTACGCACATAATGCACACGAACCACGTGTACCGGTACAGCCAGTTACTGTATCAACCGGAGTTGGTGTTGCAATAGTTCCAGTGGGGCCATATCATGCTGTAGGAACCTATAACAGCATGATGCCCATTGTTGATTTTCTTGTTGGGGTAAACGTAACAAATACATGCTACGAAATAAAAACTGTAAGAGAGAACGGTGTGTTGATTGCAGGTACAGACGATCCGGACGGTCCTCCTGTTGGTGCTACCTGGTCGAAACTTGTTAGCGTAACCGGCGACCCCTGCATCAAGCGATTTTACGTCACACTCCGACATAAAACCTACAAACTAACGTTGGAAATCGAAGGATTAGATGGAACTAAAATTGATTGGAGCTCTATTGATATTCTTAGGAACGGTCAAGGAAAAGAGTACAGACGACCATCAGGTAAGATAGGATGGAAGGGTACTGCGGTTCAGAATGAATTTGACTTTTGGGACAACATTGTTGAATATGCCTGCAATGAGGTGGTTACCCTGACGCCTGTGATTGACAAAAGTGGAAAGCGAAACGCAGGTAAAGCGATTGTTGGCTGGTCCAATGATCCGGGGTATACGTATGGGGCCGTTATTGATGCTCCGAAAAAGATAATACGGTTTACCATGGATGAAGACAGGATCGTGAAGCTACTTATCGATGAAGATGGATTCTATGCGATCAAATTATGGATTAAAACCCGTGATCCTAACGATTCCACACCTCTCGGAGGTGCCAGCTTGTATTCCTTTGATATAGATGAAAAAGGAAACATAAGTGATGAACAGAATCTTGCAAAAGCACTAATTGAATTCGAACAATCTGGCTATAATTTAACGGTATATCCCATCGTTGAATTTAATAAACCTGTGAAGCTGTCGACTGCAGATGCTTCGAATAGTGGGCAGGGACTTAGGGCATATGATCAAATTCGGAATGACTATAACGACACCAGACACTATTACATTTTAATGAATGATACACCGAGGAAAATTAAAATTCAGTGTAGGGCCAGTGACGGCATGAATGCGTGGTGTTCTGGGCAACTATCGGTTTATTGGGATGAAGTAATAAGGTCAACTAGCGACGCCCTCCTACTCAATCCATCGCACACAACCGTCGAAATTGCACCGCCTACCGTTAGTGTTCGTGTAGACAAAATTGAAGTTCTAAAAGATAACGATTGGGATGCATTTTGGTGGTTATTTGGTGCGAACGACCCGGATGTCTTGGTTATCGCCATAACTTCAATGAATTCTGAATCAAAGCATGGAGTTAATTTCTCTGATGCCGTAGAACCTGATACGTTAGGTGAATACTCCGGCATGGGCGAAGGAGATCCGCAGTATCCCAGTAAATTGATTAGCAAGGCAGGAGGATACTCTCCTCTGGCTAATAATGGTTACCTTTTTCTACACTTTATTGTATTGGATATTGATTATTCCTACGACAACTTAGCATCATACTTTGGCAAAGTGGCTGATACTCTGGCGACTCAAGTAAAGATTGATTCTGCAGATGATTATAAAGGTTATATCACTTACGCACTAGGAGCAGTTTCAGCTTTCTACGCAGACCTTCTTACTAATGCTGGTGAGCCTGATGTAATGGGGCAGTTGACGCCCAAAAACGAAATAACGTATTATAGAAACATCTTTACGGGTGTGAAGCCTAGAGACAAAAAATCTGGAGAAAAAGAAAATTTCGATCCGTTCAAATCCTTGCAGCACATTATTGAAAATAACAACATTCGAATTACATATTCAGTTTTGTTGGAGCCACGATGAAAATCATAGTATTAGTTCTGTGCATGACTGTCGCAATGCAACTTCATGCTCAGGTGAATGAGCCATTGACACTACACTCTTTGCCGAGCGGATCTGACATTATTGTATCTAACTCAGTCGTGACGTTTAAAGATTTGAAGCTGGAACCCGCGATATCGTATGATGTAATGCTTTGGAATGGTTCAGAAGGGTACTGGACACATTTAGTGAGACTGCAGCCCAGTGTTCAGCAATTTATATGGAGTGTGGGCTCACTGCAAGGTAAGTATTATCGGCTCAGTATAGTAGAATCACAGTCGCGTAGGACCGTGATGTCATCACCGGCATATTTTAGTATCGTCTCCAGAGCATCGAAAAGGCAGGATTCTGTACAGATGTTCTTAGATCATAAGTTAAATCTATCATTCGCTAACATCTTGAACACCAGAATATCGAGACTAAACATTAGAGGGATATCTCTTTACGATGTGCGTGGGAAACTGATTTGCAATACTAACTCAACAGAAAAAATGCTTCAGTTAGTTAATAGCGGGAAGTATCGGACTATGTCCGTTTCTTAGTTGAAAATCTAGAGACTTTGGCTTTGGGCTGATTGGACTGGATTCTATTGTTGACCTCGTCTTTGATCGCCCGTTGCAAAATAGGCAATCGTTTATAGTTGTGCACTCGCCGCCATGATTGTTCGGCATCAAGAAGAGCTAGTGCTGACCACCGTAGCCGCTGATCACCTGTGGACCATCGCGTAACATGCCTCGTACGACGTGCTATGGCAGAGTTCGCCGACTCGATCACATTTGTCGTGCCGAACGAACGGCCGAACACAGATCGTAAGCCGAGTCTTGTCAGGGTCAGTACGTCTTCGATGCCCTCCTTGAGTGATGCAGCAGCGGCGGGATTGATCTTCTGCAATCGTGCTATGAGTTCATCAGCCATAGTGCGTGCGTGTTTGTAGTCATCGCAGGAGAACAATTGCTTCAGAAGTTTGCGCCATTCTGGACGTGCGTTCTCCGGCAAGTGGTCAAGCACATTGCGCAACTTGTGCACTTGGCAGCGCTGAATGACGGCATATTCGCCAAAGACCTCTTCGATCGCCTTTCGAAGGCCTAGCCCGCCGTCGATCACAAACAACAGGCCGTCATCGAAGCAGAAACCACGGCTGATCATCTCGCGAAACATCGTCGTGATCACACCGGCGTTCTCTGTCGTACATTGGGTTAGCCCCAGCGTATACTTCTCCCCGGCTTCAGTTACGCCAATAACCGAGACGATGTTCTGACCCTGTATGCACTTTCCGTCGATGAAGACAGCCACATAGGTTGACTCGTCAAGGCGACGCTGAAGAAACTCTTCCAGGATCGCGGCGCTGTGCTCAACGAAAAGCTCAGAAACCCGACTCTTTGAGAGTCCAAATGAATCCATCAATGCTTCGGTAACCAGCTCCAGATTGCGGCTGCCGAGTCCACGAAACAACGACTCGATCACGTAGGTCGGTGGCTCCGCGGCCTGGCGCATTTCATGGTAGATCTGTGGCGAAAACGTCTTCCCGGTTTCGGCATCATACACCCTGGGTACTGCCACCGGCAGCTTCTGTCCTCCTACAGCAAGACTGCCAGGATTACGTCCCCAGCGGCTGTACCGGCCCTGGTGAGGCTTGTCATGGCTATGGCGCTCCCCGGCTAGGTGCGTCACCTCCCGTTCCATCAGCTGAACGCCAACATGTCTGCTCAGCTCCAGATGATTTAACACGAGTGCCGCGACTTCGTCGCCTGCCAGCTCCGCTAGTGTTTCGATTGCCGCACTAAGATCTGGGTGCGTATGTTTGGATCGCATGGGGCTCCTTTGTTTGGTGTTTGGTTGTTTAGTTTCTCCAAATTACCAACCACAAAGCGAGCCTCTTTTTTTTCAACTAACTTCCGGACACTGTCAAGTATCGCGGCTTGGCGTGTATGTACATCACTTTTATTAATGATGCAGTCCTCTGCGAGGAATACCATACGGTTATACTGTAATCTTCAAGGATAGGTAGTCATGAAACAATCAAGAATACGCAGTTTACGGATTCTGTGTATCATTTACTCGTTAATACTTTGCTCTTCGGAAAACTTGCTTTCTCGTGGCATAGATACAATTGGTTCGGTTGCGGTGTTGCTTTTTCCCTCTATATCTTCAGGTACTACGTTTTCGTCAGACGGTAAGTTATTTGTGGGTAATTGTGTAGGCCCATTATACATTGTACATGACCTTGATAACCCATTTCAAATCCATGGTATGGTAAAAACAGGCCTGAAAAACTCAAGTAATCATGGTAAGCCAATCGGCATACTGCCTTCTGGCGAGGTAGTTATTCATGGATACAATGATACTTCATCACGATCCCTAGTTGTTTCAGTTTGGACACCCGGCAAGGATACTCCAAATTTGTTGTTACCCGCTGAATTTACGCGACCGATGATGAGGCCCGGTAGTAACGTGATATTTGCTGTACGAGGAGAAGAATTCGGTTTTTTAGAACTCAATCCAGTTCGATTTACGTCATTACCAGATATTAAAGGTGTAATAGACATTGTTGGTAACGGCAAATATGTGGTAGGGTGTGAAAATGACACGATAACTATATACAACCTATTTGAGCGAAGAATGGAACGAGTTATTACAACGCCCAAAGGAATGTTGGACGCCTACGGTAGCAGTATTGGAATTACTGACCGCAACCTTAGCCATCCTGTTTTGCTGTTTCTTGACAACTACAAGTCCAAAGTTCACAGGTTTGATGTAACAACCGGAGAAAGACTTCCTGATTTCAATATTGATGAGTTTATTGAAGAACAGCCGAAGAGCCATTGGTTTAACAGCACGGGTGACACCATTATTATCTCATATGTGAGGCAATTCATTACCAAGGAGAATAAATTTATTTCTGACAGTATCACTAGTATCTATGTACTGGAAGGAGAACGCTATAAGAGGATATGGACCTTACCTCACGTACATTTTGACGATGTAGTATGGTTAGGAAATGGCCGTATTGGCTGTACGACGGATTATGTAACATATCTATTAGATATCAAAGATAGAAGTTCCCGTGTAATCGCAGTTCCTATACCTAATCTCATGAGATACGATACGTCTGGGACAGCACTATTAATGGGCACCCTCGGAAAACCTTATTATCATTTATCTTTACAGGACCAGACGCTAAGGAAGCGCTTCAAGCGATTTGACGCACAGATATGTGCTGACGAAACAAATATTAGTCCAATACTTTCAGTTACTGATTCTCTATCGCGACTTAGTTTGGTGGACTTTGCTACTGATTCGACCGTGAAAGTTGTTACATTACCTTATTCACCATCGCAACTTGTGGGAGGTAAGGTTAAGGCTATCTCGCCGGATCTCCGTTATGCGGCTATCTCAGTAAACAATGACGGACTTATCTTTCAAGATCTTGTTGATACAACCAGATCTCTCTATACTACATGTGATGGATGTGGGGATGTGTATATTAACTATGTTCCCAATACCCATGAAATGATTGCCCTTGGCACTAACCGCGGAGGCGTGTGGAATATGGACTCATTGGCCCTACAACAATATAGTGAATTGTTTGCCCGTGGGAATTCTTCGAGAATTAAACAATTTGTATTCCCCGGCTCAGGAGATGTTTTATTGTATACGATGAGAGACGACATAATATCAATCCTTAGACGATCAGATAATTCTATCCGAGTTAGTCGCCAATTCTCAAGGCCTCTTGAGACTGCTCTTGTCATAGATGACAATACTATACTTTGTTTATTCAAAGATACATTGTATCTGCTAGATTCGACATTATCCACAATCTCAGCCATATCGGTTTTTCCAGAAGCACATTATCCCCTGGTATCAGTGAATAGAGCCAAGAGGCTGATAGCTCTAAGGCTAACCGACGTTAGCGATATTATTTTTCTTCAATATAATTTAGCAACGTCGGTACCTGCGTTTGATCAAACAATCTACCGGGTATCCTCACCTAAGGCATATTGGAATACTTTTGATGTTGTCGTACCCAAGCCCGATGAATCCATCAGGGTATTCAATACCAATGGCGAAGACGTAACTCAGGCTGGGATAATGAAATACACTGAGGGAGAGGGAACACGGGTGGTTTCCACAAACCTGCCTACGGGCTTATATACGATTGTTGATCGCTCATCAGGCTGGATATCAACCGTCATGTTGCTGAGATAATGTGTACGGGTGAACCGGATTACAGGTAGAGAATCTGGTACAATCATTCTAACAGCTAACCAGTATCTCTAGCACTCAATCACCTAATATGCTGGTGCAAGATCGTGGCGGAGGGAGGGGCTGGAGTGGTTGGAGGGTGGGGTCATGGTCACACATTCCTGTCTTTCTCCCACTATACATAAAAGCAATTGCTCCGGAATTCCTAAGGTTTTTTACGTAGGCTGCACACCGCAGTCGACCGGCCGAGCTGTACTGGTAGGTGGTGAAGCACGATGGTGGTGGCGGTGGGGGTGGGGCCCGATGGGCCGTAGTCCGTCCGCTCGGGATATTGGCGCGCCTCGGTCATGTAGGGCGGTGGTGCTAAACCGTTAATGTGGGTATTATATCATTGGAGGGACGCCATATCCGCGCTCCCGCAAAACAATAGTAAAATCGGCGCGAACCCGTAGGGGCGATCCCGCGTGGTCGCTCCCGCAAAACAATAGTAAAATCGGCACGAACCCGTAGGGGCGATCCCGCGTGGTCGCCCCTATGAGGTCGCCCACCACGAAATATCATAAAACGACAACCCATAGGGGCGGGTTTCAAACCCGTCCCGCACGAAAAAACATAAAAAACATTATAAAACATTACGGCCGTCTATTCCAAGCGCACGGCCGTGCGTCCCTACATCCGGTTTATAAAAAAAATCTCATGAATCTACCTCCCCTTCCCCAAACGCGCGTGTGCGTTTGGGGAGGGGGCCGGGGGGAGGGGCCGGGGGGAGGGGGCTTCCTACTACCTGAATACGTCGTCCTTAATCGGCACGTTTATCTTGTAGTCGGTGTAATGAATTTCAACTGATGCCTTGACGGGTTTGCCGTTTGTGTTGGTTTTAGGTTTATCAAGGTCGCCGCTCATCATGCGGGGCAGGTCCATCGGGGGGACTTCGAACATTAGTTTGGCATAGCTGGGTAGTGCGTAGGCGCTTGCCTTAGTGTTGGTAAACTTGAACTCGGCTGTAAGCGTTCCGCCGTTGCGGGTAACTGCTTCTACCCTTGTTGGCAGTGCTGTTGCAACATCAGTGTAAAATGTGGCTACGGCTATTGGCGATGCGTCGGTGGTTGGTATTACCTTAATCTGGCGGAGTGTCTTTCCGTTGAGTTTCGTGGTGCCGACATCAACTATTGCGTACGGTTGAGTGAGAATACGAAAAACACTTAGGTCCGGTCCCTGCTTTGGGAGCATTGCAAACCCTTTTGTTTCGATGTGGGTCTTGTCGGGCGCTTTAAAATAAAGCGTGGCCTTAGTCGGCGGGGCTTCAACGAATGGAATGTTGATGTCGAGCTGAAGGTTGACGGTGTAGGTTTTAACCTTTGCTATCTTCGCCTCAAGTGCCTTCATCAGAGCTTCGGCAGTAGTCTGCGCACTGTTCCTTACCGAAGTGATGAGAAGGCCTGTAATGATTAAAACCCATAGTACGATGTTTTTGCCGGGTACGTTCATGTCTAACTGAGAATGTCCTTGCGGTGGATGACGAAGTGTGCGACGACAAAGCAAACTACGCTGTGCATGAACAGGATGATACTGCTGTTTACGACCGGTGTCCAGTCAACTGTCCTGTCGAACAGGTAGCGCCATGAGTTCAGGTGGGTGGTGAAGAACCACGGACGCACTGCATCCATCCACGAGGCGTTGATCGAGGAGATGATAAGCATAACGATGATGATTGCCATCGTGGTCATGATTGGCCCAATCGCGTTTTCCACAAACGACGAGAGCAGAAAGGCGATACTTGAGACGGCCGTCATCGCCACCACGCCAAAGCCGTAGGCTAGCATGAAACGCCACAAGATGTCGGACTCGGTGATCACCGAAATCTTGGTCCGCACTACTACCATGTCGCCGCTGCCAAGGATTAGCAGGCCGAGTCCGAGACTTAGTACCGCCATAAATACGATCAGCAGGTTTGTACTTACCAGGACGGCAATGTATTTGGCATTTACCAGCGTCGCTCGTGAGAGCGGACGGGTGAGAAGCAGCCGGTAGGTTCCGCCGGTAGCTTCACCGGCCAGGATGTCGCCTGCGACCAGCGTCACCAGGAACGGTACATGCACGTACAGCATGCCAATGATCAGGTACGAGGTCGTGTATCCGTTCATCAGATTGCCGCTAAAGATAAATTGCTGCTGCAGGTTTTGTGTCGCAAACGAGAAAAACTTCATCCCCTCGATGCCAAGGCTGATAATAACAATTGGTATTACCACCCCCAGGGCGATAAATCCGATATAGGTGCGCCATTTTGAAAACACCTTCGACAGTTCAACTCTTGTTGCGGTTGCAATCATAAACTTACTGTGATATCCGACTTGCCGGATTCCTTTGTAATGCGCATAAAAAACTGCTCTAAATCCTGGTCCCGTAATACGTCGGCCACAGCCCCTTCCACAACTGTCTTGCCCTTGTTAATAATGATCATCCGGGTAGCTATGTGTTCAACTTCAGGCAGAATGTGCGATGAGAGTACGATAGTTTTTCCGTGATCGTGTGCGAGGCTTACAATTAAGTCGCGCACGTCTACCATGCCGTGCGGGTCAAGTCCGGTTGTTGGTTCGTCGAGTATTACCAGGTCCGGGTTGTGGATTAGCGCCTGTGCGATGCCAAGCCGTTGTTTCATCCCATGCGAAAATGTTTTCACCTTGCTGGTTGCCCTGCTGCCAAGACCCACCATATCGAGCATTCGGTAAATATTCTGCTTGCTTACATCGGCGCCGCTAAGCCGGCCAAGGAGTTCAAGGTTTTTGTAGGCTGACAGGTAGTTGTAAAAATCCGGACGTTCAACAATGCAACCGATTTTGCGTAAAATCTCTGCACGATGAGTGGAAAGGGGCTTCCCAAAAACTGTAATGCTGCCTGCTGATGGCTTTACCAGCGACAGGATCATACGGATTGTTGTGCTTTTTCCGGCTCCATTCGGACCCAGGAAGCCGTAGATATCACCATGATATACGGTCAGGTCCAGACCATCAACGGCAGTAAAACTGCCATAGTTCTTTCGCAGTCCGCGAATTTCGATTATCGGTTCTTGCACGCGGGTGAATAACGAATTTCAACGCCAACTGTTGCTTACTTCAGGTCTTGAACAGCCTGCTTGAACATCCGGCCGCGCTCTTCGTAGTTACTGAACATATCAAAACTCTTGCATGCAGGCGAGAGCAGCACGATATCATGTTGTTCGGCAAGCTCGGTGGCAGCCTGTACAGCCTCGGTCAGCGTATGTGCTTTTACGCAGCGTCGGGTAGTACACCAGTGGTTAAAAACAACATCTGCCTGCTCGCCGATGCATACGATTGCTTTGACGTTGGTAGCAACCAGTTCGTCGAGCAATGAATAATCGTTGTCATCGGCACGTCCCCCCGCTATCCAGACAATCGGGCGATCAAAGCTTGCCAACGCAAACCACGCAGCGTTGACGTTGGTTGCCTTACTGTCATTGATATAGGTGATGTGGTTATAAATGCGAACACGCTCTAAGCGGTGTTCAACTCCGGAAAACGATTCCAGAGATTCACGGATTGCCTCGTTGCTGACCTCGAAGGCTCGTGATGCCAAGGCAGAAGCCATGGAATTATATGTGTTGTGCAACCCGGGTAACCCCAGGCGATGTGTGGGCATAAGTACCTCCTCTTTGTTGCTGCTGCTCCGAAACACTACTTCGTCCCCCCGGACGAATGCGCCTTTCACTTCACGCTGAGTACTAAAAAACGCTGTAGTGCAACGGACTGCCGATGCGGCACTTGCTGTATGCTCATCATCGGCATTCAAAACTACAATATCTGAGCCCCCTTGTCGAGAAAAGATTTTCCACTTACACTTCACATAGTCTTGAAAACTTCCATGATAACCAATATGATCAGGCGTAATGTTAAGAATAATACTTATAAAAGGGTGGAAGTCAGCAATGCTATCCAGTTGATATGAGCTTACTTCAGCCACTACGACGGTGTCGGGACTCAATGTGGATATCAGCGAACTGAGCGGTGTTCCAATGTTTCCACAGGTCACTGCCGATGTACCCGCATTGTTTAGTATGTATCCGGTTAGCGCTGTTGTTGTTGTTTTCCCGTTGGTACCGGTGACGGCAATAATTTTATTGGAGATAAACCGGGATGCATATTCGAGTTCACCGATGACTTCGATGTTCCGATTTCGGGCTTCAACCCTTATCGGATGGGTTGGCGGGATACCGGGACTGAGTATGAGGGTGGATGCCTGCAATGCACGGTTGGTATGACCACCGAACTCGGATTCGACACCAAGCTGGTCAAGGCGCACCTTAATGTCCGCGCATTGCTGTTCTGTTCGAGACTCGCTTACAAATACGCGGTTACCCTGCTGACTGGCAAGTTCAGCAGCAGCAAGACCGCTCTTGCCTGCTCCAAGTACGGTAATGTTTTGTGCCATTATGTTGTGCGTTCCATCAGGGTTGTTGCTAATTCTTCCAGATGCTGCCGTGCGGTACTGTCGGGCAGTTTGTGGAGATGAACAAATGCTTCTTCGGTAAGTTTTTCTACCATCGCTGTCCCTTCTGCCAGCACGCCTTCCTGAATCAGATGTGTGCGCATCTGTTCTACCTGTGTGGGGGCTATGCCATTCTGTGAAAAGAATGTCTGAACGAGTTCCTGGAATTCGGGCTTACCAGTTGCTTTTTCACGTGCCCGCAACATCAGCCACGTGCGCTTGCCTTCGATTAGATCGCCCCCCGGTGTTTTACCGAATCCGTGCGATCCTTCAACATCTAAGATGTCGTCCTGCATCTGAAACGCAAGGCCGATATCACGTGCAAAGGTGCGCAGTGCGCTTGTATGCTGCGGATCGCCGTTGCCAACGAGTGCGCCAATGTGTACGCTGGTTTCAAGCAGACGTGCGGTTTTGCGCTCGATCATGCCGAAGTATTCGTCGGGGTGGACGTCAGTTCGTTTGGTAAAGGCTACGTCAAGTGCCTGTCCTTCACATACGTCAATAAAGCCTTGCGAGAAGACATCGAACACCGCCGACGGGTTGTGTGAGTGCTGTGCACTGGCGCTAAGAAGCTTCGATGCTATCCCAACGATAACGTCGCCGCTAAGGATTGCTGAGTTTTCATCGAACTGTATATGCGCTGTTGCGCGTCCGCGGCGCAGTGACGACCGGTCCATAATATCGTCATGCACCAATGTAAAATTATGGAGCATCTCAATTGCAAGTGCTGCATTCATTGCGTCTGTAGTCTCACCTCCGACGGCCTCTGTGGCAAGCAATACCAGCAGCGGGCGTATCCGCTTACCTCCGGCGCTGAGTACGTAATGCACCGGATCGTACAGCTCTGCGGGATCACGATACTGCACCAGCGCCTGGGCCAGTGCCGCCTCGATCTGTTCCAGTTTTTGCTGTATTGTCATGCCTGCGTCTTGTCCATCATCGTTAGTTGTTGTGGTGTAGCCGCACCGGTAATAAACATCCACTGCCGCAACCGTAATGTCCAATCACCAATAAGTTGAATAACTTGTGCGGTCCCGCCTGTAGCAAATGCCTGCAGTACCGGCCGTGCGGTTGCACAAAGATCGGCACCAAGATATAATGCACGGGCAATGTCGTATCCGCTTGATATTCCGCCGCTGCCAACGATTGTCGGAAAGGGGCTATGGTTTGAGTGCTGTGTGGGATGTTGTTTCCGCAGAGCAGCAACTTGCCTGATGCATTCGGCAGTGCTGATTCCTACTTCGCGAAACTCCTGAAGCTTATCCTGCTCCTGATGGCGCTTGATTTCAATCGCTGCCCAGCTTGTTCCGCCGGCACCTGCAACATCAATGCATGCAACTCCTGTCTTTACGAGTTTATGAGCTGCCGCGCCGGATATTCCTGCGCCAACTTCCTTGACCATTACCGGGAGTGGCGACAGGTCCACCGCAGCGCTGATCGCTTCAAGTACTCCTGAAAAATCCGGCTCACCTTCGGGTTGCAGCATCTCCTGAAGCGGATTGATGTGAATCCCCACCACCGATGCACCAACAAGCTCAATACACTCGTTAATACGGTCTGCCAAAGCCCCCTTCCTGTACCACTCGGCAAGCTGAACGGCACCAATGTTGGTAATCACGGGCACTGCGGTCGAGATCGATTGTAAAACAGTATATGAACTTCTTGTTTCGGGCCGGTCAAATGCGGCCCGCATCGAGCCGACGCCCATTGCGATTCCTAATGCGGCAGCACTTTCGGCAAGGCCTGTGTTAATACGCTCCGCATCAGGGTAACCGCCTGTCATTCCGCTGATGATGAGCGGCAATGATAATCGTTTCCCCAGGAAGTCAACTTCTGTACTAATGCCGCTGAAGTTCAGCTCGGGCAGAGCATTGTAGGGGAGACGTACCTCTTCGAGTCCGTTCGTGAGCTCCCGAAACCCAACGTCGCCACTGATGGCAAGCTGGACATGCTCTTCCTTGCGGTTTGTAATCATGGAGCAAAGTTAGGGGGCTAAGGCACGGTAATCTGAATTGTTCGTTGTTGATTGCCGCTGCTGAAGACGATGTAGTAGGTACCGCTTACGAGACCCGGGAAGCTGCTGAGTGGTATGGTGTTCGCTCCGGTTTCGAGGTAGGCTGTATGCGGACCCGATACAGTGCGACCCTGAATGGTGACGGCACGCCAGGTGAAAACAGTTTCAGTAGGTGATGTTATCTGCAGCACTGAGCCCACGGTAACTGGATTGGGAATAACTGAAACTTCGATTTCAGGTGATACGGCTTCCATTACAGTGCTCGTCGGCAGCGGGCACATCTCACTGTTACGAAGGATGTTATTTTGAAACATCAGCCAGTCTGGTCCCTTACCCTTGCCAAGACTAACCAGACACGCTTTACCGTAGTTGCCTGAAAAATCAGGCATGACCGAGTATCCTCCTACAATGAATGCATCAAGCAGACCGTCGCCATCAAAATCGGCAATGAGTGGTGCGTGATCAATTCTAAACAGGGTGTCGTTAAATTCTTTCCTCAGGTCGAATGTAAAAATCTCGCTGCCGTCGTTTCCGTTCAGAGCAATAAGCCGACCCTTTGATGTTCCGAAAACTACATCGGGATACTCATCATTTGTAATATCAGCGATGGCAGCTCCGCGAAAGCAGTCGTCGTAGTCTTTCAGGGTTTTCTGCCATAGTATTTCTCCGTTGCCTTTCAGGGCGGTAAATGTATTGCGTGAGATGAAAAACACATCACAGTTGCCGTCGTTGTCAAGATCGGCGATTTGGGCCGGACCGCCAACGTAGTAGTATTTCCCCAGACTGTATTTCCACTTTAGTGCGCCGTCGTCAGCATTTATGCAATACAGGGTATCGTTGTAGCTTCCAATCACCAGCTCCGGCCTGCCATCGCCATCCAGGTCGGCAATCGCGCTTCCGTGATAGATAACGTCGGTAACCGGAAACGTCCAGAGCAGCTTCTGATCCTTCCGCCGGTATGCGTACACCTTGTTGTTGAGAGTGTCAACTGCGTTCCATGTTGCAACGATGAAGTCAAGATCACCATCGTTATTAATATCAACGATGGTTGGTGCGGTTTGTATCCATGACTTTGTATCAACCGCGATTTCCCACTTTACGGTCCCATCGAGTGCGTTAATGCAAATCACGTATCCGCCAAATTCACCATGCAGGATTTCCGGTATTCCATCGCCGTCGATATCGGCGATGGTGGGCGGTGAGCCGCTCCCACGGGTTTTCACTGTCCACTTTATTGAGCCGTCGGCGCCGTTAAAGCAGTAGGTAGAGTCGGTACAGGATGCCGGCACAATTACCTCCGGCATTCCGTCGCCATCAACATCATAAATAACCGGGGCAACATCGTTGCAACCCTCGCGCGTAGGGAGGGAGGTATTGTACTTCCACAACAGCGAGCCGTCTTCGGCATTGAGTGCGTACACGGTACTGTCGTTTCGGTAACATCCGAAGACAATTTCCAGTTTCCCGTCACCGTCGATATCGGCAGCAGCCGTCTGACCGTGAGCGAGATCGTTCACAGTAAAGACCCATATAACCTTGGGCTGGACACCAGCGGCGCAGATCCCCGCAACTGCAAGAAAGATGATACAACGCAACAGCATTGTACAATATACCAAACAAAAATGCTGTCCGACACCGAGGTATCGGACAGCATCGTTGAGAGGTAAGTTTACGGCTGAACGGTAACAGAACCGGTCATCGTTGGATGAATTGTGCAGAGGTAAGAAAAGCTTTTTGAAGGAACCATCATCCACGTAGCTCCAACATTTATATCACCAGAGCTCTGACTTCGATTTGAATCGTCAGTAACATTATGAACAACCATGTCTCTATTAATCCAGACGACAGTATCGCCTTTATGTACAGTCAGTGACTGCGGTACGAACTGCATCCCCTCAATCACCACGGTATCCGTAACGCCAACATGTTCTTGTTCAACGGTGGTCTTATTGTCATTGTTATTGGATGTGCAACCCATAAAAATCAACCACAGTGTACCCATGAAAGGCAGCACTGATTTTTGCAGAGAACTCATGACGTTACTTCACTTTCGACTGAGCCATTTTTGCCATTTCGAGGTGATGGTTAAGTAGTGGGCCCGCTTTAACAAGGAAATCTTTTAATTCAGCATTTGTCGTTTGGGGGATGAGCACATTATTAACGGTGTTAATAACCGACTCGTGATATGCAACTTCATTGTCAATATATGCCTTATCGTATGCTTCACCTTTTACCTTAGCAAGTTTTGCATTGGTTTCTTTTTCGGCCTTGAGCAACGATTTTGTTGTTGGATTTGTTTTGGGCTTCACGCCAAGCTTGGCTGCCAGCTCCGTTGCCTGCTTGATAATGGCTTCGTGGTCCTTAATCATTGTTTCCGCAAAATGCTTTACATCCGGATTGTGCAGCTTTGCAAGAGCATTCTTTCCATAATTAACGTCTATCTGGTTCGCAGTTACAGCTATCGAAGCAATTTCCGGATCGGTAAGCTTTGGTCCGTTTTGCGCTAATACAGTTACTGAAGTGAAGGCGGCAACAACAAGAATAGCCGCCAGGCGAATGGCTGCCCTGTGCAGTTTCATGGTAATTCATCCCAAAGTGCGGGTTCGGTATGTAGTTAATTACATCTTGCTCAGAATGGCGTAGAACCCGTTAAGCGATTCACTCGAAAGCGATACAAAATTAATTTGACTGAAACCGAAATTATCCTAACAAAAAAATAATATACAATTTAGAACAGCGACAGTGTCCGTTTTCTATATTAGAGCGTATTTAGTAAAAGAACCAACAATGCCTGTACAATCATCGTACCGTCTAGGATACCGTAATGATACCATGGTGAGCTCTGCAAACGCTTGCTTCCTACAAAGTACATCGTGGTGAGGCCGCTGACAAAAAAGGCAGAAACGAGATTCCATTGTTCAACTGTACTGTAATGAATCATACTAATGACGGTAAATGCGATCATGATAGTGATAGCCAGCTTTACCGATGAGGCCTTGCCGAGTGTAAGCGGTATAGTTCGTAGTCTGCCTTCCTGATCGGTGTCCATGTCTCGTATGTCGAAAGGTATGGTTATCGCAAGCACAAACAAGAAACGCTCGAGCAGCATTAGCCGGATGCCGGTACTGCTGAACGTTTGAGTCTCGTACATTACCGGAAGGAGAACGGTAACGGCTGACCACACAATGGCAATAAGAAAAATTTTTAAATACGGTATTTCACGCAGTCTAAAGAGCTTCCTCGCAGTTTTCGACACAGGCATTGAATAGAATACTGTCAGTACTGCGAAGGGGGCTAAGGCAATGAGCACTTCGGTCTTGGCTTCAAACAGCGTTGCACAAAATCCAAGTACCGATATCACAACAACGATTCGGAAGAGATGCCTGTTCCCGCGCACCCACTGGTGCTTAGGCGATTCCAATGCCTGTGGAAAGAAGATGATTGTTGTAAGCCGGTGTACATTGTATTCGAACAGAGTTGCGAAGAAAATCAAAAACAGGTACGGATGCCACCGTGCAGTTCCTGTTAGCTGTATCTGCGTTTGAATGGCGAGCAGAAGAGCTGCCGCAGAGATATACAGGTTTGACCCGATGATGGCATCAAAAAACCGTTTCATGAAACCGTGGATTGCATTGTTAGGCGTCGGTGTCGTCGGCGTCTAACCCGAGATCAGTGTTATCATTATCAGGCAGCAGCTTGCTTGCCTCTGTTGCCGGCAGTTCCTGAACCAGCCTGAGCTTTCGTTCAATAACTCTGCTGCGCGTCCCGGCACTGTCGATAACATTTGTGGCTTCCTGCAGTTTTTTCTTTGTCTTGTCAAGGATGTCACCAAACTTACCAAATTGCGTCTTTACCGCCCCGAGAAGTTCCCACACCTCACTCGACCGTTTTTCAATGGCAAGGGTCTTGAAGCCCATTTGCAGACTGCTGAGATAGGCAACAAGGTTTGTTGGCCCGACAACGGTTACCTTGTGTTCGCGCTGGAGTTGTTCGAACAGACCCTGCCGACGGAGGATTTCGGCGTAGAGGCCTTCCGTCGGTACAAACATGATTGCAAAGTCTGTCGTTACCGGTACGTTGATGTACTTATCGCGAATGTCCTTTGCATTCTTTTTGACTGCATTTTCGAACTGTTTCGACAATTGTTCAATTTCCTGTGGGTCGGCTGGTTGTTCGTAGGCATCAACCAGACGAATGTAATCTTCAACAGGAAACTTTGAATCGATTGGCAGCAGTACAGGCGTATCATCACCTGACGTACCCGGCAGATTGATCACAAATTCAACCCGCTCCAGACTTCCCGGCTTCACTACTGCATTCGTTGAATATTGCTCAGGTGAGAAAATCTGTTCAAGTATCGTTCCCAACTGAACTTCGCCGTAAGTGCCTCTGGTCTTAACGTTTGTTAGTACCCGTTTTAAGTCACCCACGCCGGTGGCCAGGGTTTGCATCTCGCCAAGCCCCTTATGCACTTGTTCGAGCCGCTCACTGATAACCTTGAAGGATTCATTGAACCGTTTTTCGACTGTTTCGTGGAGCTTTTCGTCAACAGTCTTGCGCATTTCTTCAAGCTTAACACTATTGTCTTCCTGGATATGGCGCAGCTTGCTTTCGACGGTATCCCGAATTTCCTTCAGCTTGTTTTCTGTATCCTGCTTTATGGCATCCAGTCGCTTGCCCAGTTCGTCATAGCGCTCAGTCTGTGTGGCAGCTGTGGCTTTCGCGAATTCCGTCAACTGGTTCGAAAAGGTATCGAACTGGTTCTTCTGTGCAGTTGACAGCTCCGAAACAGTGGCGGAGAGCGTCCGACCAAGGGTTGAAAACGAATTTGTTAACTCTTCGCGATTGTCTTTGAACGACTGCTGGCTTTCAGTACGGCTCCTTGAGAACTCGTCGCGCACAAGCGGGTCTATGCGCTGCAGTTCTGTGTCCAGCTTCGACAATGAAGACAGTACACCGGCATCTCCTGATGAATTGCTTCGCATCAAAAGCACCAGATTAATCATTGCCAGAAGGACCAGAACCGCAAGAAGCACCATTGTAAACATCATTACCTCACAGCTTACGACCAAAAAACCGAATTACCGAGCCGAGACCGTTATGATATAGGCCCTCGTGCAGCTCTGTTTCAACCTGGGCGAGTTCAACAATTGAAAAGTGTTCAAACGCAGAGCGCACCTCTTGCAGCGAGTACAGACTACCGGCATCGGGCGGACCGCCAATGCCAGGATTCTTACCACGGTACAGCAAGTTCTCCTTGCTAAACGCCTCGAATATGACATAGCCCCCTACCTTCAGCAGGTTAACCAGCGATGCCAGGTAATCAGAACGGGTATCGGGAGAAAAGTGAGCATATACCAGGGCAAGGGCATCGAACGTTTGATTCAGGAAGGGGGCTGTGTCAAGCGTCCCCACATGGTAACGAATATTAACATTCCTTTCCTTTGCAAGGGCAAGAGCCTTTTTTTGTCCCTCTGTGCTAATATCGAACGAATCAACATCCCATCCGCGTGTAGCGGCGTACACACCGTTACGTCCTTCGCCATCGGCAGGCAGGAGTATAGTACCGGGAGTCAGTTCATCGAGGCGTGACTGAAAATATACATTTGGCAACGAGCCGTAGGCGTACTCAGGTTGCGCATAGCGCTGGTTCCACCGATCTGCCGGGTTTAGAGTCATACGACAAAAATAGTGATGGGGGAGTGGGGGGTGTCAGAATATACCCACAATACAATCGGGTTCATCGCCGTACACCACCAACAGCATCGAAGACTGTCACCGGCAGCTTCGCTCCGTGATGAAATCGAATGGACCAAACCCAAGCAACGAAGCCTTGATGAAGCAACTCTTCCTGGTTCAAGAACACAGTACTTCAAAATTGAGCCGTCCCGTTTACAACCGGAATGGTACAGCAGCGCAACTGTCAATCCTTTACCCTGATCGTCTTCAACGAACCTTGTAACGTTAACTGACACGCGTAATGCGACACATCACCCGCCATTGAATCAAACGCCTGTTGTGTGCTGGCGTTTCTTCATTTTGCCTTGCCATTCAGTCTGTTTATTTGATAAATTTTATTGTTTATTGAGTCGATTCTAATAGTTAATGTATCCTTTAGTTCTAAACCATAAACTCTTGTATTTAAAGTGTCCGGAATATCAAGTTTTATATCGTTCAAATTTTTGATTGTTAATTCTTGACTCTCTCTCTTTAATGTAAAGGTTGAAACAATTACTAGAAGAGTCATTATTCCGAATCCAATGTTTCCAATTTTGAAACATCTTGCACCGAAAATTAAATTACCACCTTTCATATTGTCAATCGGGGTAGTATTATTGATTATATAAACCAAGTCTTCAATTTCGGAGTTAACGAAGTCTAATTCCTTATCTTTTCTATCTGTTTTAGTGACTGATTTAGTGCTGCGCCCTGGATATTTATATTTGTTGACTGTTAAAGTTTTAATGGCGTGGAGAATTGATAAAAGGTAATGAAACATTACAATCAGAAAAAGTAATGATAATGGGATTTTAATCCATAAGGTTACGCCATTTAGATTGTCAATTAATAAAGGAATAAAAAGTGCAAATATTGATGTTACAATACTTGCTTGACCAACTAATTGGGAATTTTTGTTTTCAATTGTTGTTCTTCTGTCTCGCTGATAATCGTGAATTTCTTTTAAGTATGTTAAATATCTTTCGGCAACTTTGATGCTTGTTGCAGGAGCATAGGATTCCTTCGCAATTGGCGTATTGCTTGACTCATTTTCTTGAGCTACAGACTTTAGAGACTTCTCCTTTAACCCAATATAAACCAAATATTTGCCTATCATTCTGTCGTAGTTAAAAAATTTATGATGGCTTCGGATATTTTTAGTCCTGTTTCCATTTCAATCCAAGCCCATTGACCATTGGGGTTGATTTCTAAAAATATATATTCTCCATTCTTATCCTTTATTAAGTCTATGGCTCCGAATGAAATGTTTAATTCCGTTAATAGTTTGATACATTTATTTTCAATTTCTTGTGGAATATAGCATTCAAAGAATGGATTTTTTTCTTTTCGCCAATCTGTTTGAGTGTTTTCATTTTCTTGAGAATTAATTTTAGCAGAAAAAACTTTGTCTCCCACAACAGTTATCCTAAGTTCATATTCTTTTTGAATTAGGTTTTGAACAATACAAGGTGTTAAATCATATTCAATCAAGTTTTCTAAAACTTCTTTACCAACTTGATTTGTAAATATCGTTTTTACTCCATCAGAAAGTTGAATGCGTCCTTGTCTGATTGGTTTGATAATTACTTCGTTGGCGTTGTCACTTACAAATTCGCTAAGTTGTTTGTGGTTATTGGTTACAATTGTATTCGGAATGTTAAAACCAATTTCCTTTGCTTTTTGTAATTGATACAATTTGTTCTCAGCTTTGTAAATATAATTTGGATTACTTAACCACTTTTTGGAATTTATTAAATTGAATAAATTGTCGAATAACGATTCATAGTCAGCAAGCAAGAATATTTTTTTGTCTTGGTCTGTTGTATCAATATCAGGAAGTTTAGTCCTTCGAAACCATACTGACGAAAACTCACTAATTCCATTTATTGAAAAATTGAAATCATTAGAATTGTCAAACAAATAGTTGTTTTTGTTTAAATCTTCACAGTTCAATCGGAAGTATTTAATGTTCTGTTCGTTTAATTTTTCAATTACGAAGTCAGTAGTAAAATCTTCTTTATGTGTTATTATTAAAATCATTTATCTGAATCTGTTCCTTCTACTGATTCTGTGATTGTTTGAGTGTCCATTAACAACTTCAGTCTTTTTAAATCATTGTCGCTGTCACTTGGTTCTGTCGAAGTAAACGTATCTGTGCTTGTATCCAAAACTCGTCTAAGACTTAATTTATAGTCATTGTCCGAATCGGTTGGTTCACCTGTTGTTCTAGTAAATGTTTCAGTGTCCATTGATACAAATTTAATTGCTGGCATTTCAGTGTCTTTGATAACAGACAGGTTTTGCTTATGAGAATACTCAATTAAAGAAAAGTCAAGATTCTTTAATGTTGGTTTTTCTGTGAATTCTAAAATTAATGGTCTCATAATAATTATTTTATTGTTAGTGATGTCGTTTCGTACGCTTGGGCATAACGGTTTGCAGCTAAACGCAGGCAGGGCTTAAACCACTACACTTTCTACTAAGAACTGAACTTCAAATATACTACTTTCCTGTCCTACGAAGCACAAAACCCCTGCTTGCGTTTAGGTGCTGTTATGCCTTCGTTGTTCTTTTTCGTCCGTCTGTCAGCGGTGGGGCAGCCATACTCTTTGGCAAGTTTTGGCTTGTGCGTTGGCTTTTTGAGCGACTTGCCAATGTGTATGGATGTGAAGGGTTGGAATTTTGTCTCGTTTTATAAATAGTAACTGAATAGTCTAAAAAAATAGAAACTCAAATAAAGTAATGCTACTCCGCTTATAATTTAAATACTTTTCCTTAACCAAGTCAATTTGGCAAGTTTTGAAACAGAGCTTGCAAAAAGACCAACTACTAAAAAAGGCAATCCTCTTCCGATTCCAAATAAAAGTGCCAAAATCAGTCCGTAGAAAATACTTGCTTTAGATGCTGCAAAAGACAACAATAATAGTAGGGGGGCTGCTGATGTTCCCAAACTAAAAATCAAACCATATATAAATGACCCGCCAATTCCTGGTCTGCGTAATGCTTCAAGTTGTCGCACACGCAAATAAGGACCATAAAAGGCAATACCTGCTGCAATTATTGATATTATCCCCATCACCAATGCCCAATATTTGCCAAAAGTTTCAGTTAGAAAAACTCCTAAATATCCGGCAATGGCTCCCAATACTGTCAAACAAAACACAATTCCTAAAAAGAATGAAAATGTTATCGAAAATCCTGTTTTGGATTCACGAATAGTAGTGCTGCCAACATAACCTGCAAAACCAAGTCCAACGGGTAAAGTGCAAGGACAAACGCCACTTGAAATCAATCCTGCCAACAAAGCAAGTCCTAAGCTAAGGATAGAACCTTCTTGAAAAGTGCTTATAAATTCATTCAAAAAGTTCTCTAACATCATTTATTAATTTCTTGTATCGTACCTGCCTTATAACCCAACTTGTTGACAGCTTCTTGCAACTGTTCAGGTGTAATTTTTTTAGGGTCGAACTTTACCGTTGCTTTTTTTGTCTTTTAGGCTAACATTTACCTCTTTAACACCCTCCATACCTGAAAGGCTCTTCTTTACCGTTGCCACACAGGACATACAAGACATACCTTCAATAGGAATTTCAATTGCTTTTATCTCTCCCTCATTTATGGTTGTTTGGTTGCTGTGTGAATTATTCCCCGAACAAGCAACAAAGAACATTTGAAGGATTAATAAAACGCTAAATGATTTTATCGTAACCATAAGTTTATATTTTTTATTTAGGTTTATATCCTGCTTTTGTCAGTATGGCAATCAGTTCATTTTCATTAGTTTCAGTCGGATTAAACTTGATGTTCACTATTTTTTTTATAGCCTTTGTATTTACATCTTCTACACCTTTGGTTTCCTTTAAGATGTCGGATATTTTTTCTGCACAACCTTGACATACCATATTGTCAATGGTTAATGATATTTCTTTCATACCTTCTCTTTTTTTTAGTAAATATTCATAAACTTTATCAATTTCCTTCATTTTGTCTGTTAGTTCATAAAGCCCTAAATCTGGGAATTGATTTTTGATAATTGATATTCTTTCTTCCTGTCCACAGTTACCCGGGCAGGCTTCTAATGCTTCGGAAATTATCATTGCCAAAGTTTTTCTGAAAACCTCATCTAATAGAAGGTGCTGTGCTTTTTCAAAACCTTTGTTTACTGCCTTAAATTGATTTAAAATTTGGGCAGGGTCATTACTTTCGTCAAGCATTTTTATTACTCCTTCAACCTGACCTTTAATGCTATTCAATCTGTCTTTAAGGTCTTTTGTTAAATCTCTCGGTAACATAATGGTTTGATTAAATACAATCCAACCCCCAATAATTGGAAGTTGGATTGTATGGTTAAAAAATTAAATGGTTTTACCGATACCTGCGGCTGCTAATTCTTCCTTACTTACTCCTCTGTTTTCACAGCAAGCAAGTAATTTTCCATTAACAGCTACCGCTGGAAGGGAAGTAATGTTATACTTTTTCATCTTGTCAACACAGACTTTGTCGTCACATTGTTCAACAAGGTTGTAAACAGTTACCTCGCAAGAGTCACAAGCCATTTCTTTTACTGTTTTTACTACAGGTTCACATACTGGACACCCTGCTGTAAACACTTCAATTTGTCGTTTCATTGTTTTATGTTTTTAATGATTAAAATTAATTACACTGCAAAGATGCGTCTGGTCAGGGGGTGGTCTCCAAATTATTTTCAAATTATTTTTTCAGTCTTGAGGCGTTGGCAAAAAATGGCTCTTTTGGTTTTTACAGCGTTGGGTTGAGTGTCGGCAAAAACCAAATGTGCCATTTGTGCGGTCGGCTTTTTACAATGAGGCATAACGTCCGGCAGCTTTGCGATGGCGGGGCAATCGAAGCACTTTCGTTCGGCTAATGTACAAAATTTCAATCGAAGTACAAATGTTGATTTAAGCACTTCACCCCCGCTATTGCAAAACTGCTTGTTATGCCTTCGTTGTTCTTCTCGTCCTGTTGTCAGTCAGCGGTGGAAAAGCCATACTCTTTGCCAAGTTTTGGCTTGTGCACTGGCTGGTGCGACTTGGCAATGTGTATGGCTTTAGCGTTGGCTTTTTTAGCAACATTTTTTGTCTTGCTGAATTGGTGGGCAAGCAACATTTCCGTAACTACAATATACGCAACAATCACCTTGTTTTGGTTTCAAAATGGTCTTGCACTTTTCACATTCGTAAAAATATTGGCAAGCGACTGTCGGCATTGTTTCTTCTTTCTTATGTCCGCAGTTTGGGCAAGTGACTGTTGATTGTAATGTGACTTCCATTTTTAATTTACCTGATGATTTTATTGCTTATTTTTTGTCTTTTATCCAATTTATCAATGCTTGTTTTTCGTCTTTTGTAAGTCTTGCCTCAGGATGCAGCCAGAGATAAGACAGCAAGGGCATTTCATTTTTCTCCACCTGAGTTACAATTGATTGCAACAGTCGCTCCTGTTTGCCTCTATAATAGTTGCTCCATTCGCTAAAATTCAGATCCTGTTTTCCATTGGTAATATGCGATTCAACAAACATTCTACCAGGTTGGATATAATCAAACCATTCATATTTCGTGTTATTACTGTGGCAGTTATAACAGGATTTTTCCAAAATTTGATTTACTGCTTTTGGCGGATTATATACTTGTATAAAATCAGATCCTTCAACCTGCCCATCATACACATTACGGGCAGGCTGATAGAACTGAAAGGCAACAAGAAAGCCTATTACGGAAAGGCTTATTGTTTTCCATTTTGGCTTTTGTTTCATCTTATTGTTACCTATTTAATGATGGTGTTCGTTTGAAACCATTCCTTTGCTCTCGTTCATCATACTTACTTTCCCTTCCAATTGTGCACTGGCATCAATAGAAAAAGCTCCATTTGTTACCACTTCATCACCATTCTCCACACCCGAAAGGACTACATAGTTATCGCCCAATGAAGCTCCCAATTCAATTTCTCTCATTTTGAAAGTGGGGATGGAAGTCCCCTGTTCTTTCACATAAATCACCGAGCGTTTGCCTGTCCATAGAACTGCTGATTTGGGAACAATAATATCTTTACCAGAGCCTCTTACTGGTGCATTAACTACTGCGGTAGCATACATTTCAGGCTTGAGTAAATTTTGGGCATTGTTAACTTCCACCCTTATTTTGACGGTACGTGATACAGCATCCACAATAGGATTTATGAATACGATCTTTCCTTTAAAGACCTTGCCAGGCAAACTTTGTAAGGTATATTCCAACTGATTGCCAACTTTGAGAAAAGGTAAATCGCTTTCATAAGCATCAAAAACAGCCCACAAGCGGTTTAAGTTTGCGATGTTATACAACACTGAGCCCTGACTGATATAATCACCCTGATTCACATTTTTACTTACAATTACGCCACTTGTATTGGCGTAAATAGTTACATAAGGAGAAACTGTTTTTGAACTTAGTACTTTGGAAATTTGCTCCTCAGTCATTTTCCACAACTTCATTTTTTCCTTAGCTGCTGCCAGCAAGCCCGGTTGCAGATCGTTTAATTTAGCTGCTTCCAGCAACTCCTGTTGTGCCGTCATCAAATCGGGAGAGTATATTTTGGCAATGGCTTGTCCTTGTTTTACAGGTTCTCCCGTAAAGTTGGCATATAATGCTTCTATGCGACCATTGACGTGTGAAGTTTGAGAGTGTTGCAAACGCTCGTCAATCTGAATGGTTCCATACAACTGCATGTCTTTAATTGCCTTTTGATGACCGACAACCGTAGTTTGAATATTTGCCAATGCAATGGCTTCCGGGGTCATCTGGATGGCATCTTCATCCACTTCATGATTGGAGTGGTCGTTGTGATCGTTTGTTTTTAAAGGAATTAAATCCATGCCGCAGATAGGACACTTACCCGGTTTGTCCATTCTGATTTGAGGGTGCATAGAACAAGTCCAGATAGTGCCGCTTTTTTCGGATGCCGCTATCTCCTTTGAATGGTCGTGGGTTTCAGTTCTGCCAAATACCAACCATCCTAATAAAATGCCTGCCAACAGAATGAGTACAAACTGTGAGGCTCTGTTTTTAAATATATTTTTTAATTTTTTCATTTTTTTTATTTTTGATATGTATTAAAAGAGGTTAATTTTTCAATTGAAACTGCCATTGAATTATAACCTGCTATGGCTTCGGCTTTCTTCAATTGGTAATCCAACAACTGGCGTTGCACCTGAATAACATTGGTTAAATCGCCTTTGCCCGTTACAAATTCCTGCACAGTCAGGTTGTAAGTGGTAAGTGCCAGTTCTGTTTGTTTTTCATAAAGAGCAATGGAGCGTTCGGCATCGTCCAATTGATTTTTAAAACCATATAAATCACTTTTGAGATTATTATATGTGTTCTCTCTTTTTTCCTTATTTGACTGCTGCCATAGTACGCTCTCATTTTGTTGTGCATGGTATTTTTTGCGGAATAGAGGTAAAGAAACCGACACCATGGGCATGACCATATCTCTGCCGTTCATGCTTCCCATTTTAAACATCTCTTCATTCGTTTTGCCGATGAGCATATACTGAACGCCAATGCCAAGCATCGGATAGCTCATTTTTTTGTCTTTTTCGGCTTTGGCTTTATATGCCATTATTTCTTTTTCAATCATCAGTAAATCCGGATTGTTGGCATCAATTGATTTTAGGATGTCTTCAATCTGAAACAAGAAAGTTGTTTTGAAGATAGCGTTACCGATATTCACCGTTTCGTTTACATCTCTGTTTAAAAGCATATTAAATTTTGCTTTTTCCGACCTTAGTAATGCCTTTAGACTTTCTATGTTATTGTCAACTTCTGTCTGTTCCAATCGTATTCTAAGCACATCCGACATACCGGGTGAAGCGCTGCCTGATGGAGCAGCATACCTTCTTAATGCAAGTTCTTCCAGGTTTTTAAGAAACTTTTTTTGCTCCATATTATTATTAATCTGTTCATTCAGCCGCTGCATTGAATACCATTGAACGGAAACCTGGAGTATCAGGTTGTCCATAGCTGATTTGTACTGCTGAAACTGCATTTCAGATTCGTAACCTGCCTCCATGCGTGCTAACTTTCTTGTGCCAAACCAGGGAAATCTTTGCATTACACTGAAGTTGGCAATTGAACGACCACCAATTATGTTCATTGGAGAAGGGTAAAATTCTCCGGTAAACTCGGGGTCGTCAAAAGCACCCGCTTGCGGTATTTTCTCCAAATAAGCTTCATAAGCCAATTTTTGAGCCTTCGTTCCCGGGTTATTTTGAACTGCAACTGCTATATAATAATCTAATGAATCTGTTGCCGTGCTTTGTGCCAACAATAGTGTGGGAAAAGCAATGGTTGTTAATACTAACATGATTAAACAACCGATATTTTTAATTTTATTTTCCATTTTATTTCTTTTTAATTTTTCGGTTGGATGTCCTTTGCGAATTGCCCACTCTCTCCACCAACATTGAAATACAGGCACCACAAACATGGTCATGGATTGTATCAACATTCCACCAAATGTGGGGATAGCCATTGGTACCATAATTTCAGCCCCCTTTCCGGTAGAAGTCAATACGGGCAATAGTGCAATCAATGCGGTGGCAGTGGTCATTGCGGCCGGTCGTACCCGTTTTAAACCTGCATAGACTACGGCTTCCCTTACTTCTTCTTTTGTTTGAGGATTGCGGGCAATAAAGGTGTCGTGAATATAAGTACCCATAATAACCCCATCATTAGTTGCCAATCCAAACAGTGCAATAAAGCCCACCCAGACGGCAATACTCAAATTAATGTTGTGCATCTGAAACAAATCTCGCATATTCATACCTCCGACTGAAAAGTTCATAAACCAGGGTTGACTGTATAACCACAACAAAATAAAACCACCTGCAAATGCCACAAATACGCCTGAAAAATGAATGAGTGAAGCCGTTACGGTTTCAAACTGAAAATATAAAATCAGTAAGATGGCAAGTAAGCTGATTGGAATAACAAGCATCAGCCGTTTGGTGGCATGTTCCTGTTGCTCGTAGTTGCCGGCAAATTTGTAGCTCACACCTTTGGGCAATTTTAATTCACCCGAAGCTAATTTTCCTTTCAATATTTTATCTGCTTCGTGTACTACGTCCACCTCCGCTTTTCCACTGATTTTGTCAAAAATTACATATCCGATTAAAAAGGTGTTTTCGCTTTGTATCATCTGAGCTCCTTTTGCATACCCTATATGAGCTACTTCTTCCAGAGGTATCTGCGTTCCCGTTGCGGTAGGAATTATTATTTTTTTCAATGCCTCGGGATGGTCTCTCAGTTCTCGTGGATAACGAAGCCTTACCGGAAAACGTTCCCGACCTTCTACGGTAGTGGTTAATGTCATTCCGCCAACAGCCGAACTTATCACTTCCTGTAAATCTTCTACTGTGATGCCGTATCTCGCCATTTTATTTCTGTCCAAATGAATCTCCACATAAGGTGCACCGATAGCACGATCATAAAACACAGTAGATGGGATAACAGATGGAACTCCTTTTAGAGCCGTTTCCAATTCTTTTCCGGCAGTTGCAATAGACTCCAAATCTGGTCCTGAAATTTTCAACCCCATGGGTGCACGCATTCCTGTAGCAAGCATAACTAATCTTGCTTCTATGGGTTGAAGTTTGGGAGCAGAAGTCATCCCCGGTAAATGCGATGCGTTGACGATTGCCTGCCATATATCGTCAGTTTTCTTTATTTCAGGTCGCCATTGTCTGAAAAATTTGCCGTTTTTATCCGTTATTAAACTGTCTTTGGGAATTTTTCTGAACCCGCTTTCAGGATTGTATGTTTGACCCCCGATTAATTCATATTCTCCTTTTTTATTTACCTGAAATCGCTCCCGGTGTCCTTCTTCATTTAAAATGTATTCCGGAATGTAGTTGATGGTATTTTCAAACATTTGTGTGGGAGCGGGGTCTAATGCAGAATTTACACGTCCCCATTTTCCAACCGTAAGTTCTACCTCGGGAATATTTTGAATACGCCTGTCCAAAGTTTGAATATATTGCAGATTCTGTTGAACACCTGTATGGGGCATAGTTGTGGGCATCAGCAGAAAAGAACCTTCGTTTAAACTCGGCATAAATTCCTGTCCCATACCGGGAAACATTTTGGTTGACTTTTGCCAAAAACCAGTCTCCTTAAAACTTTTCCAGCCGACACTTTCAAAACCTTTGGCTACAAAACCAAAAGTTTTGTCCGTTCCCTGCCAGGCAAGCATACCCCATAGCAAGGTCAGGATTGGAATTGCCATAAATTTCCAACGGTGGGTCAATGCCCATCTCAATATCTTTTCATAATAAATAACCAAAATCCACAGAAGCCCAAGCACAAAAGCAATTGCTATAAATACAAATACAAAATTTGTGGATAATTTCGCCTGAGTACCCAATGGTAGCCATTCTTCGGAAAGATAGGAGAGAACTACTACCAGTGTAATGGCAATATTGACGTAATTGGCAATTCGTTCTCCTTTCCACTGGCTGATGAAAAGATTATTTAATCCGATAAGCGTCAAAGCTACCGATGCAAAAATTCCGCTGTAAATCCACAAAGCAATGCCTGAAACCACTAAGATATAATTCATTATCCTTCTTAGTTTTTTCCGTTCAATTTTTATTGAAAACACATAGTAGGCAATTGTTGGTATCACTATCAATCCTAAAATGAATGCAGATGTGATGGCAAAAGTTTTGGTAAATGCCAATGGACGAAATAGTTTACCTTCCTGTGCTTCCATAGCAAATACAGGCAAAAAGCTGACAATGGTGGTGAGCATGGCAGTAGTGATGGCACCCGATACTTCAGAAACGGCTTTTGAGATTAAATTTACAAATGCCTTTCCTTTGCTTTCAATACCTTGTTTCCGTTCTTCTTCCATGTAGCGGATAATGCTTTCCACAAAGACAACCCCCACATCAACCATAACTCCGATAGCGATGGCAATACCCGAAAGGGCTACAATATTGGCTTCTACTCCAAGATATTTCATAAATATAAAGGTTGCCAAAACGCCAAGTGGCAGAATGCTGGAAATGATTAAGGAAGCTCTGAGATTGAATACCAATACGATAACCACAATAATGGAAATCAGTATTTCGTGTGCCAATGCTGACTCTAGTGTGCCAATAGTTTCGTGAATTAATCCAGAACGGTCATAAAAAGGTACTACGGTAACTTTGGATATGGAACCGTCCGATAATGTTTTTTGCGGAAGCCCGGCTTCCATCTCAGCTATTTTTGCTTTTACATTGTTAATTACCTCCAGCGGATTTGCACCAAAACGGGCAACAACAACGCCACCAACAGCTTCCACGCCTTCTTTATCCAATCCCCCTCTGCGTGGAGCAGGTCCCAGATTGACAAAAGCTACATCTTTGATTTTGACCGGAATATTATTCCTTACCGTTACTACGGCATTTTCCAGGTCTTCTACCGTTTTTATATAGCCCAATCCACGCACTAAATATTCAACCTTGTTTACCTCAATTGTTTCAGCACCGATGTCCAGATTGCTTTTTTGGATGGCGGTCATTACATCCATAATTGTCAGGTTGTATGCACGCAGTGCATCGGGATTGATGTCCACCTGATATTCTTTGATAAAACCACCGATAGAAGCAACTTCCGATACGCCTTCAGCAGACGAAAGGCTGTACTTGGCGTAGAAATCCTGAATGGTTCTTAGTTCATCGGGATCCCATCCTCCGGTTGGCTTGCCTGTTTTTGGGTTTCTGCCCTCTAAAGTGTACCAAAATACTTGTCCAAGTGCAGTTGCATCAGGGCCCAAGGTGGGTGTTACACCAGTTGGTAAAGTTCCTGCCGGAAGGGAATTGAGTTTTTCAAGAATACGGGAACGGCTCCAATAAAATTCTACATTTTCTTCAAAGATGATATAGATAAAGGACATCCCGAACATAGAGGTGCTCCTTATCGTTTTCACTCCGGGCATGCCCAAAAGTGAAGTGGTAAGCGGGTAGGTTATTTGCTCCTGAATATCTTTTGGCGACCTGCCCATCCATTCAGTGGCAACAATCTGTTGATTATCCCCAAGATTGGGAATGGCATCAACAGGGACAGGGTTATTGGGCAACAGATTTTGGTGCCAGTTAAAAGGTGCAGTTACCAAACCCCATATCAGCACGGTGAGTAACAATAACAGGGTAACAACCCTGTTATTTAGAAAGTAATTAATGAATTTGTTCAGCATAACATTCACATTTATTTGATGTTGCCGGGGTTACGGCTTAAATTCTTTTACCACTTCCCCACAGGTCAGCATATCTTTACCGAAATAAGGGTTTTTAACTTCTTTGCTGTCGCTTATCCAATCTGCTCCCTTTTCATTACTTGCCATCGGACAATGAATTTGATACAGCTTTTGGGGCGCACCCAAAAGAGTAATCAGGTCTAATACATCTTTACTTAAAAACTCCAGATGCTCTCTTTGGTGGTCAATTTTACCTGCATTGTCTCGAATATGTTCTGCGTTTTCTTTTACATCAGCAGATAATTCCATAAACTGTTTCATTTTGTTGGCAGCAATGCTATTCATATCCACATTTTCCAAGCCGGAGAGAAGGCTTTCTCCAGCTTCTGCGGCACCTTTGCTGTTATCGGCTGCAAGTGCATTGTTCAATGCCAGATAGCCTGATAAAATTGGTGCAATACCATCTTTTCTGACTTCTGTCTTTTCAGATATTACACTTATTGTATCAACGGTTGAATTATCCTTATTTGAAGAATTATTGCACGAAACGACTGTAGCTACTATAAGAACCAATGCTATAATTTGAATTTTAATATTTTTCATTTTTCTAAATTTTTAATATTGTTTAATTTTATTTAATTTTAAAAGTGTGGCATTAAATGCCACTATAATAGTGCTTAAGCTCATCAATACTGCACCCATAGCAGGACTTAAAACAAAATTCGGGTAGAGAACACCTGCTGCAAGCGGAATCGCAATAATGTTGTAACCCACTGCCCAGGCAAGGTTTTGAACCATTTTTTTATAAGTTCGGTTGCCGAAATCAATCAATTTTACTACATCTTCTGGGTTACTGTTTACCAAAATAATATCGGCTGTTTCGGCTGCCACATCTGTACCTGAACCTACGGCAATCCCCACATCTGCTTGTGCCAGAGCTGGTGCATCGTTTACACCATCACCTGTCATTGCTACGATTTCACCTTTCGCCTGAAACTCTTTTATTTTTTCCTGTTTTTGGTGGGGAAGTACATTTGCCAGATAACCATCCATCCCTAATTTATCAGCTACAGCTTTGGCTATATATTCATTATCGCCTGTGAGCAAAAATGATTTGATATTCATTTTTCGCAATTCGTCAATTGCCTGTTGAGAGCCGTCACGAATACTGTCAGCCAAAGTAATAATCCCAATTATCTCATTATCTATTAAAACAAAATTTACGGTTTCAGAATGTTGATTGATTTCTTTTGGAATTTCAGGAATTGTATGATTATTCTCTTTGAAATAATTTGGTCCTGCTGCTACAACTTCCTTTCCATTTACACCCCCTCTCACACCAATACCTTGCATATAGTTAAAGTTTTCAGACTTCCATAAAGTAAGATTCTTCTCTTTTAACGTCTGCATCACACCTTTTGCAATATGATGTTCTGAATTTTGCTGAATAGCTGCTGCATATTGAATAATTTCATTCGCAGAATATTTATCTGTCATTGGAAAGATATTTTCCACCCTGTGAGAACCTTCGGTAAGTGTTCCTGTTTTGTCAAAAATAACAGTAGATAATTTTCGTGTGGTTTCAAATGCAGTTCGGTTGCGAATAAGTAAACCGTTGGTTGCCGAAAGCGTTGTGGAGATAGCAACTACTAACGGAATAGCTACCCCTAATGCGTGAGGACAAGCCGTTACCATCACCGTAACCATTCTTTCTAATGCAAAAGCAATATCGCCACTACTGCTATACCAATAAATGAAGGTGCTAATTCCAATGGCAATGGCGATGAAAGTAAGCCATTTGGCTACTTTGTCGGCAAGATTTTGCGTATTGGATTTTGCTTCCTGTGCAGCTTGAACTAGATTGATTACCTTATTGAGATAACTGTCTTTTCCAACGCCAGTTGTTTTTATCTTCAACGCACCGTCACCATTGATAGAACCCGCAATTACTTTTCCATCCACTTCTTTTTTTACGGGAACACTTTCTCCCGTAAGCATACTTTCGTTTACAGAAGAAAATCCTTCAATTACTAATCCGTCCGCAGAAATTTATTCGCCAGGTTTAATGATAACCTTTTCGCCATTTTTCAGTTCTTCGAGTTTTATTCTTATTGCTTCACCGTTACGCTCTACGGTAACATCGTTTGGTAATAAGGCTACTAAAGATTGTAATGCCTTTGATGCTGCCATTTGAGAGCGCATCTCTAACCAATGTCCCAAAAGCATAATGACAATAAGCGTTGCCAATTCCCAGAAAAAGTCCATACCCTGCAAGCCAAAAACAACAGCAACGGAATAGATGTAAGCAACAGATATGGCTATGGCAACAAGTGTCATCATTCCTATGGCTTTGGCTTTGATTTCGCCAATCATTCCTCTAAGAAAGGGCATTCCTCCATAGATATAAATGGCTGTTCCCAACGTTAGCAACACATATTTATCTCCCGAAAAAGAAATATGAAATCCTATCCAAAGTTGTATCATTTCTGAAAGCAAAAGGATTGGAATAGTCAATATCAGCGATATCCAAAAGCGTTTCATAAAATCACTTGTATGGTGTCCTTCGTGTTTGTTATAGCCATTTTCTGAATGATGGCTATGATTAGAATGTTCTTTGTGTGTGTGATGAATGTTCGATTGATTTTTAGAGCTACCCATCGGCACTAAATCCATTCTGCAAAGCGGACATTTACCCGGTTCGTCCTTTATCACCTGTAGGTGCATCGGGCAAGTATATTTTTTCATCGTTTCATTGATTTAAAAGTGTTAACAATTACTTTAATGTTTCTACTGTGCTACCGCAAGTCAACATTTTTGAACCGTAATACGGATTTTTGATTGCATTTTCTTTACTTAACCAGTTTGCGCCATTGCCACCGTTTGCCATTGGACAATGTTGGTAGTAAATCGGGGCATCCTTCCTAGACACTTTTGCCAATTCATAAATGTTCGTTGATAGAATGACAAAGGCTTCTCTTTGTTTGGTAATATCTTTGGAAGTAGCCATCTTTTCGGTATTTGCCGTTAAATCTTTCATTACTTTCATCCAAACTGTATGTTCGTCAGTCGAAAGTTTGGTCATCTCTACCGCTTTGATAGCTTTTAGCAATTCTGCAGCTTTTGTAGATGAAGTACCTGCATCGGCTTTTACCAAAGCATCTTTTACGGCAAAATAACCTTCAAAAACAGCTTTTAGTTGGTTTATTTCCTGCTTTTCGGTTGTTGCCGTATGGTTTGAATGGTCGTGTGTTTCAGTTTTTGAGTTTTTAATTTGAGCATTACTAACTCCGAATGACAGCATTACCAATGCGGTCATTAAATATTTTAATGATTTACTCATAATGATAACATTTTGAGAAGCGGAATTTGTGAACTCCGTTTAATTTTTGAAATTTCTAATTTTTATTAATATACTAATTCTGAAAGCATTTATTTTGCTTTCAACAGAACAGTCCTATGGCTGTTAAGTCAAGAATTTAGCTTATTTTTGGCGGTTGCCAAATAGAACGGAAACCCGAAGAGATGTAGGTTTCTGTATAGAAGAAATTCAGTTTTTTAGCGTAGAAAACGCTATGTTTCAGTTCGGGAAAAATAGGTAGTGCAATAGTGATGTTTATAGTTGGGCAATGGCAAGATGAATTTCCACATTGTCCGTTACAGTCGTCATCGTTTTTGTCATCTTGTGAATGACTTTTTTTGCAACAGTCTTTCGAATCACCTGTTTGTGAAGTGCTTTTCTCGCAACAAGATTTTTCTGTTTTTTCAGTCTTTTTTCCACACGCATAGGTTAATGTTGGTGTCAGAAAGAAACCAAGCATCATAATCAGCAATATGGAAATTTGTCTTGTCATAAATTCAATAACGCAAAGTTACAAATTATATTTTATCGAGCGTTGGTAAAATTCAAGCTCTTTTGGTTTTTTAGTTTGAGCTTTGCGTGTCGGCAAAAACCAAATGTGCTTGAATGTGCGGTCGGCTTTTTTACAATGAGGCATAACGGTTCTCAGCTATACGCAGGCAGGGATTTTAACCACTAAATTTCCTACGAAGAACTGAACTTTAAATTTAGCACTTTCCTGTCCTACGAAGCATGAAACCCCTGCTTGCGTATAGGTGATGTTGGGTGCCGTATTTTTATTTTTGTCAAATAATTTGCATATATGATAATTTGTCTCTAATATTGCAAACACAAACTTGTCAATTATGGTCAGTTGGAACGATAAAGTCAAACGACTTCTTAAATCTGAACTTGTCAAACGTGGCGTGTCCAACGCTGATTTGGCTGTTCTCTTGAACGAAATAGGTGTCCACGAAACTAAAGCTAGTATTGATAGTAAAATTAGTCGTGGAAGTTTTAGTGCCTGTTTTTTCATACAATGTCTTTCAGTAATTGGGTGCTCAAAAATTGAAATTGAAGAATATGAATCATCAATGTTAATTGCAGCCGAACCAAATGTCGAATATAATAAAAAGTCAAGCAATGGAAAGTAAGAAAATTAAATTCATTGATTTGTTTGCAGGTCTAGGTGGAATTAGACTTGGTTTTGAAAATATCTTCAATGGGCTAGGGTATGAAACAGAGTGTGTAATGACTTCTGAAATAAAACCGTATGCCGTTAAAACATTGAAACATAATTTCAAACACGACTTTTTGGCTGGGGATATTTTTGAAATTAGAAATGAGTTCATTCCTGATTTTGATTTTCTGTTAGGTGGTTTTCCTTGCCAACCTTTTAGTGCAGGTGGAAAAAGACAAGGTTTTCTTGATACAAGGGGAACTTTATTTTTTGAGATTGAACGCATTTTAAGAGATAAAAAACCGTATGGTTTTATTCTTGAAAATGTAGAAGGTCTTGTAAAACACGATTTAGAAAATAAGAACGATGAAATTGGCAGAACTTTGTTAACGATTTTACATACTCTTGAAAATGACTTAGGATATAAGGTATCTTGGCGGGTTTTTGATTCCATTGAGTTTGGTTTACCACAATCCCGAAAACGTATTTTTATTGTTGGCACTAAAGACCAAAAAGTTGAATTAAATGGAAATGAACCAAAGTTTTCAAAGCTTGAAAGTATTCTTGAAAAAGGTCTTGAACCTTTGAAATCCGACTTTGTAGATAAACTATTATCGCATTTTGAAATTAAAGATTTGTTTGGAAAATCTATCAAAGACAAGCGTGGCGGAGATAATAATATCCATAGTTGGGATATTGGAATAAAAGGAGAAGTAACAGACGAACAATGCAAACTTTTAAATAAGTTGTTCAAGGAAAGAAGAAAAAAACAATGGGCAATTGAGATTGGCATTGATTGGATGGACGGAATGGCTTTAACTCTTGAACAAATAAATACTTTCATCGATAAACCTAAAAGCGAATTAAAGTCAATGTTAGATGACTTGGTTAAAAAGGGTTATTTGAAGTTTGAACACCCGAAAAAATTAGTGAAAGAGCAAACTGAAAATGGAGTTAAAACTTACCGTGATTACGATACTACAAAACCAAAAGGCTATAATATAGTAACAGGAAAGTTGAGTTTTGAAATTAATAAAATTCTTGACCCAAATGACATTGCTCCAACTTTAGTCGCTACAGATGTTTCTCGTCTTGCTGTTCCTGATGGAAATGGATTAAGACGTTTAACTATCCGTGAAGGTTTGCGTTTATTCGGCTATCCTGAATGGTATGAAATTCCGACAAAAGAATATGACGCTTTTGATTTGTTAGGAAATACAGTTGCTGTTCCTGTTGTTGAATTTGTTACTTCAAGAATTGCAGAAGTTATGTCGTCAGAAAGTCTAAATCATTTTACGACCAAAGAAACTCCGGTGTGTGCTTCGTAATTTTTCAGAACGTTTTTAAGCCAATGCCCATTTCCGTGTCTGGTTTGTGGGTATTGGTATCTTGTCTCATTCAGTGCTGAAAGAAATTCTTCTTTTGAAGAAAAAGGCTTAAAAGTTGTTCGTTCTGAATACCACGTTGCTGGTCTTAGATTATAAATAACTTGCTTCTTTTCTTGCACTTTAATTGGATATGTTCCACTGGGACAAGACAATTCCCATATTTTTTTAAGCCAAACATTTTTGATTGTTATTTGACTGCCTTCCATTTGGTAAGCAAAAATCAAATAGTCTGAATCTATTCTGTAAGCGTTTTCAAGTAACGAATTGCAATAAGAGTCAAAATTGGCAAGGTCGAAACCTGGCCCACGATCCCAATCGAAAGTTTTGACTTCTAAAAGTCCTTTCTTTTTGTTTTCTGTGTCAAGGTGAAAGTCTGGAAAGGTCTGTGAGTTTGTGTTTTCTTCAAATTCAACATTTTCTTTTTTCATCCAAGCTTTTAGCCATTCTTGTAACAGATTTCCAACGGTGTCTTTTGTCTCAACTGCAATTGTCAAGTTTTTGAGTGAGAAGTTAATAACTCCTTTCTCTCCAATTATTTTGTATTCGTCTACAAGCTTTTTATATAGTTGTTCTCCTGTTACTTTCATCTGTTTTATTAAAGTCGCAAAGTTATTGTTTTATTTCGTGATATTGTCTTTCGGAGCGGGTTTTCCAATATGGCACCCAACTCGCTTATACATGCAATAATACTGCATAAATATACATAATATTAGTGGCTTGGTGTAGGTTGTTTGTTACAAATCATCAAAGATGCAGTCCTTCCTTAGTCGGACGGAACCGACGCTCCACTATACCATTAAACTGCGGATAACACACGGAAGAGCGACGGTGTTCTAAACTGCTGCCTGCGATGTATCCTTTGAATTGAATGGCGATAAAGTGACTTCCCGTGTCGCTCACTATGCCGGGCCTTGCTTGTGGATACGTCTTAGTGCTGGTTGTATAACGAGGTCGGCATCTCCCGGGTTCCGGGTAAGTTGGTTATTCCATACATTCAGCTACGGGAATACGATGCCCTTTTGAACCCGGCCTGAATTGAGGTACAGAAAGATAAACTGTATTTTTCAATTCAAGAAAGGAGAACCGCAATGGCAGGTAAACGTACACGGCAGCCAATAGAGGCTCAGTTTAGAGCTGAAGCGCTGCGTCTAGTAAGGGACCATCCCGAGCGTCAGAAGTCCAGTATCGCCCGTGACCTTGGCATCGATGCTAAAACGCTGTATGCTTGGATACAGGCAGATAAGAAGAGCAAATCATCACAGCCAGATGCTTTGGAAGCGAGCGCCGAGGAAAACGCCTGACTGCGTCGTGAATTGAAGGTGGTGACTCAGGAGCGCGACATCCTAAAAATGCCATCGGTATCTTCTCTCAACGGCCGAGATGAGATACGACTTCATTGAGCGTCATCGCTCGAAATGGCCGTTAGACGTGATGTGTCGAGTCTTGCAAGCTTCCCGTGATGGCTACTATCAGTGGCGCAAGGGTGTTGAGGGAAGTGCAAGCAAGAAGATCGCGAACTGCTTGCTCAGATCAATGAGATCTATCAGGCAACGGAGAGGAGCTATGGTGCCGAGTGGATCGCTCATGATATCAGGAAAGGCGGGAGACGTGTCGGAAAGACTCGGGTTCGTCGGCTCATGAAGCAAAACGGTATGCCTGTTCAATGCAAGAACACATGGAAATGCATGGCAACGACGAATTCATCGGAGACGTATCACCCTCATCGGATCTCGTGCAGCGCGCGTTCCACAGGACTGAACTGGACGAACTGTGGCTGAGCGACTATTCTGAGCTTCCGGCGATCGGTCCAAAGATCTACGCCGTGGCGATCAAGGATCAAGCATCGCACCGCATTCTTGGTATCCACGTTTCGCATGATTTGCATGTTGGAGCGTTGTTCAAAGCATTCCATCAAGCCGTGATCGCGCGTCGGCTGAAGCACAGGACATTAGAGGTGCCCATCATCATCCACTCCGACCAAGGAGGGCAGTACAACTCATATGCATTCAAAGATGAGCTCAAGAAGTACGGCCTCGTTAGTAGCATGGGCTCATCAGGCGACTGCTATGACAATGCTCCGATGGAATCGTTTTGGGCCACGATGAAGACCGAGTTGATGCATCACTTTCCATTTCGTAACGTCGAACATGCCGCAGGTGCCATCTATCGATGGACACATCTGTTCTACAACCAACGCCGCAGACACACGTCAATCGGTGGACTCTCGCCCGTGCAATTCGAAGCCGATTGGTATCAACGCAATCGATCAGTATGTTGTACTTAAACTTTCGTACCTCGAATTAGGCCGGGATCACATTAGCGTCTTTTAAATGGGCTATAACGGTTCGGGTATTGGCGAAGGCGGGGACTTTTACCACTACTTTTCATACGAAGCCGAACAGTTCAAATTTACGAAAAACTGTCAAACGGAGAACAGAACCCCCGCTTGCGCCAAACCGCTGTTACCTGCTGGCCTTCTGTCCACCGTGCACTGTATGCCTTGTCAACATTGAGTTTCTGTGTCATTGTCTGCTGTGTTTGTCGGGCTGTGTGTTGGTGTATTTTTATTTTTTTGAAGCGTTGGGAAATTTTAAAACAATTTTGTCTGCGTTGGCAAAGCAAGCTTTTTGACAAAGCATTGGTTTTAGCGTTGGTTTGTGTGGCTTTGGCAATGTGCTTGCTTTTGTGTTTTGGTCTTATCCAATTTTCAATGATGTCATTGTCAACGAACCTGCAACGGCTTTGTCGTTAAACAATTTTACTTCTTCATTTTTATCTTGTAATGCCAATGAATAAAGTAATGGCAAATAATGTTCGGGTGTTGGTATAGCTAAGTCAAATGCTTTTCCTTGCGAACGGAAATTAATTAACTGCTTATGGTCGCCATTTAGAATATAATTTTTCATTTTCTCGTTAGCTTCTATTGCCCAATCAAAGCCAAAAGTTTCATTCAATCTTTTCCATTCCACCATTCTTAAATTATGAACAATATTGCCGCTACCTATAATAAGCACACCTTTTTTGCGAAGCGAATTGATTTGCTGTGCTAATTCGTAGTGATATTGTGGTGTTTGTGAGTAATCTAAACTCAATTGTATTACCGGAATATCAGCATTTGGATATAAATGTTTTATTACGCTCCAAGCTCCGTGGTCTAACCCCCATTTATCATCCAAGCCCACTTCTGTTTTCGTAATGAGAAATTTAGTTTCCTTTGCTAAATCAGGACTTCCCGGTGCGGGATATTGCACTTCAAATAATTCTTTCGGGAAGCCACCAAAGTCGTGAATAGTAGTTGGGTTTTTCATTGCAGTTACAAACGTCCCTTTGGTTTCCCAATGTGCCGAAATGCACAGAATAGAATTGGGTTTTGGAATATCTTTGGCGATGTTTCTAAAGCCTGTTACAAATTCATTTTCTTCAATCGCATTCATTGGACTACCGTGTCCTAAGAACAACACAGGCATTTTAACAGTGCTGTCAAAAATTTCTGTGATTTTATTTAATTCATTCAGTTTCATTGCTGCTGCTGTTAATGGCAAAAGTGCCAGTGATTTAATAAATGTTTTTCTGTTCATTATACTTTCAATAATCGTTTCGCATTGTGGTCAATATTAATAAACGGACCTACCATTCGCTTTTAGCGAAAAGGGAGTAACCGACCAACCAAAAATTTACCAATATCGGCTGCTCTTTCTTCTATGATTAAATTGATATTGGACATAACGATAATTTAATTTTTGTGCTTTTTTAGTTTCTCAATCAATTTTGTTAAAGCAGAATCTGCATATATACTGTATGCATTCACCAAAAGCCCTTTCACCTGAAGTTCTTTGGATGAAATAGCATACAGAATACTTTCATTATCTATATCTGACATTTCCTGAAAACGATACACTTCATCAATCTCAAATTCGTCAGGTTGGAGTTGCAAGTTGTTTTCAGCACAATGAATGCAATCTTTGCTTACATTGAAGTTGAAGGTTAGCCTTTTTTTGCAAGGTCGTTTATGGCTTCGGATAATGTGGTGTATGTTTTCATATTATAGAGATTTTAATTTTATAAAAGGTTAGCATTTGTTTATTCAAATGCTAACCTTGATTTTTAAGAGTTTCCATAGATGTTTGATTCTCCACCATCAATCGCTATGGTCTGTCCACTCACATAGCCGTTGTCTTTGCTCAATAGAAAGGCAACTAATTTGGCTACTTCGTGAGGTTGACCTAATCGTTTGGTTGGGTTGCGTTGCGCATACTCCGTTTCTGCTACTTTTGGATTGTCAGGATTCACTTGTTTGAATGCTTCGGCAACCATAGGAGTTAAAATTGCTCCGGGTGCAATGGCATTGGTAAGAATCCCATCTCTGCCGTATTCCAAAGCTGCGTTTTTTGTCATCCCTGAAACAGCGTGTTTACTTGCCACATAAGGCATTTGGTTTAACACGCCACGAATACCGCCAACAGAAGCCACATTCACAATGCGACCAAATTTTTGTTTTTGCATCACAGGAATTACATAACGCATTCCGTAATACACGCCCATCAGGTTAATGTCAATTACTTTTTTGAAAACATTCACATCATAGTCGGTAATACTTGCCTGCTTCCCTTCAATACCCGCATTGTTGTATAAGCCGTCAATTCTGCCAAATGCTTTTACCGCTTCATCTACATAATTTTTCACGGCTTCTTCATTGGATACATCTGCTACAACAGTGATGACTTTTACATCAGGAAATTCTTTAGCGATTTCCGTTTTTGTATCTGCCAAACCTTTTTCGTTGTAGTCAACCAATACAAGATTTGCACCTTTTGAAGCCAGTTCTTTTGCTGCTGCATATCCAAGTCCCATTCCGGCACCTGTGATAATGATTACTTTATTTTTCATTGTTTTTTATTTTTAAGATTGTTTTACAAATTGAATTTCACCGTAGATTTTTACGTCTTCACTAACCAAAATACCACCTGTTTCCAATGCTGCGTTCCAGTTTAGACCCCAATCCTTGCGGTTGATTTTTCCGCTGATGGAAAGTCCTGCTTTCTCATTGCCCCAAGGGTCTTTATTGATTCCGCCAAATTCTACCTCTAACGATATTTCTTTGCTGATGCCCTTGATGGTAAGCAAGCCTTTCAACTCATACTCATCATCATCTTTTTGTTTGAATGAAGCACTTTTAAAAGAAAGTTCTTTGTGGTTTTCCACATCAAAAAAGTCGGATGACTTTAAGTGATGTTCTGTCGGTATTGTTCGTATTGATGGATGCTGCATCAATAGTTACAAGAACGTTTGATTTAAAAATGTCTTCTCCATCTACTTCTACCGAATAGTTCTTGAGCTCGCCTTTTACATTGGTAATCATCATATGTTTTACCTTAAAAGTAAGCTCACTGTGCGTTGGGTCTAAAACCCATTTTGTTTTTGTTTCCATTTTATCTGTTTTTAAATGATTAATAATTTGATACTGCAAAGGTGCAACTATTTAAAGGGCAAAGGGTAACAGTATTTGGAAGAAGAGTTGTAAAATCAGGAAAAGAGCTTTTTCATCTCTTCCCGAAATTCCGAAGGAGTTTGTCCGCTTCTTTTTTTAAACACGTTGGTGAAGTACGCTTTGTCGTTAAACCCCAAATCAAATCCGATTTCAGAAATGTGCTTGTCGCTGTGGGTCAACTGATTTTTGGCCTCAATCAATTTTCGGATTTCAATGAGTTCACTAACCGTTTGGTTAAGAATATTTTTGCAAATCAGATTTAGATTTCTTGCCGACATAAATAATTTCTCGGCATAAAAGTCAACTCCTTCCGGTCTGTGGTAATTTTCTTCAAGGATTTTTAAAAAGTTGTGCAGGGTTGTGTTTTGTGTTGTTGCCAATCCGTTGGATTGGGGTGTTATTTTATTCTTTTCCGATTCAATCATAATGAATAAAGCACTGAGCAGATGCCGCACCACACTCAGGTCAGGATTTTCCTGTTGCATTTCTTGGTCAATAATTTCGCAAATCGAAACCAACCGCTTGAAACAATCTCCACTTGGCAGTTTTAGCGTTGCGTGGTTGTGAAAGGAAGCGTAAAGCTGGAAAGTGATTTCAGGAATAAACTCGCTTTTAAACCGAATCACCCACATATCGCACTTTCCGTTTTTCAATTTCGGGATTACACGGTGAACCTTACATTTTGTAACAAAGCTTACCAGTGGGGCATCAAGGATATTGGTGTTAAAATCAATAAAATGTTCCAATTCTCCTTCAATACCAATAATCAACTCTTCAAAATTGTGTTGATGTGGTTCGTCAGGTGAAGCACTTATTTTGGTTGCTTCTGTCTTGTCTACTTTAAATATTTTGAAAAGTTCATCCATTATCTCAAAGTTGTGATTTTATAAGAGCGTTCGGTAAAATGTGCCATTTGTGTGGCTGGCTAAAATTGTTTTTAAAAAATGTACGGTGGAAAAAAATAAAAATACAGAAGCGTTGGCTTTTGGGTCGGCTGTCTGATAGTTCGTTTTTCCAGTCACTTGTTTATGTTTTATTCTGTCGTTCATTCTTGTTATGTGGTCTTTTAGGCTTGCAGGTAACGGTTTGCAGCTACCCGAAGGGCGGGATTTTTAGCACTAAACTTCATTCGGTGAACTGAACTTTCGGCTACCACAAATGTGTCTGTGAAGCACGAAACCCCGCCTTTTGGGTAGGTGCTGTTATAAGCCGTTTTTATTTCTTCCGCTTGCATTTTTTCATCAGGTCTTTAGTGTAGTCTTCGGTAATTGGTTGTCCACCGAGTTCTTTACAAATGTCATAATATTTCCAAGCGTTGTCACAGTCTCCTTTGTTCCAATAACAAATTGAAAGTTTAAAAGTCGTGTTTTGGTCTTTCGGGTCAAGGTTATATGATTTGGTCAAATAGTCAATTGCCTTTTCTAAATTTGTCAAGGCACCTTTTTTGTCTATTGGTTGCAGTCCATAATATTGAGCCATAAAATAAGTCCCGTAATCTGTCAAAAGGTGAGTGTTGTCCGGATTAATTGCAAGTCCTTCTAAATACTGTTTTTCAGCTTTTGAGTAGTCTCCTAAAGTCATATAAACAGCACCAAATCCCCAATAAATGTCCGTATTTGTCGAGTCAAGTAAGTACGCTTGATTAAAGCGATACATTGCAGTTTTTATATCTCGATATAGATATTTAAAGCCTAAACTTATCAAGTGGTCAGACGCTTTTCTATTGGTAGAATCTTGCTTGAGTGCAGTTTCAATAAACTCTTGGTCTGATTTATTTTGAGCTTCGGTTTTTACTGCGTGTCCATACTTTGGTAAAAGTCGAATGTTAGTTTTTGCTTCTTCGTTCCATTGTTCCAAAGTCATTTGTTGTCCAAATGCAGTCAATGTAAAAAATGTAATTACAAATGTTAGAATGTTTCTCATTGTTGTCGTTTTAAAATGGCTTATAACTCGCTTATACATGCAATAATACTGCATAAATATATATAATATTAGTGGCTTGGTGTAGGTTGTTTGTTACAAATCATCAAAGATGCAGTCCTTCCTTAGTCGGACGGAAGCGACGCTCCACTATACCATTAAACTGCGGATAACACACGGAAGAGCGACGGTGTTCTAAACTGCTGCCTGCGATGTATCCTTTGAATTGAATGGCGATAAAGTGACTTCCCGTGTCGCTCACTATGCCGGGCCTTGCTTGTGGATACGTCTTAGTGCTGGTTGTATAACGAGGTCGGCATCTCCCGGGTTCCGGGTAAGTTGGTTATTCCATACATTCAGCTACGGGAATACGATGCCCTTTTGAACCCGGCCTGAATTGAGGTACAGAAAGATAAACTGAATTTTTCAATTCAAGAAAGGAGAACCGCAATGGCAGGTAAACGTACACGGCAGCCAATAGAGGCTCAGTTTAGAGCTGAAGCGCTGGGTCTAGTAAGGGACCATCCCGAGCGTCAGAAGTCCAGTATCGCCCGTGACCTTGGCATCGATGCTAAAACGCTGTATGCTTGGATACAGGCAGATAAGAAGAGCAAATCATCACAGCCAGATGCTTTGGAAGCGAGCGCCGAGGAAAACGCCCGACTGCGTCGTGAATTGAAGGTGGTGACCCAGGAGCGCGACATCCTAAAAAATGCCATCGGTATATTCTCTCAACGGCCGAGATGAGTTACGACTTCATTGAGCGTCATCGCTCGAAATGGCCGTTAGACGTGATGTGTCGAGTCTTGCAAGCTTCCCGTGATGGCTACTATCAGTGGCGCAAGGGTGTTGAGGGAAGTGCAAGCAAGAAGATCGCGAACTGCTTGCTCAGATCAATGAGATCTATCAGGCAACGGAGAGGAGCTATGGTGCTGAGTGGATCGCTCATGATATCAGGAAAGGCGGGAGACGTGTCGGAAAGACTCGGGTTCGTCGGCTCATGAAGCAAAACGGTATGCCTGTTCAATGCAAGAACACATGGAAATGCATGGCAACGACGAATTCATCGGAGACGTATCACCCTCATCGGATCTCGTGCAGCGCGCGTTCCACAGGACTGAACTGGACGAACTGTGGCTGAGCGACTATTCTGAGCTTCCGGCGATCGGTCCAAAGATCTACGCCGTGGCGATCAAGGATCAAGCATCGCACCGCATTCTTGGTATCCACGTTTCGCATGATTTGCATGTTGGAGCGTTGTTCAAAGCATTCCATCAAGCCGTGATCGCGCGTCGGCTGAAGCACAGGACATTAGAGGTGCCCATCATCTTCCACCACTCGACCAAGGAGGGCAGTACAACTCATATGCATTCAAAGATGAGCTCAAGAAGTACGGCCTCGTTAGTAGCATGGGCTCATCAGGCGACTGCTATGACAATGCTCCGATGGAATCGTTTTGGGCCACGATGAAGACCGAGTTGATGCATCACTTTCCATTTCGTAACGTCGAACATGCCGCAGGTGCCATCTATCGATGGACACATCTGTTCTACAACCAACGCCGCAGACACACGTCAATCGGTGGACTCTCGCCCGTGCAATTCGAAGCCGATTGGTATCAACGCAATCGATCAGTATGTTGTACTTAAACTTTCGTACCTCGAATTAGGCCGGGATCACATTAGCGTCTTTTAAATGGGCTATAACGGTTCGGGGCTTGGCGTAGTGGCGGCATTTTAGCACTGCCGTTGATACGAAGCACCACAGTTCAAATTTAGCAAAAATGTTCATACGAAGCACTTCACCCGCCATTACGCCAAACCCTTGTTACCAGCCGTTTTTTTTGTCGGTCAGTTTACACTTTTGTATTCTTCGTCTGTTACAGGTTGCAACCAAGTTACTTGAATGTCGTCTTTGTAGTTGGTAATGGCAATGTGTGTCATTTGAGTTGTTGCCGTTGCACCGTGCCAATGTTCTACATTTTCGGGAATGTTTACTACATCGCCTTTTTTAATTGGTTGTGCGGGTTTTCCTTTTTCTTGATAAAAACCGTTGCCGTCAATTACAATCAACACTTGTCCTTTTGGGTGCGTATGCCAATTTGTTCTTGCACCTGCTTCAAAGGTTACGCTACCTGCGGAAAATTCATTGTTTTTGTCTTTGGCAACTAATGGTGTGATAAAAGCGTTTCCTACAAACCAATCGTTTGGTAATTGCTGTCCTTTCGGAAATATTTCTGTTGTGTTCATTTTTGTTTCTGTTTTTGTGTTACAACTTGCAACGACTGTGGCTGTGATAAGTAAAGTTAGTATTCGTTTCATTTCAGTTAATTTTTGAGCGAAGCCATATCTACAACAAAACGATATTTTACATCGCTTTTTTCCAAACGTTCAAATGCTTCGTTAATTTGGTTTGTGTTGATTAACTCAATGTCGGGAGTAATGTTGTGTTCTGCACAAAAGTCTAATACTTCTTGTGTTTCACGAATACCGCCAATGTTTGAACCTGAAAAACTTTTTCTGCCGTGAACTAAATTAAAAGCACCAACAGGAAGTTGTTCAACAGGCAAACCAACTAAAACCAATGCACCGTCCACTTTTAGAATGTTGAGATATGCGTTTACATCGTGTTTTGCCGAAACTGTATCTAAAATCATATCAAATTTAGATTGTGCTTTTAGTTGTTCGTTGTCAGTAGATAAAACAACTTCGTCTGCACCTAAACGTTTTGCATCTTCGGCTTTGGAATTTGATGTTGTAAATACTGTAACATAAGCACCCATTGCTTTTGCAATTTTGATAGCAATATGTCCTAAACCGCCAATGCCAATAATGCCAACTTTTTTACCTGCTTTTATATTCCAATGTTTGAATGGCGAATAAACCGTAATGCCTGCACAAAGAATTGGTGCGGCACTTGCTAAGTCTAATGTTTCGGGAATATGCACTACATAATTTTCATCAACTACAATGCTTTCCGAAAAACCGCCATAAGTGATACCGCCAAAACGTTTGTCTTGTGAGTTGAATACAATAGTGCTTCCTTGTTCGCAAAATTGTTCTTCGCCTTCTTTACAATAATCACATTCGTGGCAACTATCCACAATGCAACCTATACCTGCTAAATCGCCAACTTTGAATTTTGTAACGTAGTCGCCAACTTTGGTAACTTTTCCAACAATTTCGTGTCCCGGAACAATCGGGTAGGTTGTTCCGCCCCATTCGTTTTTTGTGGCGTGTAAATCCGAATGGCAAATGCCACAATACAAAATTTCAATTTCTATATCGTGTGGTGCAACGCTTCTGCGTTGAATGTTCAAATTTTTCAATGGTGCTTCGGCAGTTTCCGTGCCATAAGCTTTTACCTGTTTTGTGTTCATTGTAATTGTTTTTTATAAATCGTTAATACTATATTCCGGCTTCTTGTATAGTTTGTCTTGTTGATTAAGAATGTCAGGTATAAATACCTTTTCTTTCCAATCTTTCGGCTCAAAATCTTCAATGGCAACAGAAAAAGAACCTGCACTGTAACCAATTACAGACATTGCCGTTTTGGTCAATTCTTCAGTCAATTTCTTTTTTTGTGCTTCTGTTTTTCCTGCCCAAAGTTTTACAATAATGTGTGGCATATTCTTCCTTTTTTTGTGCGACAAAATTAGCCCAAGCCGTCAGGCTTGGGCTATACATATTACCACAAAAAAGGAAACATTTTACTGATTAAAACAGACACACACATTTTTAATTATTGGCTACGCCAATTTGCTTTGATTGAAATTTGTTGCGATATTCTTTTGGCGTAAGTTGTGTATGTTTCTTGAACAGTTTGGCAAAGTAGTTCGGATATTCAAATCCTAATTCGTAGGCAATTTCAGCATTGTTCAAATTACTTTCTGTGAGTAACTTTTTTGCTCGGTTAATCACAAAATCGTGTATGGTTTCAATAGCCGATTTGTTTGTGAAGTACTTTATGATGTCGCCTAAATAATTAGATGATAAACGAAGTTGGTCTGCAAAAAACTGAACAGTTGGCAACTGCGTTGCTTCTGTGTTGTAATAATCGTTTAAGAGTTGTTGAAATTCAGAAACGATACGGTTATATTTTTTGATGTCAGTTGAAAACTGCCTGTGATAAAAAGTTTCTACCAACGAAACTAAAACGTGAACGTAAGAAAGCAAAACATTGTAACTGTTTTGTTTGGTATGATAATGCTTAAACAGTAAATCAAAAACTGTTCTTATTTCTTTTTCTTCATTGTCTGTTAGTTGCAATGCTTCGTGTTCGCCATAACCAAGATAGTTTTGGAAAAGAAAACGATTTTCGTCAATGAGTTTTTTAGAAATCTGCACATACATTCCATTAAAATTCTGTTCGATTTTCCACGAAAGTGGTTTGTCAGGACTTGTAAAAAATACACCAATTACGGGTTTGGGATTGTCGGGATTGTTTAAATCAATGTAATTGCTTTTTATGGAAATTCGGTAAAAGTCAATCATTACAGGTTCGGACTGTAAAAGCGTATTTTGTCCGTCATAGTAGCCGATGTCAATATTGTTGTCCAACGGTTTAGGAAGTCCAACATAGTTGTTAAAGGCTTCAAAGTCTTTGAGAAAAATCATATTGCAAAGATAAATATTTTGTTGTCTGTCTGCCCAAATCGTTACTTGTCGTGTTAGGCGGTTTGTCTGTCAGATAATTTTTTTCTAAAAGTCAGCGTTGGACTGTCCAGAGTAAAAGTTGATTAGAAGAACTGTTGCCAAAGTTTAGCACAAAGTTCGATGAAAGTTCGTCAAGGACAGTCCTACGATTACTTTTTCAAGTGTCGGATTGTGCGGTCGTCTAAAATGGCTGGTAACCGTTGAAGGCTTGGCGATGGGCTGGTATTCAATGAACATCCGCCCGAACGTTAGCCGATTGAAAAACTATAGCCGAAGATAAATATAAAAAGCCGATATTTGTTCGTCTGCTGGAACCGAAGCTGATAGCTAACTACAGCCGATTGTTATTCCTTCAGCCAGCCTATTGCCAAACCTAATGTTGGCAGCATACTCATTTGTCTTTCGTTTTAAGGTATTTATCTTCTGTACTTTCTAACGGGTCGGTTTTAAAGTAACCTGTCAATTGTATTTTACATTTTGTTTCGCCACGATTGGCAACTTCATAATAATCTTCGCTTGTCAACTCAATAATACCCTCCAGAACTTCTCCTTTTTTAAAAGTTGGTTTTTTAGAAAGTGTCAACTTGTATGTTTTGCAAGGAACAGAAACGCCAAATTCTAAACTATCGGTTTTGTGAAGTTTGTAAATTTCTGCGTCTGATTTTGCATAATGTCTAACAATGCAAGTGTCTTTGAATAACGCAATTTGATAACCGAAACCTGCAAACATTCCTGCAAACCCTGTTATGTTTATTGTGTCTCCGTCAAGAGTTGTAAACGTCATACATTCATCAATGCTTTTTCCCTTTGAATAAGTGTCGGCAGTTACGCTGTCGTTTTCATATAACTTAACGTCCATTGATGACATTGTTACGCCGTTGTATGATTTTACTTTTTTGTCCACTTTTTGTTTGATAGAATTGTCAACAATATAACTTCCATTGTCAAAAGGTTTCTGCGTCTGACCGCAAGATGTAATCGCGACAAGAAGAAATATAAGGCTAAAGAATTTTGTAAGTTTTGTCATTGGTAGGATGTCAGTTTGAGTTGCTGCCAACGGTTTGCGGCTTGGCGTAGTGGCGGATTTTTAGCACAAAAGTTTAAGCGAAGAACTGCACTTGAACCTAGCACAAAACTGTCATACGAAGCACTATACCAGCCATTACGCCAAACCGCTGTTAGCCGTTCGCCCTTCATTCTGTCAACCAATTTAGTGCTTCTTCTGTAATGCCGTTATACCAATCTACTTCATTGTCTGTCGAGTTTGCTAATTCATTTGAACGCTCGAAAAATCGTTGAACGTGTCTTGGCTCGGGAACATAGTTTGCATTATGAGAGTCCTGAACCATTTTAATAAAAACACTCAATGGTAATGGAACGATTGTAGAAGTCCCACCATAATATTGAATGTTCATTTTGTGTAATGCGTAAAAATGGGCTTTGCAAGCGTCATTTATGTTTGGTGCAATAAACAAACAGTAAGCAGGTTTTTCAGTTTCACGTTTATATTTTGCAAGGTGTCTTGTTACTGGCTCTCCTTCTGTTTCATATTGTCGTTGTCCACCTTGCATAGTTACTTCAACGGTTAAACCGAAGTCTCCATAATCGCAAACAATATCAGCCATATTACCCTGTGCCGTTGACATTGGATTTCCAAAATCGTCAAATTTTAGATTAGCTTTAATATCACCACCGTCCAACATAGTCATTGCTCGCCAAGTGTTCCACTCCAACATAAGTGGCGTATCGTAAAGTGAATTATCAAGTATTTGGTCAAATGTTGTGGAAATATCTTCAAACAGACGGTAGTCTTTGATTGCTGCAACTTGTTCTGTTATTATTTGCTCTTTTCGATTTTCTATTTGGTCTGCAAATAAGTTTTTGAGTTCTTGTAAGGTTGCAGTTGCAGAAAATTCAAGTTGCGGAAACTCTGCTCTAATTTTTTGTTCTAATAATTCTCTATTGTCTGTAAGAAGCGTTGGAATAAGTGGATTACCAAGATAAGCAACATATTGACCTTCGTTATCAATAAAGCAAGGTTCTCTATCTGTGTGTTGCAAGAAATAATCAACTTCTTGAATTTTCTCTGGAACAATTGAAAGAGACTTACCAATATGAGAAATATTAACTAATCCTGTTGCTCTCAAATAACGAACACAAGCATCAGCATAATCTCTCATATTACTTGCTTTTGTGCTTAAGAAGTTTGCAATTGAAGCATCATTAGTTTCTCGGGTTTTTGTATTTCCTGAACTAATATCTACACTATAAATCTCTCTTAATTCTCTGTCAAAATATTCAGCACGAAAACGCTTATAATTTCCTTCGTTTTGAGCCTTTGCTATTCTGAATTGATTGATTTTCTCAACTATTGTATCAAATTCTCTGTAGTCAACTAATTGTAAACCAAACATTTTTAACTCATCAAATTTCAATGAGCCAAAATGTCGAATGAGCGTGAATAGTTCAAGGTATGGCTTCACCCAAAATTCTGCTGAATTTGCGGTTGGTTTGTGAAATGGAGAAGGAACTTGAAATTTGAGTAACTGTCTTAAAAATATTTCGTCTTTTCTTCTTGAGTTTACAAGTTCTTCACCTGCTGGTGTAAGTTGAATTGTTGGGGAAAGAATTACAAAACCAAGTGCTTTTGGTGCTCTGTTTATTCTGTCTCTTGCACTAAATGCTGGGTCATTTGCACCTTCGCCATTGAAAAAGTTTTCCTCTCTCAATAGCTCCATAAAAGCTCTTTGAGTTTCGGTATTCCATCTTTGTCCTGCAAAATGGGCGTTCAAAAGCCCAATTTCAGGAATCATCTTTGCAGGTGTCCGTGGGGAAGTGGTTACAAAAATTACTTTACTGTCAATTCTAGCCATAGGAAACAGATTCTTCTTCTAGTATTAATTTGGGTTCTCTTTTTAATGCCTCATTGCCATAGTTAGAAATGAGAATGTGACTCGCTTCGGACTTAAATCTGTTTCTAATATTTACCGCATAGGACTTGCCATATTCATCTACAATGTGGTCGCCATATAATTTTTCTGTTAGTGGTGTTCTACCAATAACCATTAGTGCTTTGCACTTTAGTTTTTTATATTGGTTAGCTAATTCAATATGATTTTTTTCATTGAATCCGTCTTTGTGTTCAGCATTGCCATAATCAGAAAAAACGCAATCATATGGCGGGTCTAAAAACATAAAGTCGTCTTTGGTCGCCATTTGGAAAATCTCGGAATAGTCGAAATTATAAATTTCTGTATTAGCAAGTAATTTGCTGTGAGAACTTGTTACCAATGAAGTATTTAGGTTTGCATATCGTCCATAAGGCACATTAAATTCTCCTTTTGCATTGTAGCGTATCATTCCTGAATATGCTGTCTTATTTATGAAGAAATAAAGCAAAGCATCAGAGTATTTTTTTTCAGTTAGTTCATTGAACATATCTCTGATTTGATAATACAGAGGTTCGTTTTCGTCTTCAACTCTTTTATCTGGCGTTTTACTTTTAAGTTCTTCAAAATTTTTGCGGTTTATAGCGTAAACTCGCTCTATCTCCGTTAATTCTTTTTTGAGTGTATCAAAATCATTTTTTACGCCTAAATAAAACGATATTAGTTTTGAATTAATGTCATTTATAATTGCTCTTTTAGGCTGTAAATGAAAAAACAAAGCACCGCCACCAAAAAACGGTTCAATATATCGTCCGCTATACTGTGGAATGTGTTTAATCAAATGAGGTATTTCTTTTGACTTTCCTCCTCTGTATTTTACAAGTGGTTTCATACTTTGGCTGATTTACGTTTATATTGAACAATACTTTCAGCAACCACGTTTAAAATTTGTGTTGCTTCTTCCTCTTCGGCTATAATGTCGTAAACTTTGTCTGCCGACCATAAACGTATTAACTCTTTCGAGTCAACTTCAAGCAAGTCCGCAAGTATTGTTACTTGTTCTCGTTTCGCTCGTCTGTCGCCTTTTTCAATCTTACAATATGTCGCTGTGTCAATCTCTAACGCAGCAGCTAACTGTCGTTGAGGGATTTGTTTCTCCTCTCGAAGTGTTCTGATTTTATTACCAAAGATTGTTGACATAAGTTTGTCTTGACATTATTTGGCAAATATAATTCTTTTTTCTTTCGGTCGTCATATTTTTTTGCACGGTCTGTCTTTTTAGGGTGACGGCTAACTCGCTTATACATGCAATAATACTGCATAAATATACATAATATTAGTGGCTTGGTGTAGGTTGTTTGTTACAAATCATCAAAGATGCAGTCCTTCCTTAGTCGGACGGAACCGACGCTCCACTATACCATTAAACTGTGGATAACACACGGAAGAGCGACGGTGTTCTAAACTGCTGCCTGCGATGTATCCTTTGAATTGAATGGCGATAAAGTGACTTCCCGTGTCGCTCACTATGCCGGGCCTTGCTTGTGGATACGTCTTAGTGCTGGTTGTATAACGAGGTCGGCATCTCCCGGGTTCCGGGTAAGTTGGTTATTCCATACATTCAGCTACGGGAATACGATGCCCTTTTGCCCCAGCCCCCTACTCTCCCACTCCACACGTTCGCTTTATGGCGTCGCGTTGCGATTGGTTGGTAGTTGAGAGCGTTTCATGGTTTTAAAGCTGCGATGACCGGTGACGCTCATAAGGGCTTCGGCACGTGGGAACGGAATGATGGCATTCTCTTTCTTGATACTCCACTGCAGTAGCACGTACTCTCCGTCATACCCACTATCGCTATGACTCGGTGTGTACAGGCGCCCGCGGCTACATACTCACGGGCGATCATGAGCCGCTCCTGAGCGGTTGCTCTGTTGTTTTAGCAGACTGTGTTTAGTCAGCAACGCCAGTGCCTGAACGGCGATCATCTCTTTTAGGGCCTGATTCTCTAACCGAAGTCGGTGGGTCTCAGGATCGCCTTTGCGCACTGTGCCCGACAATCCTGCTACTCCCAATACCCGGCACTTCTTCTTCCAGTCATGAATCTGGCTTGCCGATACTCCGTGTTTGCGGCTTGTCTGCGCTATCCCGAATTGCTTGGCTTCTTCAAGGATCGCCAGTTTCATTTCCTTACTTCTGCGGCGGTAGGTTTGCTGCAGCAACGGAAGCTACCATGCGTCTGCTGCTCTACGATGCGACAGGAAAGATGGTACGTGACTATACCCCCCAACTGAAATCGTTTTCCGGACTCATCAGCCGACAGGATGTAAGGATAAACATAGCCGGTTTGCCTGCCGGACTATACTTTGTTGTAACAGTTAACGAACAGGGGATGCATGCACGAAAATTAGTAGTGCTACAATAAACAGATTGATAAGAGCGAGAGAGATATCAGTAAACCTTCTTAATTGTATCCAAAAACACCTGCTTTGGCTCTGCTCCGCTTACGGCGTAGGTGCGGTTGAAAACAAAGAAGGGGACACCGGTCACTCCTAAGTCGGCGGCTTCGGTGATGTCGGCCAGTACGTTGTCGGTGTACCGGTTGCCGGCCAGTATTTCGTTTACTTCTGTTGCGTGGAGCCCCGATGCTACTGCTGTTGCTGCCAGTACAGTGTTGGCCTCTGCCAAAGCCCCTTACTATCCTACAACTAAATTTGGAAGTCTCGGGGGGGGGGGGATATATTTGAGGTGAACCTTACGTAAGTTTTATTTTTTACCTATTTTCACCTAGGATTGTTTATGATGCACATATATAAATCCTTGACTCACCACACACTCTCAAGGTGCCTTGCAGTAGTCGTCTTTATGTGCGGTATCGTATTGGGAACGTCGTTAACAAATGCACAGGTATCATGTCCATCTGGTTCGGTACAAGTTACCAAGGTGGCTAAGATGGTGTACAATGGGATATGTTGCGATGTTCAGATAACGTATTGTCTGCTTCCGGGAAGCACTTTTCATGTGATGTTGTTAGATGCAACAGTCCTCGATGCTTCTTGTTGGGGATTGAGCCCCGGAGACCCTCCGCCGTTCACAGCGAATTACCTTGTCAAATACGTGCGAGATCTAGCAATCCGCGATGCTCTTGGTAGTACTATTCCTGTTTGCCCTACAATGCTAACATATACAGTTGCATTCTCGAACGGAACATGCGCAGAGCTAAAAACAAGAATCGTAGATCCCGATGGCCCAGGAGGACAGCCGGAGTATTTGCAGTTATATCTCGAGTGGTGTACGGACGTATTATGTACCCGCGAGTGCCAGATATGCCTGAACACAACGGATGTTGATCCGTGCACTCAAGAGCCACGAATCTACTATTCGTGCTTTCCTGGTTTTAATCCTGGATGCCCTGTAGTAGTGCAACCCACAATGTGTGAAAACTTGTGTGGTAGTTAACAGATAAATAACTGAAAGGATTATCAGATGCGTGAGTTTATATTATGTATGGTGTTCGCACTTTTCGCGTCCAGTTCCTTAGCTCAGACTGTAGGGAGGCCCGTGAGTATCCTTGACTATAGATTTTTAGTACCAACAACTCAGGCAGTACATAACAATCGTTTATTTCTTGGATTTAACGAGCGCCATGGATTGTATGAGGGTGACATTGATAATCTGAAAATGACTCAAAGTGAGCAGTTTTTCGATATCCCTGTTCGGAGACTGTTTCGTTTTGATCATATGCAGAGGCTACTAACTGGTACTGATGAGTTGTACTATTACAACAACTCCCGGCTCAGGTGGGAGAAAATTGGTGATTATGTATGTACACAGTATGGCGATGGTAACCGACTCTTTGCGCTTGGGAATGAAGAGGTAGTCGAGCTTACGTTTAACGGAGATGATTGGAAATCAACACATATTGCTTCTTTGCCCAACCACGGCTCTGAAGTTATATCCTTTGCGATAGTCAGGGACACGCTGGTATATGCAGAAAAAGGGTCGAAGAATCTGATAATTGCAACACTCAGCGGCCAAATAGTCAGAACAATAGAAACATTTAACACAGCAATAGACGAACTTTTAATGATGGATGACGGCACAGTGGGTATTGCTTCACTCTATCAGCTCAGCCAAATACTTAGTCCTGACTCACTTGCATCAGGTGGTCTTAGATATCTGTATTACGAACAAAACAAACAAAGGCCACTGGGTTTAACCTCTGCCACATCGTTTTGCATCAATGGTCAACGTGGTGTTATAGGTATAGTAGCTCCTCCCTTTGGTTTTGGTAGCGATCCACGTGCAGGGATTTACGAGATCACACATCCCGATTTCGTTGGTCGTAGACAAGATCTTGATTCAATGTTTACAAATCCATCTAGAATTCAGCGACAAGACGAATCGTACATTCTGAGCACAAGAGGATGCCTTATGCTAATCGATGGTTCAGGAAAAGTATCGAAGGTTAACTGGTTGGCAGATACCTTGGTAGGGTTCTCAGGAGATATTTCATTCAGCGCAAATGGCCAACCGTTTACCACAGGCCTTGCAACAGTTGATACGAATCGCTTCCCTGCAATGTTTCCAACTAGTGATTCTCAAGGTATAACGGTACTCCCAAGTTCAGAGGCAGGAAGCTACCCTCTTATTCGTTACGTGCATCTCGAAGGTGGACCGGAGGTTGCGTTCTGCAATTATGGTATATTCAAGAAAGAAGGTATTGGGCAGTGGATAAAAGTTATGGATGTTAACGGTGGTATTAATAACAAGCGTATTGTAGTGCTGAACGATTCAACAATTGTTTGCAATTCGAAGTTCAGGCATATCATTCTAAGTACAGACAAAGGGCGAACGTGGACAACAAGAGAGATTGATAAACAGCAGGCCTATGTTAGTTCTGCAATTGCGAGTAGTAGAACTTTGTATTGTCTTTCACAGGGTAGGATCTGGGCTAGTAATTACACGACTTCTTCAAATCCGACAGCGCCGGTAGTTCTTGCACTCACACCAAGTGCACACCAGTATTTGTTTGAGTGTAGCAATAGCGTTGTAAAATGTATCACGGCGAGGTTTGATGCTGACCCATCGCAGCAATCACTCGGCTATACCTCACTCGTATGTCACCAATGGAATATCGAGAGCGGACAGCTAGACTCAGCGGTCCATTCTTTATCCAAACCACTATCCAACTCGTTTGGATTGACAATGTTTGCACAGAACGACACAGCTTATCTATGGGACTCTCCACAGCGACGACTTTTAGCTGTTACATATAACGGAATTGTTTATGATACTACGCTACCTGCCTCCGCTTTTGGCCCTCTCGGGAACGAGCAACTGCCTTACATATTCCAAGATAATAACGGCAATCCATGGCTTTTTAATACTTCGTTGGTTACCGGGTTTAGGTTGTATCCTAGTGTAGGTACTCCAACCGGTATCCTCGACTATTACAACTATCTCTACGTTCAAGATTTGCATCCTAATCCCGCAACACAAAACGTAACCGTTACTATCGGCAGATTTACTGCCGCAACGGAAGCTACCATGCGTTTACTTCTCTACGATGCGACAGGAAATATAGTACGTGACTATACCCCGCAACTGAAATCGTTTTCCGGACCCATCAGCCGACAGGATGTAAGGATAAACATAGCCGGTTTGCCTGCCGGACTATACTTTGTTGTAATAGCTAACGAACAGGGGATGCATGCACGAAAATTAGTAGTGCTGCAATAAACAGATTGATAAGAGCGAGAGAGATATCAGTAAACCTTCTTAATAGTATCCAAAAACACCTGCTTTGGCTGTGCTCCGCTTACGGCGTAGGTGCGGTTGAAAACAAAGAAGGGGACACCGGTCACTCCTAAGTCGGCGGCTTCGGTGATGTCGGCCAGTACGTTGTCGGTGTACCGGTTGCCGGCCAGTATTTCGTTTACTTCTGTTGCGTGGAGCCCCGATGCTACTGCTGTTGCTGCCAGTACAGTGTTGTCGCCTAGGTTTTTTCCGAGTGTGAAGTACGATGCAAACAGTTGTTCGATAAGGGTCTGCCCAAGCCCCTTACCGGCTGCGTGATGAATCAGCCGGTGTGCATCGAATGTGTTAAAGGTGATTGCTGTATCGAAATTAAATTCCAGACCGGCGGTTTTTGCAGTGTTGACGATGCGCTGCTGCATCTCGATGATTTCTTCGACGGGCCGACCGTACTTGAGTGTAAGACCTTCGGTTAAGTTATACGGCTTAGCAGGGTCCTGCCTGAAGTCGGGCTCTAACTGAAAACTTTTAAATGTGGTCGTGATTGCTTCAGGATGACCGAACTCGGCAACTGCTGCTTCGTAATTCCTCTTGCCGATATAACAAAACGGACAAACGACGTCGCTCCAGATTTCAACCGTGATGTGTGGTGAAGTAGATGAATTCATTGTGTGTCGTAGTTGATTAATGAGCAAAACTACAATATGATGGAACGGTGACTATGTGCCTCCCGAGTCATTCGACCTACGGCGGGCTCGGGTATCGAACCACCGTCCAAGGCAAACGTCTAGGAGATGAACCGCGCATAACGGTGCGCTCACACCATTCTTCGCCCCCTCCCCGCGTGCTGTCTCCCACCAACCCTTCCCTAAACGCGCCTGCACATATCAGCGCTGAACACAATGTATAACCGTAGTGGCGACCCCACGTGGTGGCCCGCACGAAACACCATATAAAACACAATAAAACGATAAAAAACGATAATAACGATAAAAACAGATGTGTCTGTTTATTTCGGGTGCACGGCCGTGCGTCCCGACGTCTAGTACGTTGCATACATCTGATAAATCTGGCTCCCCCTCCCTAAAGCCCGAAGGGGTTTGGGGAGGGGGCCGTAGGGGCGACCCCACGTGGTCGCCCTGTACGAAACACCATATAAAACGCAATAAAACGATAAGAAACGATAAAAACGATAAGAACAGATGTGTCTGTTTATTTCGGGCGCACGGCCGTGCGTCCCGACGTCCAGTACGTTGCATACATCTGATAAATCTGGCTCCCCCTCCCTAAAGCCCGAAGGGGTTTGGGGAGGGGGCCGGGGGTGGGGCCGGGGAGGCACCCGTAGGGGCGACCCCACGTGGTCGCCCTGTACGAAACACCATATAAAACGCAATAAAACGATAAGAAACGATAAAAACGATAAGAACAGATGTGTCTGTTTATTTCGGGCGCACGGCCGTGCGTCCCGACGTCCAGTACGTTGCATACATCTGATAAATCTGGCTCCCCCTCCCTAAAGCCCGAAGGGGTTTGGGGAGGGGGCCGGGGGTGGGGCCGTAGGGGTGACCCCACGTGGTCGCCCTGTACGAAACACCATATAAAACGCAATAAAACGATAAGAAACGATAAAAACGATAAGAACAGATGTGTCTGTTTATTTCGGGCGCACGGCCGTGCGTCCCGACGTCCAGTACGTTGCATACATCTGATAAATCCGGCTCCCCCTCCCTAAAGCCCGAAGGGGTTTGGGGAGGGGGCCGGGGGTGGGGCCGTAGTGGCGACCCCACGTGGTGGCCCGTACGAAACACCATATAAAACGCAATAAAACGATAAGAAACGATAAAAGCGATAAGAACAGATGTGTCTGTTTATTTCGGGCGCACGGCCGTGCGTCCCGACGTCCAGTACGTTGCATACATCTGATAAATCTGGCTCCCCCTCCCTAAAGCCCGAAGGGGTTTGGGGAGGGGGTCGGGGGGTGGGGCCGTAGGGGCAACTCCACGTAGTCACCCGCACGAAACACACCCAACAACACACAAAACCGTAGGGGCGGGAAACACGCCCGCACGAATCAACGTTGAACACAATGCCTGCCGCGTGTGCTCGCCCATACGAAACATCACAAACAATACCATGAATCGGAGGCTCTTACTCCGGAGTAATCAGTGTATTGAGTGCCTGGCTGACTGTGTCAAAGGGGAAGGAGTGGAGAAGGGTGTCCATGTGCTGCCGTATAGCTGCTGTTCCAAGGTTGCCGATACTGCCTTCGTGGGTATGGTTGACGGTTGACGGGGGTGCGTACTCGCCGCTCTCAATGTCTCTGCCAACCTGCACGTAGGCATCTCTGAAGGTGACACCCTGGCCAACGAGTTTGTGCACTTCTTCTACACTAAACAGGTGATGGTAGAGTGGACTGGAAAGGTTGGGCGGCGTAACGGTGATATGCGTAAACATCAGCTTTGCCATGCTCAAACAGTCAGTTAGCTGAGTAAAGGCAGGGAATACGTGTTCCTTAATAAGCTGCAAGTCACGGTGATAGCCTGACGGGAGGTTGGTTGTCATCATCATGATTTCGTTGGGCAGACTTTTTATCCGGTTACACCGTGCACGTATCAGCTCGAAGACATCAGGATTCTTTTTGTGAGGCATAATGCTGGAACCAGTGGTTAGATGGGCAGGGAAACTCACAAAACCATAATTCTGACTCATGAACAGACAAACATCCATACTCAGCTTTGCCAGCGTGTCGGCAACATTTGCCAAGGCCATCGCCACAATGCGTTCAGTTTTTCCCCTGCTCATCTGTGCGTACACTACGTTAGTGTTCATGCCTTCGAAACCAAGGAGTTCGGTAGTTAGTGTACGGTTAATCGGGAATGATGATCCGTAGCCGGCAGCTGAGCCTAATGGATTACGGTTGCATACATTATATGCCGCAACAAGTGTGGTAACATCGTCGGTAAAACTCTCGGCGTATGCGCCAAACCATAAGCCAAACGATGATGGCATAGCAAGCTGCAGGTGGGTGTAACCGGGCAGCAAAACATCCTTGTGCTGTTCACTGAGTTGCTGAAGTTGAGTAAAGAGATCATGAATACAATACACAAGGGCTTCAAGTTTGCTGCGCAGGTACATCTTGATGTCAACAAGAACCTGATCGTTCCTGCTTCTGGCTGTATGAATATTTTTTCCAATGGCACCAAGTGAGCGTGTTAGAAGCAGCTCAATTTCAGAGTGAATATCTTCAGATTCCGGACTGATTGAAAAACTACCTGATGTTACTGACCGGTAAATCTTCCGGAGCTCAGTGATAAGTGTCTGTGCTTCGGATTCCGGGATGAGGTGTACATGTGCCAGCATCATAACGTGGGCTATTGATCCAAGGATGTCATACTGCGCCAAATCCATGTCAAATTCGCGGTCATTGCCAACAGTAAACATGTCAACTTCAGTTGTGGAATCAGTGTCTTTCTTCCAGAGTTTCATGGTATTCTCTCCATGTAATGCTGATACAGTGACAAGATAGTGATCATAACAGTTGCTCTAATAAGCGTATGTACATCTCAATGCCGCTGGCAATTTCGTCAGTAAATACAAATTCGTTGGCGGTATGACTTCGTGCTGAGTCACCGGGTCCAATCTTGAGTGCCGGACACGGCAGCAGTGCTTTGTCAGATGTTGTTGGTGATCCATAAGCGGTACGCCCGATTGCCTGTCCAGCACAAACAAGCGGGTGGTCAGCAGAAATGATGGTTGACCGGAGGCGTGTACTGCGCGGAGAAATGGTGCTTTGCACCGATGAGCGGATTGTTGTAAGGATTTCCTCAAAACTGTGCAATTCGTTGGCGCGGATATCCACTACATAATTGCAGGTGTCCGGAATGATATTGTGGGTGGTGTTCGGAGTGTTAATGATGGTGGCCGTCATTCGTACCGGGCCAAGGAGGTCCGATACCTTGGGGAAGGCGTATGAATGAAACCACTGAATATCGCGCACTGCCAGGGAAATTGCATTGATACCTTCATTGCGGGCTGCATGCCCAGCGCGCCCGGTTGCAATACAGTCAAGCACCATAAGACCGCGTTCGGCAACCGCCATTTGCATTTGGGTGGGCTCGCCAACAATTGCACAGTCTATCGGACCAATGAGTGGTAAAATTGATTCAACGCCGTGTTTACCGGAAATCTCTTCTTCGGCCGTCGCAGCAATTACGAGGTTGTACCGGAGGTTGTTGGCTGGATAAAAATGTAAAAATGTTTCTATTAGGGCTACTAGCGAAGCACCGGCATCGTTACTGCCAAGTCCGAAAAGTTTACCGTCGGCAATTGTTGGTTCGAACGGGTCAATGGTGTACTGGGAGTTGGGTTGCACGGTATCATGGTGTGAATTCAGGAGCAGTGTGGACTTGGCCGGGTTATAATTTTTGTTAACTGCCCAAACGTTGTTATCGTGTCTGCGTACCTGTACACCGGAGGTGACCAGATATGCTGCAATGAGTTCGGCAGTATCGTTCTCACTGCCACTGAATGAGGGTGTAGCAATAAGCTGCTGAAGCAGGCTGATGGCACTGCTAACATGATGTGTGATGTTATTGTCCATAGTACACCAGCTCTGTTCCGGAATGTCCGCTTAGTACATCATTCATACTGTCTGCACTGCCGATACGAACACACGCAACACCATCTCTCAGCGCATGAAATCCGTTGTCGAGCTTGGGGATCATCCCTGCCGAAATCAAAAGGGGCGGGTCAGTCTTCGCGCTACGGGTTCGATTTGCATAGGTGTGGTAGTCAAGGACGCTTATCACGGAAGCGCCATCATCCGGGTTTCGAAGCACTCCGGGCTTGTCAAAACAAAACACCAGGGTTGTGACGTACATACCACGCAGCGCAACGGCAACCTCACGGGCAACAGTATCGGCATTGGTGTTCAGAAGCTGTCCGCTTGTGTCAGCCGTGATTGGCGCAATTACGGGAGTTAGATTCTGTGAAAGCAAACGATCAAAAAACGCGGCATCAACGGAGTCGATATCACCTACAAAACCGTAGTTGGTTGCGGTGCCGGTTCGTTTGTGCGCCACGATCCCCGATGCGTCGGCACCACAAATACCAATACTGTTGCAGTGCACTGACTGAAGTTTTGCAACAATCGTCTTGTTAATGAAACCAGCGTAAACCATGGTAACGATTTTTAGAGTCTCGGCATCGGTAATTCGCCTACCGTCAACCATCTGCTGCTGAATGCCAAGTTGTTCGGCAAGCTGGTTAGCCAATATCCCCCCGCCGTGTACAAGAATCTTAGCCCCTTTCACATTCGCAAAGTAGCTAACAAAGCTCGTCAACCGCTCAGCATCTTCAATGACCGATCCACCGATTTTAACTATCGTCAATGGTAGCTTGGCACTGGTGGAAGGGGGCTTGGGCACGGGGCTATTTATCATTGGTTGGCTAAGGTAAGGATTTCTGACAATACCGTTTGTGCTGCCCAGACGCGGTTTACAGCCTGGAGTGTGGTAAGGGATGACGGGCTGTCCAGCACCTCGGCAGATAATTCTACGTTCCGGCGCACAGGCAAACAGTGCATCACCTTGGCATTGTTGGTGTTCCGCAAATGTGTGTTTGTAATCATCCACGAGGGGTCAGTGCTCAGAATGCTGCCATAGTCACGATACGCACTCCAGTTTTTAACATAAACAAAGTCAGCATTCTGCAGTGCCTCTTCCTGATTATGCGTAACAACAGCGTTCTGTGTAAACCGGTTGTTCAGCTCGTATCCGGGAGGATGAGTAATCACAAAGTCGGCTTTGCCCCAGGCATTCATCCACTGCGCAAAGCTATTGGCAACACTGTGCGGAATTGCCTTCATGTGGGGCGCCCAGGAAAGGACGACCTTTGGCGTATGCTTAGGCCACGGATGCTGCCGGAGCGATTCCGAAATCGTGATTACATCGGCAAAACTTTGAAGCGGGTGCAGTGTGGCACTTTCCAGGCTGACAATGGGGATGCCACAGTGTTGCACAAAACTGTTCAGTATGCTGTCGGCATCATCTGCCTGCTTATCAGTTAACGAAGGAAAGCAGCGAACAGCCAACACGTCAAAATACGCTCCAAGAATTGGGGCTGCATCCATGATATGTTCTACCGTGGTTCCGTTCATGATTGCATCTGCGTTATACTCAAGCGCCCAGCCGTCCTGCGATGCATTAATCGTAATCACGTCCATTCCAAGGTTTGATGCAGCAATCTGTGTGCTCAGACGGGTACGCATGCTTGGGTTCATGAACAAACAGCCAAGTTTTTTATGCCTGCCGATTTCATGGTGTGATAACGGACTTTCTTTGTGTGCAAGTGCTTTGTCAATAAATGTATCAATAGCCGACTGCGTATCGGGAGTGTGGGCAGAAACCAAATCGTGAACCGAGAGGAATTGCTTCATTGTACTGCATCAGGATTATTTGAATTACGTGGCACCGAATGAGTGCCGTTGCGGAGCTCAGTTTTTAATGCGAGAATAAAGTCATCGGCATCGTGCATTGTAAGTGACAGTGCCGGAAGTAGCCGAAGTGTATTCGTGCCGGCCGACCCGGTAAAAATCTTTTGATTGGTGAGAAGGGTATTGCGCAGGTGACGCAGTGAATCAGGAACATCGAACCCTATCATTAAACCAGAGCCCCTTACATTCTGAATATCGGGAACTTGCCGGAGCTGTTGCTGCAATCGTGTGCCGATATTGGTTGCATTCTGCAATAGGTGCTCGGCCTGAAGCACTTCAAGCACCGCCAGCGCAGCCGTGCATGCAAGGGGATTACCCCCAAAGGTGGTGCCAAGCATGCCGTACCGTGGCCGGATGTTGGGGGAGATAATGGTACCGGCTACCGGAAACCCATTTCCCATGCCCTTTGCTGTGGTGTAGATGTCAGCGGTGACACCTACACGGTCAAAGTAAAAAAAATTACCGGTACGGCCAAAGCCACACTGAACTTCGTCGGCGATGAGCACGGTATTGTGGCGCGTGCAGAGTGTACGAAGGCTGTGCAGAAATTCGGCAGTAGCGGAATGAATGCCACCTACGCCCTGAATGCCTTCTACGATGACGGCAGCGATAGAATCGCGGTTGTTTTGGAAGCAGGCTTCAGTGGCCTGAATGTTGTTAAATGGCAGAACAATAACATTACCGGCGTAATTAACCGGAGCTCTGTTTGAGGCATTGTCCGTAACAGCAGCGGCAAGCGAGGTGCGTCCGTGAAACGATCCACGGAATGCAATTACGGTGTCCCGGCCGTTATGAAACGAGGCAAGTTTCAGTGCATTTTCGTTTGCTTCGGCACCTGAATTACTCATGAAAAGCTGGTAGTCTTCCTTGCCGGAGATCGTACCCAGGGCGTGTGCAAGCTCAGTCTGCAATGGAATGATCACAGAATTTGAGTAGAATGGTAACGTCTGCAGTTGATGTGTTATGCGCTGTACCCAATGCGGATGAGCATGTCCGATGCTGATAACGGCATGGCCTCCGTACAGGTCAAGGTACTTCTGTCCGGTATCGTCCCACACATACGAACCACTGCCGCGGATGATGCTGCGGTTAACAAGCTGATACACGTTGAACATCGTCATGATGCATATCCGAAAATGTGCTGAGAATACGTCATTGGGAAAGGGGCTATGGTTACAATGCAACAGGCAGAAGTTTCAGACCGGAAGTTTCAGGCAAACCAAACATCAGGTTCATGTTTTGTACGGCCTGCCCGGAGGCACCTTTAATAAGATTGTCGATTGCCGTATGTACCACTAACTGTGACTCAACGTGTTCCAGTTGAATAACACACTTGTTGGTGTTAACCACCTGTTTTAGGTGAATGGCGTCGGAGCTTACTACGGTAAACGGATGGTCGCGATAAAAGTCAGCGTAGAGTGAACTGATCTCGTGGAACGGCATTTCGCACTGCAATTGTGAGCTCACGAAAATTCCACGGGTAAAGTTGCCACGCCATGGAATAAAATGGATGGCAGGGCAGCCGGATCCTGCTACTGTTTGCAATGATTCGCGGACCTCAGGAAGGTGCTGGTGACGAAGAGTCTTGTATGCCTGGATGTTGCCCGACCGCCAGCTGAAATGCGATGTAGCCGACAACTGTTGCCCCGCACCGGTAGAGCCGGTAATCCCGGTCGTATATACGTTGGTCAAGTGTCCGACCCGTGCCAGTGGAAGAAGTCCAAGCACAATGGCGGTAGCAAAGCAGCCGGGGTTTGCCACGGCCGTAGCATTCTGCAGTGCCGATCTGTTTAGTTCCGGCAACCCATACGTAAAGTGACGTCCGACATATTCGTTTTGCCCTGCCAATCGAAAATCGTTCGATAGATCGATAATGGAAACGGAGTCAGGCAGGTTTGCAGACGTTAGAAATTCTCGAGACTTCCCGTGCGGCAAGCACAGGAAGACCACGTCGGCACCGCCGTAACCATTATTAGAAAACAGAAGTTCCGTTTCGCCCAGCAAGTCCTGATGTACGGCTGTTACGGGCATGCCTGCGTAGGTGGTACTGTGGGCGTACGCAACATGTACATACGGGTGTTGAAGAAGCAAACGCAGGAGAGTGCCACCAGTATAGCCGGCAGCGCCGATGATTCCTGCCTTGAGTGTTGATGTTGTCATTATGCCAAAACCACGACTTTAATTCGTAAAACAAGTTGATAAACAATCCTATGTATTATTCTGGTTTTTGATGTGCTGCAGTATCATTCCAGAGTTTGCCATAATCCTGGTAAAGCCCCTTACATCCTCACCAGTCCACAATGTATTCTGCTCGCCATAGGTACCAAACGTCGTGTTCATGAGGTCGAACGGCGATTCAATTCCAAGGATGACAAAGGTGCGTGGATGCAGTTCAACGTGCACTGTACCGGTAACGCAGTGCTGGGTAGAAACAAGGAACGCTTCGATATCGCGCATCACCGGATCCAGAATTCTGCCATCGTGCAGCCAGGTGCCGTACCATGCTGCAAGCTGATCCTTTAGCAGGAGCTGATCTTTCGAGAGGACGTGTTTCTCAAGTGTATGATGTGCCTTAATGATTACAACCGGTGCAGCCGCCTCGAACGCCACACGTCCCTTGATGCCAATAATGGTATCACCAATATGGATGTCTCTGCCAATACCGTACGGACCAGCCAGCTTCTGAAGAGCCTGAATTGCGTTTACCGGGTGCGAGTATGCTACACCGTTGATCTGTGTAAGATGGCCCTCTTCAAAACCCAGCTGAACCGTTTGTGGCTGGGTGCATGTAATGGGAGTAGGCCATGCATCATCGGGGATCATGCCCAGCGATGACAGTGTTTCCTTGCCGCCAACGCTTGTACCCCATAAACCGGTGTTAATTGAATATTCCGCCTTCTGGTAGTTCATTTCGATGGCGTGTGACTTCAGGTAGTCAATCTCGGCACTTCGCTGCAGATTCAAGTCCCTGATTGGCGTTACGATCTCGGCTTCCGGAATCATAATTCTGAAGACAAGGTCAAACCGGACCTGGTCGTTACCCGCGCCGGTGCTGCCGTGTGCTACCGCCGTTGCCTTCAGCCTGGTTACGTGTTCTGCAATATGCAGAGCCTGCACTAAGCGTTCAGCGGATACGCTAAGCGGATAGGTTCCGTTCCTGAGAACATTACCGGCAACAAGGAATCGCACAATCCTGTTGTAATAGTCATGAACAGCATCGACCGTGGTATGTGATGTTACGCCAAGAGCGTACGCATGCTCCTGAATTTGCCGGGTTTCTGCTTCCGAAAAGCCACCTGTATTCACAGTTATGCTGTGTACCTCGTACCCCAAGGTATCACTCAGGTATTTTGCGCAGTACGACGTATCAAGGCCGCCGCTAAACCCGAGTACAATTTTCTTCTTCATCAGTTCTCCTGTTGAATGAAAAGCTGAACAACAGCCGGTGTTGTAATCTAACGAAGCCACAGCCTACCGGATAATCCGGTTTATTCCTGTGTCTCAAACAGATGCTGAAGGAACTTCCAGCGCTTAAAACGCAGCAAGCGATCAAGGCCCAGACGGTTTTCATTAAAGAATTTCCTGGTCTCGGTTGGTTCAACCCTGGCATTGGGATCGAAGAGCATGGCCGTACACAGGCAGTTCTTTCGTTGCTTACTCATCAGGATATCGTAGTTAACGCAGCTCCTGCAGCCATTCCAGAACTCATCGTCCTGCGTTAGCTCTGAATATGTAACCGGTTTATATCCCAGTCCGCTGTTGATTTTCATCACCGCCAGCCCCGTGGTCAAACCAAAGATCTTGGCTGCCGGATATTTCTCACGGGAGAGGGCAAACACCCGTTCCTTGATTGCCTTTGCCACACCGGTTTGCCGGTACTCCGGCGCCACGATTAGTCCCGAGTTGGCCACATAAGCACCGTGTCCCCAGGTTTCGATATAGCAGAATCCCACCCATACTCCCGCCTTAGTAACGGCAATTACGGATTTCCCTTCATGCATCTTTTTCTCAATGTATTCCGGTGATCGCTTTGCAATACCGGTGCCCCGTGCAGCCGCCGAGGCTTCCATTTCGCTGGTGATGATATAGCTGTAGTGTGCGTCGGCCGGGGCAGCAACCCTGACAATAACGTCGTGTCTGTTCAATGAAGGATGTGATGGATAAAGTGCTTTTTAAAAGTCTGCCGGCATAACCAAATGCCGGAGGATTAAAAAAAAGGACGGCGAAATTAGTGAAAACTGGCCGTTAATTCTACCAAATAGTACAGAGACAGTTACGGTGATGCCGTCAGAGCCGATGCGGTGTCGGCTGCACTGTGTGTACCATGGGCAAGGGGCTTTTGCCTGTGGCTGGGTAAGGGCATAGAAGCCCAACAGTCTTGGACGTTCGGTTAGGAGGTTGTGGTGTATAAACTGTGCAAACTGCGAAGGCTGTGCAAACCGTGCAGACTGTGCAGCAGAGTCATATACCCGTGCTGACATTCAATTCATTCAACAGTCAACAAGTAAATAATAATAAAATTAAAATCAATATCAAAATATTAAGAATTAATAGTATGTTGGTCAATCTATATTTCAGGTATCGGTGCAACAACACTAAATGAATGCAAGATAGTGCAGGAGCTGTCGGCGTACATTGTACACAGATAGACCGGCGGAAGAAGATAACAGTTAATGCCAACAGAAAACGGCATACAGTCAATGCAGCCAGCGGTATCATGGCTGAATGCCTGGTCGTTAGTGTTTTGTATTTAAGCAATATGCTCCTGCGGCAAATACTACTTTTTTCATCCTTGTATTGTCTTCACTTATCATTAACGTTGTCTGTTGAAATAAGATATGTAGGTGTGACAGAGGGCATAGCACAACACAACGAGTACGGATTTGGAGCAGAGGGCGTTGAAATTATAGTCGTAGTTATCGACTTCACATTGTTGTACATCATGAATTAGTGGGTGTCAATGAAGCACGGATACAGGGTTAGAATTCACAATATATACATTGGTATCATTTCGGCAGGGTTCCTACTTTTAGGTGCGGTGTGGAACACTGCGCATGCACAGGAATTCATAGGTCTTGGCTTAGGCGCCGGAAACCCAACACAGAATTATTCAGGCATCAGCAATCTGGCTTTGCATGGTGAGGCCCTGTTTGGAGTACACCGGTACTGCAATATCTGGCCGGTGATCCAGCTGCAGTATGGTAACTACCTGATTGAAGATACCGTTACCGCGATCACGACAACATATCCCGAAACCTACAGCGTTCAGGCAGCCTTACGATGGTTCCCGTGGGGGGTTACATCGGTACCCTTGTACGGAAGCGTAGGAACAGGGGTGACGGTTGTTTCCACTTCGGAGGACCAAAGGGCAGTCGGCCTTCCGGTAACAGCAGAAATCGGTTATTTGGTTAATTACGACAACCCGTGTTGTTCCTGGTTTTTAACCCTGGCGGTGCGCTATTCGGCACATAATGTTATTGGCGACTCCGACGTACCGGGTCTGGGGGTACTATCTGGTATCGTGCAGTTTAATCTGCCACTTGGCGGAGGTAGGCAATGAGAGTTTACGGTATTCTATCACTTATCACTGTACTACTGTTGGCAGGCTGCGCATCGCTACCAGAGAAGCAAGAATCAAGGGTCAGCCTTCCGGACTACGAGGATGCAGTGCGTATTAAACCAGAAGCCTCAGCCCAGTACCTGCGTTTTTCAGGGGGCTCTGTAAGCCGTGACGGTAGAACGCTTCGAGGTATCGTGGACGAGGTTATGATCGTACGGGACGAGCACAACCGGGTAGTGGATACCGTGTGGGTGTTCCGGGATCTGTATTCCGCAACACCGGTAAGCGGACGCCTTGCCATACCACTGCGCGACATCGAGCTTCTGCCTGCGCTCTTTCCGGGGATGCAGACCGATTCGAACAACGGAATCAATCTTGTTGAATCGTTTCATATTACCAAGGGAATACCGCACGTGCGACAGGTACCGATTAACCGGGATCCGTGTGCTGGTGCGGAAGCGCCCGAGGAGTCGGATTGTGGCTGTATGCCGTTCGAGCTGGGCCTGCAGCTAAGTTCAAGCTGCTCCAGTCGTGAGTACAGCAACGTTGCCCTTGCAGCTCTTTTGCGCGGCTCGGTATTTTCCGATGGTAATCAGGCCGTCTCGGAAGGAAAACTTGGTGCCGGTGCCGATGTTTTTGCAGGATACCGGTGGGGTATTCATCGTAAATGGGTAACAGGGTTAACATTATCAACCGGTATCTCTACAGTTAATGCCGGCGATATTACGTTAACCAACAGGAAGCTTGACAGTATAGCAACATCGCTGCGGCCACTGGTACTGCTTACGCAGCGTTTGTACCTGGTAGGCTTCGACAATGTGCCACGTGATGCTATTCAGGAACAGGCATCGGTACACACTGCTGGTACGGTAATTCGGTATAGCAACAATGTCGAAATTCGGTGCCCGGATCAACAGTCGTCCGAATCGAGTGAACCTCACATACACAGCGGTGCCCGGACAACGCGTGATGAATCGCCTGTTGTCCAGCGCAGAACTCCCGCACCGGGGATCAATGATCCCGAGGGCGACGTTTACCGATGGCAGCGTGACTCAATTGTAAACGAACAAATACTTGAGCGCCGGCGAAGTGAGCCTGCTTTAGATTTCTTTGGTGGGTGTATTAAGCCGTATATCTACGGCGAGCTGGGTGTAGCGGTGGACGCAGCAACCCAAAACGCTGCTTCGATGGCACTAAATACTGGTTGTAATGATTGTACAGCCACACTTCGGGATGCGAATACGAACGGTGCGTTAGGCGTAAACTGGGCATTCCCGGTAACCTTCGGGTTTGGTTTAGGCTTTGACATGCCAATCAGCAGTTTGCTTGACCTTGAGCTGGACCTGGGGTACCGCAGCATTGCCGTTGGCGACTCGTATGCCAGAATAGGCTTTAGCAATGTCCCTGACACCCGGCGCATCAGTCAGTTCCAACTACGAATAGGAGTGATGTATTAATGATGAAATCACGTTTTAGTTTACTGATTGCTGGTGCTGTTTCCTGTGCCCTCACCGCATGCTGCTGTTTCGAGCCCGAACCAATACTTCCTACCACGCTCCCAATTGTACGTGAAGCTACAATAGCAGAATTTAACAGTGCGTACCTGGGGACAGCCCCTTCCCCGGAATTCAATATTGCAACATACAGCTTCCCGTTGCACGATCAGTCATCGGGCAGCCTTCCAAATGATGAGCGATTCTCCAAGGGGGTTTGGGAGTTCACTGAATATCACTATCCACTTCGCGGACTGAAAACGAATTATCGGTTTCTTGCTCCGCCGAATTCCATGATAGCTGGTGACTTTGTTGTTGATTCAATTGATCTTGTCAGTGGTACTGCCTTTGTGCGAATGAAAGGGAAAATGCATCGTCTGCCCCAGCTGCCAGCACTTCACACCGATGACGCCCATGTGTTTGCAAGCGAGATAGAACGATTTATCGATACCAGCTTTGTACCGTCCGGAAGCTCAGTCTGTTCCTTCCTCGACGCTCAGGCAGTTAAATACGGAACCACAACTCCGATGGTAGCAGGTTCATCATATCAGATAACTGTTACTGATCTTAACAATGCACCCACAGCCTATTCCTTCCCGGCAAACTGGCCTACTGACTCGCATGGACAGCCCCTGCCTCCGGTAAAATGGTCAAAATCAGCCGACATCGAATATTACCAGGTGGCTTTGCGAGAGGGTGACTGGTTCTACTACAAGGCTGAAAACTCGATGAGCTTCTTTGTTTTGGTTACCTCGATAGGGCAGGGTACGCTTCCTCCGTATATACGACGCTTAACATTCAAATTCTCTGAGAGCTACGGTTGTTATGATTGTACGAAATAAGACTTATGCTGGTGTGTTGATTGCAGTAGCTATAGGTGTACTGTGTTCACCCTTTACCGTGTACACTGCACCTCAGGATGGAGCTTCCCAGTTTGGAAGCCGGCCTGCCGGCTTATTAGGGCGCTCGGTGAATACACCACAGGATGACTTTGCTCCGGGAACGACTACGACGCACGGAAACAGTACCCTGACGTTTACGTCGAAAGTTGACGGCAGGGAAGTTCTTAAAGTAGTTGGTATGGAGTATCTGCCGTCGGATGATACTACGGCTGCTAAGATCGACACCGTATGGGCACTGCCTCCGTATCTGGTTCGGAATACCGGAACCGCATCGGGCGTTGATGCAACAAAGCGCGGCTCTACGGTTTTTGCAGTCTCGGCCGCTCCGGGCAAACGTCTGTCGGCTGTTCTCAACACTGCCGGAAGTATCCACGGCGGCAGTGACTTGTTTGAAATTTCATCAGCCGGAGTTGTCCGCAGTCTCGATGCAGTAAACTCCGAAGCCTGGGATGCGCATCCGGCGATTGCCAGACATGGGAACATGGAAATTCTCATCTTCAGCTCTGATAGGTATTCCGGCAACACCGGGTACTCAGCCCCCTACCAGGGTGTAACGCATACAACACCAGGCGGTAGGGCAATTGTAGGCAATGCTGACCTGTGGGTTAGCTTCCGGTCGGTAACCGACAGCGTCTGGAGTAAACCGGTAAACCTCTCAGGTTTCGGTCCCGCAAAAACAATAAACTCCGATAGCAACGAGTACTCGCCGTTTATCTTCTGTGCCGACTATACGCCGCACCTGTTATTTGCCTCGAACCGAGGTGGCTCGTACGATATTTACGATGCCGAGTTAAAGATTGACTGGGTTGCAAAAAACGTTACGGTGAAATCGGTGACCAGGCTTTCAAACACTCCGTCTGAAATTAATACCGACTTCGCCGAACTGTTTCCGTTCGTTCCATACCCGCACAAGACATCACAGACACAGGATTTGTTCTTTTCATCCGACAGGTTCAGCGCCACAAAGCCGGAAGCGGCTAAGGCCCAAGGGTTTGGCGGCCTGGACATCTACCGGCTGAAAGTTAACCTTCTTTGCGAAGAACCGCCGGTTCAAATTGTGAAGGAGGAACCGCCAAAGATCGAGAAGCCTCCGGTGCAAGAACCTCCAAAGCCGTTGCCGGGCAATATCACATACACGGTTACCCTGATAAACCGGGAGAAAAAAGATATGTCGGTACAGCAGGGGGCAATCTCACTGAAGGTTGATAACCGGATGATTGCCGACTCTGTCTGTTCGAAACGGACATATAAGATTCCGTCATCTTCGTTACGAATCGGGCAGGAAGTGTCAATCTCAGCCTTCGGCAAGTCGTCGTTCTTCGCACAACCGTGCAAGGAAACCTTGCCAATCATTACGGGCTATACCGGTGAATTTGTTACGGCTACACCACTGCCGGATACCAAGCGGAGAGAGCAGTATATGAAGGATACGGTAATACAGAACCCGCCGATCAAGGTCAGGAGAATTGTTCCTCACCGGGACACGCTTGCAGTATATCAGACAACTCTGCCGGCAAAGTATAAGAACAAGTCGTATCAAATTGAAATTACCGATCAGCGCAGACTTGTGATCGTCACCGATTCGCTGACGTTTGTTGACAGTTTGCCACCGCCTACACACACAAAGGTGAAACGCTGGCGAGATGTCATTGTTAAAAATGCATCGTACGATACAACCATTGTTTCGGCATCGGAGCAGCGAATTCCCAGTGCCGGGTCGGCAAAAAAGCCTATTACCATCGTTGTGTCGGAAAAAGATGTTGTCATTAATGATACCATTTTCATGGATCCCGTGTACGACATAGCCCCCTTATGCGTAGAAGTGTTCCAGGGACCCGACAGCACGGAAAACGTTCCGTACTTCCAGACAGCATTCTGGGAGGTCAACACAACAGCGGGGTACCATCGTCACATGAACCGGTTGCGTCGTGGTGACCTTAAGGGATCGCCATGGATAGAACTGCACTACCGGAACAGCTACTGGGGTGGCAGCGATCCGACGGCGGTCTCGCCAAGACTAGAGCGGCGCCGTGAAGAGTACCGCGTTAAGGCAAAGCTGATCGACCGGAACATCGATTCGCTTTGCACCCGTGCGGGAATCACGCTTCGTAAATTCTGGAATGCCGATAGTGTAAACCCAAATGCAAAACTGCTGATATCAATGCAGGCATTTTCGGACTATCGTCCGATCCGCACCGGCAGCTTTATATCCGACTCGGCAGTTTCCTATATCTCAACAACCTACAACGAATCAACCAACCAGATCGAACCCGCCAGGCTTGTTCAGATAAAACCGGGAGCATCGCTGGTAGGAGAAGACAACGATACGCTCTCGAAACTTCGTGCTTATTACGGTTATCAGGAAGTGTACAAAGTGCTGGAGCAGGATTCGCTGTTTAAGGAACTGAGGAGAAAGGGGCTTGTGCTTACGCCAACCGATGTAACAGACGGCAGGAAGTTTGATGCACGGATAGCCCAGGCCAGGGTAATCGTTCTTGCCGAGGGGAAATATGTTGATGAATCGGTAATTCCAAAGTATAAAGCTTATGGTGTAGATGCAGATAACGACTACCGCCGGCTTGACTGGGTGCGCCGTGTTGACGTACAAGTGCGGATGGCAAACCTGCGTGGTACAAAGTGGGAGCGCCCGGACTGCTGTCGGTAGCAGCCGCCATGATGATGTGATAGTATGCATACGCAGATACGTTATGGTCTCATTCTTCTTATCGCAACAGCTACTCTCTATGCCAGCGGGAGAAGAGTTCAACACCTGAGGTCGTTCCTTCCGGAGCACTACGTTGTTGCGGAAGAGGTGTACGGCGACCTGAATGGAGATGGTCTTGAAGACTGCGTTTTGGTGGTTCAGAGCGACTCCCCGGCATCAGCGCACACCGATGGCACTATACCAGAAGGGATTGTGGTACTGATAAACAATGGTAATGGGTATGCAAAGCTGACGGAAAACCTCGGCATTTTAAGGAAGGATACCATGATGCATCAGGATTCCGGAGCTGAAACCACACTTGACGTAAAAATCAGTGACGGAGACCTGTTGATTACATACAGCCTCAGCCAAACACGTCGGCGGTGCTTCACATTCAGATGCGCAGATACCACCTGCACCCTTATTGCATATGATGGTAGTGAGTTAACGAACGGAAGAATCGACTCACAATGCTGCATCCGCTTTTTAACAAAGGAAAAACTAATAAAAGTTAACAAAAATAAAAACGCTCAACCGGGTGAGGAAGTATTCCGTCTAAGGTGGAAGCAAATAGCAGTAAACAAGCAGATTGAACTGGCAGAAATTGAGTCGCTTTTAACTCTGGCAGTCGCGAACTGAGAGAGTTCCTAGTCTGAAATTAATATCGCCCTAATTGCAAAAAGTAGAACTTTGGAGATTTTTATGAGGACCCTGGTACTCACTCTTACGGTAGCCTGTCTTGCGGCAACATCCGCCCACGCCCAACAGCCCGTATACAACAAAAATCCTAAAGCCTTCGTGCCCAAAGGATATGAAATACTTCAGGAAGAGTATGGCGATCTTACCGGTGACGGTGTTGACGACTGCGTGTTGGTGATACGGGAAAAAGATAAGAAGAAGATACTGTCTTTTCTGCTTTTAAGTCCGCGGGACGACGGATCGATTTATGGTTATACTGATAAATTTATCCTATGTGCTACCAAGAATAGAAAAAATGATACTAAAATGATAGACGACCTTGGAGGATTCGGAATTTTAACAGGTCGATATTGGGATGGTGGTGCTGACGAAGCATATCAAATTAATTGTAATGATGAATACGTTATGATTCTGGTTCAGGAGAAGCAAGGTTTCCATGTTGTCTCGAAAAAGAAGAATATTACACGTAGTTATGTACAACTATTGATGGAAGACGAAGGTTCGGACCAGAATTATAGGCTTGGAACTGATGTCAAGTGTGAGTTTTACATCTATGATGGTCGACTAGTGGTAAGAAGACAGTACGATAAACTTGTTTTTTGCTGTTTACTGTACAATCAGGAAATCGGTCAATGGGATATGACACTTGAGGCCGTGAAACCATCCTGGAATGAAAGTGAAAGCCCAGTTATCTCAGTTTTAAAAGGTCTAAAGTATTATAACATCCATCGGAATTCATTCTCCAGTCCTGGGAGAAGCTATGGTTACAGTCCTTTCAAGGAGTTGGTAAGAACGCTTACAGAAGGCAACATAGAAAATCGTGTTGAAAAAGTGAATTATCCGTTAATAAGGTACAGCGAGATTGACAATTTCAGCGATTTCAGTATTGACAAATAGGCTTGTGCTTCACCCCTTGTATTTTCTTCATATCAAAGGCTTAAAAATGAAAGTAGGTTACATTCTTACCCTGTTTGCATTCATGGGTACAACAGTGTATGGTAGTGATTTATCTGTGGCTGATTTACTCAGGTACGTACCATCCGGGTACACTTTAGAAAATGTATCAAGAGGTGACCTTAACAGAGATGGTAAGGTTGATTATTCTTTAATGATAGTGCAGTATGACACGAATCTTGTGTTTTATAGTATTGGAGGTGATACGATTGACGGAAATCGTGGCGGCCTTGTAATACTGGTAAGCGATGGTGATAATTATAAAACAGTTGTGGAAAAATACTCTTGCCTATCACCACAAATGTTACCTACTCAGAGGTTCAAGGGTGACACCCTGGTGATATCATACTTCGATGCTATTGGCACAGCAGAAACTATATCTGGTCCGCAAGAGAAAACCGTTGGCTTGGCATATTACTGCACCTACGCAGATAATGATATCGTGATTAGCTCAGTTGCACTGAATAGCGTTGATTTGTTTTCTGTGGAGAAAGTAAAAGAAATTAAAAAGATGAGAGATTATGATTATTATTTAGAAGAAGATGAGGGAGAAGGCAGCGAGGAAACACCGGATGATGAGCTGTTGGCGTTCATTCTTATCGACAAGTTTCAGCCGGAATCTATACAAAGAGCAATATATCTGTTAGAAGAGCCTGACGCACGGCACGATGGGCCCAGGAAGTTTGTGTGGATTGGTGACCAAAAACATGAGAGTCCGGATTATGAACTCAGGTTATCGAAAATCCAGTCGCTGTTCGGGCATGCCACCAGCCTTTTTTCATCAAACTACGTTGATGAGCTTAGTGGAATGCTAACTAAGAGTAACTATCAATGCGATGGCTGCTCGTTTAATTCTTCTGTTGATGACGGATTAATTAATAAGTACGATACGATGTATTGTACAGTACATAATTATGATGGTAGTATTCCGGATGAAGTTGTTACTGAAATTGATCGAGAAAAAATACTGTCAATCGCTGATGGTAACTCTGCCCTGTTAATCAATGCAACTGAAAAAGACAGGGGTATGGATGAAGATGACCGGATATACGATGAAAAGTATATTGTTAACCAGCATCTTGTTCCCATCCCCAAGGGAAAGAATATTTACAAGTATTTGAAAGAAGAAATAATACCGAATTACAGGAAGTAATCTACGCTCCCAGCAGCGCAGCCTAAGCAGAGTTTACACGAAAAGGGTGATGTTACCGGAAAAGTTGCGAATACCAACCGTAGACCTCATGAGAACTGTCAAAATGGCGGTGCCATATCCCCACATGACATTACTGTGAGCAAAAATTAATTGCCGCTTTCCGCTTTCATTCCGAGTTTTGCAGCGGTTTGAAAGGCACTGTGCGTTTATATGGTATGTCCGTGGCGACGCTGGTGCGGAGTTCTTTGGCAATTGCTCATTCTCTCATAAAAAATGAAGCCCTGACACCTTATGTGTTTTTTGGCTTCATGCTCATTCTATCATCCTGCAATCGCACTTCGATTCAGGATGAGTTTACAACGTATTTCCGCTACAATGAACCGGATGGTATTGCGAGTCTTGATCCGGCATTGGCATCCTACCAGTCGGCAGTGTGGGCTACAGGTCACCTGTACAATGGTTTGGTTGAACTTGACAGTTCACTGAACATTGCTCCCTGCATTGCTTCGAGCTGGGAGATCAGCCTTGGTGGTACACGGCTGACATTTCACCTCCGGCCCGATGTCTGGTTTCATACCGACACCTGCTTTATCGCGGCAGGGTACCCCGAAGGCGCCAGAACAGTTACTGCACATGATGTTGTTTTCAGTATCAAACGCATATACGATGGAAGCGCAAAAAGCACCGGCGCGTGGGTGTATCGTGACCGGATTACAAGCGTAGCCGCACCTGACGACACCACGGTCGTGTTTACTCTCTCGGCACCGTTTGCACCGTTCCTGGCATTGCTTACAATGCCGTACGGATACATCGTGCCGCATGAAGCAGTAAGCTTTTATGGCGATGACTTCGGACAGCACCCCGTTGGAACCGGACCGTTTATGTTTAAACAATGGGTTCCGGACGTAGCTCTGCAGTTACAGAGAAATCCCAATTACTTCAAAGTGGATGGGAAGGGGGATCGGCTCCCGTTGCTTGACGGAGTTACGATTACGTTCCTTCGTGATACCAAGAGCGAGTTTCTGGAGTTTATGCACGGCGGGTACGATATGGTAACGTCGGTTGATGCATCAATCGCACCAACGATTTACGATGCAAACGGGAAGCTGCAACCTAGGTATTCGGATTTTCAAATTTTCCGGTCACCTGCACTGAGCGTTGAATATTATGGTGTTCTGCTCGATACTACGAAACCCGGCGCACGCCATAGCCCCCTTGCAACGAATAAATGGCTACGGCAGGCACTGAATTATGCCATCGACCGTCACCGGATCGTGGCGTACGTGCTGCACGGGAAGGGTATTCCTGCCCGCCATGGTCTGCTGCCACCATCACTACCAGGATATGACAGCACCGTACCCGGATACAATTACAATCCGGACGAGGCGCGCAGATTACTCGCAAAAGCCGGATATCCAAATGGTAAGGGGCTTCCCACACTGGTTCTTCAGCTTGGAAATAATCCGCGAACCGCCAGTGTAGCCGAGGCAATTCAGGAACAGTGGAAGGAAATTGGTGTTTCAGTTGAACTCCGACAAGTTGACTTCCCACAGCATCTTTCACAGGTACGCGCCGGTGAACTTGAATTGTGGCGTACCTCGTGGATTGCCGATTATCCGGATGCAGAAAACTTTATGGCGTTGTTTATTAGTTCCAATCAGTCGCCTGCGGGACCAAATACAACTCACCTGGTGCACCGATTGCTTGATTCCCTGTACCAGGAGGCACTAAAGCCGGGATACTCTCGTGCAGAACGTTCTGCGTTGTATGCGCAAATGCAGACGTATATCGTTGATGAGGCACCATGGATTTTTCTCTACCATGATGTTATCATTCGAATGGCGCAGCCTAATATTCATGGACTGACTGTTGACGGTACAGGCCGACTTCAGCTGGAACATGTTGTAAAGAGCAGCAGCTCCTTACCTTCTTAATCTTTTCATCAGTAACACAATATTGCCTATGCTTAAGAACAGAATTTTCACCACACTTTGTACCATACTCCTGACCGTGTTCACTCTCACCGTCCTCGGCCCCACCGACGCAGTAAGCGCAGTGAGATCGAAAACAGCGAGCGTGAAAAAGAACACATCAGGTCGCAGTCACAGAGTGAGCTCCAAATCCAAACGGAAACGCTCAAAATCTAAACGACGTCGGGCCAGCACATCTGCATGTAATCCCGTAAAGGGGAAGAGTCAGGCTATTGACCTGCTCCGCACCCAGAGTCCGCAACTTTGTAAAATGGCAGGACTTAAATATGTGGATTCAACGACAGTAATTGCTGGTGTTCATGCTGCAATTCAGAGTGATTCGGAAGACACAGATGGCGATGCTGATGTTGAGATCCTATCGCCTGAAGATGAAGCCGATCACGCACAGGAACTGCTTGAACTTGAAGCTGAAGACGACGTAACAATCGAGCTGGAACAGCTGAAAACACTGTGGTTGAGCTACGTGGACGGCGATTCGCATGAGATGACGGATGCAGGCGTTGAAAAGCAGAAAATTGTAAATGTTATCATGGACTGGCTGGGTACGCGGTATCACTTTGGCGGCACTAACCGCCAGGGAATTGACTGTAGTGCGTTCGTTCGCCTGGTGTACGAAAAAACTGCCGGCATCGAGCTTCCAAGAACTGCAGCGTCGCAAAGCACCGTGGGTATGCCAATTCGCGACAGAAGCAAGATGAAGTTTGGCGACCTGGTATTCTTTAACACACGGCGCAGGGTACGGGTAAGCCATGTTGGTATCTACCTTGGCGATAATTTGTTTGCTCATGCCTCGAGCAGGTATGGCGTTACAATTAGTTCGCTGGAGAGTACGTACTACAACAAACGGTTTTTAAATGCCGTACGGATCGACCATCAGTCAATGGCACAGCTTTCCACACCTGATAGCATGTAACCTGGCTATTCCATTTAGTAAGCAACTTTTATTCCTCCCGAAATCCATCGGGCTGGCATTTCCACGCCAGGTATGTCTTCGTATGGTGTGTTAAACATATTCGTGGCCAGAACAAAACATTCAGCTGCCGGTGATAATCGGTACCGCAGGCTCGCGTTGGCTATGGTGTACTCTGTTGGACTCTTTGGATACAACGTGCTCATAAATTCGTCGCTATGTTTCTTGTACAGAGTCTGCAGGCTAAGTGTGGTACCGGCTACTTTCAGGTTCACTATAGCTGACCCCACAACAGGGGAGGCAGTTGACAGGTACTTGCTTATGATACCGTCCACAGCCTTTGTGTCGGAAAGCCGTAGTCCCACAGAATAGTCGGCTGTTAAACCTCCGCCAACAACTACAAGACCTGCAACTTCACCTTCCAGCCCGGAAATGGTTACCGCCGCAAGGTTTTCGGGATACAAGTAGGTCGTGTCTGGTGCCAGCTTGTTGCGATGTTCGATAGTATTACTGTTTACTAAAATATAATCAATCAGGTTAGATGACGTCCTGCGGAAGACTGACACGTGATAGTGCATCCAAGCGGCGGCATACCAGTCAAATCCGGCATCCCACGTCCACGATGATTCAGCATCAAGATCGGGATTTCCATAGTTCCTGTTCGGGGTGAGTATTCCCGGCAGATTATGGCTTACATAACGCTCGGTAAAATCGGCTCCCCGCACTCCCCGTGCAATGGATGACCGCAGCGATATACTGCCGAATGAGTACGACGCACTCAGTTGTGGTGTAAGCTCCAGACCATAGTTTTCGTCAGCATCTGTCCGAATACTGCCATTGGCAACCAGGTTGTTAATGTGTAGCTGTGCAGTTGCGTACACTCCGCCGTGAACAGCGCTATGGTTACCGCGGTCGGTACTTTTAATGTCACGGTAGTCTGCTTGCAACCCCCACCCCAAAGTAATAGCATTTGTAACCTCTTGTGCAGAGTTAACAAGAAAGTTTACCATTTGAGTGGTATGAAGATTGGTACTGCTGAATGTTGGATTAAATTGGAATCTGTCAGTTAGTCGTTTGTATGATACATCAAACCGTGTATTTGAGCTACTGCCGGAATGTTGTAGCATTGTCTGAAGCCACAGTGATGTTACTGTTTCCCGGCTCTGGTCTTGCGTACTGGCAGAATAATAATGCTGAGCATCGAAATCGCGGGCATCGGTGCCAAGGCGTATCGCAGCCTCCCAGTTGTCAGCAATCGAATTCCTGACGGATGCCGATGCCGTCTGCATGGTGAAGTCACCGTTGTTATCCGTTGAGGTGACTTTGAACCCCGTGCTGGTATTGGTTTGAAGTCCACCACTAACCAGGCTGTTGCCCTGAATGTGCAGCACTCCCGCATCGCCGTGGAACAATCCGTGTTCACCGGCTCCGATACCAGCCATAACACGTGTTGTGTCCATCCTGCTCTGTTCGGGTGCGAACGTATGCGTTACGATGTTAATAACCCCGCCTACAGCATCAACACCGTACAATGCAGCGGCCGGACCCCGCAACACCTCGATGTGATGGACCTCGGCCAGACTTACCGGCAGGTATGCACTGTAGTGACCTGTAAGCGGGTCGTTCACCCGCATCCCGTCAACCATTACCAGCACCTGGTTAAACGTACTGCCGCGAATCGAAATGTCAGACTGTGTACCGAGCGGGCCCCGAGACTGAATTTCGATACCGGGAATAAAACGCAGCAATTCGTCCACACTCTGAACCGGCAGTGCATTGATATCGTCAGCTGTCAGAACCGAAATGCTCCGTCCGGTCCGGTATGCTTCGGTAGGCAGTCGGGTAGCTGTCACCGTTACCGGCTGAACCAAAACAGAATCAATCAACAGCATGGAAGCAAGCAGGATTGTAAGCATGAAGGGGGCTATGGTTTCTGAAAAAAGCAAATCTAAGGAATGGGGGGCGGGGGGCGTTATACGTAGTGGCTGTCTCCATGAACCGTAAAAAAATTAAACCCAATCAACCGAGGCGGGAACCCGTCCCGCCTTTACATCCTGTTTACCAAAACATGTATGAATCTGGCTCCCTCTCCCTAAAACCCGTAGGGGTTTGGGGAGGGGGTTGGGGGGTGGGGCCGGAGTCACGCTATCCCGTTATTCTCCCACTATACCTGAAAGCAATTGCTCCGGAATTCCTAAGGTAGTTTACGTAGGCTGTGCAACGCAACCGACCAGCCGAGCTGTAGTGGTAGGTGGTGATGCACGATGGTGGTGGAGGTGGGGGTGGGGCCCGGAGGGCCGTAGTCCGCCCGTTCGGTATTTATAGTGTGGTTCGGTTGCGCAGGCGGGTTGTGTTAACCTGTATGGTGGACGAGAAACCGTGTATGGGCGACCCCATGTAGTCGCCCGCACGTTTTAGACCCACCGTAAATCATACGAACCCGTAAGGGCAGGTTTCAAACCCTACGAACCACCATCAAAATCCCTGTGAGTCGCCGGTCTGTATGGTAGAATCTGGGCTGTATAGACTGTGGGTGCCTACGATTTGCTTGCCGCTGTAGTCGTACATTGAGCAATGTTAACTCGTATTTATTCAAGACTGTTGACGGATATGCTTTTCTTATTTTTTTGCTTTGTAACAGCAGCAGCATACTCGCAGACTTCTTTGGCACCTAATCAAATGGAAGGTGCAACACACCGAAAAGCTGCAGAGATGTATTTCGAGAATTTGCATAATGTGCCCCAAGGCTATAACTGGCGTGTGGTGAACAACGCTGTTCGCAACGCGCGGTATGAGAGGCTTTCACGTAAGGAGCCCGGGGTACAGGAGATAACAACGACGGTGTCGGGTACGTGGACCGAGGTTGGAAGTGTTAATCAGGCAGGCAGGGTGGTTGCCGTTGAGTACGACCACTCTACCAAACGGGTTTGGGTTGCTGGTGCTGGTGGCACGGTGTGGGTTGGCCATAAGGATTCGGCAAACTGGAAGTGCTTAACCGATGACCGCAAAATCGCAGATCCTGTTCTTATAAAAAACGTTACCATGCCGGATAATTCTGAAAATCTTGTTGTGGTGTCGGGTGGACCAACGGTTCGAGTTTTGAACTCTGCAATGGGTAGGTGGACAACGCCGGAAGGCCTGGACGACATTACCCGGTGGGGTGGTTTTTCGCAAGCGGAGTACTGCGTGCGCGGAGGACGGATGGAAATCTATGCGGTGGGGTATGAATGGGACTACGGACCTGCCTGGAGATCGTACAGCGTACTCTATCGCAGTGTGGATACAGCAAAAACATTTCAACGACTCCGCTGGTTCTCGGGTGTACGTGCTGTATGGTCTGACCGGCACCGTAATGTACTGTTTGTGCACGGTGACACACTGTCGGCTGTTGAGCCCGATGGGACGATCCGGAACCTGACAACCAATTCACCGTGGAGTGGTGGTGCACGGTCAGTCCTGATTGCAGGGTCGCAACACCGCCTTGGTTTCGGCGTGGTTCATGATGACAGCACTATGTTCTATACGGCCAGCCTTCAGCCCCTTACCTTTTCATATACCTCGAGTTTACGTCATCGTCCGTTTGACCAGCAGTCCTTTACGTACGACTTCACCAACGGTGGGTGGTTGTTTGGCGCAGTGAATACGTATTCGGCCGATTCCTCGCTTGTAACCTGGCGTGAGGTGAACGGGTGGGCTGAATACTATCAGAATCCTGCTCATAAACTTCATGCCGACATACCTGAAGTGCGGTCGTTTGAGCTTTCAAAGAATGATGCAATAACCTTTATTGGCACCGACGGAGGGCTGTACCAGGCATTCAACGGCGCTGATTCAGTATTAAACATATCGCTAAATAAACTTAATGTTAGTCAATACTATAGCATCTATACCAGCCGGGATGATGTTACTGTAGTGCTTGCCGGATCCCAGGACCAGGGGTTTCAGCGTAGTACCGTAGATTCAGATGGCCCACGACCATTTGAACAGACAATTTCAGGCGACTACTCATCGCTGGTAAGTCCTGACGGCGTTACCGCGCTTTTTTGCGTGTACCCCGGATTTGTAATGTACCTGCCAAATATGGAGTACGGATGGGAACCTCAGTTCCTGAACTTCCCCCATAAGGGCCACCTTTGGGTACCACCATTGGCCTCTGGCCCATCTGCTCCTGAGCAATGCTGGCTTGGCGGAGGAACCCGTTCGAAAGGGGCTAGGGTTTACGTGTACACAAGTACGGACGGGAAACTAACGATTGATTCATTGTCGCAGGACTTTGCTGCTGGCAAGTCTGACGTGAAGATTACCGCTCTTACATTTGCTCCTTCAGATGATAATTATGCATACGTTACAGTCTCGGATGAGTACTTTTGGCGTACAACCAATCGAGGAGCATCCTGGACATCAACGGTATCTCCAAGGAATTTGCCCGGGCATTACTTTAGCGGAAATGCTCTGGCGGTAAGTAAGAGGTCACCAACAGAGGTGTTTCTTGGTGGCAGCGGCTACAACGGACCGGCCGTATATCACAGTACAAATTCCGGAACCGACTGGCAGCCACTGGCAGGCTTACCACCATGCCTGGTATTAAATCTTACGATTACTCCCAACGGACGCTGGCTTGCGGCTGCTACAGATGCCGGAGCTTTTATTTACGATATGGTTGAAGAAACATGGACGGATATTACTGCGCTGGGAGCGCCAGACCAAACCTACTGGGACGTGGATTACATCGAACCACTTGATATATTCCGTTTTGGTACGTATGGCAGGGGAATTTGGGATTTTAAACTACAACCAATTGTTACCGATGTTTCCCAGACACAACACATAAAACGTCATCAGCAGGTCGAAGTCCGGCCACGCGAGTCCGGGATTGTTGTTGCTGCGTCAGTTCCACGCGAAGCCCGGTGTTCGTGGTACGACCTTAGTGGCAGGTGTTTATACACGCAAGCCTTGAACACGGTAGCCGGCGACGTGTATCTTGCTACGCCGCCCCAGGCAGCACGGGCAACCATGGTTGTGGTTGTAACCACCGACGGAATTGTTGCTACTTCTGTTCTGGGTCTGCAACCACAAGGTCGATAAGGCGCTTGTCAACGTCAGTGCGGGCAATAACAATATCCAGCTCTGTTCCGTACTGGAAAATCCGGCGATTACGCCGGCCAATGAGTCTGAACCGTTTCTCATCAAAAACATAGAAATCGTCGCGCAGGTCTCTGATATGCAACAGGCCTTCGCACATCAGCGTGCTGATCGTAACGAAAATCCCAAAGTTCGTTACTCCCGTTACATAGCCGTGGTGACGCTCGCCCAGGTGGGTGCGGGCAATCATGACCTGTGCAAGTTTTTGTGATGCTCTCTCTGCCTCTACGGCCATCCGCTCTGTTTGCGAGCTGTGGTCGCTTACGTAAACAGACTGCTCATAGACCTGATGAAGACGTTTGTCGCCGGGGATACCCTGTGCATATTCTTTGAGCATGCGATGGACAAATAAATCCGGATATCTTCTGATTGGCGAGGTGAAGTGGGCGTAGGCTGTAAATCCTAAACCATAATGGCCGATATTGTGTTCCGCATAAACAGCTTTTGCCATCGACCGCAGCAAGAGTGTGTTGACAACTGCTTTTTCGGGGCGATCTTGTACAGCCGTAAGTATTGCATTAATCTGTACCGGCGTGAGCTTGCCGGAAGGCACAGGAATACCCAGCGCCCGTATCACGCTTACTGCGTCGGTAAGTTTTTCACTATCGGGCTCACCATGAGTACGATAAACCAAGGGCAGTGGTATTGTGCGTCTGTGTGATTCTGAAAGTTTCTCTACGTGTTCAGCTACCACACGGTTTGCAGCCAGCATACATTCTTCAACCAAGGAGGTAGCCGCGGTCCGGGATTTAACAACTGCGCTCACCGGGACATACTCCTCATTGAGTAGATACTTTACCTCCTGTGTTTCAAAGTCGATCCCACCATGCTTCATTCTTCGGGCAAACAAAGTTTTGGCCAGTGAATGGAGTCGTACAACAAGGTTAGCTACAGGATCTACAGGCGTACCAGACCCCTCGACCGCGGCGTCAATCATAGACTGCGCTTCGTCGTAGGTTAGGCGTTTCTTGCTCTCAATTAGGGTCTCCGTAATCCGATAGTGCTTTAACATACCCTTCCGGGTAAATCGCATGAAAACGCTATATGCGTATCGGGGCTTGTTGGGGACCAGCGAACAAAGATTGTTGCTTAATCGCTCCGGCAGCATTGGAACAACAGCATGTACCAAGTAGGTGCTGGTGCCCCGTTTGAGTGCTTCGGTATCGATGACAGAGCCGGGGGTAACGTAGTGCGACACATCGGCAATATGAACCCCAAGCTCTACATCGCCTCCTTGCAGTTCGGTTAACGACAAAGCATCATCAAAGTCGCGCGCATCTGCAGGGTCAATCGTTATGATGAGTGTATCGGTAATATCTTCACGGTTATTGGAAATTGGTAGTGCCGGTTCCGACAGTGCGTTTGCTGCCTTTTCAACCTCGGTGGGGAAGGATGATGGCAGGTTAAACTCTTTCAGTATCGCCGTGAACTCTACCAGAGCCTTGCCGCTGACACCGACAACGTCGCGAACTGCAGCTTCAGGCGCTACCTTGGGATTATCCCACTTAATGAAGCGGCCAATAACCTTGTCGCCTGCCTTAGCCCCTTTCAGATTGCTCTCAGCAATCATGAAATCCATGTGGTATCTGGGCTCATCAGGAATAAGGTAAAAAAAGCTACCATCAAATTCAATGGTGCCTGCAATGGCATGCTGTGCTCGTTCAATGATTCCGAGTATCTCGCCCTGGATTTTCTTTCCCGGTGCAGGTGCAAGGATGTGAACGCGCACGGTATCACCGTCGAGTGCAGTGTGGAGGTGCTGTCGTTTAATCAAAACCGGCGGTGCCGAAGCATCGGTTGTTCGGACGGAGGCACTATCATGGTAATAGGTAAGTGTGCCAATAAACTCATGTGTTATGTGATGCGCAATACTGTAGCGTCGGCGGGCATGCTTTTGCAAAATCCCTTCGGCTGACATTGAATTCAGTACATCTTTTAGGTAGTCATAGTCTTCTGACTCGGACTTGATGTGCAGTCGCCTACTCAGCTCAGACAAGGAGGTTGCCTGTGTGCTACGTTCTAAAATCTCCAGGATATCTTTTCGGAGATCAAGTGTGTTGTGATTTTTCATTTGTTAAATAATATGAAAAAGGGGATATACATAGTGTACTGGTGATACCTATCCGAGTGCGACGTCGAGTATCATCATAACAACAAAACCGCCAATAAAGCCAAGCGTTGCCACATCGGTAAACTTATCCTGCTGTGTTTCGGGAATTACTTCTTCCACAACAACATAAATCATGGCACCGGCGGCAAATGCCAGCGCGTACGGCAGTACCGGCTGCATGGAAAGGACCGCTACCGCACCGATCACCCCGGCAATCGGTTCAACAATTGCCGACAGCTGTCCGTAGTAAAAACTGCGCAGCCTGCTTACTCCATGACGGCGTAGCGGGAAAGCCACGGCAATACCCTCGGGAAAATTCTGTAACCCAATTCCAATCGCCAGTGCCACGGCACCACCAATCGTTGCTTCGGGAATGCCCGCCGCTACACCACCGAACAGTACACCTACGGCTAAGCCCTCAGGAATATTATGAAGCGTTATGGCAAGGATGAGTAGTGTAGTGCGATGCCATTTTGTTGACGGACCCTCCGTTTGCGACGGGTCGAAGTTGATGTGCAGGTGGGGCACAAACTTATCAAGGGCAAAAATGAAGAGTGCGCCTGTCAAAAACCCCACAGCCGGCGGAAGCCAGCTTGGCAACCCCATCCCTTCGCTCATCGCAATGCTTGGGGCAAGGAGTGACCAGTAGCTGGCTGCTACCATCACGCCTCCGGTAAAGCCAAGCATTCCGTCAAGCCACGATCGCGACATTTCCTTAAACAGTAAAACAAGAGCAGCACCGGCAGCGGTTACCAGCCACGTAAATGTAGTGGCTATCAAGGCTCCGAGAATTGGATTGATATCTTCAAAAAAGTGTAAATATTCAAGCATACTGGTGTTCAGAGTAAATGTGGGTTACAATCGCTTGTTAGTCAATAAAAATATTATCAGCCAGCGCCCTGTCAAGTCTGATAGTTTTTCCCCGGATGCTAACTGTTACGTTCTCCTTCCTGGGATCACGTCCGGTTACCGGTACAACGGTACCAATTGTGATCCCGTGCCGTGACAGTGCCGACAGGATATCAGGTATATCTGAATTAACGCGCCGTACAGTTGGACTGCTTCCCACCGCTGCATTGTATAACCTGTTTGTTGCAACCGGTGGAATCGATCCGTCCTTTGCAGGTATAGGGTCACCATGCGGGTCGTACTGGGGATTACCCAGCCTGGTCCACATCCTGTCCACCAATGTATCGCTGATAAAGTGTTCCAGTTTTTCAGCTTCGTCGTGTACCTCGTCCCAGCTGTACCCCAGTGCAACAGTAAGGTAGGTTTCAAGAAGACGATGACGTCTGACAAGCTCCACAGCCAGCTTTCTCCCGGTAAACGTCAGTCGTGCCCCATGATGCTTCTCATAGTTAATCAGATGCAGCGAAGCAAGTTTCTTTAGCATTCCGGTGACGCTGGCCGGATTAATCTCCAGTCGGCCGGCTATTGCAGAGGTTGGGGCTGAACTGAGGCGTTCATCCGACTCACTTAAAAGAAAAATAATTTTAAGATAATCCTGGATGCTGTACGAGAGATCGGCAAGCTTCATGGCATTTGATGGTAAGCTGGTTTCGTGCAACTGTGCGGTACACAGTGGACAGTATCTTGCGATTACGCATACCCAAAAATAATTAGGAACACCTAAAAAACTACCGTGTACGAAAAAAAATTTTACTTCAAAGCTGTTGTTTTTCAGTATGTTAGGGGTCATGATTGTTGGAGTAATAAAAGAAACGCAACCGTGTGAGCAGCGTGTCGGACTGGTGCCATCGGTTGTTAAGGCCCTTGTATCTAAAGGGGTTGGTGTTGTTGTAGAAGCCGGTGCCGGAGTCGCCGCAGGGTTTCCGGACAGCCACTATACTGATGCCGGTGCAACGGTTGCCAGTGCTGAAACCGTACTGAATGATGCCGGTGTAATTGTTCATGTTGCCCCGCCGACTGCCGACGAAGTTCAGCGATTCAAGGCTGGTACCACGCTCATTTCCATGGTCTATGCAAAACGTAATACGTCGGTTGTAGCCACGCTTGCAGACCGGAAAATCCAGGTATTTGCGCTTGACGCATTACCACGGATCACTCGTGCGCAGGTTATGGATGTGCTAAGCTCTCAGAATAACCTGGCCGGATACAAGGCAGTTATTGTTGGTGCCAACGCAACGGGTCGGATCTTCCCGCTCATGACAACGGCAGCCGGAACCGTAAAACCGGCTACTATCCTTATTTACGGTGCGGGAGTTGCAGGATTGCAGGCACTTGCTACAGCCCGACGGATGGGGGCAATTGTACACGTTACTGACCTGCGCCCCGAAACCAAGGAACAGGTTGAATCGCTGGGTGGACGGTTTGTGAGTGTAGAAGGACTTGATAATGTAAAGGTGGAAGGGGGCTATGTTGCTGCCGCCACCGATGATGTCCTGGCACGTCAGAAAGAAGCAGTAAACAAAGTTCTGTTTTCAGCCGATATCGTCATTACCACCGCCCTGGTTGCCGGTGGCCAAGCCCCCTGCCTGATCATCCGTGAACAGGTTCAGCAGATGAAACCGGGAAGTGTGATTGTTGACCTGGCTGCGGATGCAGGCGGAAACTGCGAATGTACAACCGGTTCCGAACCGGCAACAGTTGGAAACGTTACTATCCTGGGTTGCCCGCAGCTGGCTGCATCGCTGCCCACAACGGCCAGTGAGTTATATGCCAAGAATGTACAGGCATTTCTGACAGAAATTGCGCCGGCTGGCGAGCTGGACATTAACCTTGAAAACGAAATCATCGCTTCTACACTTATCGTACACAACGGAGAGGTTCGCGCTTAATGGATCCGGCTACACTGTCATTACTCTATCTGGTGATATTGATGATCTTCCTGGGTATCGAACTGATAGGTCACGTACCATCAGTCCTGCATACTCCACTGATGAGCGGCGCTAATGCAATTCACGGAGTTGTAATCATCGGCTCAATTATCGTTATGGGAATGGCCGAAGATACACTGTCACTTATTCTTGGCTTTATTGCCGTTGTGCTTGGAACCCTGAACGTTGTAGGGGGCTTCGTTGTTACAAACCGTATGTTGGAAATGTTTAAGAAGAAATGATGGAAGCAGTTCTCCCGATTTCGTATTTATTAGCTTCCGTTACATTCATTGGCGGAATTAAGTTACTCGGTTCTCCTAAAACAGCTCGGACTGGCAACTTGATTGCGGCAATAGGTATGACGATTGCAATTCTGGCAACGATTTTTCTGTACCGCACGCCTGGTGGAGCACACTTGGGGAATCTGTGGTTAATTGGGCTGGCACTGATTATTGGTAGCGCAATTGGCTGGGTTATGGCCATGAAGGTGCAGATGACGGCTATGCCGCAAATGGTGAGCTTCTTTAATGGGATGGGCGGTGCCTGCGCCGCACTCATCTCTATGTTGGAATACAAGGAAGTTTATGATACCGGACTGATAGAAATGATTCCAACGTGGTACCTTGTGGCCACTGTAGCCGGATTGCTGATTGGAAGCGTTTCGTTTTCCGGATCGATTATTGCCTACTTGAAATTAGAAGAAAAACTGGGCGATGTACGGTACTCGGCTCAGCAGTTTGTTAACAACTTTATCCTGTTGGCTGCTATTGTCCTTGCCGGACTTATCGCTGCCAATGTCCTTACCGGCTTCGGCCTGATGGTTGGCGTAACTGCACTGGCCCTCCTGTTCGGTGTTCTATTCGTACTGCCAATTGGTGGCGCCGATATGCCCGTGGTGATTTCGCTGCTAAACTCATTTACCGGAGTAGCGGCAGCCTGCGGCGGCTTTGTGTACGACAATATGGTGATGCTGGTAGGCGGTATCCTGGTTGGTTCTGCCGGTACTCTTCTTACCGTTGTAATGTGCAGGGCAATGAACCGGTCACTCACCAACGTACTGTTCAGTACGTTTGGTGGTGCTTCGGCGGGTGCCGGAGGTTCAACAACAACCGGTGGTACGGTTAAGCAGCTCACCGCCACTGACGCAGCCGTATTAATGGCGTATGCTCAGCGTGTTGTGATTGTACCGGGTTATGGTTTGGCGGTGGCACAGGCCCAACACGTTTGCCATGCCCTTGAGGCAGAGCTCACGGCTAAAGGTGTCGAAGTTCTGTATGCTGTTCACCCTGTGGCGGGCAGAATGCCCGGACACATGAACGTGCTGCTGGCTGAGGCTGATGTTAGTTACGACAAGTTGGTAGAGATGGAAGAAATCAATCCTCAGTTTAAGCTTACCGATGTTGCACTGGTCGTTGGCGCAAATGATGTGGTAAACCCGGCTGCCAAAACCGATCCGTCGTCGCCAATCTATGGCATGCCGATTTTAGATGTGGAAGACGCACGCAATGTTATTGTGATGAAGCGCTCGATGAAGGCTGGCTACGCCGGTATTGAAAACGAACTCTTCTATCGCCCGAACACGTCGATGCTGTTTGGTGATGCCAAGGCAACAATGACGGCGTTAGTCAATGAAGTAAAGGGGCTTTAACCAGTCAGGCGTAATCCACCAGTACATCGGAGGTCTCGTAATTTTGCATGTGACCTCATTCAGACTTTCCCTTGCCGTAGCACTAACTGCCTGCACCTTGGCAGTTGCACAACAGCACGCGGTTAATGTGCTAACTCTTACAAGCCCTGTTACAGATGCAATCCTGCTTGCCGACGGAACGGTGCGACTGTATACCCAGGATTTTACGGTATATGATGCCTCGGCCCCAAAACAAGCGTGGACGCGTCGTGCCGCAACCACCCACGGCGTGATTGCTAAGAAACTTGGCCGTCTGTATGTCCGAAACAACATTGTCCTGGCTTTCGGAGCCTTCATTGATTCGGCTTCGGGTACATCGGTTGTCCTTCGAAGCACTGATGACGGAGTAACGTTCACAGGCGTGAAATTTGTTAACGACTCGCTGGGAACTACAGACGGATGTAATGTTGCTTCGGATGGTACACTGACTTTTGTAGATAGGGCAGGCCGCTTGTTTAAAAGCTCGGACGCAGGCAGTAGCTGGAGTAAGATTCAGTTGCCAACAGTTATTCCAAGCGTTGGACTGAAGGAAGCCACAATGCTGGATGCCAATGTTGGAGTTGCTGTAGATGCTCAGCGAAAAGTGTACTACACCACCAACGGATGGCAGTCATGCGTATCACCTGTTGCTGCCAATAAACCAATTACGCGCAGCCAGCCGTCACTGCAACAACTGTTTTTCTGGGACAGTGAATTCTACGTCCTGAATAATATCCTTGTGTTCAGAGAATTCCGCGATGTATATCGCACTACATCGTCAAGCTTGATTTGGGAGCGATGGGACAGCATTGCCTGCTTTGCGGTCTCTGCTGACCAGCGGTTTATGGCATACACGTTTGTGGACGGGAGGCTTATCCTGGAAGACGTGCAGACCGGTGAGAAAACAGTTCTGGATACCGTTAGTCTGCAGCCTCAGTTTATCCGGATCAGTGGCAAATCACTCATCACCTATCGGGCTGATACGGGCCCAATTGTGTATAACGGTGGAACCAAGACGATGATTCGGCCTGTTGACTCTGAAGCAACCACCACAAAGCCAACCCTGATAACAGCATCAGGCGAATTTGGCATTTTGGCCAGTTCTACCGACGCTGTGATGGTTGATATTGTTAGGAAAGGTAAAGGGCATTCCTGGTTGTATGATACAACACTGAATGTTGGTATTGCACGAAGTATCCGCACAAAAGGGGATAACGTCCTGCTGATTGATAATGAATACACAACACTTAAATACGACTCAAAAAAGCGTACGGTGGAGATGTATAATCTTGAAGCCCCTTTAGAACAGCTCCGGCAAGCACCTCTGCGTAAACTTCGTATTACACTTACAACGATTGCTTCTACAGGAATTCGTAAAAAATGGTGCGAGTACAAATTGTCTGCTAATCACCTGGCGTGCACCGAGGTTGTGGATAGCAGCTCTGATGGGATAAGCTCACATCTGTTTCGTAACACAATCCCGCAGGATACGGTGACGGCAATCCTGAATGCGATTAATGCGGTGGGAAGCCAGCTACCGGCAATAGCAGACTTCGTTCCCGGTGACTCCTTGCGGAGCTCGTATGCAGTCATGTTAGATACTATTTTTCGATATGATAACTACTTTAACGTTCATCAGGCCTATATGACTCCTCCGCTTCCGGAAGTTCAGGCAAAAGCTTGCAGTACAGAATTTATGGCGCGTCTTGACGAAATATCGCAACTTACTCCGCAGATGATTATGCGCGGCGTGCGGCAATACCGCAGAGTATCGCACTACCCCCGCTATGTGTATTCTGTCAGCTTCGAAAATACGAGTGGTCGCACGGCGGTGTTCGAAACAGATGCAATCGAAGAGTCCCATGCACCGCTGATGCTCCCATGGACCGGAACATCGGATGCAAATCGGTGGATGAGCTACTGTAGTCGTCTGCCACAGCTTGTTGCCAGTTATATGCCTGTGTGGATATTGCCGGGAGTCTATACCGAAATGTTGCGTCCTGAGTGGCTGTACCTGGCTGTGGCTGCGTATCAAGACGGACTGGTGAGGGGGCGATGGCATTCGTGGGCTGGCGGTGTGGTATCGCCGATGACATTAAAAAAATAGGCATACGCGGCTACAAATAACGTCTGCTTTCCGTTTGAATTCACTACATTGTATTGTCAGATCATACCCAAACACTATCATTAGGACTGTATTATGTTCAGATACCTCCTTCCATGCGCATTTGTACTCTTGATGGGCTGTTCATCAAATGAAGAATCAAATGATGCTGCCGCATTACCAGGAACGTTAACGATAACAGAAGAGCAGGAGCTGGCTGCTGATGCTTCGGATATGTTCGGTGTACTTCCGGCTACGATGCCGGGTGCCGAACATGACACCCCTGATTTAATTGCACTTGGCGAAGCTCTGTATCACGATGTGAGGCTGTCAATAAATAACACGCAGTCGTGCAATACGTGCCACGATGTGACCAATGGTCGTTCCGGTGTTGACGGTGAACCAACTTCGAAAGGGGCGAAGGGTGAGCGTGGTAACCGGAATTCACCTACGTCCCTGAATGCCGGGTTCCAGTTCCTGCAGTTCTGGGATGGCAGGGCAGCTGATCTTGCAGAACAGGCGAAGGGCCCTATCCTGAATCCTGTCGAAATGGCAATGCCCAGCGAGAAGGCTGTGGAAGATCGCTTATCGGGAATTCCCGAGTATGTAGAAATGTTTAAGAAAGCATTCCCTAATACCCGCCGAAACATAACATATCAGAACGTTGCAAGTGCGATTGCCGCTTTTGAGCGTACCCTGGTGTCCCCATCACCGTTTGATGAATACGTAAAGGGTAACAGTGAGGCACTGACAGCAAAACAAAAACTTGGACTGCAAACGTTCATTGCCACAGGATGTGCATCGTGCCATAATGGCCCTACATTCGGTGGCAATACATTTCAAAAACTGGGTATGCTGCATCCGTTTGCGTCAAAGGATGCCGGACGATACGAGGTAACCAAGGATCCGGCTGACAGCATGATGTTTAAAGTCCCGATTCTTCGAAACATTGCACTTACAGCCCCTTACTTCCATAACGGATCGGTACCAACTCTTCATGAGGCAGTTAAACTCATGGCATGGCACCAGCTGGATAAAAAACTTGATGAAAATGAAATAGATGTAATAGTGACGTTTTTAGAAGGGTTGTCTGACCCAAAGCGAACTGCACCACCCGCACCTGCAGTACAATAGAGCGCATTTCAGGTTGGTGTGCAGTTATTGCTGGTCGTACTTTTATTTGAAACAATGATTAAAAGGAATTGTGATGGATAGTGAGTTTGCTAAGGGGCTGCGGCCCGAGAGTCTGATGATGTCATACGGCTATAAACCGGAACTCTCCGAGGGGGCTGTTAAGTGTCCGATATTTCAGACGTCGACGTTTGTTTTTAAAAGTGCCGAGGAGGGGAAGGCGTTTTTCGAGATTGCCTACGGACTCCGAACCTCCCGCGAGAACGAAGAGTTGGGGTTGATTTACAGTCGTATTAATAATCCGAATCTCGAAATTCTTGAAAAGCGTCTGACCTTATGGGATGGTGCAGACGATTGTGCCGTGTTCGAGAGCGGGATGTCTGCAATTACCACCGTTCTGCTTGAGTTTCTAAATCCGGGCGACGTGCTGTTAACAAGCAGTCCGGTTTATGGCGGTACGGATCACTTTATGAAAAAAATCCTGCCACGATTTGGTGTAGGCGTTCTTGAATTTACTCCCGGACAGAGTAAGGATGAGATTATTTCGATGGTTGAGCAGTCGGGAATGTCGAGAAACCTCTCCCTGGTGTATGTCGAGTCACCTGCAAATCCAACAAATCATCTGGTTGACATAGCAGTGTGCAAGGAAGTTGCCGAATACTTTTCCGGGATTACTGCAAAAGAAATTTATCTTGCTGTTGATAACACGTATATGGGGCCCTTGTGGCAGCATCCGTTAAAACATGGTGCCGACCTTGTGCTCTATTCTGCAACCAAGTATATCGGCGGTCACAGCGATCTTATTGCAGGAGCCTGTTTGGGCTCGGCAGCCCTGATACAGCGGGTTAAAACACTGCGGACGTTCCTTGGGAATATGGCAAGTCCCAATACAGGGTGGTTACTCCTGCGTAGTCTTGAAACGCTTAAAGCCAGAATGGATATTCAGGCTTCAAATGCAGACAAGGTTGCAGAATTTCTTACTCGCCACCCAAAGGTAGAGAAGGTGTACTACCCCGGTAACCTTACTCCAGATGATGGCGAACAATTCGTGATAAAGCAAAAGCAGTGTCTAACCAATGGTGGAATGATATCGTTTGATGTTGGCGGTACCGAGTTGGATGCATTTAAAGTACTTAACTCACTGAAGCTGATTAAACTGGCGGTTAGTTTAGGAAGTACCGAAAGTTTGGCAGAGCACCCGGCAACCATGACCCATGTGGATGTTGATGAATCTCTTCGCAATAGGTTGTCGATTACAGAAAAAATGATTAGGCTTTCGATTGGTGTGGAGAATTACGCTGACATCATTTCAGATCTTGATCAGGCCCTGAAGCCTATCTAAGTAGCCTGGTATCAGTGGTGTATCTTGAATGCATTTGAAAATTCGCCAGACTGGCCTGGTTTGTTCATACGGTTGCTCCGGCGGTTGTATGTTTGTGCTATAACCATTTTTTCGTCTTAATGATTGAGTGACAATGACGTTTGAAGAATATTCGCGATACTTTGAAAGTTTATTAAACGGAAACATTGCCGATGCTCCTGAACCCTATAACAATCCGGAGTATAGGGAGTTTACCAAGCTTAACTGGTCGCGTACAAATCGGTGGATTAAGTCAGGCGTACTTTCTGACGCTATTAAAACGGCTGCTGCAGGCATAACTAAGCCACAGAGCTGGTCCCTTATTACTGAGCCGTGGTGTGGTGACGCCGGACAGATCGCCCCGTTCATTGAGCTGATCAGCAGACTGAATCCGCTGATCAGCTTATCATACGAGCTGCGCGATAGCGAGCCATTTTCAATTAATAACTACCTGACGAATGGAGCCAAGGCCATACCGATCCTGGTGATACGTGATGCCAATGGTACGGATCTGGCAGTGTGGGGGCCAAGGCCTGCTGCCGGCCAGAATTACCGCACGAGCCTGGTGGAACAGAATCTCAGCTCAGATGCAATTAAGGAAGAGCTTCAAAACTGGTACAACCAGGACAAAGGAGCTGCGATCCAGCAAGATTTGGCTGAGGTTCTAAATAGGATTAATCAGCATTAGCCAGTTGTACGCTGGTGGGTAGTCGGACTATGTTTCTGAATTCTGCATGGTAGAACTCGGAAACAGTAATGTTCAATCCGGCTGGTACTCACGAAGAACTTTTTGCAGCACTACTGCCTGGTTATGCACCTCATCCTTGGCGCTATACACAAGGGTAAGTGTTTGTTTGCGACTAACGTCCTTAAGGTGCTGCAGAAGGTCTCCTTTCTGCATGAGTTCTTTACGATAGCGCTTTTCAAACTCATGAAATCTTTCAGGGACGTGACCGAACCATTTGCGGAGCTCTGTGGAAGGGGCTACGTCCTTGAGCCACTCATCAACAGCAGCATCTTCCTTACTGATTCCTCGTGGCCATACTCGGTCCACAAGTACACGGTATCCATCCAACCTTTCCGGCTTTTCGTAAACACGTTTAATTCTCATAACAGTGCTCCTGAATATGACGTAATTTCTGGTAGCAGTTGTTGCACTGTTCCGCTACAAAACTACGGCGTGAATGAGTAGCTTGTACCGCTTGCCGGATCTGCTATGCAGTAAACAACCGTGTGCCCGAGCAGTGATTTGCGAATGTTTGTGTATATTGGCTTGTGGTAAACAGATGAACCGTGGATTCCTGATACTGTATGAGTGGTTGCCATACGTTTAGCAAGGTACTATAGTATTTTTTCAAGTCCTGGGTGATCATGGCAGTTGAAATACCCGGTTTCGGTGACAAATACTCGAACTACGTACGACTCCTTGAAATGGAGAATGCTGATATCGATTATCAGGACTTCCGATTCAGTTTTGTTGAGAGTGATCAGTACGTTGTGGCATGTACGCATTCCGAAGAGAGAGATGGGCTAAGCAATGAGTTGCTTTTTTACCGGCATGCACGGAAGTTTGATGAGATAGTGCGCTGTGCTAACGCACTGCTCACAATTGACTATACTGATATTCTTGCTCATAGCATCTTGAGTGATGCGTATAAGGCTGTTGGAGAAGGTAAAAACGCCACCAAGCATAGTCGAATACGAACCGGCCTTGTGCAGTCGATCATCGATAGTGGTGATGGGATAACGAGTATTTCCGCATTCAAGGTTATCAAACTGTGGGAAGAGTTTTTTGTCCTTGAGTTACTTGGGGCACGGTTGGTACAACACCATACTGAACCCTTACAAGACGTGTGCGATATTGTAGAAGTAGAGATTAGGGGCAGCCGCTCTACAGTCTATTTTGACATCAGCAGGATCCTTGCCGGATACGAGAAGCTTCGGTCCGCAACCAACACTGCCTGACAATAAACAGTCGGCTACAAGTCGGATTAATAGGTTTCGTAGGATGTTAGTCTGTCACGTTCAGGATTGTTGGATTTATCAGTACGCCAAACCAGACCCAGGGCTGTGTGTCGGATGCCCCTGTAACATTCTTTAAGTACTGGATTGTTGGTGTTGTAAAATACATGGAATACCCACCGGTGATCCTTGTAAATCGGTTTACTTTGTATGTTATATCGAAGTCGGCCTCCTGACCCAGATCAGCTGATAATCTGTCTGCATTGCTCACAATGATTCCAGTTGTATTAAACTGATGCAGTCCCGCCGAGATTGTCAGCACCTCGGAAGGAGTGCAGACAGCCCTAAAGTATATGTCGGCAAGCCCGGCTCCCTGATGCGGGCTTCCGGCATAAAAGTAATCCATGGAACCGTAAAATTTGTGTCCTGTTCCCAGATATGGCGTGAAGGCAAAGTTGCTTACCATGACGGGTGCTGTGCCTACGTCATTTCCGCTCAGCACATCAACACCTGCACCAATGCTCCAGGTTTTGTCCAGCGCCAGCGTTGTCCGGGCTGCTATCAAATATGCCTTCGTGCTTAAGCCCCTTTCGTTATCGCCAAGCTGATAGTATCCCGAAAGGTAACTGTCCCAGGTGGAATCTTTGTATGAGTAATTCAGTCCTACTGTTGAGTTTATGTACGTTGGCTCAGTAACGGATTCTCCGGATGCATTCTGAAAGCCCAGATTGGCAACAAGAGCACTCATTGTGTGTCTGGTGTTTGGCTTGTACTGTGCCCACAGAGTGGCCATGGATTTATACGGTGCTGCTCCTGCAGGAGTGAACAGTGAGCCAGAAGGATTATTCAAGTTGCCGGAATACAGGGTATTGTAATTTTGATTATATGCTGCGAAGGCTTTTGCCTGAAACTTTGTTCCCTGATATGACAGAGAGATTGCATCATGTGATCTGCCGCCTTGAGGCCAGTCAGAACTGCCATAGAAGCGTTCGTCGTCCAGAACAATTTGTTGTCTGCCGATTCGCAGTTCCCACAAAGAGCCAAGATTCAGCTCGGCCCATGCTTCGAAAAACGAAACAGAGTTTCCTCCTCCGGCACCCTGTGTCAGCGGATCCTGTCCCCACAGTGTCACGTTTTGTGGCGATAGTTGCAAAGTAAGCAGGTCTTTGTAATGGTATGTCAGTACCAGCCGGCTGCGCTGGGTGATCAGAGCTGCAGGTGATTCACCTTCAGCAAGTGGACGAAACGCTCCATCCCGGTATTCCGCTCGCGGACGCAGCTGAACCTGGGCACGGAAGCGATTTTCGGGTACGACGTCTTCCGATACAGCCATGGTGCCGGTACTGATGAGAGCCATAATGGTAATAAGCAGTCGAGCAAACAGGCGGATCTTCACGGTAACCTTTCATATATGGTATAGAATGGCATTAGCAAAGTCCGGACCGGTCAGGTTCTCCAGGGTTGACATGTGATGTCTTCGCGGACATTGTTTATACCAGTGTTGCTGCTGATACAACAAAAATACTCCACGATAGTGTTGTACCTGTTGTTAACGATTTCTAATGTTATATAGCACCTTGTGTTTAACCATGCCCTTACCATTGTCGAGGACAACAAACAGAACAGCATCTGTAATATGACTGGGCAGAGATAGATTTTGCGTTGCCTCAAGCCCCCTGATCATACCCGTGTAGAGAACTGTTCCTTGTAATCCGTAAACAGTAAGGGTAACAGGTTCATCAACATTAAAACTCTGCTCTGGAGCTTCACCAACCGTGGTTGGCGTAGGATCGAACCAGTACAACCCTTTCGATGTACCGATAACATAAGTGTTACCCGCAATGATCAGGTGTTTTGCTGCTGCCGGATTATCTGCGCTGTACGGAGCAGTTGCGTACACTGTATCTACTGTTTTCTTTGAAATTTGCAGTCGAAGAATGGTTCCCGGATATTGTGCAGAAATTGCATGCAGCATATCAGAGTTCCTTGAATCTGTAGCGACAACGGTGAAATTATGTGCCCCCTGAAATGGTGTCCAACTTGCTCCCAGGTTGGTGGTTATGTAGAGCTGTTGAGCGGCGATCGCATAAAAGGTTGCTTCTGACTTCACGTCGGCTATCAAACATGTTAATCGCCCTGGCAGACTTTCCGTTGCTGCCCATGTTGCGCCCCCATCAGTTGATGCATAGAGCTCAGTTTCTTCATCATCTTCCTCTGCTACCAACAGATTACGAGGATTAACCGAACTCCGTGAAAGTAATTCCAGACCATGCATTCCCGAAACAGAAGCTGACTTCCACGTCACGCCTCCATCGGTAGTACGGCGTACTCCGTACAGACCTGCAGTAACTGCTTCGTTAGGCTGCACTGGGTGAACCGATATCGAATAAACCGGCTCATTGTAACCTGATCCCAGCCATGTTCTGCCACCGTCGGTTGACCGATAAATATCCGAATTTGTCCCACCATACATACGAGTAGAATCGGAAGGGGCGATGGCAAATGCATATACTCTTCCTCCGGATGGCTGGTCATATTTAACCGGTGTGAGAACCTCCCAGGTTTCTCCTTTATTGTTTGTTTTATAAACATCATTGGTAGTATGTAAAAACCAGGTATTATCGGTATATCGAATCAGATTTTTTACGTCATGCCGATTGATGCCCCGGTCCAGCTTCGTCCATGTGTTGTTTGCGCCACTTTTATAGATGCCCGATTCGTAGTTCCCGGTATACAGAGTTCCATTGACCAACTGGACGGATTGTCGGTAGGTGTGTGTTGTGTCGAAACTGTTCCAGGACATCCCCTGGTCACTACTGCGTAGAATATTGGTGCCCCAAGCGTAGATTACTGATGGGTTCGATGCTTCCTGAGAAAACCCATCGACTGATAGAACATTTCGGCCCGAACGGTCTGACCAGGTGCGGCCATCATCGGTAGACAAGGCCAGCGTACCCTGAAACACCCCATACATCCTGTGGTCTGCCACAGCGTCGGTTGTGAAGGTGAACAGCGTTAGGTTCGTTCTTGGTGGTGTATGCGTAAACTGTTTCCATGTTGCGCCGGTATCCAGGCTTTCGAATAGCTTATTGTTTGACAGGAGGAAAACGACTCCCTTCCGTGTGGGTGAAAAAGCAAGGTTTCCGAGTCGGTATGATGCGTCTGAAAATACCTTTTGCCACGTTTCACCCGAATTGGTACTTCGCCAAAGATCTTGTATGTCTTGAGCAAACAACACTCCCGGGGTGTTGGGGTGCTGAGTAAATGACTTTAGATACGATGCCGGTAATTTACACCGGGTACTCCAGCTTTGCCCAAAGTTTGTTGTTTCAACGATGTTTTTATCAGAAATTGCAAGGACAGTCTGCTTTGTTCCTTTATCAATTTTTAAATACCGGAGTGCTGACCACATGCTGCTGTTCTCGGGGAATTGTTGCCAGGAGGTTCCTCCATTTGTTGTATAATGTGGCATTTTGTCAGCAGAATTAGCGGCAACCATTATGGTGGGGTCGGTTGTGCTAACCGTTATGGTATTCCACGTGGCTCCACTCGGTTCGGGAAAACGAACCCACTGTTGTGCCTGTAGGTGTCCGACAACGAATACCAGAAGAAGAACAGTAAATATCGGCTGTATCATCATTGCTCGCATTGGTGTGTTTGGTGACTTCATTTATCAAAACTATGGACGATAATTCCCGGTGAAAATGACATTTGTCACACAGAACATACAACGTCCTGTTGAAATTTTGAGTTGTCCAAAATCGTACCACGACAGCCAACAACTGATAGCCCACAGGCGCCCCCGGTTTTGTTGAACAAACGCTTTCCTGACGCAGTGATACCAGCTGTTTAGCGGTTCAAATACTCCATGCCATCAGTATTGATATGATTGGCGTATGCATCGAACATCTTTGAGAACACCGAAACGAATGTGGGGTACGCAGCCGAGCTGGAGGTAGGAACCGGGTGCCCGTGTGTGAATGTATTCTTTGTTCGTTCCTGTCCTACGGAACAACTACCCACATTAAACATACTGAGCACATTATTGCCGGTCCGTTGGATTTGTATCAGTTTTTCGTACAGAAAGTGTAAACCTCACGTACACGACAGCCCCTTTCCCAATACTCCGACCTGCCCCTTTCAGTTAATATCCCTAACGACGTTAAAGCATCACGTACAGAACGAAGGACAGGTGCCGGTGTGCTGACAGAGGAATGATTTAGGGGTAAGAGGCTAAAACACACGGATTTTTCTTATTTATGCATCACATTCGGATTACAAAAAAATGAAGACAATTCAGTCGGACAGTTTCAACACAATCGAGATACGTGTTGGCACGATAATACAGGCGGAGCTTTTCGCGGAAGCCCGAAAACCGGCATATAAACTGAAAATTGACTTCGGAGAGCTTGGGTACCGTAACTCGTCGGCACAAATCACAAAGCGTTACAAGCCCCATGAACTGATTGGGAAACAAATTGTTGCAGTCGTTAATCTTCCTCCGAAACAGATTGCCGGTTTCACGAGCGAATGCCTGGTACTTGGCGCGGTTTATAATGATGATGTAATTCTGCTCACCACCGATACTCTTGTTGCAAACGGTTTACGGATTCAATAAATGCTAACCTCAAATGAAATCTGGATTATCCTGTATGTTGAACATCAGCAGGTAAGCTGTGACTTTTATACCGAACTGCTTGGTAAGGAACCGGAGCTTCATGTCCCGGGGATGACTGAATTTGCTCTATCGCCGCAGTGTAAGCTGGGGCTAATGCCGAATAACGGAATTCAAAGGATCATTCAGGATGCAATGCCGCATCCTGGGACCGGTACCGGTATTCCACGCTGCGAACTGTATCTGCGGGTAGGGAATGCTGATCACATGTACGCACATGCCATTTTCTGCGGAGCCAAGGCTGTTAGTAAGGCCGAGTTACGGAACTGGGGTGATGTTGTTGCCTATGTAGCTGATCCTGATGGACATATCCTGGCTTTTGCACAATAGGTTTGCGCGTGAATGTCATTTGCATGCAACAAAAAAGTAATTAATTACTTTTTTGTTGAATTGTTCGTAGCTTTGTGCTTGATTCCTATTAGCCACTATTAACCGCACATTTATGGAAACAACTGCCGAAAACGTTCTGAACGTCACGCTTCTTGAGCCCCGAATGAAGCACCCAACGATTTTTGCTCGGTTTGATGAGCTGAACAAAGGTGAGCATCTGATCATCCTTAACGACCATGATCCAAGGCCCCTTTATTATCAACTGCTGAGTGAACGGGGGAATATTTTTACCTGGGAGTACTTGGAAGCAGGCCCCGAGTGGTGGAGAATTCGGATCACGATACCCAGCACAACCGAAACGAATGAAACCCTTGGTGAATTGGCAGCACAGGACATTCGTAAAGCTCAGGTATTTCGAAAGTATGGTTTGGATTTTTGCTGTGGCGGAAAGAAAACGGTGCGCCAGGCATGTGCAGAAGCCGGTGTTAATCCGGAAGTAGTAGAACAGGAATTGCGAAACACAGAATCCATCACGGGATCACGTCCGCTTCCGTATAACGAGTGGAGTCCGGACTTCCTGGCTGATTACATTGTGAACACCCATCACTCGTACGTTAGAAAGAACTATCCGGATATCAGGATGTATGCAGACAAGGTGATGAGAGTACACGGCGGCAGGCATCCCGAATTGGTTGAGGTTCACCTGCTGGTAGAAGAAAACTACACCGAGTTAATGTCGCACGTGGAAAAGGAAGAGCAAATTCTTTTCCCGTACATTAAACACATAACAGCAGTAAAGAACGGAACAGCAACCTATCAGGCGCCGCATTTTGGTGAGGTGAAAAATCCGATTGCCATGATGGAACATGACCATGAAGCAGTGGGGAATAACCTTCACGCTATCAGGAAGTACACGAATGGTTTTACGCTCCCCGAGGATGCCTGCGCCAGCTATAGTTTGCTTTTCCGTATGCTGGAAGAAATGGAAGAGGACTTGCTCCTTCACATCCACCTGGAGAATAACCTGCTCTTCCCGCAGGCTCTCGAGATAGAAAAGTCAATTCAAAAGTCCTGATTCAAATTCTGTGTGCTGCCAGTACCATTGTATCGGCGGCACCGCTGCACGATTCCAACGCAGGGGGCTTTCGGTATCGCATGGGAAGCCCCCATGCACTGCTCATTTGAGGCTGATGATAAAATCATCAGCAATCCGCACTGAGAGTCGGTAAATTTGTTATCAGGCCGCGCACACGAGAAAAAGGAACCTGGGACTGCTTGTTTAGACTTGGTTTAGATTTACATTGCAACAGTGAGTTTATGATGTGCTATCCATGGTTCTGTTACAAGGAATATTGTGATGAATTTCAACGATGATCCCCGTGGGTTAAATCACAAGGTTGACCTTACGAAACTGGAATGGAAAACAGGAACGCTTCAGCAGCTGCAGCGTAAAGAATTGCTGAACGTTGATAATGGAACAGTAAAATTAATTAGAATATTGCCGCAGCAGACCTATCCGGAACACTTCCATCCGAACCATACAGAGTACGCCTTTGTACTTTCGGGGAAGCCGCTGATCAGAATCGGTGGGGATGAGTATTTAGCACAACCAAATGAATTTTACATCTTCCCGGCATCAACAAAGCACTCAATCCAAAATCATGCTGACGATGAATGTGTGATTATTCTGGGCAGTATCACCAACAAGCAGCAATCGTATGATCACTATTAATGCCGATACAAAGATTTCTACGCTGATCAAACATCATCCGCAGGCGATGGAGGCAATAATCAGCATCTCGCCTAAGTTTAATAAACTGCGTAACCCTCTGCTGCAGCGGCTGATGGCGGCCCGTACGTCTATTAGCATGGCCAGCAAAATTGGCGGATGTAGCGTTGAAGACTTCTTTGCCAAACTAGAGCCGCTGGGCTTTATAGTAGATAGAACAACAGGTGTGGAGACGGAGTCGGTAGGAAAAGATTACCCTGTGTTCATGCAAACATTAACAAAAGATAATGTTGTTGACTTGGACGTGCGCAGTACAATTGAGTCGGGTGGTGACCCGATCACACAAATCCTTGGCGTGGTGAACACACTGCCCGATGGGAAAATCCTGAAACTCATTAATACGTTCGTACCTGAGCCTCTTATTCAGCTTCTGGGGAAGAAAGGATATCAGAGCTTCTCGGATGTTATTAGTGAGGACCTGGTATATACGTACTTTTCGAAACCGCAGGAAGCTACGGGAGCTGCCACAACCATTACGGTGGAAGCCGTTGGATCGGAAGGGTGGGACGATCTACTTAAAAAGTACGATCAGAAACTAAAAACAATCGACGTCCGCGCGTTAGAAATGCCACTTCCAATGCTTACGATACTCGACGAGCTTGAACACCTGGCAGAAGGAATGGCACTGTTCGTATATCATAAACGAATACCCGTTTTCCTGCTGCCTGAGCTAAAGGAAAGGGGCTTTGAATATCGTGCAAATGAAATTCGTGACGATGAGGTCCATCTGTTAATTTATAAATAGGAAATGATTAGTCCTGCTCTTAACACACCGGCAATCAAGACAACGTCGTACAAGGTAGTTCTACCGTTCTACTGGTATGGTGCTTTATCCTTCCTGGCTGGTACGGTGCTTCTCTTTTTTTCGACGGGTTCATTTGGCGGTCACTACTTTGAACCCAATATCCTTGCCATTACCCACACGATGGCTTTGGGCTGGGCCACCATGCTGATTATCGGGGCCAGCCATCAGCTGGTGCCTGTTCTGATTGAAGGGAAGCTGTATTCCGATCGGTTGGCGTATGCATCGTTTGTTCTAGCTGCTGTTGGCATTCCATTACTAGTGTACGGGTTTTATACGTTTAATATGATGGACCCTGCCAAATGGGGGGGGCGTCTTGTTGTGTTTTCCATCATTGCATACCTGATTAACATAGTTGCCAGCATGAAGCAGAGCAAGAGCGAGAATGTTCATGCTGTGTTCGTGGTAACAGCTACTGCCTGGCTGCTGATGACGGTATTGTACGGGTTGGCTCTGGTCTATAATTTTAGTTTTAACCTGCTTCCCTATGATTCACTTCACTATTTGTCGCTCCATGCTCACTCAGGTATCGTTGGCTGGTTCTTACTTCTGGTTTTAGGCGTAGGCTCACGGCTTATCCCGATGTTCCTGATTTCAAAGTACTCAAATCCAAACCTGCTGTGGATTGTGTATTGGCTGATCAACGCTGCCTTAATCATGTACTTCTTTATCTTCTATCTTATACCGAATCGTACCGTTGACTACCTGCCTATGGTACTTATTGCAGTTGCCCTTGGCATCTTTATCTACTACTGTCAGCAGGCATATAAGCACCGGCTCCGTAAGGCTGTGGATGAACAGATGAAGATCTCGCTTCTGTCGGTTGTGATGCTCCTGTTGCCAATTATCATCATGGCTGTTCTGATAGGCGTGTTGGTTACAACACAGGCCGAGAAGAAGGAGCTTGTTCTCGCGTATGGTTTTGTGATTTTCTTTGGTTGGCTAACGGCAATTATTCTGGGAATGACGTTTAAGACGTTGCCGTTCATTGTTTGGAATAAGGTGTACCGACAACGATCTGCCTCGGGTAAGACGCCGAGTCCTAAAGACCTGTTTAGTCAGCCGGTTTTCAATATTATGGCCGTGACGTACGTTGTTGGATTTGCTCTGGTAACAGTTGGAATCGTGTACTCAGTTATTACTCTGCTGCAGATTGGCTCGGTAGTTTTGATTGCAGCGGCGGTTTTGTATAACTGGAACGTAATTAAAGTAATGAACCATAAAATGGTGACAGTATGAACACAGTAACGAATAATGAGACCTTATGCCAGACGGCGTTAGCAGGCCTGAAATTTGTTGACGACCCGGAAATTGGGCTCAACGTTGTTGACCTGGGGCTGATATATGAAGTTAATTTTGATGAGGCACAGAAAAAAGTTGTCTGTAATATGACGCTTACAACTCAGTTCTGTCCGATGGGCGAGTCGATTGTTGAAAACGTAACCCAGTCGCTTCAGGAGTCATTTCCAGAAAGCGGAATTGAAGTCAATCTCACATTTGATCCACCCTGGGGATATCACTGCATTTCTGAGGGTGGACGAGAATTTTTAAACAGGTAACGTTATGTTAAGCCTAACATGTAAGGCCTCGATAAAAGCTGTGATCTACCTTGGATCCATCCAGGATGCAGACCGCAGAGCAAGCATTAAGGAGATTGCGGAATACATTGGTGAAAACGAACATACGGTTGGAAAGCTATTGCAGAGATTGGTACACAAGAAGATAATCCACAGTGTAAAGGGACCCCATGGTGGGTTCTACATAACGGAGCAACAAGCACAGCAGCCAATTATCAGGGTAGTTGAAGCCATTGATGGCCAGGAAGTATACCATCACTGCGGATTAGGACTGAATGAGTGTAATGATAGCAGACCGTGTCCGTTTCATGAAAGTTTCAAGCCAATACGCGAGCAGTTCCAGTCCATGTGCATCTCAAAACGAATCTGCGATTTGTACGAGAACGTGAACAAGGGACTGACCTACCTGGCAGGGTAGCCGGCTCAAGCCGAATTACGAACGGAGAGTACCCCGTGTACACAACAGTCCATTATTAACAAGAAGACGTAAATAAACTTATTTATTAAAAGGAAAAGATAATGTCAATTACCAAAGAAACCCCGGTTGGAGAACTTGTAGCGCTGGATTACCGCACAGCTTCTGTATTCAAGAAAAATAGAATTGATTTTTGTTGCAACGGACATAACAGCCTTCAGGAAGCCTGTGAGAAGAAGAATCTGAGCGCAGATACTCTCATCAGTGAGCTTGAAGCCGTTATGAGCCAGAGCAAGAATACGTCGATTGACTATTCGTCGTGGCCGCTGGACTTGCTTGCCGATTACGTTGAGAAGAAACACCACCGCTATGTAGAACAAAAAAGTCAGGAGATTCTGCCATACCTTGAAAAAATCATTAGGGTCCATGGGTCGAATCATCCAGAACTCGCACATGTGGGACAGTTGTTTACAGAGTCGGTTGGCGAGCTTGCCAAGCACATGAAGAAGGAAGAAATAGTTCTGTTCCCTGCAATTCGAAAAATGGTACAGAACCCGCAGGAGGCATCGCTGAACAGCACCACACTGGAAAAGCTTAAAGCAACAATCGAAACCATGCTTTCGGAACACGATGCCGAGGGACAGCGGTTTGAAAAGATTGCCGAGTTAACGAAGGGGTATTCGGTTCCCGAAGATGGCTGTAACACCTACAGGGTGACCCTGGCCATGCTGGAAGAGTTCGAGGACGACCTGCACCTGCATATCCATCTGGAAAACAACATCCTTTTCCCTAAGTCAATCAGCCTGGCCGATAGTCTGGTTATGGCATAACGGCGGAAAGGAAGATGCGTGATTCGCAATGAGTAATAAAACAATAAATACAGAACAGGGACACTGGTTGCTTGCCAAGATGGGGAAGCGGGTACTCAGGCCGGGTGGACGTGAGTTAACGATGAAGTTGGTTCAAGGACTGAATATTGATAATGATGACAATGTAGTTGAGTTTGCACCCGGAATGGGCTACACGGCGTCGTTACTGATAGACAGGAAACCCAAATCATACACTGGTATTGAGCTCAATGAAGAGGCAGCCGCTTTATTGCAGTTAAAGATTAATTCCAATGGTTACGGTATTGTTAATACTAGCGCTGCCGATACTGGATTGCAAGACGGCTCGGCAACAAAGGTGATTGGCGAGGCAATGCTTACCATGCAGGCAGATCACCGGAAGTCGGAGATCATTCGTGAAGCATATCGCATTCTTAAGCCGGGAGGCTGTTACGGTATCCATGAGCTGGGCCTTGTTCCGGATCACATTTCGGATGATATTAAAAAAGAAGTTCAGCAAAGCCTTGCAAAGTCAATTAAGGTAAACGCCAGACCGCTGACCCGTACCGAATGGTGCACCCTGCTTGAAAATGAAGGGTTTCGGATTAAATCGGTTGAAGAAAATCCAATGCACCTACTCAAGTTTAAGCGTATGGTTGACGATGAGGGACTGCTTCGAACACTGCTGATTTCGTTAAATATCTTCCTGCACCCGGCAGATAAGGAAAAGATTTTTGAAATGCGCGATGTGTTTAACAAATACGAAGATCATCTGATTTCCTATGCTATTATTGCCCAGAAGTAGTTCCCGATTACGCCTTACCAGTATTGACTTCGACGAAAGTAAAAATAATTCATAGTATCGAGCTCGTATCATGAATAATCATCATCACATATATCCCGAGGCAACAGCCGAGAATACCCGTCAGAAAAAGGATTTAGCACCCAAACAGTTCGAAGCATGGCGTGAGTTCAGCCGGACAGTGTTTGCAGCCGGTGCTTTAGATGAAAAAACAAAACAGCTCATTGCCGTGGCTGTGGCACATGTTACCCAATGTCCGTACTGCATTCAATCGCATGTTCGCCAGGCTGCTCACAAGGGTGCTACGAACGAAGAGATTATGGAAGCCGTTTGGGTTGCTGCCGAAATGAGGTCAGGAGCAGCATGGGCACATGCCACGATTGCTGTCAGCGAAATGAATCAAATCAGTACATAACGTAATTGTATGAACGTACAGGGCAAAACAGCTGTGGTCACCGGGGCCAGCAGGGGGCTTGGGCATGCGCTGAGCGAGGCGCTTGTGAAGAAAGGCGTCCGGGTATTCGGAGTGGCGCGGAATCGGACGCTGCTGGAGAGCATACAGGCATCCCTTGGCAGCCTGTTTGTTCCGGTGCAGCTGGATATAACAAAGGCTGACTCTGTTGAATCGTGGATTCATAATTCATTTTCCGATAGCAATTGTCCGGATATTCTGATCAATAATGCCGGTATAGGTGCCTTTAAAAAAGTTGATGAAACCGATACCGAGCTATGGGCGAATATGATGAATACCAATCTGAACGGCGTTTTTTATGTTACGTCTGGCCTGGTTCGGTTGATGAAACGGAAGAACTCACCGTCACACATTGTGAATATTGGTTCCGTTCTCGGAACGGTGGGCAAGGCTGAGGCAACGGCCTACAGCGCCAGCAAGTTTGGTATCCGGGGTTTCAGCGAATCCCTCTACATGGAGTTGCGACATCACGGGATTAAGGTAACGTGCGTATGCCCGGGCTCGATTGAAACCAGTTTTTTTCAGGATAGCGGAATAAGCGCTAGTCCGTCAATGCTGCAGCCTGCCGATGTTGCCAATACGATCGTTCACATTCTTGAAACACCAGATACGATGCTGATCAACGAAATCATACTGCGCCCCCTGACTACGAAGCGTTCTAATTAAGTGTCGTGGTTTTATCGCCGAACCTAAGGAGAGGGCGTGTACACAACACGGTTGTTCTCTATCCTCGCCGGTTCAGTATAGGAGTGTTCTTCCACTGTGGAAGAACTCAGAATGTGTAACACCTGCCAACCCCGAGCGGTTAGGAAGTCGGCAATTAATGCTCTGTGGCAGCGCCACCACACTGCCTCGGAACACATAACTGCGCAAACACGACGAAGGGCGTCTTCCTGAAACTCCTGAATTGCCGTCTGAAAAACTGCTGTCTCCATATAGTCTGCGTATCCTCGAAATGAGGCGTTGCGCCATGCTGTGTTCCGTGAGTCGGGATTCGGGCGTCGGCGGCCACCTAATCCGGGATAATGCCGATACACGATGTTGCTTTCGGCAAGTGAGTTTCGGAGTACGTCAGTGTTAAAGTGGGGGTATTTCCGTGAATAGGGGAACCGTCGAACATCTGCCAAAACCTGAACCGAGTGTACCGTGAGCAATTCGGTGAACTGAGCCAGACTGCGGGTAGAGTGGCCAATGGTAAAAACGGTGCCGCAATGGTGTAAGGCTGAACTCACAATGAGTTATCGGGCAGACGTAAAGGCCTGCAAATACTTGTCAATATAAACGTCGCGCTGCCGGGACTTGTACTGCTGAATGTAGCGGGGATGATCCAGCACAATCAAACGTCCAAACAACTTGTGCTCGTTGTTAATGTCGCGAATAAAATCAGCATTCTTTTTACCGAGGACAAATGCAACCGACGTGTGTAATCCCATTGAAATGTGACTCCGCAGAGTTTCAATCATGTAGTCTTTTACGCAGTTGTACAGCTCGGCATCATCGTAGTAATTAGCGTTAAGCCATTTACCTTCTGCTGCCTTGCGGACAATAGCCAGCGGGAAAGGAGAGTTGATGTAAAACTTGGAGTAAAACTTTTTCGCTCCGCCGTACTGCTTGATCATCTCGTACACAAACACCGACGAGACCTCGTGAGTGTAAGCTGACGTCATTGGAATACCGCATACATCGGCCAGCCTCTTGGTGTCGGTAAACGGTACACCCGTAACACCAGCTCCGTGCCGGCTTGGGTTGATACCGATAATAAACCAGCGTTTTGAAGAATCGCTATAGAACTTATCGTAAAACTTTTTCATGACAACCATTGTTTCAGGATTGTCAGTAAAAGGGTTTAATACCGCAAAACCTTTGGGGAGTTTGGCTGTATATTTCAGCCCCTTATTAAATCGAACAACATTATTGCCAAACGAAGAAGAACGGGTAGCCATACGTATTTCAATACCATATCAAGTTTCCTGCAAAATTACGGTAATGGGGATGGGGATGGGGTGCGGGGGGTCAAACCCGCCCGCATGAAACATCATAAAAAATTATCATAATCATCTGAAGGGACTGAGGTCCAAATCAATTGGGACGAGAACCCGTCCAGGAGGGTGGGCTGGGGGTGTCACTTTTTCCGTCATCCCCGCACTATACCTGAAAGCAATTGCTCCGGAATTCCTATGGTAGTTTACGTAGGCTGTGCAACCCAGCCGACCAGCCGAGCTGTAGTGGTAGGTGGTGATGCACGATGGTGGTGGTGGCGGGGGTGGGGCCCAAAGGGCCGTAGTCCGTCCGCTTGGGATTTATCGCGTGGTTCGGTTGCGCAGGTGGGTTGTGTTAAACCATAATGTTGCACTGGTCCTGAAAAAGTGGACACTACGGAAAAGGCGCAATTTCCCCAAAACCTTAGGAAAGAGCAATGAAACACGCACCACAGTTTTATGATGAAGAATTTAAACGTCGCGCCCTGGAGATGGTAGCTGCGGGACGGGGTGCGGGGGACGGGGGACGGGGGATGAGGGATGAGGGACGGGGGGGCCGCAGGCGTGGCAAATGGTATATTTACACTTCAATATTGACGTTGAATGACGCATAAAATCATAGTGAACATATCATTGTCAGGATAATAACAGAATGATTACCGATCAGCTGATAGAACCTCAAAGTATAGCCGTTGTCGGAGCTTCTGGAAACCCCTCGAAACCGGGTGGAAAGGTGCTAATCAATTTAATTGACGGTGGCTACAAGGGGACAATTTATGCGGTTAACAAAAAGCCTATTCAAATACAGGGGGCAACCCACTGCTACTCGGTTGACGACGTAGGCAAGATTGATCTTGCAATCCTGGCAATCCCTGCTGAGCAATGTATCGGTGCAGTGAAGACGTTGATTGCAAAGGGGGCTAAGGCCTTTATCGTGTATTCCGCCGGTTTTTCGGAAGCCGGACAGCATGGAATACACCTTGAAAAGCAGCTTGTGGAAATTGTGCGGAAAGCTAACGCCACAATGATAGGGCCTAACTGCATTGGCGTTCTGAACAAGCATTATAAAGGAGTGTTTACAACACCGATTCCGGAATTCGATTCCTCCGGATGCGAGCTTATCTCCAGCTCGGGTGCAACTGCCGTGTTTATCATGGAATCTGCACTCCTCACCGGGCTTCGGTTTTCGAATATCTATTCGATTGGTAATGCATCGCATACCGGTGTTGAAGATGTGCTGGAATACATGGACGTCAACTTCGATCCCGACAGTAGTCCACGGGTAAAGTTGTTGTACCTGGAAGAGATTAAAAATCCGTTTAAGTTTATTAAGCATACCGTTTCGCTGAGGAAGAAGGGCTGCCGGATAGCAGCAATAAAGTCAGGGTTTTCTGAGGCCGGCGGACGTGCGGCATCATCGCATACCGGTGCATTGGCAACGTCGGACACTGTTGTTCGCGCCCTATTTCGGAAATGTGGCATTGTGTATTGCAGCAGTCGTGACGAGCTTATTGCTGTGGCAAGCGTAATGCAGTCAAAGAAACTTGAGGGTGACAAACTGGCCGTCATTACTCATGCCGGTGGTTCGGCAGTGATGCTAACCGATGTATTAACGTCAAACGGACTCCAGGTTCCGTCATTCCCTGAACACGATACTGCAGATTTATTGGCAAAGCTGAATCCCGGATCGTCTGTTGCCAACCCGATTGACTTTCTGGCTACCGGCACTGCGGAGCAGCTTGGAGAGATCATCGATTTTTGTGAAATGTACGATACCATTAATGGCATGATTGTAGTGTTCGGAAGTCCGGGTTTGTTTAATGTTAAAAATGTGTATGAAACACTCGACGCCAGAATGCAGAGGTGTTCCAAGCCTATCTACCCGGTACTCCCTTCGTTGATTAATGCAGAAACCGAAATCAAGCAATTCTTGGCAAACGGTAGAGTAAACTTCCCGGATGAAGTAAACCTGGGCAAGGCACTGGCTCACGTTTACGTTTCTGAAAAAGTAAATTTTGATAAGGCAACTCTGCCTGAGATGGATCTGGTTGCCATCAGAGCCATCATCAACGCGGCACCGAACGGGTATGTTAGTGCTGAAACCGTTCGCGAACTTCTGGAGGCAGCAGGAATTGGACTGGTGCAGCAGCAGGTAGTGACGTCGGCCGACAGAGTTCCTCAGGCAGTCGAAAAGTTGCAGTTCCCTCTGGCAATGAAGGTTGTCGGTCCGGTACATAAAACCGAAGTTGGAGGCGTTGCCCTGAATGTTTCCAGTACCGGCGACGCACAGGAAGTGTTTGCAAGGCTGATGCAAATCACTGATGCAAAGGGAGTGCTGATACAGGAAATGGCATCGGGTGAAGAATTGTACTGTGGTGCAGTAAAAGAAGGAGACTTTGGGCACGTAGTCCTGTGCGGTCTCGGTGGTATATTTTTAGAGCTAATAGGCGACACGGCATCAGGCCTGGCTCCTCTGTCACGTCAGGAGGCAGAAATGATGATCGAATCCCTGAAGGGTTATGAGTTGTTTAAAGGTTACCGTAACCTCAAGCCCCTTAACAAAGACAAGTTCGTTGATGTGGTCATGAGAATTGGTGCTCTTGTACATGTTGCTCCCGAAATTGTAGAGCTGGATTTAAACCCCATTATGGCCAGTGAAACCAATATGGTTGTTGTTGACGCGCGGATTCGGGTAGAAAAGGCATAGGAGCATTGTGTTCTCTTGCCGTGCGAATATCACCGGGTGCATGGAGAACATCAAAGCATTGGGTACAAGGTAGTGACCGTCTGCCGGAACATCGTACAAGGCTGCACCCAGGTGTTCACCAGTGTACTGATTACTGGTCATGAAGCCATGCAGCCTTTCACGATTCTCTATTACTCATTCAACGTAACAGCAATTACTGTCGAAATTTATCAACGTCAAGGCTAATGCAGCCGGTCAGTCGAGCAGTGATGGTTGGTAGAGCGCCCCCCGGCACAACTAAGGTAGGGGAGGGGGCTATCCCATGCGCGGCTGTTACCGAAAGAGCTGATCTGAGTATCCTCAGCCTTTCAGGTACTGCCGGAGCACGTACTGAAGAATGCCTTGATTCTTGTAGTATTCAATCTCGATTGCAGAATCGAAACGTGCTTCAGTCGTAAAACTGGTTACTGTACCGCCGGGGTGAACTGCTGTTACATTCAGAATTTTGTGTGGTGTAAGATTGTCGGCAAGTCCGTGGATACTGAAGGTTTCCGTTCCGTCAAGGCCAATGGAGGATGCGCTTTCTCCGTTGGTAAACACAAGCGGTGCAATACCCATTCCCACCAGATTACTGCGGTGAATCCGTTCGAAGCTTTCTGCGATAACGGCCTTGACGCCCAGAAGATAGGTTCCTTTAGCCGCCCAGTCTCTGGATGAGCCTGAGCCGTACTCCTTCCCTGCCAGCACTATTAGCGGCGTACCGCCAGTTTTGTACTGCATGGCAACATCATAAACAGTTTTAACATCGCCTGTTGGTAAGTAGCGGCTAAAGCCCCCTTCCTTATCGGCAATTTTATTCTTAATGCGGACGTTGGCAAAGGTTCCGCGCATCATGACTTCGTGGTTGCCCCGGCGCGACCCGTACGAGTTAAAATGCTCCTTGCTGATGCCGTTCGCGAGGAGATAGGCGCCTGCTGCCGACGTTTCCTTAAATGCACCGGCCGGTGATATATGGTCGGTTGTTACCGAATCTCCCAGATACAGCAGGACTCGCGCACCGGTAATATCACTGATAGGTTCCGGTGTAGCTTTCAGGTTCTCAAAGAAGGGAGCTTCACGAATGTAGGTAGAGCTTGGATCCCACTGGTAGCTTTGGTCCGTGCTTACGGGCAGATCTTGCCAGTCTTCCGAGCCATCGAAAATAACGCTGTACACTTCGCTAAAGTCATCCTGCTTCAGGCACTCGTTGATTGTTGCCTGGATTTCTTCACGCGACGGCCATATGTCGCGTAGGTAAACAGGTTCGCCGTTCGGATCAAAGTCTATCGGATCCTCAATGATGTTAATATCAACCCGCCCTGCAAGTGCGTATGCAACAACCAACATTGGCGACATCAGGAAGTTCATTTTCACCTGAGGGTGAACACGTGCTTCGAAATTGCGATTGCCCGAAAGGACCGACGCAACAATCAGCTCTCCCTTGTCCACAGCGGTAGCGATTGCCGGAGGCAGAGGTCCCGAATTTCCAATACATGATGTACAACCGTACCCTACAGTATGGAATCGCAGTGCGTCAAGATCAACCTGTAAACCCGATCGCTCAAGATACCGCGTAACAACCTTCGATCCAGGAGCCAATGATGTTTTTACCCATGACTTTGTGCGTAATCCGCGTTCAACGGCTTTTCGGGCAAGCAGGCCCGCGCCTACCATGACCGCAGGGTTCGAGGTGTTGGTGCAGCTGGTGATTGCGGCAATCACGATGCTGCCGTCGCTGACAACAAACTCTTTATGCGGCTGCTTAATTCGCACCGAGTGATGAACGGTGTCGGTTATAACTTCTGAACGCACATCACCAGAAAGAGGGACCGTACCAAACGTGAATTCCGTGCCAGAGCCCCCTTCCTTCAACCACGCAGAATCACAGCGCTCTTCCTTGGGCTGATAATCACGGCTGTATTCATTTTTGAGAATATCCTGAAATTTGGTATTTAGATCCTTGGCAAAAATCTTGTCTTGCGGTCGTTTAGGCCCGGAAACGGTAGGCTCAAGAGTTGACAAGTCAAGTTCAACGATAGAGGAGTATTCAATGTTTTCGGTACCGTTGCGCCAGAGCATATTTTCTTTGCAATACGTTTCAACAATAGAAATCTGCTCTTCCGATCTGTTGGTGGAACGCATGTACTCAAGCGTTCTGTTGTCAATCGGGAAGTACGTAACCGTACATCCAAACTCGGGAGACATATTCCCGATGGTAGCCCGGTCAGTCACGGTAAGATTGTCCAGACCGTCGCCAAACACTTCAACGAACTTTCCAACTACCTTGGCTTGCCGAAGTATCTGAGCAATCGTTAGCACAAGGTCAGTTGCTGTACACTGGTCTGGAATTTTACCGGTTAACTTTAAACCAACAACTTCAGGACAGGTGAAGAAGATTGGCTGCCCCAACATGGCTGCTTCTGCTTCGATTCCTCCAACACCCCAGGCAATAATACCGATGCCGTTTACCATAGGTGTGTGGGAGTCGGTTCCTACCAGGGTGTCGGGGAAGAGGATACCGTCACGAGCAATAACACCCTTTGACAGGTATTCAAGGTTGACCTGGTGGCATATTCCCATTCCCGGTGGGACAACAGTAAAGTTCTTTAATCCTTTCTGCGCCCATTTCAGGAGCTCGTACCGCTCTCTATTGCGTTCAAATTCTAATTCAACATTTTTATTATACGAATAGTCAGTCCCGTAGTAATCAACCTGAACTGAGTGATCAATCACTAAGTCAACGGGAATGGCAGGATTAATCTTTTGTCCGTCCTTACCGTGCCGTACAAACTCGGCCCGAAGTGACGCCATATCAACAACGGCAGGTACTCCGGTAAAGTCCTGCATCAGGATCCGTGCCGGCATAAACGGAATGTCTTTGTCAACAGCCTGCGGAGTCCAGTCCATCAGGGTTTCTACATGTTCATCGGTAATGCTGAAGCCGTCATGATTTCGGAGTGCATTCTCTAACATGATTCGAATGCTGAATGGCAGGCGGTGGACGTTGTTTCCAAGGAGTTCTGCAAGTGAATAGTAGGTGTAGGTGATACCGTTAACAGTCAGACTTTTTTCGGCACTCTTTTTATAGTTCTTCATGATTGTTTCTCGGATAACTGACAACTCATACGTATGTTTTGGGGGAAGTTTTATAGTAGGCTGGAGTACAAAAATACGATTTCCCGTGGTCGGTCTGTCCTGTTGCTCTGTGACTTGTATGTTTGTTAGTCAGGCTTTCTGCATCATTCGTACTCTGTCGTCATGTGAGAAAAAGTGGTCAATACGCTCTTGATTCTTTTGCTTGTACGCCTGATACGGTTCGGACTGCCGCAGCAGAAGCCATTTGATTGGTTTACGAAACACGGTTGTGATCAGTTTGCGAACAGCCGGGATAGTTTTGGCTTGAGCTTGGAAGTATGAGGTTATCGTATGCCTGCGAAAATGAAGGATGTTTTCAAGATCGTCACCGTCAGCCAGACGTCCGCAGTGGAAATTTCTACTCGCAAAAGCAAATTCCGGAAAGTCAAGATCGCCCAGACCAAACATTTTAAACGATCGTGAAAGGAACTCACGGTACGGAAGGCAAGCCTGTTGGCCACCGCCCAGGTTGAAAATCCGGTATTCCAGCTGATTAGGAACGTCCAGGGCATTCACAAAGGCGCGGGCAGCGTCGTCTGCCGTACATATCTCGAATGTTGTGTCGAGCGGCATGTGGAACATAAGTATTGATAGTTTATGCCCACTCATGATGCCCGTTAGTCTGAAAATTGTCCAGCGCAGTGAACTGCTTTTTACGATGTTCTCGGCATCAACCTTCGACTGACCGTACACGTCGCCTTCGCTTACGGTCAGTGGATCGTTCACTGTGATGTTGGGTGTATGGAGCCGGTCTCCGTACACCGAAACCGAGGAGGCGAATACGAAGAAAATCCCCGGCGATGTTTGTTCCAGATGCCGTATCAGGTTTTGTGTTCCCTGGGTGTTTACTGCTCTGGTGAGGCTTTCATCGATGTCGGCAGCAGGTGGAATGATTGCAGCCAGATGAATGGCAGCGTTAATCCGTTCCGGGATTGTTGCGATATCTGCAGGATTTGAGATATCACCCCGGATCCAGTCTTCGTCGGCTATACCGGAAAACGAGGTGTTCTGCGGCTTTGGCATTTTATCAAAGACGATAATGCGGTAGTGCCGTCCAGACTGAAGAAGTTGTTGAACAACCTCACGGCCAACTGAGCCTGACGCTCCGGTGACAAGGATGATTAATGCTGAGGCTGGTGTGTTCATCAGAATCGTCCTATAAACGTTGTGGGAATGCGTTTGTCAGTTGTGTGAAGAGGCCAGTTGGTACAGTGAAATCTATGGAGCAGAATCTCAGAAATGTGTGCTGTTTGTCACTGAGGTTTTGCGCACCAATGGGTGCTGTTTGTACAATTTGGATGACATCGAATCGTTATCGGGTTTTTTCATTACCATCACTATTTGAATAGGGTCAACATGTCACTTGTCGGGAAAAAAGCGCCATCATTTACTGCTGCAGCAGTTGTTAATGGCGGCGAGGTAGTATCAGATTTTTCATTGGATCAGTATCTGGGTTCAAAGCATGTTGTGCTGTTTTTCTATCCAATGGACTTCACGTTTGTATGTCCGACTGAACTCCATGCGTTTCAGGATGCATTAAAAGAATTTGAATCACGGGGTGTAGCCGTTGTTGCATGCTCAACAGACACTGAACAGTCACATTGGGGCTGGTTGCAGGTACCGAAAGCTCAAGGCGGAATTCAGGGCGTAACCTATCCGATTGTTGCCGATACCAGCAAGACGATCTCGATGAATTACGAGGTCCTGGAGGGTGAGTATGAGGTTGACGAAAACGGAAGCATCGTTGCCACCGGATCCATGGTTGCTTATCGCGGTCTGTTTTTGATTGATAAAGAGGGTGTGATTCGACACATGCTTGTGAATGACATGCCCCTTGGGCGCAGTGTGGATGAGGCCCTGCGGGTAGTTGACGCATTGCAGTTTGTTGAAAAGCACGGTGAAGTATGTCCGGCGAACTGGTCGCAGGGCAAGAGCGCCATGAAGGCAACTCACAGCTCAACTGCCGAGTACCTGGCTAAGCAGTAAGCTTGGTTTTACGAAATTGTTACGAACGCATGGAGCAGGACGTTTCAACTTAATGATGCGTCCTGCTACGTTTTCACGGCGATTGAATCCGCTGGTAAGAAATTTTAGTAATGAATCCAATACAGGATTATGAGTGATACGGAGTTGAACAACGCTGCCGGTGTGCCCGGACGCGACCTTGATGCTGCCTTCTGGAATGAACGGTGGCGAACGGGTGAAACAGGTTGGGATGTTGGCTATGCCACTCCACCGATTAAAGAATACATACAGCAGTATGGAAATTGGGATGCCGCTATACTGATTCCTGGCTGCGGTAATGCGTACGAAGCAGAATATTTGTTGGAAAGGGGCTTCACCAATATTACACTGTTGGATATCTCGCACGAGGCTTGCTCACGGCTGAAGGATAAGTTTGCACACAGCTCTGCAGTCAATGTTATGTGTGGTGACTTTTTTTTACACACCGGGCAATATGATGTTATCATCGAGCAAACGTTTTTTTGTGCCCAGCTTCTTGAGCGTCGTACCGAATATGCACAAAAAGTTGCGTCACTCTTAAAACCCGGTGGCCGGCTTATTGGTGTATTGTTTAATCGTCAGTTCGACCGGCAGGGCCCACCATTCGGCGGTACTGCTGACGAATACACATCGGTATTTCAGCCGTATTTTACGATACATTCAATGGATCCGTGCTATAACAGCATTGGTCCGCGTACCGGTACAGAGTTGTTCATTAATATGCAGAAGAAGTAACTGAGAACAGATATTCGATGAGATTCGGTGTAATACCTGATAATGCAGATGCGAGGATGACAGCTGCCAGACCAGTCCTTTTGGAGTTCTCTACCGGGTGGTGTGGTTCTTGCCAAACCGTTGATGCTGTTATTCGGGCATGGGCCGAACAGGAGGGACGGTATTTCGATGTGGTTCGGATTGATGCAGAAGCCTATCCCGCAGTGACAAAGATTCACCATGTGTACAGCGTCCCTACGCTGATTTTGTTCCAATCTGGCGTTGAGTGTTGGCGGCATTCCGGTGTGCTTACCGTGCGAGAGCTCCGTGAGGCATTACGGCCATACAGTACCGGCAAACAGAAATCGTGATCGAAAAATACTATAGTTTATTAACAGTATTAAAAAATATTAAGGGATAAAAGATATGTCAGTTATAGAAACACTCATTTCAGAAATCGAATATGAGGCAGTCGGAACCGTTAAAATACTTGAGGGTATTCCGGAGGACAAGTTCGACTGGAAGCCCCATGCCAAGTCAATGTCGGTATATGGGCTGGCCAGACATATTGCCCGACTCGCTGCGTGGCCGGGCGTGATCGCATCTACCGATTCACTCGACCTGGCTGCAGGTGGTTCAGCCAGTCAGGAAGATCGCACGAAGGCAGATATCATCAGCGAGTTTAATAAAGGAACTGAAAAATCGATTGTTTCGCTTAAGTCCAGTACAGCGGAACAGCTTGCAAATTCGAGCTGGACACTTCGAAGTGGCGACCACGTCATATTTACGCTTCCCAAGCTGTCGGTGATCAGGTCAATGGGCATGAATCATGTGTACCATCACCGGGCACAGTTAGGCGTGTATCTGCGTTTGCTTGATGTTCCCGTTCCCGGACTGTACGGCCCAAGTGCCGACGAGCGAGCCTAAGCCTGCTCCTATCTGAAATTACACTGCAATACTAGCCGTGATCCAACTATCTGGTGGGCCTGCCATCCAGTCCGGTAAAGGCTGGATTCTTGCCGCACTCATGTGCACCATGATGCTGGCTGCCATGGATACAACCATTGTGTCAACGGCAATACCAAGCATTGTTGTCGACCTGGGCGGTTTTTCGCTGTTCAGCTGGGTGTATTCAGTGTACCTGTTAGCGCAAACTGTTACTATACCATTGTATGGTAAACTTGCTGACGTCTATGGTCGGAAACCGGTATTACTGTGGGGGACATTCGTATTTCTTGTTGGATCGGTTGCTTCGGGTGCATCATGGAACATGATGTCGCTGATTGCATTCAGGGACCTTCAGGGGCTTGGTGCCGGTTCGATTCTGGCAACGGTTAACACGATTGCCGGCGACATCTACACCGTTCAGGAGCGTGCTACAATTCAGGGCTGGTTGTCGAGTGTGTGGGGTATTGCCGCGATTGCGGGTCCTGCCATTGGAGGGTTATTTGCTCAGTACGGTATTTGGCGCTGGATCTTTTATATCAACGTTCCAATTGGCATCACAGCATTGATTTTGTTGATCGTGTTTTTCAATGAACATGTTGAATCTCGTGAGCACTACATCAACGGCCGCGGAATTGCGATTATGACGCTCTCCGGTGTCTCGGTGATATTCACTCTAATGCAAACGGGACAAATATGGGCCGTTGCATCGTATCAGACGTTAATCATGGTTATGATATCGGTAGGTCTCATTATCATTACCGTCAGAACCGAGCAACGAAGTCCCGAGCCAATTCTTCCGGGCTGGATTTGGAAGAACCGCGTGTTACTTGGTGCTAACCTCGCGATTGTCTGCATGGGGGCAATGATGCTTGGACCAAACATGTATTTGCCTGTATATGCTCAATCAGTAATGGGGCAGGGGGCTTTGGCGGCAGGTTTTATCCTTGCAAGCATGAGTATCGGGTGGCCGGTTGCATCGTCGTACTCAGGCAGGCTGTATCTGCGAATAGGTTTTCGCAGCACCGCCCTTATTGGCGCATCGATAGTTTTTGCAGCATCAGTTGGCTTTGTTCTGATACCCTTTAACTCGCCGGTGTACTGGGTTGTGTTGGACCAGGTTATGTTGGGCGTTGGTTTTGGGTTATTGTCAACGCCAACAATTGTTGGTGTGCAATCAGTTGTTGCATGGCAGCAGCGCGGTGTAGTCACTGGCGTCCATATCTTTTCTCGATATATAGGTCAAAGTATTGGTGCCGCCGTCCTTGGCGGCATCTTTAATATCTCGTTGCAGCAGGAACTACACCGGGCACCTCGTACGTTGCAGTCGCAGTTGCCAACAAACCTAAACTTATTGCTTGATGTAATGCTGCATCCGGGTACGTCTAACGCTATACATGAATACCTCCAACTCACTTTCTATGGGGCAACACAAACAGTGTATATTGCGATGGCATGTATTGGAATCCTTGTGATTTTGTTTTTACTGCTGCAACCCGCAGGCGGATGGACCGTTAATGAGGAGATGTAGGGGCACTTGGAAAACTGGGAATAATGTCGTATAATGGCCCAAATCAGTTTGTCCATTATTGGGAAGGACGTGTGATGAACTCTCTCTCTCTCTCTCTCTCTCTCTGAGAGTCGTGTATTCCGGAAGTGGCCGACGGTAGCGGCCCGAATCATTCTAATGCTGGTTATGATACCTGCTCTTCATGTTGCAGCAGTGGCTGATGACCCAAATACGGTAGTTGATCCAATCTGTGCATGGCCCCCGGCCGACCCTGAGTGTGAAGATTCAGTGTTGCCATATCCTGTATTTCGAGCTTATCAGAAGGAGTTCTATGTACCGGTTTCAGCGATGCCACCGTGCAGCGTCAAGGTGAAGGTGTTCGGTAGTAAGCGTTGTAATGATTTTGAGCTTGGGGATCTTTGGTGGATGGATGATTTTAGTCCTCCGGGATGTATGACAAGAGAACAGCTCTTCCAGAGCTATTCCTACGGGAACTTGATTGATGCAATACAGCGGGAATTTAATAAACTGCTGGCTATAGAATCGGAAACGAAAGTACCTCCAAAGCAAATTCCTACATGTCCAAACGTTAGAACGTATCGTTCCGGCGTTGCGTCACCGTGTAGGAAGGCAATGGTGTACTGGACGTACTCAACGAATTTTGTATCGGTTTCATCGGATCCGGGGTATGTTGGGATTGAATACGATCCAACCAAGCCATGGTCGTGGTACGAGGCTCAAAAACCATTAGGATCCACAAATGTACAGGTGGTGATGGAGATCTGTAAGGAGGCGGGCTGCTGCATGAGACTGGTGAACGTGTGTAAAGGCGAAGCTGGAGAAGTGATCGTGTTGGCAGGTGAATTTATCTCCGATCCCATCAGCTGCTGGACGTATCCCATTGACCCGAACTGCAATGTTATCTGGTGTAATCAGTGGTGGTAACTAACGATAACGTATCCCAATTGACTAATATGAAACCCTGAAAGGTACCTGTATGAAACAGCTATGCGCGTGTGCCGTGTATTGCATCTGCGCTGTTGCAGTTACAACGGCGGTGTCGGCACAAGTTCTGGAACGCTTGAGCGGCTTCGGCTTTACCGGTGACTGGTATCAGACCAAGCCGGTGTCGGACAATGAGTACATTATTGTAGCCGGCAGTGGTACGCTGATTTGTTGGAATGTGGAAGAGCGCACCTTTGTGAAGCAATCTGTGTTACAATGCCGTGCTCTGACCTCGTTTACTTCAGCTAATGGGATGTGGTATCTCGGGACAGCCTACGGCGAGATACTGTCGTCCGGAAACAGAGGTGAGACTTGGGACGAAGTAGGCAATGTTGGTGCATGGATATCGGATTTGCAGGCTATTGGTGGCACGGTTTATGGGATTTCGTACAGTGGAGATGTGTTTATTTACGATGAGCTGACAGGGAAGCTGAACATTACTCTGCAGCGGCAGGACAGACAGTTTACCTGTCTTGATGTCAACGGCCCGGTAATCACTGTTGCAGGCACGAAGGGTGTAATCGTTCAAAGTCAGGACGGCGGCACCAACTGGGAGACTCTGCAGTCTGACACTGCTAACCGAATTACTGCAATCTGCCGGGTGGATGATACAACGCTGGTGTTCGGTGGGACTGCCACGCGGTTGTGGACGTCGGATGACAACGGACGGACAATGGCTCATCGAACCGTACTAAGCTGGACGTATTATACCGAGGAGGGAATACCGGGCGTGAAGTATGACCCAATCAATAGCATTATCTATTATCACAACAAACTGATGGCTGTGGGGAGTATGCCAACGAGATTAGGGTTGTTGCCGCGCTACGGCATCTACGTGTCAACCAATTCCGGTAACTACTGGAAACAGTATGAGCTGCCTGAAACCCCGATAGATCTTCCTGCGCGGTTTCAGTTTGCCAATGCCATCCTGCCCAGACCGGATGGCTCAGTGTATGTTGTAGAACCGGGCTGGGATGAACCGGGTTCGATCAGAATTTCATGGCTTGCACCCGACCTGACTCCGAGTGTTGATACCATGTTTTTCCAACAAAATTTAATGTTTACTGAAAAAACGAGCAATTTGCAGAAAAGCGGGAGTGAAGCCGTTGCAGGCGCATATCAGTGGCAGAACAATCAACTACACAGGCTTATATTCACGGACACTGACCCGGACGTGTATGGTGAACACCGTTTAACTGTCATTCAAAACAGCACTGACCGGGGCTTGTCCTGGACCACCACTGGCGAGCTGGTCACACCCCAGCGAATCAAGTGGTGGCACGTGGCAACCGACAGGATTTATCTGTGTATGGGCCTGCGGGAGAACAAAGGAATACCGGACCGTGTAGCAATGTCCACCGACGGAGGCGCGACGTTTACGTTTTCTCCGTCGCTCCCACGCCTAATGGAATCGGCGGTGGGTGACGAGCAGGGGCGACAGCTTGTGATGTTTTGCCGGAATAATGATACGGTTGGACAGGAGATACAGAAGGGAATGTTGTTTGACCTGCAACCGGACGGAACCTGTACTCGAATTGAGCTCCCAAAACTGGCACAGCGATTTTCAATTAACACCCCGTTGGTGTACAATGATTCACTGTACGTACCTGTTTGGGAGTTTGACACCAGCGGTAAGGTGAAACATTCCTGGATCATTTCAAATTCGTTACCACTGACCACCTGGAACATACGGCCCATCCCGTTTTCATTCGAGAACTTAAAACCATTTTACCAAATGGGTATTTGGGCCGTAACCAAACGCTATATCTATCTAAACTCAGGTGAGCTACGTGTAGCAACCTATGATTTGGAAACCGAAACTGTAACTGAAGAAAACGTTTGGCCTGAAATTGATCTAACGGATCCATGGACCACTACGAGGTATTTTGACCTATTTACGGCAACAGATAATTATCTGTTTTACTCGCTCGGCAGAATCCTGAGAATGCGTTCCAAGTCAGAGACGCAATGGCACACCGTCTCACGGTGCTCTGATGGTGCTCCCCCTTCGGGAAGCATCGGTGCTATCATTCCGATGGATTCTGTAAGCATGTTTATCGGATGTTCTTATGCAATGTATTGGCTTCGACTTGATGGTACCAACACGTCGGTCGCCGAACGTCCGCTTCCGGTAAACGAGGTGCGTGGCGTCGTGCTTCGGCACAGTCAGCCGGTGGATCTACATCCATCTACAATTAACGCAACATTATACACTGCGAACGGCGAAGCTGTAGCCGCGACTGCGCGCAACGGAAATACTAACACAGAGTTTCGGGTACCGTTTGCGGCCTCCGGCGTGTATTACCTGGTAGAAGTCACCAACAATGAGCATCTCGTCACCCGGGTCATGATAATGCCGTAGCTTATGCACGTACCGCTGTCTGATTAAGCACTCCCAAAGGTTATCCGTATCCTCCCTCTGCCAGGAGCATATTCGTATTTTTGTGGTATGAAGAAGCTCATGATTTATGCGCCTTTACCGATCATTCTCTTGGCGTTTGTAATTGCTGTTCTGCAAACCTCCGCAAAAACCATTCGCGTACTGTTTATCGGTAACAGCTATACTGCCGTGAACAACCTGCCTGAGGTTGTAAAACAGGTTACACAATCAGCTGGTAACGATATTGAATATCAGGCAAGTATTCCTGGCGGAACAACTCTGTGGCAGCATACAACAAACCCGGTAACGCTACAGCTACTGCAGGAAGGGAATTGGGATTTCGTGGTTCTGCAGGAACAAAGTCAGATTCCGTCATTCCCTGACGGACAGGTGGAACAGGAGTTTTTTCCGCACGTGATAACAATGGACAGCCTGATTCATGCGTATTCACCATGTGCTAAGACGGTTTTCTATGTAACCTGGTGACGCAAGTTTGGAGATCCTGTTAACGCAGGTTTCTTTCCACCGCTGGCTACGTACGAGGGCATGGACAGTCTGCTAACACTACGCTATACCATGGCTGCCGAGCGAACCGGCGGCGTGCTATGTCCGGTAGGCCCGGTATGGCGTCGGCTGCGCACTACCAATCCTGAAATCGAACTCTACCAGCCTGACAATAGTCATCCAAGTATGGCCGGTACCCTTGCCTCTGCTTACTCGTTTTACAGCGTCTTCTTCAAAGATGATGTTATGAATCTTGAGATTACTACGCCGGTTTTGCCCGAACAGGCCGTTGCAATTCGCAACGCCGTCCAGGAAGTAGTTGCAGATAGTTTATCGGCAGCCTACCGTTATGATAAGGTATTGCGTGCAGACTTTATTGGTGACAGTGGTAAGACCTCGACAGATACAGTACACTTTACCAATTTGTCAAGGCATGCCTCTGGCTATGTGTGGGATTTTGGTGATGGAACAACCGATACTGCTGCTAGTGTTGCACACATCTTTCCGTCAGCCGGCGAGTACACAGTCTGTTTAACAGCCTACAACAGTTGCGATACTGCCAAAATCTGCCAAACCGTGATTATTGGAGTTTCGTCGGTGGACGAAGCACATTCTAGGCAACTTGCGGGTTATCCCAATCCGTGTAGCAACGTGTGTTATATCCCGTCAGTTGCCAGCGGCACACCGTACCGTATTATAAATGCACTTGGTGTAGAGCAGCTTCGGCAGACGACGTCTGGCAGTACAGGTATTGTTGTTTCACACCTTGCACCGGGTTTATATTTTGTTATGATTGAACAACCGGACGGACAAAAGCAGGTAATACCGTTTTCGAAATGGTAATGAGTTTTAGATAACTCTAACCCGGAACGTAGAAATCATCATGCGTGAAGATAGTTGGAAAACAATGGTGTTCGTAGCACAAGTGCTTAACCCAATGCGAAACCCGTTCTGGATGCACCGGTTGTTGAAATTGATATCTCCGCTTCCATCAGCATACTGGGGAACGAAACTGAATGGAGAGAGTCAGATCATAACGTGAGTTCTGTGTAGACGTGAGAGCACTCCGAAGTGTACCGATAGCAATGCAAACCGGTGCTGAGTCGGAAACTCATACGGCACGGGCGGCATTATGTGTGCAGGCTCTGGAAAGAATGGCTGATTTCACTTGCGATAGACGGTACCCCAATGCTGCAAAACGCCAAATGATGGCACTCCGGTCAGAAGTCCTCACGGCCCCGAAAGGTCACACCGAATCGGTGTTTCTGCTAATGCTTTCTGTAGGTTAAACGTGGTCAGGCCGGTTAAAAAACAACTCGTCGCAGTTAGCAGAATCCCGCATCGCTTCGATGACTGACTGAAGCGGCCGTGCGAAAATTTGTGGATAATCTACCTCACCATACTCTGGCCGGATAGGGTAGGCAAGCTGCTCAGTTTCAGTTGAGAACTGTGAATTAACGCCAGGCTTATTACCCCGCGGGTCAACCCTGAACCAACCGGTTTCGGGTAGGTACATGGCGTTGAGCCCATGCAGGGCATGGCCCGATTCAACGGTTCCTTTTCGGAGTACTCTCTGATAACAAAAACCGGCGGGAATCCCCATACCGCGAAGGACGCTTGCCAAAACATGCGACTTTGCAAAACATATCCCGTCACGATGGATAATTGCATCCTCGGCGCTAATTGTTATTCTGCTGCTCTTGGTATCGAACGAATGTCGAATCTCGTCACGAGCATATTCAAACGCCAGTCGGGCTCTGTCGTAATCGGTTGAAGCCTTCTGCGTAATCGTGTGTATTGTTGCCTGAACACCGGGAGTGCTAAACTCAATAATACCCGGGATTTCCGTCAGATAGTCACTGAGATTCGAAGAGTCGGGCTGAAGAATCATGCTGTGCCTTTGTTGTGTATGGTGTGCTGATGCCAGAAGCAACTGGCTCGTAACGCTCCAAACTTACGGAATACATGAAACCGTCTTTCCCGGCTTCCACACGTTAAGTTTGTACACACAATTCAGTAGATATTGTTTCACCAATTAAATAAATGTAGTATTATGGAAGAAATTCGTAATAGTGATGGCGAATTAGACGTTCGCACCCTTGTGCCGATAAAGCGACATGAGCTTCTCATTAAACTGTTTAACGATTTACCTGCCGGCGAGAGTTTTGTTTTTATTAATGATCACGACCCCAAGCCGCTTTACTATGAATTCCGATCGATTTACGGTGATGTTGTAGGATGGGAATATCTAAACCGTGGTGGTAGGGAATGGAAGGTACAGGTGACACGGACAGAAGATTCACAGAGCCGAGAATTCGTTGGCATCTCTACGTTACTTGATCTTCGGAAGGCAGACAAGAGCGACTGGCGTCAGATCGTGTTTCACCGCTATGGCATGATGGAACAAGATACAACCATGGAGCTGATTTCACCAGAAGATCCTGTAGATATTCACGGCATCTTTATCATGAAGTTCGAAGGTGAGCATTCATGGATTTACAAGAAAAAAGAGCCCAATGAATATGTTGTCCATATCACCAAGAAATCAAAGAGCGGAATGGGTGATACAGGATATTCGGTCGTAAATGAGTTTGATATTCGGCCGTACCCGCCAACGGAACGACATGAAATGTTCTACAAAGCCTTTGCAGATATTAAAACAGGTGAGGCATTTGATTTTATCAACGATCATGATCCCAAGCCCCTTTACTATCAGATGGAAGCAGAAAGCAAGGAGCCGTTCCGGTGGGAATACCTTGAAAAAGGACCGGATGTATGGAAAGTGCGGGTGATAAAGGTGAAAGAACTGTAATGCTGTGCATTTACCATGAGTCAACAGACCCTTACTTTAACGTTGCCACCGATGAGTATATCCTGAAACACCTGAACGAAGACTGTTTTATGCTCTGGCGTAATGATAATGCCATTATCGTTGGGCATTACCAGAATACGCTTGCTGAAATCAACTACGACTACGTTAAGGAACATAACATTGCAGTTGTGCGCAGACTATCGGGCGGTGGTGCCGTTTACCACGACCTGGGTAATCTGAACTTTTCGTTTACACAGGCTGGAACAGATACTAACCTTGCTGACTTTCGGAAGTTTACCCGACCGATTATTGATGTTATCCGGCAGCTTGGCGCTGATGCCCGTTTCGAGGGTAAGAACGACATAATGATTGACGGACAGAAAATTGCAGGGAATGCAGCCCATATTTATCGGAGTAAAATACTGCACCATGGTTGTTTGCTGTTCGCTTCCGAGATACGGAGCGTTACCGAGGCACTTCGCATTAATCCTGTAAAGTATGTTGACAAAGCAGTAAAATCAGTTCCCAAGCGTATTACCAACATTTCCGATCATCTTCCCTCGCCGATAAGCATTGAGGAGTTCACCCGGAAAATCATGAAATACGTCCTGGAAACATATCCGGGTGCAAGACTGTACGAGTTTACCGATGAAGACAAGGAAAAAATAAAGAAACTTAGAGATGAGAAGTACGCCACGTACGAATGGAACTACGGAAAGTCACCAAAGTACAATTTCAAGAAAGCTATTCGAACAGCAGGAGGTTTGCTTGAGATGAATCTGGATGTACACGACGGCATCATAAAAGGGGCTAAGATTTACGGTGACTTCTTCTCGGAACTTGGCGTGGAAGATTTGGAGCACTTGCTTACAGGTGTACGCCACGCCGAAGATGAACTGCGATCTGTTTTAAACAGCATTAATCTTGAGCGTTACCTTCATGCCGTTACAGCTGACAATGTTATCCAGGCAATGTTTTAAAGCCAGTGTTCGATTCCAACCCATACAGTCATATTTACTAAAAAGCACGTTATGGTAGTGAACGCTGATTATGCCGATTTTGCCGCCAGGGCTGAGAAGTTTCGTGGCATGCACTACTCAGGGGAAACGCTGTTGCTTCCGAATGCGTGGGACTGTGTTTCTGCACGACTCTTTGAACATGCCGGGTTTCCTGCTGTGGCTACCACAAGTGCGGGGGTGGCATGGGCGCGCGGGTATGCCGATGGAGAGCACATCCCGGCCGAGGTGATGCTTGATGCAGTCAGTCGCATTGCAGCGGTTACCAACGTGCCGGTCACCGCTGATATCGAGGGAGGATATTATCGGAATGATCCTGCTGCATTTGCCGGCTTTATTACTGCGCTTATTCGCAATGGTATCGTTGGTATTAATCTAGAGGATGGATATAACCATACTGAAAACCTTAATTCTATTTCACAACACAGCAATCTTATTGCACAGGTTCGTGCTATCGGTACCGAGCTGGGTGTCCCGATTGTGATTAATGCCCGCACCGATGCCATGGTCCTCTCTGTTAGTGTTCAGGACAGAGTTGCAATTGCTGTTGAACGGGCATCCGCGTATGCTGAAGCGGGTGCTGACTGCATTTTTATACCGTTTGTACCCGATATAACTGTTGTTGAACAGCTCCGACAACACATATCTCATCCCATAAACATTCTAATTACTGCATCTCTGGATTTTGCTGAGCTGCAACGAATCGGGATCAATCGGGTGAGTACCGGGTCACGTCCGCACATGGCAGTGTTGAGCTACCTTAGGCGCCTTGCATCGGAACTGCGGCATCATTCGGACCCCGGGATACTGTTATCAGCAGACGTAACTTATCAGGAACTCAACAGCCTGTTTTTAATGTAGATGTTGCTGCGTGTGGCCGAGCCCCTTACACTCTATCGATAACGCGCTGCAGTTTTTGCTGTACCTCTGTTGCTATTGAGCCCAGCGTACTGTTGTCAACACCCTTCATTGATGCCACCGGATCGACTGCTGAAATTTCAGTGCCACCGTCTGTAGTTTGCTGAAGAATCACATTGCATGGCAACATTGCGCCAATGTTTGGTTCTGCGGTGAGTGCCTGGTACGCAAAGGATGGATTGCAGGCACCCAGGATGAGGTATGGACGGAAGTCAACGTCGAGTTTATTCTTCAGCGTTTGCTGAACATCGATTTCCGTCAGTACTCCAAAGCCTTCTGTCTTCAGAGCCTCGGTGACTTTTTCGCGTGCTTCAGTCATGGTGTAATTGGTGACCTTGGTGAAGTAGTAATTCATATCGAACCTCGTACGTAATCATTAAGAAAAATCGTCGGACTGGCAGGTCCATGCTGTAATGGTTACGCAACATACCCAACTTTATCACACTGCACTGTGATGGTAGTTACCAAAATACCAGCTATGCCGGTACAATAATTTCCGGAGTGTGCGGTAGCGTCAGACCATGTGGCTGCGAATGACCGGATTACGGATCTCCTGTGCAAAGCATGGGGTGGTTAGCTGCCAATTGCTGCTATGACTATGGCTTAATCTGAATACGTGAACGACCATTTGTAGTGAGCATCACCATTTCTCCGATGATACCGGGCTACAAAACCGGCGGAGTGCATGAGAGCAGGAATTGGTGCATCTGTTATTCGCGAATCCCGTACAGAACCAACTTGCGAAACTTCAGCTGAGACTCTGTTGGCGAGGCTGACTCCTTGATAACGTTGTATTGCATAACCAGCCGGTTTGTAGGTTTTGCTGTTTTTTCGATAACATGTCCGTCACGTTGAACAGTTACCGTCAGTGGATCTGTAGTTGTAGCCCGCCAGAGTCTCCGTGCGTTCCACAGCGAAGCCTCATTGATCGTTCTGCCATTAACCTTCATTAGGATATCGCCGGTCTTAAATCCAAACACATTGGTACTGTCGGCAATCAGATAAATAGTATCTGCTACGGAAGCATCGCGGTCAATGTGTATCCCGAAGCCAAGGGCAGAGTCTTGTGTGGAGTCAGCAAATTCCCATCCAATCAGTGGCAGGTACTGTGCAAACGGAAGTGAATGTGCACCACCAACGTAGGTTTCAAGGTATGACTGCACGGTGGGTGTTGTGAGTGTTCCGATATCGGCAAAGAGCGAGTCATCATCAAACGGAGCAGCTTTCCCATACTTGCCCATCAGTCCGTACACAAGCTCCAGAACACCCATTTTCTCGTTTGTTTCAGAGCGCAGCAGGATGTCGAGTAGCAAGGCATTCGCAGGACCTATCTGATAAATCACCGGGTAAATTTTCTGATTATCGTGAAGAAGCACATTTTTCGAAAATGACGTCAGAGAAAACGTGTCCGGAACAAAGGCAGCGCTGCGGGCGCCCCGCTGGATTGCCTGAAGAAAATCTTTTTCGGTAGATGTTCTGCCACGCAGCCCTGCCTGATTGGCAAAATACTCGGTCACACCTTCGTACAGCCACAAGTGCTTGCTCATTGCCGGAAACCGGAAGTTAAAACGACCGATCTCCTTGCTGTGTAGATGTAAGGGGACAAGAATGTGTAAAAACTCATGTGCAGCGATCTCTTCATAGCCTTTCGGGTGAGTGGAGTAAAACAGGAAGTACATGCTGGAAGTGTTATGTTCCAGAGCACCAACCGAATACTTTGTGCGTTTAACGTTCACTGTGTCCTTATCCCACAGATATACTAAAAAAGTGTATCTGTTTACCGGCATTGACGGCAGGAAATCGGCGACGGCATCGGTGGCTCGTTTGAACCCCTTTGCAAATGCTGGTGCTAGTGGCTTACCGTTTGGGGTACCACATACGGCAACTAAAATCTGTGCACCACCGCTCTGATAAGTGGCGGTGTCTGCCCTGCACAGTAATGCCGGACCATCCACCAGGGCATCGTAGGTGGGAGCGGTATAGACATCAAAATCATAGCCCCTTTCCAGAACCTGTAGGGCCGTAAATGTTGCGATCTCGGGTGAGCGCTCAACTCTAACGGTGTATGGCCTGGTTTGTTTGCCATCTACATATCCCACCACGCCACCGTGGTTAAGGACAAAAACTGTATCGCCCTGAAAGCTTGTTCCAGCCGGTTGAAAAATGTTTACCCGTGAATCCAGATCGTCGAACGAATCATCAAGCCGATACGACACTCTGACGGTTTGCCGGGGAATCACAAACTGCGAGTCGGCAGAACGTGAGGTTGGGAGGGGGCTTCCGGAAGCGTCGAATGCTCTAAAATTGTGTACAAGGCGCCACCACAAGTGCTCTTCGTAGGTGCCAGGGACGGTGACCGGGAATACAAACACGCTGGTGTCCGACGTTAGTTCAGGCAGCTCGATGCTGACGCCGATTCTGTCGTCGAAGTCGGATGAAGCAGCTATCAGAACCCGATATTCATCGGCCTTTACCGTGGACCAGGTAAAACTTAGTACCGCTCCGAATACAAACAGGACAGGCACAACCGCCCTTACTCTACTCATACATGCAACTTACGGAGGAAAACAGTTTGGTGTCGGAGGGCAGGGTGGCGGTGGCTCGTACTTTTGTACCAACGTTTTTTGTACTTCATCGTTCCGACATTACCAATTCTGTTCTGAATGCCAACTATGACCTGTTCAGAGATACGCTCATCGTTCCTGGAGTTTTTCGCACAACGCGGACATACCATCGTGCCATCGGCGCCCGTGATTCCCCACGGTGATGCCACGCTCCTGTTTACCAACGCCGGAATGAATCAGTTTAAGGATGTGTTTCTTGGGACAGGCTCCAGACCATATACCAGGGCTGCTGATACCCAGAAGTGTATCCGTGTAAGTGGTAAACATAATGACCTTGAGGAGGTTGGACGCGATACCTATCACCATACGTTCTTTGAAATGTTGGGGAACTGGAGCTTTGGAGACTATTTTAAAGAAGAGGCAATTGAGTGGAGCTTTGAGCTGCTAACCACGGTATGGGGGCTTGACAAAACACGATTGCATGCCACCGTGTATCGTACTGATGACGAGAGCTATGAGATATGGAAAAAATTTCTTCCGGAGTCGCACATCCACAGATTCGATGAGAAGGATAATTTCTGGGAAATGGGTGACACCGGTCCGTGTGGCCCCTGTACCGAGATCCACTATGACTATACGCCGGACTGCAGTGGCGGTCCGCTGGTTAATGCCGGTGATGCCCGTGTGATCGAAATCTGGAACAACGTGTTCATTCAGTATAACCGCAAGGCTGACGGGACGTTGGAAGAACTTCCTTCAAAACACGTTGATACCGGAATGGGACTCGAACGCATAGCTGCACTCCTGCAGGGCGTTGGCAGTAATTATGATATCGACATCTTCCGCAGCATTATTGCCCATACCGAGAAGCTCAGCGGAAAGGGTTACCGGCAAGAACTTGATCATCCCGACGGCATTGCGATGCGAGTGATTGCCGACCATATTCGTACACTCAGTTTTGCAATTGCCGATGGTGCAATACCGGGGAATGAGGGAAGGGGCTATGTGTTACGCCGAATTCTCCGCAGAGCCGCACGTTACGCTGGAAATCTGGGCTTTACTGAGCCTGTGTTGTGGAAGCATGTTGAGGTACTCTGTTCCGTGATGGGCAGTGCATTCCCGGAATTGCAGCGTCAGCAAGAACTCATAACAAAAATTATTAAAGCAGAAGAAGAACAATTCCTGGTAACGCTGGATAATGGCAGAAACGAATTACTGCTGGCCTGGCAAAATCTTGTTGCAGTTTCTCTGCCGGATGGCCAGAGCCTGGTACCCGGACAATCAATTATCCCGGATAGTCCCATTGAGGTTGCCGGAGCCGATGGGAAAATCCACCGTTACGACAATGCTGTCCGGCTTGCTGATTATTTGCAATCGCCGGTACTCTCGGGTGCCGTTGCCTTTAAGCTGTATGACACGTATGGGTTCCCGATTGACCTTACCGAACTCATTGCTGCCGAAGAATACGGTCTTACCGTAAATAAGGAGCACTTCACCGAGCTGCTGAACGAACAGCGTACCAGGTCCCGTGCTGCCCGGAAATTGCACGTGAACGAAGTGAAGGCCGAGAATCTGGGCGTTCAGTCGCGATTTGTTGGCTATAACCACTACGTCTGCGAAAGCCCCCTGCTCTACATTTCAGAAAATGAAGTTGTGGTGGAAGAAACGCCATTCTATGTTGAAATGGGCGGTCAGGTTTCAGATATCGGTACACTTACCGTTGGTGGTACATCCTACGATGTTGACGACGTGCGCAAAGTTGGCGATGCCATTGTGCACCTGTGTGAAACGGTGGTGGACGCAGCCGTCGGACACGTAGCCCGCGTGGAAGTGAATGTTCCGCGTCGCAGGGATATCCAGCGTGAACACAGCGCCACACACCTCCTTCACGAAGCTCTCAGGCGGGTGCTTGGCAGTCACGTTCAGCAGAGCGGGTCACTGGTAGCTCCTGACCATCTCCGGTTTGACTTCTCGCACTATGAGCGGCTGCACACAGATCAGCTTACCGCAATCGAGTCAATGGTAAACGACTATATATTCAAGAACATCAGTGTCAGTACTGAAGAGCTTGCAATAGAGAAAGCCCAAACCATACCAAACGTGAAAATGTTCTTTGGTGATAAGTACGGAAGTACCGTCAGGGTTGTTACGATTGATCCCGATTTCTCGGTTGAGTTTTGTGGTGGAACACATGTACAGACAACTGGCGAGATCGGACTGTTCAAGATTGTGGGCGAAGAAAGTGTTGCTGCCGGAGTTCGGCGTATCGAAGCCATAGTAGGAACCAGCATCCCGGCGTGGATAACCAGGCAGACTCTGCAGCTAACCGCAATGGAGGAAGAGCATGTGCAGCTGACCGAAAAAATCCGTCAGCTTGAAAAGGATCTGCTTGCTGTACGGACGGGCAGGCTGAAGCAGCAGATCCCTCAGCTCGTGCAACAGGCCAGTGTGGCAGGGGATCTGCGCATTGTTGCTGCTCAAATTCAAGCCGAATCGGCTGAGCAGCTTAAAGACGTAGCCGACGAACTGCGGCTTGCACTGAAACACAACGGGGTTGGACTGCTGGCATCCGTTACCGGTGATAAGGTGCAGCTGGTCTGCGTGGTTACAGATGACCGTACCGGGCAGTATTCGGCAGGAAGTCTGGTTGGAAGGGTTGCCAAGGAACTTGGCGGAGGCGGAGGCGGCAAACCTCACATGGCAACCGCGGGAGCACGAAATACCGCAGGTTTGAGCCAGGCGTTGACAGCATTTGTGTCACAGTTTTCATAGTTTACGGTACTGTTACAAATAAGCAATCTATTCTCTCATCTACAATTGTTAAAGCACCATGGCAAACGCATTTGATATCACCGGAACGATCCAGGCAATCATGGATACCACGCAGGTAACGGACACCTTTAAAAAGCGGGAATTCGTTCTTGAAATTGCCGACGGGAATTACCCGCAGTCAATCAAATTCCAGGTAACTCAGGATAGAACAGCCCTCCTGGATAATTATAAACTTGGCAACCAGGTGAAGGTCACCTTTAATCTGAAAGGGAGACAGTTTCAGCGGAAGGACGGAACAGTCGACTACTGGCTTAACCTGGAATGTTGGCGAATCGAATCCGTTCAGGCAGGCGGTCCCGACACAGGAACCACAGATTATTCTCAGATTCAGCCGGCAGTTGCAGGTAATATCTCTGACGACTTGGAAGACCTTCCATTCTAAACGGACCCCGTACCACGTGCTCTTATGGTACCCGTGACCGGGACATGGGATAGTGCGTCCGGCTCCGCACAGTGTACCAGTATACGGCTGCCACTGAAAGGTATCCGATACCTGCAAGGCTGATGCTTGAATGTCTGTACGGACAGGGGCCACACAATGGTTGATACGGTCAATCCAACCCGGCACGGACCGGTAGGTCATGATTTATGAAGTCGGCATGTTTTTTCTGAAAAGGACGTAGCGTGAAATCTCAACAGCAGGTAACAGTAGGGCAATGGTTATTCAGGTGGCGGAGTTACCTGCCGCTGGCTTTTGTTGTTCTAATCGTGTCGGCAGTTCTGGTGTACACGCCGCCGTTTCTTTCTGATTCTGCAGTTTTGGCCTGGGAGCTTAGTTGCTTTCTGATATCAATGCTTGGCCTGGCGATACGCTGTTACACGGTTGGATTTGTTCCGGAGGGAACATCAGGCAGAAATACTGACACCCAGATAGCCAACAGTTTAAATACTGACGGGATGTACTCAATTGTCCGCAACCCCCTCTACCTTGGTAACTACGTAATGATATTAGGCGTAATGATGTTCTTTGGACTGTGGTGGGTTCCGGTTGTTTACACCATTGTTTTCTGGTGGTACTATCGCCTGATTGTTGCCGCCGAAGAAGCCTTCCTGCAAGACACCTATGGCGCTGAATACCAGGATTACACCCGGCGCGTACCAGCCTTTATCCCCAAACCAGGCAATTGGAAAGCCGCATCACTGAGTTTTTCGTTTCGCACCGTTCTCCGACGTGAATACTCAGGCTTCTTTGGAGTTATCGCAGCCTTTACCATTGTTGAAGTAGCTACAAAATCTGTTTTTCACAAACACCTTTCCGCCAGTCCCGTCTGGATTGCGGTTTTTTGTACTGGCGTCATTGTCTACGTTACGTTACGGACACTGAAAAAAAAATCCCGTGTACTCCACGTCTATGGCAGGTAGTACTCGACGTGACTTTTTTTGAAAGGGGCTTGGGTTTATGAATTGGCTTTACCTGATTATTGGCGGTCTCTTTGAAGTAGTATTTGCCTCTTGTCTGGGCAAGGCCAAGGAAACCTCCGGACCCGAGATGTACTGGTGGTATGGTGCATTTCTGGTTTCACTCGCAATCAGCATGCTCCTGTTACTTAAGGCAGTTCAGACTCTCCCGATTGGGACAGCGTATGCCGTGTGGACAGGGATTGGCGCAATTGGAACAACGGTGATGGGAATTGTTTTTTTTAAAGACCCAACCGACTTTTGGCGCCTGTTCTTCTTGTTCACACTCATAGCCTCTATTGTGGGGTTAAAATACTTCTCACCGTAGCACAATTTGCACATAAATTCCGGTTGCCAGTTGCTAATCAGCTAACTTTGAACTGGTTTTGTACTCTGTAATTTTAAATTGATCGAATTTGTAGTGAGAATACGGCACAATGTATCTGTTCTGCAGAGGTCAATGTTTTCTACCCGATAGTAATAATCATGATAAATCGTCCGGCGCACACCTTTCATATCCCGGTTCTTGGCTTAAGCTTCAGCATAGATACACCCGTTAAAGTTGCACGGTATGGCATATCCTCAGTTGTCTCGATTATTGACGATGAGCTGATTGAAGATATGCGCCGATATCACTCCGAGCAGAACAATCTGGAGTTTACTCCAATTTCCGAGAAAGAGCCTGATTACCGTGCCCGACGGATTACCGCCTACCTGAATTTACTGCAGGAGCTTGTAGACATGCAGGTAGCCCAGCTCCGCGCCATGGAGTTTACACCGGGTACAGATCTGTGGAAGTATTTTGAACTGCTGCCAGAAACCTCTGCCGACAAACAGTTGTTTCACCAAATGCTACACGAAACCAATAGTGAGCAGCAAGCTGCAATGAAGCAACAGTTACGGGCATTGATTAAACCGGGTGCTGTTGACGTGAACATCATGGCCAAGGTGGATAATCCGAGGTACGATAAGGCAGGAAATCAGCTGCCTGACGAATTTTCGGATGCGCTTTCGTCGCTCCGGGGCTTTGCTCAAAGCAACCTTTCATCGTCTCTTGTGATTTCTGCAGGATACAATCCGCGTTTGTTCAGTTATGCCGAGCAGTTCGATGACTTTTTCCCCGACGAAAACGGTACACTTCGAAAGACGATTATATTAAAAGTTAGCGATTACAGATCAGCCTTGGTACAGGGTAAAATTCTGGCTAAGAAAGGAATCTGGGTTTCTGAATACCGAATTGAATCAGGGCTTAACTGCGGGGGACATGCCTTTGCTACCGAAGGTGTACTGATGGGACCCATCCTGGAAGAGTTTAAGCAAAAACGTAGTGAGCTTCATGCTGAACTCCTTTCACTATGCAACAGTAAGCTCCAGGAGAAAGGAAAACACTGTTTTACGGCTCCTCCGCAACAACGCATATCTGCCCAGGGTGGCATTGGTACCGCTGAAGAGAACAACTTTCTGCTTGAGTATTATGGTTTGGATGGTACAGGCTGGGGAAGCCCGTTCTTGCTTGTACCAGAAGCAACCAATCTTGATGAAACAACCCTTCATGACCTGGCAGCAGCACAGAAAGAAGATTTCTACCTGAGTAATTCTTCCCCCCTGGGAGTTCCGTTTAACAATTTCCGCCGGACAAGTTCAGAAGCCCAGCGCAAGATGCGAATTCAGAAAGGGCGCCCTGGAAGCCCGTGCTATAAGAACTACCTTCGTAGTAATACCGAGTTTACTGACAAAATCATTTGCACATCGTCACGACAGTACCAGAACTACAAAATCAAGCAGCTCGAAAGCATGAATCTGCCGGCAGACGAGTTTGAAAAACAAGTTAATGCCTTGCAGGAGAAAGACTGTCTGTGCGAGGGCCTCACAGCTTCGGTCCGGGTGAAGAACTCAATGAAGCTGTCCCATAATATGTCTGCCGTAGCAGTTTGTCCGGGGCCCAACCTTGCATATTTTTCAGGCGTGTTCTCCTTAAAAGAAATGGTGCACCACATATACGGTCAGCTTCAGCTGACGAATAAACTCGAACGTCCGCACATGTTTGTTAACGAATTGCAGCTCTATATTGACTACCTGAAAACACAAATCCAGGAGAGTAAGGCAGCTGTAGAAGAAAAGCAGAAGAAATGTTTTTCAAAGTTTAAAGCAAACCTCCACTCAGGAATTGAATATTACTCCAAACTCTTGCCAACGTTGCCGCACAATGCCTTTAACATGGTTCAGTTGTCAGCCCTAAAACTTCAGCTTGCAGGCATTGAATAACGAAACCTGTGTCAGCCCACTGACCGGTCAAAAAAAAAATCGAAGATCGAAGTTGTAGTTTCGTGCCAATGTCTGAACGCATTTTATTACTGGGATCGGGTGGGCGTGAGCATGCTCTTGCCTGGTCTATGCGGAAGTCTGCCTCGTGCGCTACCCTTTGGTGTGCACCCGGTAATCCGGGGATTGCTGAGGTTGCCGAACCCGTGTCACTATCGCTGACCGATGCTGCTTCGGTCGTGGAGTGGTGTCAGGTACATAAGCCCACCTGCATTGTCATTGGTCCCGAACAGCCGCTTGCCTCGGGTGTTTCCGACGCACTTCGCAGCGCAGGTTTTGCAGTGTTCGGGCCATCAGCAGCAGCGGCCCGGCTGGAATCCAGCAAGGGCTTTGCAAAGGATTTTATGCTCCGTCACGCTATACCAACCGCTGCCTATAAACGGTTTACCAATCGTGACGAAGCTGAACAGTATGTGAAGGGGGCTCCGTTGCCAGTCGTTGTTAAGTATGACGGGCTGGCGGCCGGAAAAGGCGTCGTTGTTGCACACTCCCAACAAGAAGCAATCCTGGCAGTCCAGGAAATGTTCGCTGGATCGTTTGGTTCTGACGGCGTGGTCATCGAAGAGTTCCTGGAAGGGGTAGAGGCGAGCATTTTTGCTGTCACCGACGGCAAGGAATACGTCACTCTTGCACCGGCACACGACTACAAACGTATCGGAGATGCTGATACGGGTAAAAATACCGGAGGTATGGGATCGGTAGCACCGTCGCCCAGAGTAACTTCCGATGTGTTAATGAAGGTTAAAACCCGGATTATTGAACCCACGCTGCGTGGCATGAATTCCGAAGGCATGCCCTTTATTGGATGTCTGTATTGCGGTATTATGATAGACCAGGGTGGCAACCCCTATGTGGTTGAGTTTAACGCACGGTTTGGTGATCCGGAAACACAGAGCGTTCTGTCAGTCCTTCGGGCCGACACCGCCGAATTAGTTGCATCGGCAGCAAGGGGAAGCCTTAACACATCCGCAATTTCAGATATAGCCGAAGGGATCGCAGTATGCGTGGTACTGGCGTCTGGGGGCTATCCGGATTCGTATGCAAAGGGAGTGGAAATCACGGGTATTCATCATGCAGAAACTGACCATGAGGTGCGCGTTTTTCATGCCGGAACAGCCTGGTCCAGTGGTGGCGAAGGCCGTAGCCCGGTGCTGGTTACAAATGGCGGCAGGGTTCTGGGAGTAACGGCAGTGCGTGATACGCTGGAAGCCGCCACGGTTGCTGCATATGAGGCGTGCGACTGCATAAGCTTCGACATGATGTATTATCGTACTGATATCGGTAAAAGCAAATGAAGATACTTGTAACTGGTGGAGCCGGGTTTATCGGCTCTCATATTGTGGACTTGTGCGTTGAAAAAGGACATGAGGTGGTGGTGCTCGACGATTTGAGCTCCGGCAAACGCTCGTATGTTCACCCAAAGGCAGCGTTAATCGTTCAGGACATTACATCAGACCAGACAACTCAGCTGATACTTGATGAGGAGTTTGACCAGATCTTTCATTTTGCAGCTCACATGGAGTTGCGCCAAAGCATCGTAAAACCACTGTTCGATGCGAACGTTAACATATTGGGTAGCATTCGAATCCTGGATGCGGCAAGAGCATCCGGTGTTAAGAACCTCGTCCTTGCCTCCACCATGGCCGTACTGGGAGTACAAAACACGTATCCTGCAACCGAGACCCATAGTACAAGCCCCATATCACCCTATGGCACAAGTAAACTGGCAATGGAACATTATGCCGAGTACCACAGGAATGCATACAATATGAAGGTCTGCTGCCTGCGATTTGGAACAGTGTATGGTCCCCGACAAAATCCCAATGGCGACAACGGTATGGTAGCCATCTTCCTACGGAAATTTTTTAAAGGGGCTATACCAACGATTTACGGCGATGGTACCCAGACACGCGACTACGTCTATGTAAAAGATGCAGCCATGGCTGCCATAATGGCAATGGACCATAACCTTAACGGAACCTACTTTGTTGCTACAAACACCGAGGTATCTGTTAATGCCATGGTAGCCGAAATGCTCAAGTACTGTCCGCCCGGTGCACAAGTACAGTTTGGTAATCCGAAACCCGGCGATCCGGAGCGTACGCTCGCCAGTTCAGCACTCTTCACGTTGCTCACCGGTTGGAAACCCAACACCTCGATTGCTGATGGAATTGCTGAAACGGCAGAGTGGTTCCATAGGGTTACCGTTGATAACTCTTAGCAAAAAAAAACGGTTTGTTCATGTCAACTTTTGAACATGGTTGTATATTCGACCCTTTGGAAACAAACTTTGTGTGTAACATTCTATTACCGTGTAAATGCAAAGAAAAACAAGTTTATTAGTTCGCAGCCTTGCACTAGTCGTCATTGCTCTGTCGCTATCTGCATGCAACATTCAAGGCTTCTTTACAAAGTATTCCGACGATCCGGTTTGGGTTGACCCAACGGCTGCCAAGCAGACCGCAAGTGCCGGCGGAACTGATGCCGGACCGGGCAAAGCCGTGTACGGCAGGATCTGTGCAGCCTGTCACCTTGGTAGTGGTAAGGGTGTTCCCAACAACAACATACCGCCCCTTGCAGGTTCTGCCCTGGTTGTCGGTGATGCCGAAAAACCAATCAAGATCGTCCTGCACGGTCTCCGTGGCGAGATCGAGCGGGATGGTATAAAAATCAATGGTCAGATGGCTGCATGGAAGGATCAGCTGTCAGATCAGGAGATTGCAGATGTACTGACGTACGTACGGAGCTCATTCGGGAATTCGGCTGACGCCGTGAGTGCAGACCAGGTAGCTTCGGTGCGGGAAGCAACTGCCGGACAGGTAACTCCATATCAAGAATCTGAACTTTAATTGGGAGTACAATGGAAAGACTATTACACGCTTTCATTGAATCATTTGATATGCTGCCGTGGCTTCCTGAAAACATCAGTACCTACGGAGCCCAGCTTGACGACCTTTTCATTTTCATTTACTGGTTTAGTGTTATCACCTTCCTTGCCACTGGTGGGGCAATGGTATGGTTCATGATTGCGTACCGCAAGCGTAAAGGACACCGTGCCCATTACTATCACGGTAACCAGTTTATCGAAACAACGTGGACGATACTGCCCACGATCTTGTTCCTTGGTATTGGTATTTACTCTGATGACATGTGGCAGACAACAAAGGAATCGTCACGTGTCCCCAAACCCGACGTTGAAATCCTCGTTCTTGGTAAACAATTCGGCTGGTACTTTATGTACCCGGGCGCCGATGGTAAGTTCGGTCGGAATGCATACACCGATATCAAGGCTCGTACGCTGATGAGTGCAACCAATCCGTTTGGAATAGACAGTACTGACCCCGCCGGCTTTGATGATTTCATTACCGAGAATCAGTTTCGTGTACCGGTGAATGCCAACGTTGTGGTGCGGGGAAGTTCTATCGACGTGATTCATTCGTTCTTTCTGCCACATGCAAGAGTAAAGCAGGATGTGATTCCGGGAACCTGGATGAATATCTGGTTTAACCTTTTCAAAACCGGTGAGTATGAGCTGGCCTGTGCTGAACTCTGCGGAAGCGGTCACTACGCAATGCGGGCCGTTTACAAGGTTGAATCTCGAAAAGATTACGATGCATGGCTTAACCAGAAAGATGCAGAAATACTGGCAGCCAGGATGGGTGGTAGCACCGCTGACGTAGCTGCAACCGATGCCGAAGCCCCTTCCGATACGGAAGCCACGGCAGAAACCGAATCTGAACCCTCAACGGATGTTGGAGAATAATATGAGCACACCAACCATTGCAACCGCTGTACATCCCGAAGTCCACGTATCGGAAAGAACCGGGGTACATGACACACACCATGATCTCCCTTGGTATCGCAAATACCTGTTTTCTACGGATCACAAGGTCATAGCAAAACAATTCATGGTGTCATCACTGTTCTTCCTGTTTATCGGAGGAGCCTTTGCACTGTTTATTCGCTGGCAACTTGCATACCCCGGTCATCCAATCCCTGTGATTGGTAGTATCCTGCCGGATACCTGGGTTACCGAACCCGGTAACGGCGTGATTACGCCCGAGTTTTATGCCGAGCTTCTCACCATGCATGGCTCCATCATGATCTTCCTGGTGGTGATACCGCTGGCCGTTGGCATGTTTGGCAATTTCTGTATTCCGCTCATGCTGGGTACCGATGACATGGCCCTGCCACGATTAAATATGTGGAGCTTCTGGCTCATGCCTCCGGCAGGACTCATTATGCTGGCAGGATTTTTCACCGACACCGGTTTTGCTGCGGCCGGGTGGACAAGTTATCCGCCCCTGAGCGCACTTACGCAGTTTGCACCGTTTACGGTAACGGGGCAGACGCTCTGGTTAATTGCAGTATTCTTAATCGGATTCTCTTCGATTATGGGTGCAGTTAACTACATCACCACCGTTCTGAATAAGCGTGCAAAGGGCATGAAGCTTTTTGACATGCCATTAACGGTATGGGCATTGTTCATAAACTCCATTATGATCACGCTGGGTACGCCCGTGTTAGCTGCTGCTGTGGTGATGTTGTTCTTTGATAACTTCCTCCATACCAGTTTCTTCCTGCCTGATCATCTTGTTACGGCATCCGGACATGGATTCGAAGTTGGTGCCGGTCAGCCAATTCTGTTCCAGCATATTTTCTGGTTCTATTCTCACCCGGCCGTGTACATTATGATTCTGCCGGTGATGGGCATTGTCAGTGATGTGATCTCTACCTTCTCCCGTAAACCAATCTTTGGCTATAAACCAATGGTGTTTGCAACCGCAGGAATCTCGATCCTGGGATTTCTGGTGTGGGGGCACCATATGTTCCAGTCAGGTATGAACCCGCTGCTGGGTACTACATTCATGCTCTCTACAATTGTTATTGCCGTACCGTCATCAATCAAGACCTTTAACTGGCTTGGCACCATGTGGCGCGGTAATATTCATTTTTCAAGTGCGATGCTCAGCGCCCTGGCTTTCGTAAGCATGTTTATTATCGGCGGGCTTAGCGGTGTGTTTATGGCGTCGGCCCCGGTTGACATTTTCATCCACGACACATACTTCATTGTAGCACACATTCATTACGTATTGTTTGGCGGATCCCTGTTTGGCATCTTTGCTGGTCTCTACTACTGGTTCCCGAAAATGTTCGGAAAGATGTACAGCGAGACCTGGGGACGCCGGCATCTCTTCTGGTCATTCGTGTTTTTTAACGTGACCTTCTTCCCGATGCACGTATTGGGAGTAGGCGGGCACATGCGCCGGATTTATGATCCGAGCGTTTATGATTTCCTGAAGGGCATGACATCGTTTAACGAACTGATTACGATTGGTGCCATTGGCCTGGGATTCACACAGTTAATATTGGTGGCCAACATTATCTGCAGTATTAAGTGGGGTAAAAAAGCGCCACGGAACCCATGGAATGCCAACACACTTGAGTGGGCTGCACCGGAACATCCCGGACACGGCAACTTTGATACTGATATTACCGTGTACCGTGGTCCGTACGAATTTTCTGCACCTGGACGTGACACTGACTTTTGGCCGCAGTGGGAACCCGATACTGTCAGCAGTGAAGTGAAACATCACGAGGTAGCAGCAGGGAAATGACTCTGCGTACTGTTGCCATTGTGTTAGCATGCCTCACCTTTGCACTCATTGTGTGGGGGGGACACGTTAATTCCACAAACAGCGGTATGGCCTTCCCTGACTGGCCAACCTCGAATGCATCGCCGATGCTTACCTATGCACCAAGTAAATGGATTATGGAGAATGATAAATTCTGGGAGCATGGACATCGGCTGTTTGCCAGTTTGGTAGGAGTGGTAACCGTTACACTGTGTGTGATGGCTTGGAGAGCAACGCCGGAAGCAGACCGACCTAACACTGTTATCATGGTCTTCCTTGGACTTGTGCTCGTTACGGTGGCCTCGGCAATTGTAGGATTGCAGAGCATGCCATCGGGATTTATGGAAGGATTTATGATTGCATTGGCAGCTACGATGTCGTGGTTCCTCCTAAAAGCCTTTCGCAGTAGGGGGCAGTCGCAGCTCTTATGGTTTGCACTTGCCGCGTTTGCAACCGTGTGCTTACAAGGTGCCTTTGGTGGATATACCGTTCGCAACAATCTGCCGGTATGGACCAGTACAATGCACGGAATTCTTGCACAGGCTTTTTTAACGATTGTACTGGCAATTGTATTGATTACAGGGAAAGCTCGTACCAACGAGGTACCGTCCCGAACGCTATCGGCTACAATCGTAACAACCTGGCTGGTCCTTGCCATTCAGTTTGTTTTGGGTGCTCTTACCCGTCACAGTGGTGCCTGGGGGGCAAGCCTTCACTGGCCGATGTGGTCTGATGGCTCATTCTGGCCACCAATGTCTGATTTTGGCAGCACACCTGTTCTGGTTCACTTCCTGCACCGAACCATGGCCTATGTAGTGATGGTCATGGTTAGCATTCAGCTATGGGCAGCGTGGAAAACCCGGATGAGATCAATGGCTGTTTCATCGTTTGTGTTAACGCTGGTTCAGATTGCACTCGGGGTACACATCTTGCTGATGCTGCGTCAGGAAGTAATTACAACACTGCATGTTATGGTAGGAGTGGCACTCCTGGCAACATCGGCATATGCGGGCTTGACCATGATTTTGCGGAACCGTGCATCAACAGTCCAGGGCACAGTTGCCGGCATCCACGGAGGGGCAGCATGAACGAAAAGAACTCATCAGTAGCACTTGGCCTTGGGCAGTCCGAAAAATCCGTCTCGGTTGTGCGCGAATATTACGAGCTTACAAAACCGGGAATATCGCAGATGGTCACGCTGACCACGCTAACGGGTTACTATATGGCTTTGCCCGGGGACATTGTGGAGTATGCCGCCAACCCGATGCACTGGCTGCACTTTTTAGCAACCGTGGTTGGTACAGTTGCGGTAAGCAGCGGTAGTTGCGCCGTTAATCAGATTGTTGAACGAACAGCCGATGCTGCCATGAGGCGAACAGCCCAACGTCCGCTGGTTTCAGGAACGATTGGCCTGCGTGCTGCGTGGATATTTGCTGCAGTAGTAACGATACTTGGCCTTGCCCTACTGTCGGTAACCAATGTGCTCACGATTGTGTTGGCAATCATTGCCTGGCTAAGTTATACGGTGGTGTACACACCGCTAAAGAAGCATTCATCAATAGCCCTGTTGGTAGGAGGAATTCCCGGTGCACTCCCTTTTGCCGGTGGGTGGACTGCGGTAACCGGCACATTCGATGTCACGGCACTAACATTGTTTAGTATTCTGTTTTTCTGGCAGCTCCCGCACTTTCTGGCGCTAAGCTGGATATACAGGAATGATTATCAGAAAGGGGGCTTTGCCATGCATGCAACAGCCGACTCTGATGGCGCCATGGTAGGCACCCTCATGATTGCTTACAGCGGTGCACTGCTTGCCACCCTTGCGATTCCGTACTTCCTTAATCTTGCAGGTGAACTTTACCTGTTCGGGGCGATGGCTTCAGGGATATGGTTGCTGATAGAAAGTGTACGATTCTACAGGAGCAAAACCACGGCAGCGGCCCGACGGGTTCTGTTAGTTGCCTACGCAGTGCTTATGGCAGCACTGGTTTTCATGGTTACGGATAAGTTCGGCGGATAACAACACCAAGATCAAACAAAATTCAGGGGATAGAATGTCAAACACCATAAACCTCTCTCACGAACCGGTAACACGGATACCAAACGGCAAAGTTGCCATGTGGGCCTTCCTGGCATCGGAACTGATGTTTTTTTCAGGGTTTTTTGCAGCGTTTATTGTTCTGCGAAACGGCAATTATGAAGTATTTGCACAGGGCTCGGCACACCTGAACTGGGTGCTTGCTCTGGTGAATACCTTCATACTGATTGGCAGTTCACTCACGATGGCACTAAGCATTCACCATCTTGAGCATAGGAACAACAGTCAGTTCCGGCTGTTTTTGGGCCTGACAATCCTGGGAGCATTCGGATTTCTTGTTGTTAAGTATATTGAGTATAGTGCAAAGTTTCATGACGGGTTATTCCCCGGTCAGGCACACCATACCGTGTTTTACTCATTCTATTTTATGATGACGGGATTTCATGCTCTGCACGTAATAGCTGGAATGATTCCGATGATGTACATGTTCTTCAGATCCTTCACCAACAAGGGCTATCCATATCCATGGAAAGTTGAAACTCTGGGTCTGTACTGGCACTTTGTTGACCTGATGTGGATATTTATTTTTCCGGCATTGTATCTTCTTAACCCATATTCCGGCACCTTGCCTGTTCATTAAGGAGCACACCTATGAGTTCCCAAACCAGCGTAATACCATCGTACTTAAAAGTTTTCTATACCCTGTTAGTATTCACCATCCTCACGGTTGTTGCTGCCAAAGCCTTACATTTTCCGGCATCGTGGGGAACACCGGGAGACGTGTTGCACGTTTCGATCGGAATTATCATTGCCGTACTAAAAGTGTTATGCGTGATGTATATTTTCATGCATTTAAAGTTCGACTCTCCGCTGTTACGGGTTTTTGTTTATGTACCGGTATTCTTTTTTCTGGTGATGGTATTTGCACTCAACGTTCTGGAGCATTTTAGCTATACACACTGATGCGGACTCTGTTTGTTACGATCGTACTTTTGCTTCCGCTTTGGGGTTGTAGTCCGTCAGAAGAACAGCAGCCATTCCCCGAAAAGGAAGCCCCTTCATTTACTGGCACCGATCAGCAGGGGAATGCTTTCAGTACCAGCCAGCTTAAGGGGAAGGTATGGCTTGCTTCGTTCTTTTTTACATCGTGCCAAACCGTTTGTCCTACACTCAATACCGAGCAGCAAAAACTGGTACAGACGTATGGTGATAAAATCAAATTCGTAAGTATCAGTACAGATCCGGACAATGATACCGGAGCCGTCCTCCTGAATTATGCCCAGAGTTTTGGTGCATCGCCGGGGGTATGGTGGATGATACACATGCCATCGGACCAGGTGCGTGCCTTGGCAACAACCGGATTTAATCTGATGGACCCAAAGGAGCCGGAAATGCACAGCACACGGTTTATTGCAATTGGTGCTGATGGCATGATAAAGGGGTATTTTAGCGGAACCGATAGTTTAGGAATTACAAAACTGACTACATGGATCAACTCCCAGCTATAAATGCTTCCTTAAACGGTCTTAGCACCGGATTGCTCCTGATGGGCTTTGGCTTTATCCGGAGGAAGCAGGTTGCTGCTCACCGCTTATGTATGATTGCAGCCTTTGTTTTATCAATGCTCTTCCTTGTGGGATATGTGCTGCACAAGGTAAATCTGCATGCCGTAACCGGGTCGTATAACACCGTGTTTTCCGGCACAGGCTGGGCACGCACGCTGTACTTTCTCATCCTAATCCCACATGTGGTTTTGGCAATGCTCTTACCGCTGTTAACGCCGCCAACTCTGTTTTTGGGGCTAAAAATGAATGTAAAAACACATCGGAAGTTAGCACATCTCACGCTCCCGATCTGGCTCTACGTATCGGTGTCGGGAGTGTTTATTTACTTTATGTTGTATCACTGGTATCCCGCTGTATGAAAAGCATTGTTTTGTCCATTCTTGTAACTTGCACTCTTGTTGTGGCTACAACCACAACAAATGCGTGTCCGGCTTGTAAGGAAGGATATGCCGCTGGTTCAAAACAGGCTGCCGTAGGCGAAGCGTATTCAATTTCGATTTTGTTTATGCTTGGCTTACCAATAACAGTGGTTTCGGTAGCAGGATTTGCGTATTATAGACAAATGAAACGAATCGAAAGAAAGTAAGTATGGATACTAACGTTGCCTACTTTCTAACGGTTTACGATATTTGCCCGGATTTATTTTGAGGGTGGTGAATGTTCACACGGCAGTTTGATCTGGCCATAAAATTTTGGGGCGCAGTTATCGGAGGCATCGGTGTAGTTGTCTTCTTAGTTGTGTATTTCGGTGTTCGCAACGATGTTGCTGATGTTGGATACCGTCCACAACAACCTGTACCCTTTTCACATAAACTTCACGCGGGTGACCTTAAAGTCAGCTGTCAGTACTGTCATGCTGGCGTTGAGGAGTCGGCACATTCGCCGATTCCCTCCACGCAGACCTGTATGAACTGCCACATGGTTGTCATGAACGAGAGTCCTAAGCTGCAACTGGTGCGTGACAGTTACGATAAGGGGGTGCCGCTGGAGTGGGTACGGATCCATAAAATGCCGGACTATGCTCACTTCAACCACTCGCGTCATATCCGTGCGCAGATTGACTGTCAGAGCTGTCACGGTCCCGTAGAGCAGATGGGAGTTGTATCGCAGTTCAGTTCGCTCAGCATGGGATGGTGTCTGGATTGTCACCGGAATCCTGAGGTCCACATTGTTGGTGCCCGGCCGATCAGTGGCGTTTTTACGGGTAAGCTTCACAAGGTATCTGACTTTGCAGACAGCGCTTTCCTGTACAAACCGATTAAGGCGCAGATCGGAGAGCATACACCATTAACCGAGCCATACTTTGGCATGGTAAGCACTCCGCTGCCGGCACACGAGGTAATGGGAATCCCGCACCCGAAGAAGGCAGGTTTGGGACCGGAAAATTGTTCAGGATGCCATTACTAACACTTATTCTATACATTTACAATTCCTCTATAGCAAGGTTCCGGTATGTCAGATAGTTCGTTACCCCAAAACTCGGCAAGGCACTGGCAAAGTGTGGATCAGTACAGCGGTGAATATGCCGTTGGCGGTGAGTTTACAACCACACCTTCAACAATTGTAGAAACACCGGTTTCCCGCCGTGGATTTCTTACTGCTCTGTCTGCTTCGATGGCCCTGACGGCTGCCGCTTGCCGGCGTCCGATTCAGCATTTAGTGCCGGCCGTATCGTCACACCAGACGGCAATTCCGGGAATGCCGGCCAACTATGCCTCGGTGTACTCAAATGGCAACATTGCGTATGGCGCTCTGGTCAAAACACGAGAAGGACGCCCCTTAAAAATTAAAGGAAATGACCTGCATGATGTTAACCGTGGTCGAACAGATAGCAGGATGCAGGCATCGCTGCTGTCACTGTACGACCCTGACAGACTGCGACGCCCCCGCATTCGTCGGTCCGGCGGCGGATCGACCCACGAAAGTGCGGTAAAGGCGATTGCAGGTGCAGTTACAGAAGCGCAGTCAGCTGGGAAGCAGGCTGTTATGGTGATTGGTGATCACTGTTCACCATCCTTTTCGCTCCTTATGCAGGCTCTGAGCGGTGTTGCTCCTGGCCTTCGGTTTGTAAGTATGCCGGATTCGTTGTGCGACAACCCGGCGGCAGCCAATAAGGCAATGCTTGGGATCGATGCCGAATTTGCCCCGGATGTATCGAAAGCGTCAGTGATTGTTAGTGTTGACGCTGACTTCCTGGGATCTGACCCGCTGGCCTTATACCATACAACCCGCTTTGCCGAAAAACGGCGGCCCACGAAGAAATCTCCTGCAATGAGCAAACTGATATCAGTTGAAGCTCAATATTCACTCACCGGCGCAAATGCCGACACCAGGTACCGGATTCATCCATCACAAATGGAAGCGTTTGTGGCGTTGCTCGAAGCTGACATTTGCGGTGCAGGTGCTGTAGGTTCTGCAGCAGGAAGTGCCTTGGCCGACACGAAGTCGCTGGCTTCAACGGTTGCTACAGAGCTAAAGAAAGGCTCTGCAAACGGCGCCATGCTGATGGTTGGGAAACACCTTCCGTCACGGGTCCATGCTATGGCCATAAACGTAAACATGGCTTTAGGCAGTGTGGGGCAGGGCAAAGCATTTGATCCCGACAGGCTCATTCCCAACAGTAATACCCGGTCAGAACAGGTCCAGACTCTTGTAAATGACTTACAAGCCGATACCGTTCATGCCCTGGTATTTGTTGGCGTGAATCCTGAGTACAGTGCTGACAGAAATTTCCGAAAGGCAATGCTGAAAGCACCGTTCCGTGCCGCCATAAACATGTATGAAGATGAAACTGCTACGTTGTGTGACGTTAGCATACCAGGATCACACTGGTTGGAAACATGGGGTGATGCCATTGCTATTGATGGAACAACCAGTGTTCAACAACCAATGATACAACCGCTGAATGACGGTGTACCATCAACGCCGGACACACTCATGGCTATCGGCCGTGCAATTGATTCCGGATTTTTAAGTGACACCGAAACCTACCATGACTATGTGAAAGCTTCATGGGCAACCGTGGTGGGAGATGATCCCTTTGGACTGCAGTGGAGCGCAATCCTTCGGGACGGAGTTAAAGTTTCCGCGGTGCGCCCGTCTGCACCTGCACCTGCTCCTGCTGAACCCGCAGCAGAAGGAGAGACTGCAGCACCGGCAGCACCTGCCCCGGTACCTGCGGCACCTGCCCCGGCACCGGCACGATCTGTTACCTGGAATCCGCAAGGTTGGTCGGTCCTTCCAGCCGACACGGTAAAGCAAGGGGCTACGCTCCTGGTTCTGCCTTCGCTGACAATGGCTGACGGTTCGGACGGCAATAATGCATGGTTGCTTGAACTTCCTGATCCGGTAACCAAGGTCACCTGGGAAAATGTTGCAATGATGAGTTTGAAGATGGCAAGTGACTTAGGTCTGTGTTCTTCTTCTGACGAGAAATCAATCAGGCATGCAAATGGTAATATTGTTACGATCCAAACACCGAACGGAACAATTGATGCTCCGGTTTGGGTTCAGCCCGGTATGGCTGACAGTGTTGTTGCTCTTGCAGCAGGATTCGGCCATACGTCGATCGGCGTCTCTGGCAATGGTGCCGGCGTGAATGCACAAACAGTTGTTAGCGGAACAGACCGGATTGGCTATGTGTCCGTGAGCGGTATCACAAAAACTGGAACCTCTACACGGATTGCAAGCTCGCAGGATCACCACACCCTTGATGATGGTCACGGTGAGCGCCCGGTAGCAAAACAAGTTAAACTTGCTGACCTTGTGGGTGGCGAAGCTCTCGAACTTGCCTCGGAGTACCCCTCGGAAGGCATGAACGGACATTATAAAAAGCCCCTTTCCATTGTCTCTGAATACAAATACAAAGGGCACCGCTGGGGGATGGTCATTGACATGAGTGCCTGTACAGGTTGCTCGAGTTGCGTGATTGCCTGCCAGAGTGAAAATAACATCTCGGTTGTTGGCAAGGAACAGGTACTGCTTGGCAGGGAAATGCACTGGATCCGGATTGACCGGTATTATGTTGGCGACATAACAAATCCGGAGACGTTGGTTGAGCCCATGCTGTGTCAGCACTGCGAAAATGCACCATGTGAAAACGTTTGTCCTGTTGCTGCCACAACGCACTCGCCGGAAGGCCTGAACGAAATGACCTATAACAGGTGCGTGGGGACCCGCTACTGCTTAAATAACTGTCCGTACAAGGTTCGCCGATTTAACTTCCTTGACTATAACGATCATTTGCAAAAGCCGGCAGACCTCGTGTTCAATCCTGACGTTACCATGCGTATGCGCGGTGTGATGGAGAAGTGCACATTCTGTGTGCAACGTTTACATGAAGCAAAATGGCATGCACGTGACGAGGGAAGGTCGCGCGTTAATGACGGTGAAGCAGTCACGGCATGTCAGGAAGCGTGTCCGGCAAGTGCCATCTATTTTGGTGATACCAATGATGCCAACAGTGCCGTGAGCAGGATGCGCGAGAATGAGCGCGGATTCCAGGTTCTGGCGGAACTTAATGTACGGCCGCAGGTCACCTATTTAGCCAAGGTCAGAAACCACTGAACGAAACCAGAAAATTATCAAGGTACATCACAACATGGCAGTTTCTCAACTTGAACATCACCCAATGGACGTACCCGGTTTAGAACCGGTCCGTGAGACATTGGTGTTGGGCAATCCAACGATGCGCGACGTAACCTCACGTATAGCCAGCATCGTAGAGTCCAAGATCACACTCAAGTATTTGCTTACGCTGAGTGTAACCGGTGCGATGGCCGCATTGGGTTTATTTGCCCTGTACTACACCATTGTTACTGGTATTGGTGTATGGGGGCTTAACAACCCTGTTGGTTGGGGGTGGGACATTACCAACTTCGTGTTCTGGATTGGTATTGGTCATGCCGGAACCCTGATCTCAGCTATCCTGTACCTATTCCGTCAGAAATGGCGTACAGCCATCAACCGGTCGGCCGAAGCCATGACGCTGTTTGCCGTATTGTGCGCATTAACTATGGTGCTTGCGCATACCGGACGTCAGTGGCTTTTCTACTGGCTGATACCGATACCAAACCAGATGCACATGTGGGTAAACTTCCGTTCGCCGCTGATGTGGGACGTTTTTGCCGTAAACACCTATGGTCTGGTTTCGCTATTGTTCTGGTTTGTGGGGCTAATCCCCGACCTGGGAACACTGCGGAACTATGTTCGTAGTGCCACTGCTAAAAAAGTGTATGGATTCTTTTCGCTCGGTTGGACCGGCAGCACACGTCACTGGCATCATTACGAAATTGCCTACATGATCCTTGCCGGTATCAGCACACCGCTGGTTCTATCGGTTCACAGCGTGGTATCGTTTGACTTTACCGTTGGCATCCTTCCCGGATGGCATACCACGATATTCCCGCCATACTTCGTTGCAGGCGCCATTTTCTCCGGCTTCGCCATGGTCTCTACGCTGATGATTATAACCAGGGAAGTGTTGGACCTCAAGCAGTTTATCACGGTGAAGCACTTAGATAACATGGCCAAGATCATGCTTGCTACCGGTATGATGGTTGGGTATGCATACGCAATGGAAATGTTTATCGCATGGTATAGCGGCAGCAGCTGGGAACGCTGGATTTTTATTAACCGCGCCATGGGAGATTATGCCTGGGCATACTGGACAATGATTACCTGTAACGTAATCTCACCTCAGATTTTCTGGTTTAGGAAATTCCGACGCAGCATCCCCGTGCTGTTCATCATTACCATATTTGTAAATATCGGTATGTGGTTTGAGCGGTTTACGATTATCGTAACATCACTACACCACGACTTTTTACCGGCATCGTGGGGGTATTATTCGCCATCGTGGGTAGAAATATCAATCTTCATCGGAACGTTTGGGATCTTTTTAACAGCATTTCTGCTCTTTGCCAAGTTCGTTCCTGTCATCGCGATTGCCGAAATCAAATCGATCATGCCGGGTGCCCAGCCGGCCCACCATCACGATCATAAGCTTGCCGAGGTTAAATCATGATGACTGAAACTGCAGAAACAAAAACTACACTAACCTGGAAGGGTACCCCGGTAGGCGCTATTGGTGAATTTACTGATGTGAATGCACTTATGCATGCCGCTGAGGCAATCCGTGATGCCGGGTACCGTGCTTTTGATATTCACACACCATATCCCGTGCACGGACTTGATCAGGCAATGGGAGTTAAACGGTCAATCCTTACCTATATCTCGTTTACAGGCATGGTCATCGGTCTTTCGTCGGCACTTGGCATGCAGTGGTGGATGGGAGCAATTGATTATCCCCTGAATATTGGAGGTAAAGGACTGTTTGACTGGCAGTTCAGCGTACCAATTGACTTTGAGCTTTCGATACTTGGTACAGCCGTATTTACTGTTTTTGGGATGCTGGCATTGTGTAAACTGCCAACGTGGTGGAACCGATATCAGGATGACCCGAGTTTTTGCAAGGCCACAGACGACACGTTCGTCGTGACTATTGACGCAGAAGACGACAGATTTTCAACAGAGGGCACGCAGGAGTTGCTGCGTAAGCTCGGCGCAACGAATGTTCACCTTGTGATAGCAGCATCATGAACTTCCCCAAGATACCTATCTGGCTACTTGTAATCATTGGCATTGTTGGTGTATTTGCCATCCTTGTCCTGTCAGGCCGTATAACATGGTTCTCTACTGAACCCCCGTTGCAGGTTCTTCCGAATATGGATTTGAACTTCAAGGCCATTCCGCAAAGCGGTAATGCGTTTTTTGCAAACCGAAGCAGCCTTCGGGAACCCGTCCCCGGAACTGTTGCACGTAATGTTGCCGTGTATCCGTTAGGCCCCGGCGATATTGATGCTGCCGAAACATTGAACGTTGACCCGGAGCTGAAGCAGACGGAGTTTGTTCTAGCACGCGGACAAAACCGCTTTAATGTGTTCTGTGCACCGTGCCATGATTACAACGCGCATAGTGAAAGTGCAGTCGTAAAACGTGGTCAGTGGGCTGGGATTCCCGATCTGCACCGCGAAGAAACCGTGGCATTGTCGAATGCCCGGTTATTTCATATCATTAGTGCCGGTCAGAACCTTATGCCCAGCTATGCCGATAAAATCTCACCGGTAGACAGGTGGACGATTGTGTACTACCTGCGGACATTGCAACACAACGCTTCGAAGGGAGAATAAACAGCTATGAGTTCAATTAATATCGGTTCCTCCCCGTTGGTTGCGTCGATGCGCAAGTACAGCATCATCCTTATGGGTGCAGGAGCAGTCGGGTTGGCTGCTTCGTACGCAGTAGGCGGACAGGAACGTGCCGTTGCCGACTATCTTATCGGGTTCTGGTACTTTGCCGGTATCAGCATCACCATGCTCTTCTTTTCGGCTCTTCAATTTCTGACCCGGTCCGGTTGGAGTGCAGGGGTTCGGCGTATTGCCGAAAACCTATCGGGAATGACGCCGTTTCTGGTTGTTTTCCTGATTCCAATTGTTTTAAACTTGTTTGGGCATCATAGCATATATGAATGGACGCATGAGAGCTCCAAGCACGATCCCATTATTCAGATAAAAGAGCCGTACCTTAATATCCCATTTACAATTGGCAGGCTTGCATTGTATTGTTTGCTATGGTGGGGTATGTGGAAGTTTGTAGTTGGCAACTCTGTAAAACAGGACTCGGCAACAGATATTACCCCTACCAGGAAGAACTGGAAGCGCTCTGCTGTTTGGGTACTGGTCTATTCTCTTACAATAACATTTGCAAGCTTTGACTTGTTAATGTCATTAGAGCCACACTGGTTTAGCACCATTTGGGGTGTGTACACATTCTCCGGGCACTTCGTGGCGGCGTTGGCAATAATCGCAATCATGCTTGTTAGTTTCCGGAACCACGGGCTTTTAGACGGTTACATACGTGATGAGCATTACCATGACCTGGGTAAGCTGATGTTTGCGTTTACTGTTTTCTGGGCATACATCGGATTCTCACAGTACTTCATTATTTGGTTCGCCAATATTCCTGAAGAAACTGTGTACTTCACAACGCGTTTGGACAATACGCCTTGGAGTGTTTTTGGTATTCTGCTTATCCTTACACGCTTTTTAATTCCGTTTGCGTTATTGCTGAAGCAGGATGTGAAAAGAAAGAAGAAGGTTTTGGTATGGTCGGCAATTGTGATTTTAATTGCCCACTTTATTGACATCGTCTGGATTGTTATGCCGGCAGTAGGCAAGGTGCTTATCCATGGAACATCAGAGCAGGCAATACCATTCTTGTTCTCGTGGAATGAGTTTACCGGGATGCTCTTTTTTGCCGGTGTTTTCCTGTTTGCCGGTGCAAGGATGTTTACATCGCAGAATGCAGTGGCAGCAAACGATCCGCTTCTTCAGGAATCGTTTGAATACCACAGCTGAGTTTAACATCCTAATAATTATCAGCGCCGTAAATCATGTAAAGCCCAACTGTCTGGTTGGGCTTTCTGTTTTTGGTGGTTGTAGTCAGCAGCTGCCGGCACGGCACACGTATTCTCAGGTCTGAAACTCGTATCTTTGATGCCGTATTACGTACACCAGTTATTGAAATTTCTGTTAACCTATTCTCTGAGAGAAGATACTCATGACCCAGCATACGTTTGATGTTGTTGTAATTGGTTCAGGACCAGGCGGCTATGTTGCTGCAATTCGTGCTTCGCAGCTAGGACTTAAAGTAGCCTGTGTTGAGCGCGACCGACTTGGAGGCGTGTGCCTGAATTGGGGCTGCATCCCTTCGAAAAGTCTTTTAAAAAACGCTGAATACATGAACTTCCTGCATCATGCCGACGATTTTGGCTTTGCTCTCAAAGGTATTGATGTAGACTTCCCCAAAGTTATCTCGCGGTCGCGTGGCGTTGCTGAACGCATGAGCAACGGCGTTCAGTTCTTGTTCAAAAAATACAAGGTAACCCAAATAAAGGGCTGGGGAACCATGAAGTCTGCCTCGAGTGTTGAGGTGAAGGACGAAGATGGTACGGTTACCGATATGATTTCAACAAAACACATTATAGTTGCAACAGGTGCAAGGCCACGCCAAATCCCGGGTATTGAAGTTGACCGGCAGGCCGTTCTAACAAGTACCGAAGCAATGCTTCAGGAAAAAGCTCCCAAAGACATCATTATTATGGGTGCCGGTGCCATCGGTATTGAATTTGCATACTTCTACAATGCGTTCGGATCGAAAGTTACCGTCATTGAAATGCAGAACAGAATCCTTCCCGTTGAAGACGAGGAGGTAAGCAAAGAACTGCGCAAGGTTTTTGAACGTGAACTGAAAATGACCATTCATACCGAAACCAAGGTGAAAAGCGCAAAGAAAAAAGGTAAGGGTGTCGAAATTGTTATTGTAAAAAAGGATGGCACCGAAGAAACACTTATCGCCGAAAAAGCACTCAATGCAATAGGAGTGCAGGGCAATATCGAAAACATCGGTCTTGAACAGGTTGGCGTTAAGCTTGAACGCGGCTGGATTGTTGTTGATAAGTTCCTGCGCACAAATGTTCCCGGTGTTTATGCCATTGGCGACGTTGCCGGAGCCCCCTGGCTAGCTCATAAAGCCTCGGCAGAGGGTATCGTAGTGGCAGAACACATTGCCGGACATCCCACCGACGGTGTTGATTACCATAATATCCCCGGCTGTACCTATTGCCAGCCTCAGGTTGCCAGTGTTGGCCTCACCGAAGCAAAAGCCAAGGAAGCCGGCTATGACGTCCGCGTTGGCAAATTTCCGTTTACTGCCAATGGTAAGGCCCATGGTATCGGTAAGGCACAAGGCTTTGTTAAACTGGTGTTTGACAAAAAGTACGGTGGACTGCTCGGCGCACACCTGATTGGCCCCGATGTTACTGAAATGATCGGTGAGTTAGGTCTTGCACGGACCCTGGAAGCAACCGGCCCAACAATCTTTAAAACCATACATGCCCATCCCACACTGAGTGAAGCTATTATGGAAAGTGCCGCAATGGCCTGGGATGAAGCAGTAAACTTTTAAACGATTTCGAGTGCGGATAGAAAACTGGGGTCTGATTCGTTTTGCTGATGCCTGGGACAGGCAGCGCGAACTGGCAGAACGTGTGTACCATGGTGAACAAGATACCTTGGTGTTCTGTGAGCATCCGGATGTAATCACTCTTGGAAGAAACACCAAGACAGGGAGCCTGCTCGCTTCCAGAACCATGCTCCGCGATCGCAATGTTGACGTGATTGAAATTAACCGTGGTGGCGAGGCAACGGTACATAACCCCGGTCAGCTTGTCGGTTATCCTGTGTGCAATCTCCAACGCTCCAAACCAGATCTACATTGGTTCCTGAGAACAATTGAAGAAGCTGTTATTCAGGCACTCGATGAAATTGGCATTGCCTCCGGTCGTGTGGACGGACTCACCGGGGTGTGGATTCAAGACGTTCGCAAAATTTGTGCTATCGGTATCCACTGCAGCCGGTGGATAACTACCCATGGTTTTGCACTGAATGTGAATAACGACCTTTCACTGTTTAACGACATTATCCCTTGCGGCATTGTAAACAAAGGGGTTACGAGCGTCAGCCGAGAAATTGGTGCACCAGTGCCGCTTACCAACCTGCAGGATGGGATTGCTGAAAAACTGGAAAGTCTCATAAAATCAACCAAATTGGACGTGCTACACTAACATCTTGGAAAATAACATGGTTACCGATATAGACGATTTATCCGTAGTTCTGTGGAAAACTATGTGGATAACTGTAGGTGTCGGCAAATCATGGTCTTAATGAATAATCCGAAAATTGGACGTTGATTAGTTACGGAATGGGGCGTATGTTTGCATTCGTTCTAACACATGCGGGAATAGCTCAGTTGGTAGAGCACAACCTTGCCAAGGTTGGGGTCGCGAGTTCGAGTCTCGTTTCCCGCTCGGCGACGCGAGTCGTCACTTCCTCTTTATGCTGCATGCCTTGCCGTCGTTTCCCCCTTGATGGCGAGGCATTTTTTATTGATGTAAGTATTCTTTTTTCGGGTAACTTTCAGTGACAAACCGCAGTCTTGAAACAATACATCATGCTTATACCGTCAACCCATCACAGTGTTACAGATTAGTTTCAATACCCATCCACCAATCAGAATGCAGTCTGGGAGAGTAGTGTTGCATATCTCCGCACAGCGGAAGTCATTATGTTTACTACTGGTACTACTCGTGTATATCGTTCCGGGCAGTGCCTTGCAGTACCCCTCTGGTGTTACTATTGAACACACTCAGTTTCGGTCTGTGCGAATAGTGGTTAACCCCGAGGTAATGGTTGACACGGTCACGGAAGGGGCTGGGCAATTCGTAAAAGTCACCTCCTCTGAAGCATACCAACGGTATAACAGACAAGGAACAACGTGGCAGCTCTGTTTGGATATTCCTGTAAAGGTTTCGGGAGCCAACACACTTGCGCTCACCCGTTCGGGGTCTGTTCCGCAGGTTGTAAATCTTGCACCACTGCCTCCGGAGACATTTGCCGATGAAAACAACGCAGGATTGAAGCCCATTGTTGGACAATCTGTTGTTCGTTATGCTGGAATCAGCGCTGGTGTACACATTGCCATTGCAACCGTTGTACTTGCTGAATGGAGTATCGCAACCAACTACACCACAATCCACCGGCGTGCGATATACGAGTTTGAAGTTGCTCCAACTACCGTTGCACAGTCTTCACCGGTGCAAATGGGCAAATCGGCAGACCTGGTTCAGGGTATCGATGCCTTAAGTCCGGTTGCCAGGGTTACCGTAGAATCCGAAGGGATTTTTCGGCTTACTGCGCAGCAGTTACAAAATGCCGGACTGCCGGTGGATGCCGATGCAGCCCGTACGATAAAGGTGTTAGGCTGGGGGGGCAGAGAGTTGTCAGAACAAGTTGAACCGCCATTGAATAACGAGCCGACAGAGCAGGAAATAATCGTAAACACGAATGCTGACGGAAGTATTCGGGACGTAATATTTTATGGCGGCGGACTTACCGGATGGGTTTGGGGTAACGGTAAACCTGAACACTACATTCATCATTATGCGTTGCAGGCCTCGTATCTTATTACAACAGCCGGAGGTGCCGGCCGGAGAAGCAGTACTAGACCGGCCGCCACCGTACAGCCTGCACACCAGCCACTTACTGTTGACGGCTTCGTTTTTAATGAAGAAGAACTGGTGAGTCCGTATGCCAGCGGTTCCGGACGGAAATGGTTTGGACGCACGGTTGAAAATGGCGGTGCCTACGTGTTAACAATGCCGTTGCCGGGATTGGTACGAAATGGAAACGTACGCTACAGTATGAATGTTGCGCACAGAGGAACTCTACCAGGATTGTTCACCATGTTGGAATCCGGCAGTGAGTTTGCGCAGAAAAGTTTACTCAAGGTGCCACAGTATATGGATATGTACAGTGGTCGCGTGGCCGGATCTGTTCCTGCCGATAAAATTGCAGCCGATAACCGCAGTGTGGTACGGTTTGAATACACATGTGATGATAGAATTGCAACCGGCAGCCTGGACTGGATTGAAATTGTGTATCCCCGCGGCCTGATTGCCGACAATAATACGTTCACTTTTTTTACCGATCCCGGGCTGCAGGGCTGTGTTGAATACAGCATCAATGGTTTTGATGGCAGCGATGTCTATGCATTCGATGTTACCGATCCGGCACAACCGGTTCGTGTAGCAAATGTGGCGCCCGCCGGGAGTATCTATTCAATTCGGGAGATTGCTGATTCAGGCAAGGTGCGCAGGTACTTTGTTTCCGGTAAACTGCTGAGCGCAACCGTTAGCCCCCTGCCAGCACTGCGTCTCCGGTCAGATGTGATAGCAGGGAAGACGGGCGACTATATCATCGTAACACATCCTGACTTAGAAACAAGTGCAAATGCATACGCACAGTATCGCGCAAAAAGCTCCGGTCTGAAGGTGAGTGTGGTTACTACCGATGCTATTATGAATGAGTTTGGTTACGGGATGCAGGACCCTACCGCAATCCGTGATTATATCGGGTATGCATACCGTAATGCCCCGGTACGGCCCCGGTACATTTTGTTTTGGGGAGATGGACACTTTGATTATAAAAACATTTCAACGCTTAGTAACAACTATGTTATCCCATTTGAAAGTTTAGACCCGGATGACAGCTCGTGGGGTCTGTTTACGCATACAACAGAGGACTTTTTTGTCCGCGTTGACGGCAACGATCTCCTTCCAGATCTGGCCATTGGCAGGCTTCCAATCGTATCCAACACGGTTGGCGAACAGATGTTAACAAAAGTTCGTAATTATGAAACTGAATCGTCGGCTGACGACTGGCGAACCCGTATAATCATGATTGCCGATGATGGATCAACGTCTAACGGTGAAAGTGACCGTGATATGCACCTCAGGCAAAGTGAAAGCCTGGCCAGTAACACGATTCCCAATGATATCACCGCCTCGAAAGTTTATCTGGTTGAGTTTGCAACCGACAACATTGCCCGGGGTAAACGCAAACCCGGAGCAACAGCCGAAATGCTGAATGCAATCAATACCGGTGGTGCCCTGTTTGTTAACTGGATCGGGCACGGTAACCCCAGAGTCTGGTCTCATGAATTCGTATTCGAGCGCGAAACCACGCCTGTAAAAATGCTCAACTCAAACAAGTACTTCTTCACCACCGCTGCAACGTGTGACTTTGCCCGGTTTGATATGGCCGATGTTCAGAGCGGCGCAGAAGAGCTTGTACTACTGCCGGAAAGCGGCTCAATTGGTGTCTTCTCGGCCGCACGGGTTGTTTTCTCAGACCGAAATGCAGCGCTCAACGAAGCTTTTTACCGCGCGCTCTTTACGCGCGACGAAAACAGCTTACTCCCCGCGGTGGGCGACGCACTGCGGACAGTGAAACAAACGTTTAATGGTGATAACGACGAGAAATTCTTTTTGCTGGGCGATCCTGCACTCCGTTTGCTAATACCGGACCACCGTGTTGTTTTTGACAGTATTAACGGGGCAGTGGTTTCCGATACGCAAACTGTCCAGCTTCAGGCACTCTCCACCGTTACGATCAGTGGGTATGTTCAAAAACCTGTACAGACCATTTCTGATACCTCATTTAACGGAGTGGCTACCGTATCGCTGTTTGACGGCAAACGAAATATCACCATGACAGATGATGACGTTTACAAAACCGTCAATAAGTTTTCGCTGCCGGGTGCCTTGCTGGCCCGTGGATCGTTCCGTGTGGTAAACGGCAGATTTTCTGCTACGTTCATTGTGCCGAAAGATATTGCCTTCTCTCCCAACCAGGCCCGGGTACATGGCTATGCTTATTCGGATGACAGGCGAACGGGCAGAGGTGTGGCAACCAACGTTGTTGTTGACGGTGTATCCGATGAACAACACGATGACGATGATGGTCCCGACATTGCAATCTTCATTGATTCACGGCTGTTTGTAGAAGGCCAGGTTGTCCGTGCAAATCCAATCCTGATTGTTGACCTGAACGACGCCTCCGGTATCAATGCTGCGGGTGTAGGGGTTGGTCACGACATCGAAGCCTCGTTCGATAACGGCTCTCTTATTCAGGTTCTTACCGACAATTTTACCACGTCACTGGATAATCCGCGGGCAGGTACAACGTCTAGGCAAATCTTTGGATTAGGACCGGGATACCATACCGTTGAAGTAAGGGCCTGGGATGTACTGAACAATGTACAAACCGCTCAAACATCGTTTAGAATTCTTGAATCTGACGGAGAAATCAATGCTTCGTGGCTGATGAACTATCCCAATCCGTTTTCAGGCTCAACAACAATTCGGTATCACCACAACGCTCCGCGTCCATTTATGGCAACCGTAAGCATTTATGATGTTCAGGGAAGAAAGATTATCGGACGTACGATGACTGAACGCGATATGCAGACGGCCGAATTTTCGTGGGACGGACGTGATTCCGATGGGTTACCCGTGAATTCCGGAGTTTATATCTGTACAGTGGAAATACGATTGGATAGTGGAGAAACAGGGATTGTGACCGGTAAACTGTCGCTCATTCGTTAAATTTACAGTCTTAATTGAAAGATGGAAGGAAATATATGCGCGTGATCCGCACGAGTTTCTTACTCGTAGGCATCGTTCTTATCACAACGTCGGCCTACAGCCAGGTTGGTGGTGCTGCAGTACCATTTCTGCTGATAGCACCCGATGCCAGAGCTGGTGCCATGGGTGAAGTTGGGACCGCAATAGCTGATGACATTAACGCTGTATTCTGGAATCCGGCAGGGCTCGGATTTCAGACCCAGCAACGTCAGGTTGGTTTGAACTTTTCAAAATGGCTGCCGCAGTTTAATGCCGATCTGTACTACTCATACGGATCGTACGGGCAGTTCATTGAAGACCTAGACGGAACGATTGCCGGAACATTCATTTTCATGAATCTTGGTGAGTTTCAGCGCACTGCCGAGAACGGTCAGGCCTTAGGAACATTCCGAAGCAATGAATTTAGTGTTGGAGTATCGTACGGAACCCTTATTGGAACAGACGTTGCGGCAGGCGTACAAATCAAGTATATCCAGAGCAACCTTGCACCTGCGGGAGCGCAGCAGGTAAGTGCCGGCGTGGGTATCTCTGGGGCGTTTGACCTGGGCTTCCTGTATCGTCCAACAGATCTCGACATTCTAGGAGCACAATTAGGCAACGTTCTGTCACTTGGCGCAAACCTGCAGAATGTAGGTCCCAAAATGACATATCTAAACGAGTCTGACCCCCTGCCCACAACCTTGCGTATGGGTGTTGGGCTGAAGCTGGTTGAAGATGAGTTTAACGACCTCCTTGTATCGGTTGATCTTGCCAAACTCCTGGTGCGCCGTGACTCGCTCGGCTCGGATCCCATTCCGCAGTCCTTCGTTTCGGCGTGGGGTGTTGGCGGCATTGAATCCGGTGTTGGTATGGAATATGTCTATGACCAGGCCGTCTCGCTCCGTGGAGGCTACTTTTCGGAACCGGCAGCCGCGGGTGGACGTCAGTTCTACACCCTGGGCGCAGGCGTAAAGTACGATTTGTTTAATCTCTACTTTAGCTACATTCTTACGGTGGAGGATAATCATCCTCTTGCTAACACACTGCGGTTTTCGCTTGTTGTGGACTGGGGCACCGAGCAGTAGGTGCACGAAAGATTGTAGGGGGCTATGGTTTACCATTGCCCCTTTTTTTTTGAACATATTTTCGCAGCAGTACTGCCAATACGATACCCACAATCAGGATGGTTATTCCCGTACCGTAGGCTGACAGGATTGTATCAGCCTTCTTCCAGTTGGTTCCGAGAATACTTCCGGCATAAATCAGTATCGAATTCCATACCAGAGAGCTAATGGTACTCAGAACCAGCGTACGCATTACCGGCATGCGCACCACTCCGGCAGCAAATGCAATCACGGCCCGGGTACCGGCTAAGAACCTGTTACCAACGATAATCCAGTCGTGATATCGTGCAAACCACCGCTCAACTTTCTGCAGAAGCTCTTCTGTAATAAATGGCAGCCATCCACGTTGTACAACGCCGTGGCCGTAGCGGTATCCCAGCCAGTATGCTGTTGAAAATCCAATGGTTGAACCAATCGTTGATAGCACCAGAATCGGTGCAAACCCAACAATATGCATACCCACCAGCGTGCCGATAAATACAAGGAGCACGTCACTGGGAGCCGGCGGGAATAAATGCTCGGTAAATGTGATTACGACGGTTGCAACAAACACTAACTCCCACGGGAGGTGCTGCAGGAAGATGATCAGTGTTTCGAGCATGATGTAATTTGCAGGTTTAGTACAACAAACATAGCCCCTTACCAGACTTTCACAAAGGACAATGATGAAACCGTTTATTAACGAAGTTTACCTGGATTTTTCTCAAGCGCCAATTGCAAAAAAACAACGTGCCGCGATTGATTTGGTCCGAAGCTCCTTCGGCAAGGAGTATGCCAATATTATTGCCGGCAAGAACGTTCGGACAGATGCCAAAACAATCAGTTATAACCCGGCAAACCCCAAAGAAGTTGTCGGGGTTTTTCAGAAAGCCGGACGGGATCAGGCAGAGAAGGCAATGAAGGCAGCCGTTAAGGCGTTTCAGACGTGGAAGACTGTTAGTCCAAAGGAACGGGCAGGGTACCTGTTCAAGGCCGCGGCAGTCATTCGCAAACGCCGGCTGGAGATTAACGCCTGGATGATCAGTGAGGTGGGCAAGAACTATTTGGAGGCTGATGCAGATACATGTGAAGCAATAGACTTCCTGGAGTTCTATGGGCGTGAAATGCTGCGCTATGCCGAACCACAACCAATTGTGGAGCAACAGGGCGAAGAGAACGAACTCTTCTATATTCCGCTTGGTGTTGGCGTTATAATTCCGCCGTGGAATTTCCCGTTTGCCATACTGGTTGGGATGACGTCTGCAGCAATTGTTACCGGCAACACCGTTGTTGTAAAACCGTCAAGTGATTCGCCAATGATGGGCTGGCTGTTTGCTGATATCATGCGGGAAGTCGGACTCCCCGATGGCGTGTTGAATTTCCTCGTAGCCAGCGGCGCCGAAGCCGGCAACTACCTTGTAGCTCACCCGCACACACGGTTTATCAGCTTTACCGGTAGCATGGAGGTAGGGCTCCATGTAAATCAACTGGCAGCCACGCCGCAACCCGGACAGATTTGGATTAAACGAGTTGTTGCTGAAATGGGCGGGAAGGACGGGATTGTTGTTGCTGCCGATGCCGATGTTGATGCTGCGGCTATAGGTGTGGCTGCCGCCGCCTTTGGTTTTCAGGGACAAAAATGTTCGGCCTGTTCAAGGGCAATTGTGGTTGCCGATGTGTACGATGAATTTGTTGCGAAACTGGCTGTAGAAGTTCAGAAACTCACGGTTGGTAACCCGGCTGATAATGCGCCGGTTGGCCCGGTGGTAAACGCCAAGCAGTTAAAAACCGTAACCTCGTATATCGAAATTGGTAAAAAAGAAGGTAAACTGGTTGCCGGCGGTAAAACAGTATCGCTCGACAATGGTTACTATGTTCAGCCTACCGTCTTTGTAAATGTAAAACCTCAGGCACGCCTGATGCAGGAAGAAATCTTCGGCCCGGTGCTTGCTGTTTGTAAGGCTAAAGATTTTGATCATGCAATCGAGATTGCAAACAATACAATATACGGTCTGACCGGTGCTGTGTACAGTGCAAGTAAAAAAACTCTACAGAGAGCACGCAACGAGTTCCATGTGGGGAACCTGTATCTAAACCGAAAGTGTACGGGTGCCATGGTTGGCGGACATCCCTTTGGCGGGTTTAATATGAGCGGTACGGATAGCAAGGCCGGAGGCCGGGATTACCTGCTGCTCTTTATGCAGGCAAAAAGTGTTGCTACAAAAGTTTAAGAGAGGATAACATTGAATTTCCTACGTGTCAGGCAGGGGGTATTGGTGAAGGGTGCATTGTGGATGGTGCTATTCGCAGTGACAGCCACCGGATCAGGTAGTTTGATTGCTCAGGAGTTACGTCACCTGCAAGGGATATGGATTAATGCAACCTGGATTGAGCTGATTAAACGAACCGAATCCGTTGCGAAAGCAATGAGCGAGTTCCCCGAGGGGCAGCCGCTGTGGGTTCGCTTTGACGTTGCACGCCCAACAGTAATCGACGTTGGATACCGGATAGACGAAGCCATACCCATGACGGTTAACAGTCGCATTGTTGGCCACATGGGCGAACGAGTTGTTATCGATAGCGCCGGGAAGGGGCTTTGGCTTGTGTCTCCGGATATTCAGGCCGATCAGTACGTAGCTCTCCACTATCTGTCCGACATGGAACTGCCACCAATCGTTATGGCAAAACTTCCTACAAAACGTACCGACCCGCAGTTCTTGTTCGACCGTATGATCATTGCTTCCGTCCTTGGCGGACGGTGGATGGATACGAAAGGACATTTACTTGAGTTTATGCCTGATGCCACGGCTAACTGGAAAGGTGAAACCTATGGCATTACTATTGAGATAACAGCAGAACAACAGCTTCGGGTAATGCTAACAGATGCGGGCGGCCGCACAAAGCGGTTCATTGCTGAACGCACCGGGCCACGGCTAGTTCTCACTGATGCTGATGGCAGAACAAGCGAATTCACTGCTTCATCCCGGTAGGAGCTTGATTCGGCATGCATTGTCCAGTAGGGTATGGGGCCAACGACGTTTACGTATCAGGTTGAGGTACTGGCAGGGCATCATCCCGCTTGAGATACATGTGTTTTACCACCGTGGGTGCGTAATATTGATGTACGATGCTACGCATTAGGGTGTTTTCCCTCCTCATCAGTGCCTTTGGTATAACAGTTCCGGCAACTGCCGGCGATACCTGTCTCACCTATACAACACTGGGGATTTCGTTCCCGCCGGTATCGGACGACGCTGACCGTCAGTTTTCGCAGCAACGGTTAAATGACCTCGGTGTTACGAAAATCCGCTTCGCCGAAAGTTGGGCATTACGTGAACCCCAAAAAGGAAATGCAAACTGGAAGCCACTTGACGACAGGATTGCATGGGCAAACTCGCACGGGTACGACGTATTGCTTACCATTCAGGCTACCGGTCCCTCATGGGCATGCGCCGGTGCAAAGAACAAGCAGTCGTGCGTGGTGAGTTTACCTGACTTTACTGCCTACGTTACAACCCTGGCAAAACGGTACTCCGGCAAGATTGCTAAAATCCAGTTTGGAAACGAGTGGCAGTCAGATTACTGGTATGCGGGAACTGCAGCAGAATTTATCCAAACACATAACATTGTTTATGATGCTGTTCATGAATATATGCCATCGACAACTGTTGTATTAGGGGGCTTCACTACTATGTCGCTCCGGTTTATGGCAGCATGCAACGGACGAGTGCAGTCGTTTTACGATGATGAAGGCGTACTGTATGATCAAAACGTAGTTGATGAGATTTGCAGCAGTGAAGAATTCAAAAGGGCATACGGCAGAATTGATTCGGTACTAACGCTTGCCAGGTATGACGAGGCCGACATACACCTGTACGACGATGCCGAGCAGTGGGGTGAATACTACGGAAACTTCCTGACGCTTGTGGACAAACCCGTTATTGTTACTGAATTTGGCGGACCCAACATGAATGTGGAGCCATATACCGAGGAATACCAGGCTCAAAGGCTTAAGCGGTATATCATGACGCTTGACAGCCTGAAAATCCGTGAAGCCTATTTTTTTAAGCTCGTAGAGGGAAGTAGTAATCCCGCCCACGGTACATCCGGCCTGGTAAACAGCACAACCCTGGCGTTGAAACCAGCATATACTGTGTTTAGGCAATTTTCCGTATGCAAACCGTTGAACGTTGTGCAGGATCTGCAATACCGTGCTCCACGTTTGTCACCAAATCCTGCAACAGGACAGGTAGTCATTACCGCAGATAACTGTGGATTATCCGGGCATGGCATACGAGTTTACAATAATCTTGGGGTACGTGTGATCGAAGCCAACGTCAGCGGTACTGAGCAATATATGATGGACATTTCAACGTTGTGTAGTGGAATGTACTCTGTGGTAGTATGCTGTGTATCCGGACCTGTATTGGTGGGCAGCCTCTTGGTACAGTAGCGGGGAATCCGGGTAGGGTAAAAAAAAAGGGGCCTGAGCCCCTTTCCCAAACTACTTGTTCTTCTTTTTATGACGATTCTTACGAAGTCTTTTCTTGCGTTTGTGAGTTGCCATTTTATGGCGTTTGCGTTTTTTTCCGCATGGCATGGTGTAGGTCCGTGATAATGGTTAAAGTTTAGTTGATCGTTGTTTTATCGTTTTTAAGAGATGTTAGCACTTTTTGTGCATTAACACCCGCTTCTGAGGTAGGATCTGCCTGAATACAAAGCTCCAGATAGTACCGTACCGAATCCTGTTTTCCCAGCTGTGTGTACAGAAAAGCGGCATTGTACAAAGCTGTTTGATTCTGCGGATGATGGTCGGCAATTCTCCTGATCATACCCAGCGCATCGTCGGTTCTGCCCAGCTGAAATTCAACATAGGCAAGATCGATCTGGGCTGGGATGTTCCCTGGGGCCACTGCTGACAGGAAATGCTTGTAATACCGTTCGGCTTTCGAGAAATCCTTGATATCGTATGCCAAATTAGCAGCACTGATTACCAGCATACTGTCATTAGGCTTATCGCTGAGTTTCTCTTCTACCTCGTGTAAAAGTTGTGTCAAAGACCGCAGGTGCTCGAGCTCCTTCTCTTGCTGTTCTTGGGATTTGAGTTCCAAGTCACGTTGTTGTTTCCGTTGTTCTGCCAGTGGAGCGCCTTTACTGATAGCAGCGTTAACGATACTACGTGAAATAAAAAGGGACGCGCCTGTAACGGCTACAACAACTGTGCTTATGATCAAGATGGCTGAAAAAGGCCTGCTACTGTGTGTCATACCGTCATTTTTGCATCCGTAGTATCGTTACTACGCAGGTTCTCATGAACCTTATCCTGAAACTCGCTGGAGACTTTAAATGTTGGGATAAAGCGTTCTTCCAGCGGTACAGGGTCACCGGTTCTGGGGTTTCGGGCCATGCGCGGTTTACGACTTTTGACGGAAAAAACGCCAAAACCTCGTAATTCAATACGCTTACCCTCGGCAAGAGCATCAATAATACTCAGCAGAAACCCGTCAACAACAGTCTTTGTCTCAAACTTGGTCAAACCGGTTTGAGCAGCGATTTTATCTACGATGTCAGCCTTTGTAACGTTCAATGCATCCTCACACGAAGCAGATAACAATACACCCCGCAAAGTGTCGTACGTACTTCGCACGAACATTGTTGCGGGCCACGAATCTACGAAAGTTATTGTTTTTATACAATGTTAGCGCAAATCTATGTTCGAAATTTCTCACAATAGTTTGCCGGCATCATAATATCTTTGCCAACTGAATGAGTAACCAGAAAGAACGGAGTACGTGGGCTGCGGAGCTGATTTCGCAGACTGAAACTGATGTTCTGGCCATGTTAGAAGGGTCGGGACGGCTGCCAAAACACGTGGCAGTAATTATGGACGGGAATGGCCGTTGGGCTCAGGATCGTGGAAAACCGCGTATTGCTGGTCATCGCGAGGGTATGGAGAGTGTGCGGGCGGTGGTAAAAGCCAGCTCGCAGCTGGGGGTTCAGTACCTGACGCTGTATGCGTTTTCGATTGAGAACTGGAAGCGTCCGCCGGCCGAAGTCAGATTTTTAATGTCGTTGCTTGAAACCTACCTTCGCAGGGAGCTCGATGAGCTACACCGGAATAATGTTCGGGTTTGCTGCATCGGTAAAATCAGTGCCTTGCCGAGGGGAGTTCAGCGGATTCTGACTGATGCGGTGGAACATACCAGGGAGAATACCGGCCTCACATTAACGCTTGCGCTCAGCTATGGCTCGCGGTGGGATATTGTTCGTGCAGTTCAGATTGTTGCCCTGGATGTTCGCCGTGGCAAGTTGAGTCCGGAAGATCTTACCGAGGACCTCTTTGCGAGTTACCTTCAAACGGCATCGCTCCCCAATCCAGATCTTGTTATCCGTACCAGCGGAGAGCAGCGCCTGAGTAATTTCCTCCTGTGGGAGAGTGCATATTCCGAAATCTATGTTACCAGTGTTCTCTGGCCTGAGTTTCGCCGTGAACACCTTTTGCGTGCAATCGTAGAGTATGCCTGTAGGGAACGACGCTTTGGTAAGATTTCTGCTCAGGTGAACGGAAATGCACAGGATGACTACGTTACAACGTTGGAGCAGATTCTGCATGCGATGCGCTAACCGGGCTGTTGCTTTTGTCCTGGCCTTGTTCGTGCCACTGTTTGCAACGTCTCAGACCGAGGCGCCACGCTATCCGGTTATTGCTGGCATAACGGTGGAAGGTCTTACCCAGGGGGCTGATATTCAGACTGTGATTGCTTACTCCGGGTTGCGCGTTGGAGCTGAAGCCCGTCCCGATGATCTGGTCATGGCCATCCGGAATCTCTGGGCGCGCCAAACCTTTAGCGATGTTCAGATTATCAAGGAGCGGGAGACGGCCCTTGGCGTTTTCCTGATTATAAAACTCACACCGGCACCAAGACTGAGAAATCTGGTGCTTCATGGCAATGAAGAATTGTCAGACGATGATATTATTAACAGTATTGATAAGCGGAAAGGTGATCTGCTGGCACCGATTGACGCGTACAAAATCAGGCAGACAATAAAACGAAAGTACGCTGACGAAGGGATGCTGTTCACCAAGATCGAGTCAGAACTGGTTGATGCCGATTCGATGAATTTTTTCGACCTGGTGCTTACCATTAACGAAGGTGTTCAGTACACCGTTGGCAGCATTACCATTACAGGCAACGAACAGTTTGACGATGCCGACATGCTTGATGCGTTTACCGAAACAAAAACCAAGCGTTGGTATGAGTTCTGGACATCGGCCGATTTTGACTATGACAAGTATAAAACTGATCTGAAAAATCTTACTGCCTGGTTTCGCAATAATGGTCTGCTCGACGCTGAGATTATTCGTGATACGGTTATGTATAACGAGGAAACCGAGAAAGTCGCTATTGAAATTGAAGTACACGAGGGTCCCAAGGTGTACATCAGGTCGGTCAGGTTTGTAGGCAATACTGTGTATCCCGAAGATGAGCTGCTGCGCCGGCTGGATATTCACAGGGGTGATCTGTATAATGCAAAAAAACTGCAGGCCAACCTGCTGGTAAACGAAACTCAGACTGATGCTACATCGCTGTATGCCGACAACGGCTACCTGGGTGCTTCGATGGTACCCGAGCTTAAACGTATTGCCGACGATTCAGTGGATATCGAAATACGGGTTTTCGAGGGTGAGCGTTTTACGATTCGACGCGTGGAAATTGCCGGTAACACAAAAACACGCGATCGCGTTATCCGCCGCGAGCTCTACACCCGGCCGGGTGACTACTTTAACCGGTCAGCCATTATCCGGTCGTTGCGGGGCCTTGGTGTACTAAATTATTTTAACCAGGAAAAACTACAACCGCAGGTACTGCCTGTTGATAAAACCAAGGTTGACGTTGTTTACAATGTAGAAGAGCGAAGCACAGATACCTTTAATGCATCTGTGGGCTTTGCCGGTTCTTTTGGCTTTACGGGATCGATCGGTATTACATTAAACAATTTTGATATCAGCGATCCGCTTCGCGGGGGTGGAGGGCAAATCCTGGCCTTCCAGTGGGAATTTGGTCAGGCCAGTCGAATTCGCACCTTCCAACTCTCGTTAACCGAACCGTGGCTTTTCGGTGAACCTACATCACTTGGCTTTAACATCTTTGATACCTACCAGAACTATGGCTTCTCGATACGCCGCACTGGTGCCCAGGTTAATCTGGGACGACGATTCCGGTTTCCTGATGATTTTTTCCGTGGCGACTGGTCAGTTGGCTTTGAGCGCCAGGATGTACAGAGCACGGGTACGTATTTCCGGCAGGGTGTTAACACCGCTCTGACTCTGGCACAAGTGATCTCGCGTACCAGCTACGACAATATGATCTTCCCAACAACCGGATCACGGTTTGCTGTCTCGCTGAGAGCCACTACAGGTTTCCTTGGGATTGGAACAACTGACTTTGCCAAACTTGGGTTCAACTTCGATGTGGCCAATCCGCTTCTCCGGATTGGTGGAAACCCCAGACTGGTCTTGGTTGTGGGGAGCGAATTTGGATATGTGGACGGATTGAAAGCAGACACAACAATACCCCCACAGGAGCTCTATTACATGGGTGGAAATGGGTTAGGGGGCTTTGCAATCACTCCGCTTCGCGGTTACCCGGATAATTCAATTGGGCAGTTCTCGAATGGTGTTGGTGGACGCGTGATGGCACGGTATCTGACTGAACTGCGTTTTGCACTCTCACTTGAGCCCTTCCCGATTTACGTTCTTACTTTTGCAGAAGCAGGAAACGTGTGGGCAAACCTTGGTACTGTTGATCCGTTTAGTTTAAAGAGGGCGGCAGGGTTTGGTATGCGTTTAATGCTAATGCCAATCGGGTTAATCGGTTTCGACGTCGGATATGGCTTTGATTCAAACCCTCTTAACCCCTCACAACGCTCGGGATGGCAGTTCCACTTCCAGTTCGGGCGGTAAACAGTAAACAACGATTATTTGTTTCAACATGGTGATTTCATGAAAAGACTGTTTTTTGTTGCATCCATAATGACTTTTGCGGCCACTACCTTCCTGTCGGCTCAGAATTACAAAATCGCGGTAGTAAATACCGAGATCATTATCAAGGAACTTCCTGAGGCTCAACAAGCATCCAAGTCCATCGATGAAGCTGCTCAGAAAATCCGTGATACCCTGGCGATGATGCAGAAGGAGTTTGAATCACGCATAGCCAGTTATCGTAAGCAGGAAGCCATGATGACCAGTGACGCACGGGCCAAGGAAGAAGATGCTATTAATGGTCTGCGTACACGGTATCTGCAGTACCAGGAAGTAAAAACAGCCGAAGTGCAGTCGATGCGTGAGAGTTTTCTGAAGCCCATCCGCGAAAACGTCCAGTCGGCTATTGACGCTATTGCGAGGGAAGAAAAGCTTAATCTGGTGCTGGATAAGGCGGCGGGTATCGTGCTGTATTCCGAGGACAAGGCCGACATTACCTACAAGGTGTTGGACAAAATGAAACGGGGAAGTAAATAATTGTTTGTCGTGAACGTGACTTTGGATGAATTCCATCCGCCTACACGTTTACAGAGAACACCCTATGCATCCAAATTCCCATAATACAACAGCGATCTATGCACTGGTAGGCTTTCTGCTCTGTGCCGTCTCTGCTTTTTCACAAAAAATAGGATACGTCTCGTCGGATGCCATTAAAAGCAAGTACGAACCATACCTCATGGCCGAGCAGCGCCTGAACCAGATGGTACAGGACTGGAAGAGCGAACTTGCACAGTACCAGGCTGACATTGACGGGGCAGAGCTGGAGATACGAAAAAACAGGCTCATTTGGACGGATGTCGAAAAAGAGCAGTATCAGAGAGAACTGGATCAGAAAAAAAAGAAACGCGATGATCTTGCCCGACAGGTGTTCGAGCCAGGAGGGAAGTATGACCAGGAAGCAGAACAACTGATGAAGGGAATTTGGGAAAAAATCTACCTTGGCATTCAGCAGGTTGCTGCTGCCGAAGGGTATGATATTGTATGGGATAAAAGTACGGATCCACTGGTGTACGTTAATGCCCGGTACGACCTTACCGTAAAGGTTATGAAAGCCCTTGGCATTAATGCTGACTCGCTTGAAAAGAAACAAAATCAGGTCATCGAGACTGATCCGCGCAATAAACAGGTACGAGAAACGCGCTCCCGAAGCGGACGTCGCCGAAGCACGTCGCGTCCGGAGCCTTCTGAAACACCCGAGGTTGAACCTGCTCCCCGCGGCACCATTACACCGCCCGGGCTACCTCCCGATGTACCTGTGCAGAGCCATAATCCGGCCGACAGTTCACGCACTAAAGAAGAGATCCCACGATGAGTCACGCCGGAGCGGTCACCCTTACCGTAGATGACATCATTCGGTTAACAGGCGGACACTGCCCTGAACCCCATCTCGGGACAGCAATTAGCGGAGCAAACAGTATTACCAATGCCGTTGGTACCGAGGTCACGTTCCTGCACCATCAGGGCTACATCAAGTACTTACCGCAGTGCAATGCCGGTGCAGTACTCGTAAGCCAGACTTTGTACCAAAAAGCTCACGCTTCATTCCCACCAAGCGAGGAAAGGGGCTATGCTCTCGTTGTGGTTGATGATGCACATCGCGCCTTTGTTAAACTTGTTCATGTTCTATATCCACCGGATGAAGTTGAGTTTGGCATACAACATCCTCTTGCTGTCATTCATCCCGATGCAACCGTGCATGCCACAGCCACGATTGGCCCCGGTTGCGTTATATCGGAAGGATGCACCGTAGAAGACCATGCAGTCCTGACGGCCAACGTAGTACTGCACCCCAATGTGCACATTGGCTCTGCATCGGTGCTCAATGGCAATGTTGTCTGCTATGCAAATAGTGTTGTAGGCAGTCGGTGCGTTATTCACGCCGGTGCCGTAATTGGCAGCGACGGCTTTGGCTTTCTGGAGCAAGCTGATGGCTCATTCGAAAAAATCCCACATGTAGGTACTGTCCACATTGGTAACGATGTTGAAATCGGAGCTAACACAACGATTGACCGGGCAGCCGTAGGAACAACCGTCATTGGCGATGGTGTAAAAATCGACAATCTGGTTCATGTAGCCCATGGTGTCCGCATTGGCGCGAATACCGCAATCGCAGCTCAAGCGGGTATATCCGGCAGTGCCAAGCTGGGAGAACGAAACCGGATTGCCGGCCAGGTGGGCATTGTTGGCCATATCACAACAGCCGATGATGTTGTTGTGGAAGCACAGTCCGGTTTATCAAAAACAGTTGAAAAAGCAGGTGTGTATTTTGGATCACCTGCTAAAGATCATCGTACGGCACTTCGAATTGAAGCCTCAGTGCGACAACTACCGGACATTGTACAGCAGCTTGCCGAACTTCAAAAAACTGTGCGGGAATTACAGGAGCAGCAGAAATGAGTAAACAACAGCGTACACTTAAGGGCGAAGCATCGATATCAGGTGTAGGACTCCACACAGGCAATACCTCCACGCTTACGATCAAACCCGCACCGGAAAACTCTGGCTTCAGGTTTGTGCGTACGGATATGGCGGGTGAGCCTGAAATTCCAGCTGTTGTTGATTTTGTGGTAAGCCTTGAACGGGGGACAACGATCTCCCAAAACGGAGCAACGGTTCACACCGTTGAACACGTCCTTGCAGCACTGGTTGGTATGAATATCGACAATGCCCGCCTGGAACTTACCAATAACGAGCCTCCGGTTGGCGACGGTTCGTCGCTCCCATTTGTAGAAATGATTAAATCAGCCGGTATCGTTGAGCAGTCTGCTCTTCGTAACGAGCTGATCATTACCGATACCATCCGGTATACCGATGAAAAGCGCGGAACAGAGATAGTGGCACTGCCAAATCCGGAATACCGCGTAACCGTAATGGTTGACTATAATAATCCGGTTCTGGGAAGCCAGCATACTGGATTGTTTAATCTTGACGAAGAGTTCGAAAAAGAGTTTGCTCCCGCACGCACCTTTTGTTTTCTGCACGAAGTAGAAATGCTCTTTGATCACGGTCTGATAAAGGGCGGCAATCTTGATAACGCAATTGTAATTGTTGATGAGGATTTAACCGACGAAGAGCTGCAGCGGAAATTAAAAAAACTTGGCATATCCGGTGGAGCATTCCTTGGCTCTCAGGCGTTTCGTGACAGGCAGCAGCTTAGGTTTAAAAATGAGCCCGCCCGGCATAAACTGTTAGACATGATCGGCGATCTTGCTCTTGTTGGTGCACGCGTGCGCGGACAAATCCTGGCTGCTCGTCCCGGACATGCCAGCAACATTGAGTTTGCCCGACTTCTTCGTGCTGAGTTTAAAAAGCAAAGCTCTGGGACGTACTTTAAAATGCCTGATGTTACAACGGCTAAGCTGAACTGCCAGGACATCCTGAATGTGATGCCACATCGGTACCCAATGCTTCTGGTGGACAGAGTGGTTGAGTATGACGAAGTGCAAAAACGAATTGTGGGTGTGAAGAACGTATCGTTTAATGAGCCGCAGTTCATGGGCCACTTCCCCAATCGTCCGATTTTCCCAGGTGTACTCACGGTTGAAGCCATGGCACAAACAGGATGTATGCTGCTGCTGGCCAATGGCTGCGACCCCAAAACACAGCTTGTAGTGTTTACCGGCTTCAACAACGTTAAGTTTCGTCGGGAAGTTACACCCGGTGATCAGCTAATCATGGAAGTGTTCCTTACCAGAATGAGATTCAACATTGTCCACCTGGTTGGGAAAGCGTATGTTGGCGGAACTCTTGTTGCCGAAGCCGAGCTTTCGGCAGCTGTTGTACCAAAGGAGCCTGCGTGAGTAATTCCATACACCCAACAGCTATCGTGCATCCCGGGGCACAGCTCGGAACTAACGTTTCGATTGGTCCCTACACCATTGTTGAAGATGACGTTGTTGTAGGCAATGGCACCGAGCTCATGGCCCACGTCGTGATTGCTAGCGGTGCCCGCATCGGGTGTGACGTTCGAATTCATCCCGGTGCCGTTATCTCTACTGCGCCTCAGGATTTGAAGTATGACGGTGCAGCAACACTTACGATAATTGGCGACAGAACCGTTGTGCGTGAATCTGCCACGATAAACAAAGCAACAACCGCTTCCGGACAAACCACGGTTGGCTCTGATGTCCTCGTCATGGCATATGCCCATGTGGCCCATGACTGTGTGGTTGGAAACCATGTTATCATTGCCAATGCCACACAGTTGGGCGGACATACTCACATAGGTGAGTGGGCAATTCTTGGAGGACTGGTGGGTGTTCATCAGTTTTGCAGAATCGGTGACCATAGCATGGTAGCAGCTTCAGCAATGGTCGTAAAAGACGTACCTCCGTACATCCTTGCCGGGAAAACCCCGCTAGCTGCAGAAGCCATTAACACCGTAGGATTACGCAGACGTGGATTTACGCAGGAGGAGATCCGGGAACTTACGCAGTTTTATAAGTTTCTTTACCGCGAAGGGCTAAATATCTCCGATGCCTTGAATACGTATGCTTCCAATTACCCGGATCCATCACGACACATTACTAAATGTATTGAGTTTATCCGTTCCTCGCAGCGGGGAATTATCAAATCAGCAATCAGATAGTGCAGTGCGTTGTAGCCCCGTAGCGTTAGCATTCCTCATTCTTTCGGTTTCCGTCGGAGCGACGCCTGACACTTACGGTCATGCCCAAGCCCCTTTCACAAACCCCATTGCAAGTCCGTTCGAAACCCGGTCCGGGTTTATTTGGGAGGCAACCAACGATAAGCTCCGATTAGACATTGGCATGGAAACCGACCTGCTACGCGGCGAATGTAGTGACAGCGTGAATTCCTGGACGTTGGGTGTCGGGATGCAAACCTGGACACGTTTGAGGTCAGAAGGCAAGCTTAAATTTCCAGTAGAAACTGTTGACTACTGGTTCGGACTGCATGCTGCTTACGGGAGCCAGTCATCTTGGCATGGCAGAATACGGCTTGCCCACATCTCGTCGCACCTTGCAGACGGGGTTGCTGATACCACGGCAACCCTGCATCCTGCACCGTTTGTTTATAGCAGAGAGTTTTGTGAGGTGATTGGTGGCTATCCATTCGGGCCTGCCCGTGTTTATGCAGGTGCAACTGTGGTATGGTCAACTCAGCCCAGAACGTCCAGCCCGGTTATTCCGCAAGCCGGCGCTGATGTTTATCTTCCTGTGAGCGAACGCATCGGCATTGCTGCCGGATACGACGTCAGACTTATCGGTATTCAGGGCGTATATCGGGCAATGCATGCCGCCCAGGCCGGCCTGCACATACACACGTGGAACAACACCGGCATTTTGCTTTCGGCCTACGCCATGAACGGTAGAAGCATACACGGGATGTTTTATACTGAATCCGACTCGTATTTGGGCGTAGGAATACAGATTCTTACGCAGATCCTCTGACTATTATCTGTATTTTTAACAATTTTACCAGGCAGAATGCTGTCCCCGTGGCTTGCCCGGCATTGTACGATACACCCTGTTCTTCCGAATACCGTGAACACCGTATTTCTACGTACAGCATTTAATTGTTAAGTGACTGTTATTTCCCGTATTTTTGTTGTTCTATGGGAATAGCATGTGGAATAGTTGGCCTGCCCAATGTTGGGAAATCAACATTGTTTAATGCACTTACATCAAATACTGCTGAGGCGGCAAATTATCCGTTTTGCACCATTGATCCAAATGTTGGTGTGGTAAACGTACCTGATCCTCGGTTACAGAAACTATCTGCAGCGTATCAGACTGACCGAGAAGTTCCAACCACCGTCGAATTTGTTGATATTGCCGGTTTAGTTAAAGGTGCTTCAAAAGGTGAAGGATTAGGAAATCAGTTTCTTGGGAACATTCGTGCCTGTGATGCAGTTGCTCACGTTGTTCGTTGTTTTCGTGACGACAATGTTGTGCATGTACACGGTGCCGTGAATCCGTTGCATGATATTGACATTATTGAAACCGAGTTGATTCTTAAGGACGTGGAATCCGTATTAAAGCGGATGGACACAGTTCAAAAGAAGGTTCGTGCTAACGACAAGGATGCCAAAGAAGAATATGAACTCCTTGAGCGATTAAACAATCACCTGGACGGTGGAAAACCGGCTCGTTCGTTTCAGCGGGATGACAACGGCTTAGAAGTTATTCGTGCCCTGCAGCTTTTAACTGATAAACCGGTAATGTACATAGCGAATACCGATGAAGCCGGTGCAATATCCGGGAATGAATATGTAGAAGCCGTAAGGGTGCGTGCAGCCGAGGAAGGGGCTTTGGCTGTGCCGATTTGTGCCAAGATAGAGGCAGAGATTGCGCAACTGGATGCAGATGACCGTACAGTTTTCCTTGCCGATTTGGGGATGAATGAACCCGGGCTGCATCGGGTAATTCGTGAAGCTTACACTCTGCTTGGTTTGCTGACCTACTTTACGGCAGGAAAAAAGGAGACCAGGGCGTGGACAGTGAAAAAAGGAAGTACAGCACCCCAGGCAGCCGGTGTGATACATACGGATTTTGAAAAAGGTTTCATTCGGGCAGAGGTGATGGGCTATGCAGATTGGCAACGTCTGGGCTCAGAATCTGCTGTGAAGGAAGCAGGGCTATACCGAGTTGAAGGGAAGGAGTATGTGGTTCAGGATGGTGACATCATGTACTTCCGCTTTAATGTATAAAAACACAAGTTCAGAGACTGTGGACGTTATGGACATTGTCTTCAACAATTATAATCATTTTTAACACATAGTGGTTCATTCACCATGAGTACACTCAAACACATCTTTATTACACTCTTTGCAGTTGGATTGTTCTGCCTGCCGGCATCGGCACAGGAACGTCCAAACGTTCCGTTACGCTATGGGGCGCATCTGGGATTAAACTACAATATGGCCGGTGTCGGGTACAGCGACTGGCTTAAACTACCAGAGCGGCCGGGCGGCTCGTTTATACCGTTTGTGCTGAATGACGGTAGCGGTATCGGACTCTATGGAGGCCTCAGCGCCCAATGGAGCCTGCTGGACTATCTTGCCCTGCAAACCCGCTTGTCATATGATAACCGCAGCCTGGTTGCTGTTGACGATAAAACACATAAAGGTATCGAGGGTGAGGCAATCAGTGATGAGTTTGATTTTAAAACCTCGGCGGTAAACGCCGAAGTCTTGGCAAAGCTCTATATCGACGATGCATTCCACGTTACCGGTGGCGGTGGTGTAGGGATAAAGCTGAACTCCACGTACGATTATAAGCTGAACAAGCAGGAACCCGTGTTTGCTGATAATGAGGTTCCCGGAGCTTCGATTTTTGGTTCAGCAACATTTGGTCTTGGCTACGACATCCCGCTCACCGATGCATCGGAAACTCAACAAATGTTTATTACACCCTTCGTTGAAATGTCGTACATGATGGGGATGCGCGAGGTTGATCTTGCCGAGCAGAGCTCGCTTGATGATGGTCTGTCAGTGGTTACGATCCGCGGTGGTGTTGCTTTTACGCTTGGTGATGTTGCAGTAGATGAAAATGCTGGTCCGTCGAGTTCGTTCTTCATGATTACACCTCCGCCGGACGGTATTCGCTCCAATCGTATTGTTGAGGAGTACTTCCCGTTACGTCCGTACGTGTTTTTTGACAGCGGTAACGTAAACATCCCTGGTAGATACAATAACATTTCTGCATCCGATACCAATGCACTCATCTCTGACTTCCAATCGGAATTTGCTGCAGATGATATGGGGGACGTTCAGGTTCGTCATAATAAACAGGCCGAGCTGTACTACAATCTCCTCAACATCATTGGCTATCGTTTGAATCATGCACCCGCAGCAACTGTTACCTTAATTGGCAGCGATCCGAAAGAACAAAACGGTGCTGATCTTGCTAACACCGTGAAAAATTACCTGGTAAACACGTGGAGTATTTCTGAGTCGCGTATTAAAACGCAAGGTCAGGTTAACCCCCGTGTTCCATCCGGTACGGCGCGTACCCCTGCCGAAGACAGACCTGCTGCTGATGCAGAAAACCGCCGTGTAGAGCTTACTTCTGATGATGCAAAAATCGTGGAAAGTGCAATGTTGCGCACTGAACGTGCTGCTCGTGAAGAGAATGAAATTTATGTAAAGATTACAACGAATGAGTCAATAGACTCATGGCAGGCCACCATCACCGGTAATGGACAACGGAAAACCTATGGGCCATTTGCTACCAATGATGCCTTCCTGGATCCGACAGGTTTGCTTGGTGAATCGTCATCGGGAACCTTTGCTCTTGAAGTGATTGCTAAAACAGCAGACGGTCGTACGTTGAGTGAGTCTGAAAAGTTCGTTCTTAAAAAGAGTGATGAGGCTGCCAAAGCACGTCGCTACAGCTTGATTTTTGATTATAATGATTCTGACCCGTTAGGCCGTACCCGTACATTTATCAACGCCATTGTTTCTCAGATTCCCGATGGCTCTCTGGTTGTGATTAGTGGCCATACCGATAACCTTGGTACAGACGAGGCAAACCTGAAGCTCTCAAAAGAGCGTGCCAAGCAGGTAAAGGATATGCTCTCCACAGCACTGCGTTCTGCCGGAAAGAACAAGGTTAGAATGCGTGCTTCCGGATATGGCGAAGATGAACAAGTTTCGCCGTTCAAAAACGATACCCCGGAAGGCCGGATGTATAACCGTACCGTTATTGTTGACATCATTCCGTAATGACTCAATAATAATGTATGGCTTTTCTAGGAAAGAATGTTGCTGTATCAATTAGCACACCTTCGGTTACGATGTCGGAAAAAGTATGGACGTCACTGGGGTTTTCGGTAATTGAACAAAAAAGTAACGAAGTATTTCTCAGCGATGGTCAACTCCTGCTCAACATAGTTGAGCAGGAGTTTTTTTCGCCGGCTGTGTGCTATTACGGAACATCATCGCTTCACACGAACCGCGAAAGTGTTGTCGGACCAGATGGAGAAATTCTGTTTATCAGAAATCCGGAACCGGAGAATGCCCGGCTAACGTTAACCGGTGAAAAGAATTCGATCCTTGGTTTTTTTGATGCTGTTGCAGTTGGTAGTCCGAATCACCAGACGGCACGTGAATGGTCCGAAACACTGGGTTTTTTTGTGCAGGAAGAATTTGGTGGCACCTATCCGCAGAGCGAGGTAACGGACGGCCTGATCAATGTGTCGTTCCGAAATGGCTTGAACGGTCGGTTCCTTTGTTATGTACGCGATCTGGATGATGACGATGCACATCAGATTCTGACAACAGCTCAACAAATTCAATCCGATCACGGCGCTTCGCGCGGTCAGATTGTTCGTGATGCGAACGGAGATATTCTAATGGTTGTGATATACACGGCTGAAGGTACTGGAATAATTATCAGCCAGGATCTGTAAGCAGTTGGGGTGACTAAACCGTAAGAGGGAAATGATGCTACCTGAATTACTAATGTTTGACCTGGATGGGACCCTGCTTGATTCGCGTGCGGGCATTGAACACTCACTGCGTTTGACGCTGGCCGGACATGGTGTTGACCTTGCGTCCGATGTGAGTATCTCCTGGTGCATTGGTACGTCGCTCTATAGGATATTTGAGCATTTTATGGAGACAACCAGTGAAGAGCGGATCAACAGCGCCATTGCGATGTACCGCAGGATTTATCGTGATGGTCCGATGTACAATTACCAGGTGTATAGTGGCGTACCCGAAACACTGGAGTTCTTCAGACAGGTTGGGGTCCGGATTGTAATTGCAACCGCAAAAGCAAACGAACAGGCGTGGGATGTTGTACGCACAACATCATTTGCTCATCTTATTGATCATGTTTATGGAACTGATCCCAATGAAGGGGCTGCAGAGAAGCGTGATTTAATTCGGTTGGTACTGCAAAACGAGGCCACAGCAAGCACACAGGCTGTAATGGTGGGTGACCGTCACCATGATATTAATGGTGCCGCCGACAACAATGTCACGGGGATAGCGGCTGCATACGGATATGGGTCCGAACATGAGTATTCACGTGCCACAGCCATCATTTCCCATCCGGCCGAATTGGTGCACGTGCTTGGGAATCTTTCCCGCTAAGTCATAGATTTACCTTAAGTAAGCCGGACTCCGGCAGTTGTTGCCGCACTCATCGTTGGTTAACCGGATAAAACGTTGTGGAACAGCAGTCAATAACAGAGCGTGTAAAAAAAGCTGCAGTAGAAATTGGTTTCGATGCTGTTTCGGTAGCGCGTGCCGATGCATTAACGTCCGAAATGGTTCACTATCAATCGTGGTTATCCAACGGTTATCACGGCTTGCTTGGGTATATGGAACGTAATCTTGACAAGAAACTTGATGTACGCGAACTGCTGCCCGGCGCACGCAGTGTTGTAGTGGTAGCACGGAACTATTATACGCCTTTTAAACATGAACCGGATGCATGCGGTAAGATATCCCGGTATGCCTGGGGTGACGATTATCACGAAATCATGTGGCCAATGCTGAATGAACTTGCAGAGGTAGTTGCGCAACTTGTTCCCGGTACACAGAGCAAGGGAGTTGTTGATACAGCCCCGGTGATGGATAAACAATGGGCCGTCCGATCCGGACTGGGATGGCAGGGTAAACATTCCAACATACTACGGCGTGATATCGGGTCATGGTTTTTTATCGGAGTCCTGATTACCACGGCTGAACTGGAAACCGACGATGAGTATCCAGACTATTGCGGGTCGTGTACAGCGTGTATCGAGGCATGTCCGACAGGAGCTATCGTTGAGCCGTATATTGTTGACGCAACCAGGTGTATATCGTACTGGACGATCGAAGTAAAACCTGAACACCAGATACCCGACACAATCGTCAATGAGCTGGAAAATTGGATGTTTGGGTGTGATATCTGCCAAAATGTGTGTCCGTGGAACAGATTTCAGACGCCAACCACTGAGAACGGTTTTCTGCCGAGAAATGGGGAGTTGGAGTTAGATCCCGAAGATGTACTGAACATGGATCAAGCGTCGTTCTCGGCTCGGTTCAGGAAGAGTCCAATTAAACGGACCAAGTTGGCCGGTCTTCAGCGTAGCGCGGAGGCATTAAAACAAACAAATAAAAGCTAATAAATATTGCTAAGGAAGAAATACTATGGATATCAGAACAACAGATATTGCAATCATTGGATCGGGCCCCGCTGGTTTTACAGCTGCCCTGTATGCCAGCCGTGCGAATCTCAAGGTTATCATTTTTGAAGGGGTACAGCCCGGAGGACAGCTGACGATAACAACCGAGGTTGAAAACTACCCTGGTTTTGAGCATGGGATTATGGGACCGGAACTGATGGATGTGATGCGTAAGCAGGTGCACCGCTTTGGAGCTGAGTCTCGGTACGAGATTATTGGTAAGGTGGATTTCGGCGGAGGCGAGTTTAAGCTGTGGAACGAGAAGGGGCAGGAATACCATGCAAGGGCAGTGATTGTGGCAACAGGTGCATCGGCAAAGCTGTTGGGAGCACCTGGTGAACAGGAGTATATGGGCTACGGCGTTAGTGCATGCGCTACATGCGATGGTTTCTTTTTCCGAGACCAGCATGTGTATATCGTTGGCGGCGGTGATACGGCAATGGAGGAGGCAATCTATTTAACGAAACATGCCTCGAAGGTTACTATCGTGCACCGACGTAAGGAGTTTAGGGCATCGAAAATCATGGTTGAGCGGGCACTGAACAATCCCAAAATTGATTTTCTTCTTGATACAGTGGTTGAAGAATATGTTGGCACTGCCGACGGTAACCGTAAACAACTTACCCATTTAAAAGTTCGAAATACCGAAAACGGAGAAACTCAGGTGCTACCCGCTTCAGGAGTATTCGTTGCTATCGGACATCAGCCCAACACGGCGTTGTTCAATGGAATTCTGGACATGGATGATGTAGGATATATTCAAACCAAGGGAAAGAGCAGCTATACCAACGTACCCGGGGTGTTTGCATGCGGCGATGCCCAGGATAGTGTGTATCGCCAGGCAATTACGGCCGCCGGTTCGGGCTGCATGGCAGCAATTGATGCCGAGCGCTGGTTAAATGAACATGAGTAGTGCGGCCGGCTATCGTAGCAGGTACTCTTTCACACCATATTTAGATCGAAGTTCGGAAGCAGCCTTTTGGGCTGCTTCTCTTGTTTTGTAGCCCCACAGAATAATCTCGTATTCAGGTCTGCCATCGTTTAGGGCTGCTTCAAAGTATGCCTTATAGCCTCTTTTTTCCCAATCAGTTACCTTGGTGCCGGCAATCTGTTCACTAACAACATAATCAACAACAATAGAATACGGATCGTCTGCAGGGGTAATATAGAGTGCCTCCACCCTGTTGTTCAGCATCTTCTGCGTTCCGTCTACCTGCTCAAGAAACATGGGCTTGGAACTACCGCGTGATTGAATTTCAATCTGCTCGTCGCGAACGCCAAGAGCTTTTAAGAAGTCGGCAACATGCCGCGCCCGCTCAAATCCGCGACGCGTGGCATTGCTGGTGATTTCCGAACCAACGTGTCCGATGATTCTGATGCGTCGCAAGGTATCTGCCATAAGATTGGTAGCCAGCAAGGTAAGACCGCTGTAATACTCCTGAATATTCGAGTCCGTTGTGTCGTCAAAGGCGGCCACGATTGCACCATTGTAGCGCCTAAACGGTACTGTGCTGACCGGGATTGAAAATGTATCAGCGATTACCCGGTTGTTGTGAGTGTATAGCAGATGCACTTGCAGTGTTGGACATCCTGTGGATGGATGAAATTTTGTGGCAAAGACCTCGGCATGATTGTTCCTTGATAGCAAAATTTCTTTAATAACGCTATCTATACCGTCGGCACTTGTACTGTGAATCGAATACAGACGTCCTCCGGTGGCCTCTGATATGTAACGGTACGGATATCCCCGGACACTTGTCCCGATTTTAATAACGTACATTGTCACGCCACGCTGCTTTGCGTATCTAACTACATCGTTTACCGAAACATCCAGGCTGGCCAGGTCATCGCTGGCAGTAACGAATATTAGAATATTGTTTGTGGTGGACTTTTTGTCAAACACACGCAGGCCACTCATCATGGCGGTATACACAGCAGGAATACCCTTCGGGGCACTGAGTTTGGTTTCAGCAAGACTTCGCGAAGCATCCACAGCAAGCTCCCAGCCACATACTTCGGTTGTTGTCTGGCTAAATGTGGAAATACTGAAACTGTCAGATTCAGAATATCCTGACAGAACTTCACGAACTGAAGGGGCTATGGCGGTAAGCAAGCCTTGCGACGTCAGGCTGTTGTCTATCATGATCTGGTAGTGGTTAACCGCGGACCTGGGAGGCAGTGGCCCCTGGACGATTGGTTCCATGGCTTCATAACGGTTCCGGTCAGCACAGCCCCATTCCAACGTCCATTTACCCGGAAGCCCGAGGTGCGACACCTCGAGTCCGCTTGAATCAAGCACGATCGCCTGTAGCGATATGCCCGCTGTAGTTACATGACCACCCAAAATTCTGAGGAGAGCGGGAGCAGACTCTTCCGGTGCGACACCGCGCAAATACCTGCTGGATGTTTTACCTGAACTGCTGCTTCCCGGGCCCGTGGTTACATCATCGTCCTGACCCCTAAGTTGCGGTGCGTGGCTAAGAACACAAAATGGTAGTATGGACAAAAGGAGGAATCGGAGCATGCTGAATTACGTATTGGGTTGTGCTTGCAGAACATCAAAAGTAATCAGTCCGTTATCAGATGCGTCTGCTTTTATTGTGTCGCCCGCCATAACGTCTGCAGCCAAAACCCTAAGTGCAAGGGGATCGGCCAGGTAACGCTGGATTACACGTTTCAGCGGACGAGCACCGAACTGGACGTCATAGCCACGGCGTGACAGCCATTCCACGCATTCGGGAGTAACGGTAAGCATGATGCCGTTGTCTGCCATACGTTTTTGCAGCGCACGTATCTGGATGTTGGCAATGTGAAGGACTTCCGAAGGTGTAAGAGGCTGGAAGAGGATAATGTCGTCCACACGGTTTAGAAACTCCGGACGCAGCCGTTTCCGTAAAAGACTAAGAATTTCAACTCGGAGCCCACTCATGATGTCAGCCCGGTTCTCCTCGGTTATCTCCAGAAGTTTATCCTGAAGCAGCTCACTCCCCAGGTTTGACGTCATAATTACAATTGTGTTTCTGAAATCAACGGTTCTTCCCTGGCTGTCGGTTAACCGTCCGTCATCAAGTACCTGCAGCAGGATATTAAAAACGTCGGGGTGAGCTTTTTCGATTTCGTCAAGCAGGACAACGCTGTACGGCCGGCGGCGTACAGCTTCGGTAAGTTGCCCGCCCTCTTCATATCCAACATACCCTGGTGGTGCACCAACCAGACGGCTAACGGCGTGCTTTTCCATGTATTCGCTCATATCGATGCGAACCAAAGCCCCTTCATCGTCAAAGAGGAACTCGGCAAGTGCGCGTGCCATTTCGGTTTTTCCTACGCCGGTGGAGCCAATAAAGATAAACGAACCGATAGGGCGTTTGCTATCCTGTAAGCCTGCCCGGCTGCGACGAATTGCATTTGACACGGTGGTTACTGCTTCGTCCTGACCCACAATTCGGTCATGCATTCGATCTTCCATGCGCAGCAGTTTGGTCCGCTCGGTTTCCAGCATGCGCTGAACCGGTATCCCGGTCCACTTGGCAACTACTTCTGCGATATCTTCGGCACTGATTTCTTCCTTGAGCAGAGGCTGACCTTGTTGCAGTTGCACGAGTTGTTCATTTGCCTGATCCAGCCGAACCTGTGTTTCCGGGATTTTGCCGTACCTGATTTCGGCCACCTGGGCGTAGTATCCATTGCGTTCGGCTTCTGCTGCCTGCTGCTTAAGTTGTTCCAGTTCCGATTTCAGATTTCGGATATTCTGAATCAGGAGCTTCTCCGTATTCCACTGTTCGCGGAGTGAAGCCTGTTCCGTGCGTAGCTGTTCAAGCTCGCGGTTGATTTCTTCCAGACGTTTTTGTGTTGATACGTGATCCATTGTGGTAAACCTGGTTGTGTGATACTAACACATAAAGACGAATCTACCCACTTTTTATCATCTGAAGACCGGCTTCATTGCATATAGTAAACGCTGCATGGTGTGTAAACGTCGGTACCGCATAGCTGTTTATTCCTATTTTTGTACTCACTATGGATCCGGTCCTCAGACTACTAATCATCATCGTACAGAGCTACCTTATCGGCTCTATTCCAACGGCCCTCATCGTGTCGAAACGCTTTTACGGAATTGATCTCCGAAAGTTTGGCAGCGGCAATCTCGGGAGTACGAACGTATTCAGGGTGCTGGGCTGGAAATGGGGTACGGTGGTACAGGCTGCTGATATAGCCAAGGGGCTGATTGCGGTGTGGCTGGTTGCTTATTTTTTTGATACCAGCATGCCGTTTAATAATAGGACGCCATTCGAGGATGCCACTGTTGTACAGCTGATTGCCGGGCTTAGTGCGGTTGTCGGCCATATTTTTTCGGTTTTCGCCGGGTTCAAGGGCGGAAAGGGCATTAACACATCTCTTGGGATGTTGCTTGCCATTGCACCGATTGAAGTTGCCGTTGCATTCGGGGTGTTCCTGCTTCTGGTATTTGCCAGTGGGTACGTGTCGCTGGGATCGATTCTTGCCGCCATCAGCGTACCCAGCACCATGGCAATCAGGCATAATTTTTTTGGTATCGACATCGAAGGATACCAGATAGTGGTGCACACCTGCCTCGTTCTTGCAGGTCTGATTATCTGGGCTCATCGTAAGAATATTTACCGTCTGTGGCATGGCACCGAGAACCGATTCCAGGGCTTGCAGATTTTCCGTAGGCGAGCGTAATTCGTGAACGTAGGAATCATTGGCGCCGGTGCGTGGGGAACAGCATTGGGTGTTGTAGCTACCGATGCTGGCCACTCCGTTGTGATGTGGGCGCGCGAACCGGACGTAGTTCAGGCAATTAACACCAACCATACCAATTCGGTTTACCTTCCGAAGGCTACCCTTCCCTCATCAATCAAGGCAACCCATGAATGGACGGCCCTGGGTGATGCCGAGCTGATAATTCTTGCTACGCCCACACAGCATTCAAGAGCTGTTCTAACCTTGGCAGAGAAGTCAGGAATCCTTATCGGCTCAGTTCTGGTTTCTGTGGCAAAAGGTATCGAGTTGTCAACCCAAAAACTGCTGCGCGGGATTGCTGAAGAAGCAGCACCCTCGGCACGGCGGTTTGCAGTGCTTAGCGGACCCAGCCATGCCGAAGAAGTAGTACGAAGGATGGCTACGAGCGTGGTTTGCGCATCCGAAGATTTGGACGATGCCGAATATGTCCAGAATACTCTTAGTACGCCAGACTTTCGGATTTATACATCCACAGACATTGTGGGTGTTGAAATATGTGGTGCCTTAAAGAACGTTATTGCAATTGCAGCAGGGATTGTTGACGGTGCAGGTATGGGCGACAACACAAAGGCGGCTCTCATCACGCGTGGCCTTGCAGAAATAACACGATTAGGTGTGGCCCTGGGTGCAGAGCAGCGAACGTTTTATGGTCTTGCCGGCCTCGGTGATTTAATTGTGACTGCAGGCTCGGCTCATAGCAGAAACAGGTATGTAGGTGAGCAAATCGGGAAGGGGGCTGTACTTTCGGATGTGTTGAACTCAATGACGGCGGTTGCCGAAGGTGTGCCCACAACACAGGCAGCACTTGATCTTGCCCGATCTGTTAACGTTGAACTTCCCATCACCGAGCAGGTTTCGCGTATCCTGTTCGAGAATGCGAATCCGCGGGATGCTATTCATCTTCTGATGAACCGTCCGCTTGGTCCTGAAGCATAGATCCCAGTTCAGTTATTTTAAGCTTTGCTTTGTCGATATACTCTCTGCACTGACGTGCCAGAGTAACACCTTCTTCGTACAGGGCAAGCTGAACTTCGATGGCCAGCTCGCCTTTGTCAAGAGCAGAACTGATTTCCTCAAGCCGCAGAAGCTTTTCTTCAAGTGACCACTCGATGATCACCGGTTGTTTAGCCATGATTAGTCCTTTCGTTGCTGGTAACAGAATTTACGGTAATGGCCGAACGGTCTGTCCATCGCACGATGGTTAACGTTTCGCCTTCCTGAAGTACATGTGAGGTAGGAACAGGAACGTTGTCCCGTTCAAGAATAGCATATCCCAGACGGAGCGGACGGTGAGGGTGGAGCATCGTTAACGCACTGGTATAGTGGTCAAGCATCACAATGTTCAGATTCAGAGTGCCGGTAACTGATGCCGTCATACGCTGGTACTGACTGGTAATGCGTTGGTTTAGCACGGATAGGCGTTCACGAATTCTCAGCAGTGCTCCCCCGGAGGTAAAATCATTTATTAGTTCTGAAAACTGCTGAATTGTAGAAGTGATAGTGTCAGTAATATCAAGCTCCAGGTCGTCAATTCGTCGGATGAGCTCTTCCCTGGTGAGGGGAGTTACAAGTTCACCTGCGGCCGTCGGTGTTGGCGCTCTTCTGTCGGCTACGAAATCGGCAATAGTTTCATCGGTTTCATGTCCGATGGCAGAGATGATTGGGGTTACACATTCAAAGATTGCTGCTGCAACCGTTTCGGTGTTGAATGACCACAGGTCTTCAATTGATCCGCCGCCACGGGCAACAATAATGACGTCCGGGTGCAACGCATCTACCTGCCGTATTGCCTGGGCTACATCCTGTGCCGAGCCGTCGCCCTGCATCTGGGTAGGGCGAAGAAGAATTTCTACACACGGGAACCGCCGTTCGATGGTTACGCGTATGTCACGAATAACTGCGCCCGTGGCGCTGGTGATAACACCGATCGTCCGCGGAAAGCGCGGCAACGGCTTTTTAATCTCTCGACGAAACCAGCCACGTGCGGCCAGGTCAGTTTTAAGTTTTTCATACGCCCGATACAGGTCACCAATGCCATGTGGTCGGATATAGGCACAGTCAAGCTGGTAGGTGCCGCGTGCAGCATACACCGTTAATCGTCCGCCCACAACAACCTGCATCCCGTCAGTAGGGACAAAATCCAGTAGCCGGGTTTTCCACATAACGCAGGCAATACTTGCATCACCGTCCTTCAGCGTAAAATACCGATGTCCGCTGGTATGTTGTTTGTAATTACTAATTTCTCCAACAACCAGGAGAGTGCTGAACGTGGTTTCTAAAACACTCTTAACAACCGTTGTTAGGTCAGAAACAGTAAGTACGTCAGTAGGTTCCCATGCGTTTGCCATACACAAAGGTAGAACGAAGATGCCGGTTGATGTCAGCTTTGGTGCAATTTTGTGGTTGCCGGTTAATTTCAAAATAAAGGCAGAGTTATGATTGGAATTGGATTTGATGTTCATAAGCTGGTAGAGGAGCGTCCGCTGGTCCTGGCAGGTGTTACCATTCCCTCGGAAAAAGGGGCTCTGGCCCACAGCGACGGTGATGTGATTTTGCATGCACTCTGTGATGCACTCCTGGGAGCGATGGGGGCCGGTGATATCGGCGATCATTTTCCGGATACCGATCCGCAGTGGAAGGGGGCAAGCAGCTCTGTTTTTGTTCATCACGTAACCTTGCTTATGCAGGAGCGCGGGTTGGTCATTGTGAATATTGACTGTACGCTTGTACTGCAGGAACCAAAAATCGCTGCGTATAAACACGAGATGAAATCAGCGATTGCTGCACTGTGTTCAATTCCTGAATCGAGAGTTAATATTAAGGCAACGACGAATGAACACCTGGGGTATGTGGGACGTAACGAGGGTGTTCATGCCTTTGTTGTCTGTGAATTACAGAAGCTATGACCGTACTTCGGATACCGGCGGTGGTTGTATTGATGGTACTGTGGACAGTGCTCGGTCTAGTGACTGCACGAGCGTATGCAGCAGACGGTACTCCGCTGCAATGGCATACGCATGCAGCTTGGAGTGCACAGGTACAGCCTGCCGGTAACGATTTGCTGGTTCTTCGCTTTCAACCCGCATGGCAAACTGCCGATCCGGTATTGTCAGTGATTAATGTGGAGGGAAAGGTCCTGCAGTCAGCCGGCAAAGGTTCGCATTTCCGCGCAGCCGTATGGAATAACGGGAAGATTGTTGCAATCCGCCAGATCGGACAGAACAACGAAGTTATTGTGTATTCGCAGTCATTCAGGGTACTGTATCGGCAGATTCTTCCGGTTGCATCAGCAACGGATTTCGGCGAGCAGCCCGCCGTTATGTCAGCCGGTACCGTGGTGGTGATAAAACTCGGCAGGCAGTTGTACACAATTCAGCCGCATACAGCAAACCCCGAAGTGCAACTCTTTGAGCAAAATGTTATCGGGTTCGGACCGGCAGACGGCAGGTGGCTTTTTGCTGCCGTCCATGAGGTAGGGGGCTTGGCCTACGTGAGCGTTGTGGATACGGCAATGCGTCGGCGGCTAACGTCGCACATCCCGGTCTCGTCAAGGGCATTTGTTGGCACGGCTGCTGACCGCGTTGTGGTTGTTCAACCGGTTGATGATGAGCACAGCAGCCAGGTCTCGATTGTAGATCCGTACACGTCGGACGTGCGTACGGTCTCGGTTCCGGTTAGGGCAGAATGCGTGACCTGGTATTCATCTGGCGGAATGCTCTACCTGGCTGCCGTCCGGAATAATAATGGACGGGAGTTTTTGTCCGTGGCTGCGCAGGAAGGCTTGGGACGTTTGCTAACATCAGGCTTGCTGTTGCCTCCCGATAATGGACCGGTTGAAAAAATAACGTCGTTTAATGATACGTTGTGCATCCTTTATCCCCGTAACGTTGTGAGTGTTGCTCACGGACGCATCCTGTCCAACGATGATGTTGATCTAGAGCTTGGGCCGGCAGCTTTGGTACAATATACACCCCACGGTCTGCTACTAACCACTCGTGTTGCCTCTGCACTGTTTGTGCAGGAGCCGGTTCCTCTCTGGTGGCTTTGGAGTACAGTCTCAACCGTTGGGCCCTACGTTATTCCCGGGATATTATTATTGGTTATCATCCTATTGGCGGGTAGGCTAAGGCAACAGAAGCGCTTCCTTGGAGCCATGCTCCAGGTTCCGGGTAATGGCCTGGTTCTTGTGCTGGATGATGCAGGCAGGTTACTACAAACAAACGAAAAGGCCGCATCCCTGCTGCGTTTGTCTGCAAAAGTACCTATGGGACGGCTTTACCTTGCCTATATGCGCCATTCCGGTGTACAGGTGCTGCAGCAATTCGTAACGGAAGCATTAGATGCGCGAAAGCCCCTTTCCGAAAAAGTAAGTATTAATGATGACGATGATCTGCGAGATTATATGGTTACTGCACAGCCGTTATGGGGTTCGTTCGGACGATTACGCGGGATGGTGATAACGGGAATTGATATTTCGGAAGAACTGGAACGCCGCAGACTTGTTAACTGGGCCCAGTTGGCTCATGATATGCAAACAAATCTTTCAACAATTCGGCTGAATGCTGAACAGATGGTTGGTGAGTTTGACGGACGTCCGGCAGACAGGATACGCCGAATTTTATTTCAGACTGAGGTGCTGATTCAGCGCGTTCGCGACCTTGTGAGTGTTGGGCGCTCTGAAGCAATTCAGCGCATACCGGTTCACACAGCTGAGTTCTGTACACAGCTTCGGCATGAATTTGATCCGGTAATGTTCCCTCATGTGGAGTTTGTGATGAAACTGCGGGGAACCATGATCAACATTGATCGTCTGAAAATGTCGCGTGCTGTGCGCAACGCAATCGAAAACGCAATCAAAAGTTTGCGCGGTAAGAACGGCACGGTTGAAATATCTACATGGTTTGACCGGTTAAACGTGTATTTTAAGGTCGCTGATACCGGTGTTGGTATGGATACCTTAACATTGGAGAACATGATGAAGCCATACTACACAACAGCGAAAGACGGTACCGGGTCGGGCATTGGTACCATGATTATGCAGCATGTTACGCACTTACATGGTGGCTCGATTCGGGTTACCAGTGAACCCGGCCAGGGAACTCAGGTTGTATTCAGAATTCCACGATAATGGTTGTAGTTATTCACGAAGCAGATGAACACCAGAACAGACCACCTTGCCACACCTGATGCCTTTGCCGGTAAACGCATTGCAGCGTTGGACTATGGTGAGGCACGTATTGGTGTTGCAGTGTGCGATGAAATGCATATCGTTGTGAGTACGCGTCCGGTTGTTGTCAATAACAATGACGTATTTTCCGCGCTAACCCAACGGTTTACTGAAGACCGGATAGATGTTGTCCTGGTGGGCATGCCATATCGGCTTGACGATGTGAAAACTGAAATCATGAAATCAATTGAAGTTTTTGTTGAACAACTTCGGCAATACATCACGCAACCGGTATACGTAGTTGACGAAGCATATTCAACGCAACGAGCCCGACACATAATGGAAGAATCAGGGATGAAACAAAAGAAGCGGAGAAAAAAAGGAACAAAGGATGTTGTTGCGGCTGCGGTGATTCTTCGGGACTTCATCGAGGAGTATCGGTCATGATTGGTTGGCCCCATATAGCCACAGTGTGTGTGTTGCTCCTTTGGCCGATAGTCCTGCCGGCACAATCAGGGAATACGAGGTCAGGAAGAGTATATCAGGACCCGGATCGGCAGGTATATGCCGAAGCATTTGGAGTACCAAAAGCGGGTACCGACAGTACAAATATTTATGTTCTGTTTAAGGTATCGAATGACGTACTTACCTTCACGAAGAACACCGATCACTCTGACCCTCAAGGTAATTTTGTTGCACCGATTGCATTAAACATCGAGGTTCGTGATTCCCTTGGTGTTATTCGCAAACGTGTGCGATGGAGCAATAGCACCTATGCTTCAACGTTTGATGAGACCAATAGCCGCAATCAATATTCTTCGGGATGGCAGATGATAACAGTGGCCTGCGGACTACACACCGTTGCACTTGAAGTAGTACAAAACAAGATAAATCTTCCTACGAAAGTTATTATTGACTCAGTTGCAAGTCCAACATGCCGCGATCAAACATCCCGTCAGCTTATCCTTGGTGTACCGGAACCCGGAGAACCCCGGGATTCCTACCGACCATTTATTCAAAACGGGAATGCTGAGTTTATACCACACGATGCATACGGTTTTTTACCCGTGCGCGACAGCATCCCAGCTCACTATTCGGTTTCGATTCGGCAACAACCCTATGGTGGCAATCAGATTCGCTGGTGGAGTGTTGCCAGCTATGAGTGGCAGGGGATGAGTACGCCTAACGTACGCCTCGACGTTTCAGGCACCGGTGGAGGATCTGAGCCGCGTTTGCATCTTGTACCCGACAGTACGGGAGGGGGCTTTGGATATCTTCAAATTCCGTTTCCGGTTACGGCACTCGTTCCCGCCGAATACACCGTGACCGTTGTACGTGAAAACAGTACCGATTCGGTGCATATTCCGGTACACGTTGTCTGGAATACTATGCCTCAGTCGCTTCGGAATCTCAACGATGCAATACAATTGCTACGGTACACCGCAGCCGAAACTGATATCAGGAACATTGATAACGGGACCGATGTGGAGCGCCGTGAAAACCTGATGGACTGGTGGCGGGGGCAGGACCCTACGCCGCGAACATCCTATAACGAACGATTGTACGAATACTATCGCCGGGCCGACTATGCACGCCTACGATATGCTACCGTTCAGGAACCCGATGGTGCCAAAACAGAGCGAGGGAAAATCTATATTTTGTTCGGTCCGCCAACGTCGGTTGCTACAAAGATGAATGCTCAGAATTCAGCTACGGAGATGTGGACGTATTCTAACAGTGTGGCAAAAGCGTTTGTGTTTGAAGTTGACGAGCGTGGGTACTACAAGCTGGTTGCCATTGATAAAACCAAGTAGGTATGGGAGTATCGGGTGTTTCTGAGTTTCGGGGAGACTACTGTAATGGCTCCCATTCATCACCACCACACGGGGGTTCGTTGGAGGTGACGTGAACGTCAAGGACTGTGCATAACTGATTTGTTGGGTTAAAGTGTCGGCACGACCCGCAAAGCGTGTTTTCCTGCAGTACACGTACGTCCTCGTTAAACCGCCGGTACTGGAGCCAGGCAGGATACGCCCCAAGGCCCCAGGCAGCCAGTGTAACTGCCGTCCACCACCATCCCGTACCACGGTACTGATCGTTGAAAAGCATTGCCAGAAATAAAATCAGCGTAAGCCGAAACAAGGCTGCCGCGACAATGCTGCCGGTTGTGTAGTACGGACGTTCAGTTTCACCCTCGGGAGGCGTTACACGCAGCAGGAAGAGATCTACAATTTCAGACAGCGTTGATTTGGACATAGTGATCTTTCATGTGGACGAAAAAACGACGAAAAACAGGAATCCGGTGGCCATTCAACCGATACACTGACGATTTGGTGGCTCACAAAGTACAGAAGCTGGGCATGAATAGTATTATTTTTCAGGGTGAAACGTTAACAGCACAGTGCAACTTTAACATGAACTCTCGTACAAAACATGGCAATAATTCAACTACTCCCCGAATACCTTGCTAATCAGATTGCCGCCGGCGAAGTAGTGCAACGTCCCGACAGTGTAGTTAAGGAATTAGTCGAAAATGCTCTCGACTCAGGAGCTACGGCGATCAGCGTTGTGGTGCGTGGTGCCGGGAAGCAGGCAATCCATGTGATTGATAATGGGCATGGTATGGACCAGGATGACCTTGCGATGTGCGTGGTGCGTCATGCAACGAGTAAAATCAGGAGTGAGAAGGATTTGCATGCAATCGCTACGCTCGGATTTCGTGGTGAAGCTCTGGCTTCGATTGCTGCCGTTGCTGATGTGGAAATTCGTACCTGTAAATCTACTGAGCCCGGAAGCACCGGGTATAAGCTTATGTCGCGGCCCGGATCACCGCCACAGATTAGTACAGACAATGTTCAGCCGGGGACTCAAATTCTTGTACGTAACCTATTTTACAATGTTCCGGCTCGACGAAAGTTTCTTAAGAGTGACCTTACGGAATTCAGGCATATCAGCGAGGCAATGCAGAGAGTAGCTCTGTCCCGCCCGGACGTACGATTTACGTTTCATGATGCTGATGTTCTTGTGTTTGATGTTCATCCGGCCGATTTGCACCACCGTACCATGGAGATACTTGGGATTGAACACCCCCAAGACCTTGTTGCAGTTCATGGCAGCGAGTGTGGAATTACGATTTCCGGCTTTGTTGGTACCCCCAGAATGGCTCGTCAGAGCAGAAGCGGTCAGTACCTGTTTCTCAATAGCCGGCCAATCGTCAGCCGGCCACTTGCACACGCAGTACTGTCGGCGTATGAACATTTACTGGGAAGCGGACAGCGTCCGGTATTTGTCCTTCATATCGAGGTGGATCCCAGCCATGTTGATGTAAACGTTCATCCGCAGAAGCATGAGGTAAAGTTCGAGGATGAACGCCAGGTGTACCTGGTTGTTCAGCAAGCCGTATCGAAAGCCCTGAAATCTTTGAGCATCATACCAGACTACGTAACCGATCTTCCGCTTGCCTCAAGCCCCTTACAATCACTGTCCGGCGTCACCGATAGGTCAGCGCCCACCTTTGTAAACAGATTTACCGGTGAGATACACACCGCCGGCGTGCCGTCTGGAAGATTTGATGGGATTGGCAGTGGTGCGAAGGCAGCACCAAACCGACCTCAGTGGTCGGCTGAAGCTCAGTCAGCCTTATTCGAAGAGCCTGCGGTATTGCCGTTTCTGCAGTCAGGCGGACAGTACATTGTAACCACGCATTCTGACGGAATCATGATTATTGATCAGAATGCCGCACATCAGAGGATTTTGTACGAACGAGCTCTATCAGCCGAAAAAAAAGAATCTGCTGCTGAGCAGGCACTGTTGTTTTCGGTGCGGGTTAGCCTTGCACCTGCCGAAACCACTGTGTTGAAGGAATATCATGAACAATTTACTCAGCTTGGATTTCGGGTTGAGGTGATTGACTCAACAACGGCTGAGGTTCATGCAGTACCGTCAGAAGTACAACCCGGTACGGAAAGTGAAACAATAAAAAAAATGATTGAATCACTACGGGCATTGGGACAGGTACCGCGTGAGCGGCGTCCGGACGGTATTGCCCTTGTGTATGCAGAATCGCAGGCAATCCGGCGGGGAATTCGGTTAAGTTCCGAAGAGATGCGTTCAATGCATCGCAGTCTGCTTGGTTGTGATGTACCGCATTTAGCTCCTGACGGAACGCCGACCTTTATAATTCTTAGTAACGATGAAATTGCACACCGACTAAAGTAAACACCTGTATGATCATCCGTAATATTCTCGTGCTTTTCATCCTGCTTGTATTCGTTGTGAACGCTGTAGCACAGGATAAAGATGAAGACCTGGAGATTTTGTTTTCATGGTTGCCCGGAATGTATTCTAATGCCTCTCAGGTCCGACATGATACCACGACTGCACCTTCTGACCTGTACATCCGCCGGATTTGGGATCAGCGCACTGACGGTGCCTGGTTCCTGGTTGACCGTTCAGTGGAAGCAGGGCAGTCTGAACGTCAAAAGCTACTATGGATGATTCACCGCGTTGAGGAAGGGATGATCGAGGTACTGGAGTACCAGCCCGCTGCCACTTCCTCTTCAGATGCGTCATGGCCGGATTCGCTCTTTGCAGATACCCTGAATCCCGAGAAGATAACGTTGCAAAGGGGCTGTGAGTTGTATCTGCAGTTTACAGGCGAGGCCTTCACAGGCCAAATACAAGGTCTGGCATGTAGGAACAGCAACACGAGTATCGCATACATTGTGATGGAAATCGATATTCGGTCGTTTGGATCCAGTTTTTGGCAACGCGGTTATAATGCTGCCGGCGAACAAGTGTACGGCAGGAAGAAATCGCCATATTACTATGAGCGACGTATTCATGAACACATCGGAGACGTACCGGACGACGTCCCAGCCCACGGAATACCCGGTCAGCCTCATAAGCAGGACAATTGAATCAAATAAAATTCGGCAACTTGCCCTGCAGTGGCTAACTTTGTTGGTGTTTAAACGAAAAGGGGAGCTATGTCAGTTCAACACTATGCTTTAATATTAGGCGCCTCGAGCGGGTTTGGCAAGGCAACTGCACTAAAACTTGCAAGCCAGGGCTTTGGCATCTTTGGGGTACACCTGGATCGTGCCGCAGGCATGAAGAATGTTGAAGAGCTGAAGCAGTCGCTCACAGACCTGAACGTACCCTACACGTTTTGGAATGTCAATGCCGTCGATCCCGCACAACGTGTTCAGATTGTAGCTGAAATCTCGGATCATTTCAGCAAAAACCCTGAGAGTACAATCCGCCTGCTGATGCATTCCCTGGCATTTGGTACCCTAAAGCCGTTCGTGGCTGCCGATCCGTCCCAAGCCCTAACGCAGAAGAATATTGAAATGACGATGGATGTTATGGCAAATTCGCTGATTTATTGGACTCAGGATGTTGTGCGTGCCGGGTTAATGAAGCCCGGAGGCCGTGTTCTTGGGTTAACAAGTGCTGGCAGTACACGTGTTTTGCCGTCGTACGGTGCGGTGAGTGCCGCAAAAGCCGCCCTTGAAAGCTACTGCCGGCAGCTTTCATTAGAGCTCACACCCTATGGGATTACTGCCAACACCATCCGCGCCGGTGTGACCCATACACCTGCCCTTGAAAAGATTCCGGGTAACGATATCATCATGGCTAATGCTCTCATGCGAAATCCAAACCACAGGCTTACAAGACCGGAAGATGTGGCCCGGGTAATATCCATGCTGGTGCGTGATGAAGCACAGTGGATGAATGGCAATGTTATTGGCGTGGACGGTGGTGAAGATGCAGTTGATCTGACGTGGTGGAAACCCGAAAGTGGTTCGTGATCACCTCAACCGTAATTTCTTTTATAAATCGGTGAGTGTAGTTAAAAATGCCTCAATGTCCCTGATGTCAGCGTCGGAAAGGGGCTTTGGTGTCGGTACATAATACCTCTCACCGTTTTTGTACTGCTGCAGAACGGCATGCAGTGTAGCAGCTGTCCCGTCGTGGAAATATGGTGGGCTAACCGCAACATTCCGTAACGATGGCACCTTAATATCTGTTCTGGCCTGGATACGGTTACGGTGAGCTGCTGATGGAGGTCCCGAGAACACCAGGTGATTGGTGAAGAGTGCATCAGAATGGCATTGTACGCACCCTGCCGATCCGTAAAACAACTTTATCCCCCGCCTTTCCGCCATGCTGAATTCGGAAAAGTTCTTTTGTTGGTATGCTGCATCGAATTTAGAACTAAACGCTGGCAGACTTCGAACAAAAACCGAGATGGCCCGAGTGAGCACCCATGGATCAAAGGGTCGGTCGTAGGCAGCAAGGCTCATTGCCTGGACATCGGGATTGGCATTGAACCGGTCAACAACGTCCAGGATATTCATGTGGAACTCATTTTCTTCCTGGAGCGGGACCAGAACGTGCATTTCGAGTGTTGGGACGGTGGCCGCTCGGAGTAAGCCGGGCTCGAAGGCTGCGTACACAATAGACGGAGAGTTGGATGTTCCGACCCGGCCTAATGTTCCGCGGCTTACGGGGGTTGTATCGGCAAAGGCAAAGTTCTCAAGGTGGCAGCTGGCGCAGCTAACATCGTTGCCTTCGGATAGAAGAGTTGAGTTGAACAACAGCTTTCCAAGCGCAAGCCGCTCCGGAGTGGGTTCGTTATCAGGTGGGTGCCGTAGGGTTGGTATCGTCATCACCGGCAAATACTGCATTGGATCTTCAGGCTGCGTTAACGGTGCACAGGCCGAAATTAATAAGAAAAGTGATATACCGCCGGCGGTACGCACTGCACTATTCCACCTTGATGACAGTTCCACTTGCCATTCGCCTGCCGGATGCGTGCAAGGATACATTGTACATACCACAGGGCAGCATTGCTATTGGAATAGCTGCTCCGCACGTATATGGCTGGTGTACATGCATTATACCTGCAATGTCAGTGATAACGAGTGTGATTTCGTTAGAACCGACGTCCCCGCATAACTCGCTGCCAACCACCACAACATCGTGGGTTGGGTTTGGCCACAGGAACAGTGGCATTGGTGGCACGTCGTGCACTGACTCAGTTGATGGCTTCTCCCAAACGATCGTTGCCATGTTTTCTGCCATCGTACGTGCTTCGCCTTCCGAGCTGTGGTTAATAATACCTTGCTCAGCCGCAATATTCCTGAGTAAACGATGAACCTGAAGACTGAGCGTAAGGACTACGGTGTCGCCAGACTTGCCAACTGATGGTTCAATGGTAACAGTGCGGTACAGCTCATCACCGGCGGCATGAATTTCAAAATGCTTCTCTTCGGAGCCCTGTGACCATGCTGTTCCTTCGAGGGCAATAAACCGGTAACCCGCAGACCAGCCCCAGTGCATTGAAGGGTTCTGGTGTGCCAGCGGGTGGCCAGGCGGATAGGTTGACGGATCGAGGTGGTTCCGGCCGGCAGGAACGCCGATGCCGAACGTTATGCTCCTGATTTGTTCAGTGATGTTAAGGTCAGCAAGATAATATCTTGTTTGTTTTGACAGGTTAAACAGGATTGTTGACAATGGCACGGCAACAGTATTCCCATCCGATGTTGTTATCGAATAGTCTGACGTGTAAAATTCAAAACGTTGAATAGTGGCAAAGCGATTTCCATCCGGTCTGCGGGTTTCACCGTCAGGAAGGTTGAACTGCTTGTCAGTCTCTGCTGAGTCTTGCCAGAATATTGGTTGAAACTCTATTATTACGGGGATGGCAAGAGCGGGAACAGACAGTGCAGTACAGAACAGAGCCAAAAAAAGTCCCGTTACATACCAAAGGTGATTTTGCCTATTCATTGGGTGCATGGAATAAATAGAGGAGTGGATAATTAGTCAATCAATTGATGTTCCGCCAGCCAGTCATCGTTGTGGTGTTTGGTTAGATACCGTTCTCCGGTATCAGCAATAATCACAACTACAACCGCTGAATCGGGAAGTGACTTTGCAACCCGCAAGGCACATGTTACGTTCATTCCGCTGCTTCCGCCGCAGAAGATACCTTCTTCTCTTGTAAGGCGACGTGCCATTGCAAAGCTTTCGCGGTCCGTAATGTTATGAATCTCATCAATGAGCGATAAATCCAGGTTGTGTGGGATACGTTCCTGTCCGACACCTTCAACCAGATAGGGTAAAGGCTCACCGATGACGCCGGTTTCTTTGAACGATTTTACTCCCGATCCAACAGGATCTGCGGCAATCACCCGAATTGATGGATTCTGTTCCTTTAGGTATCTGGCAGTACCTGAAATCGTCCCGCCAGTACCGATCCCTGCAACGTAATGGGTAACCATACCATTGGTATCTGACCATATTTCGGGTCCCGTGGTTGCATAGTGAGCAAGTGCATTTGCCGGATTGTCGTACTGATTAAAAATATGAGCATTCGGCGTCTCTGCTGCCATACGGGTGGCAACGTTCACGTAGTAATCCGGACTATCCGCCGGTGCCAGGCTACTCACGATTTTCACGTCGGCGCCAAGAGCTTTTAGGTAGCGTACCCGTTCCTGCGATGCTTTGTCGGTTGTAACAAACAGACATGGATAACCTTTTTGGGTGGCAGCAAGTGCGATGCCGATACCTGTGTTGCCGCTTGTAGGCTCAATAATCAGATCGCCGGGTGAGAGTTTCCCTTCGCGCTCGGCAGCTTCGATCATCGCGATTCCGATTCTGTCTTTGATTGAACCGCCGGGGTTCTTGCTTTCCATTTTGGCAAGGACGGTTGCGGCAATTCCGCTTGTAACCTTTGTGAGTTTTAAAAGGGGAGTATTGCCTACAAGTTCAAGAATAGAGTGTTTAACGTTCATTGTAAAAAAAAGAGAATAGTGATCAAGTTTGATAGTACATCGACGTTTTAGCTGATAGCTTCCTCCAGAAGCTGTCTGCCATAAACCTGCGCATATTCACCGTTGAGGCTGAGGAGTTCATCGTGAGTTCCGTATTCAGTCACCATACCATCGTGTAAAACCATGATATGATCGCAGTGGCGCAGTGCAGAAACACGGTGTGATACCACAAAAGTAGTGCGGTCACTCATAATGTGCCGTAGCTGCTCAAGGATTTTATGCTCTGTATGCGTATCGACGGCCGACAAGGCATCGTCGAGAATTAAGATGGCAGGATTAGTCAGGAGTGCTCGTGCAAGTGAAGTCCGTTGTTTTTGTCCGCCACTCAGCGTAATGCCACGTTCGCCCACCATCGTCCGGGTGCCGTGTTCCATGTATTCAAGGTCTCCGCTTAACAGTGAACTCATAATGGCACGTTCAGTTTGTTGCGTGTTGGCATCGGGATCGCCAAACTTCACATTATTCTCGATAGTGTCGGAAAATAGGAAGCTTTCTTGCGGGACTACGGCAATATGTTTTCTGAGGACAGCAAGCGGGATTGTTCGTATGTCATGTCCGTCAATCGTTATCGTGCCACTGGTTACGGTATACAGTCGTGGTATTAGGTTTACAAAAGAGCTCTTACCACTGCCAACGCTACCCATAATTCCAAGTGAAGCCCCTGTTGGTACTTCAACGGACACGTTCTTCAGAGCATCACGATGCACATAAGAAGGTGAGAATGGGTTTGGATAGCGGAGCGTAACATTAGAAAAACGAACGTGTCCACTCAGGCGGGTAATCGAGTAATTTGTGTTGTCATCATCGGTGATGTCGGATCCAGAATCGAGAATCACGCCAAGGCGTCCTAAACTTGCAGCACCTCTTTGAATCATACCGGTTACCCATCCAATAGCTCCAACCGGCCAGATTAGCTGATTCAGGTAAATAAAAAACTGAGTCAGATCACCAACCGTAATGGCATGATTAACCACGCGGTAACCGCCGTAGCCAACAACAACGATATAGGAGAGGTTAAAGAGAACAGTCATAGCAGGCATCATCAAGGACTGTACTCGTGCCAGGTTCATGCTCTTCCGATAATAGTCCTTGCTTGTACGTGCAAAATGTTTAGAATCCGATTCTTCCAGTGTATATGCCTTGACTACGCGGATACCCGAAAATGCTTCCTGGGCATGGGTGGTAACATGCTCGTACTGCTCCTGGACAATCTTATATCGGCTATGGATTTTTTTTCCGATACTGAAGGTAGCCCACGAGATGAACGGTACGGGAATAACGATGGCAAGTGTTAGCCATCCGTCAATACTCAACATCCAGCTTAACGCAAAAATGAACGTAGTAACGGTATTGGCCGTGTACATGATAGCAGGCCCGATAAACTCGCGTACCGAGCCGATATCGTTTGAAAAATGTGCCAGCAAAGAGCCGGTGCTTCTGCCATGAAAAAACGTCTGACTCTGCCGGCTGAGGGCGCTCACAAAGTCGTTGCGAAGGTCTTCTTCAACCAGTCGCGACATTAGAATAATTGTTCTGCGTGTGGCGAACATACCAAGCCCGGAGCCGATCGTGAGGAGCAGAATCTGAGCGATGAGAATCAGAATATCAGATTGGGTGTAAGCATCAGCCCGAAGGGCATCCACGGCCCTGCCAACCATGTGGGGAATGGTGGTGCTGCAGATGTTGCTAACGGTAATGAATATCAGACCCCATGCGATCTTTGAGCGATACCGCAGCAGGTAAGGCTTTAACCGTGCCAGATGTGCCAGCATTGCGGCCAGGTCTCAGGCTATGGTTATTTGATTGCAGAGGTACACGTTCTGTATTGCATGGAGCAGTGCAATTCCGTCGTGCATTGGCTTTTGGAATGCCTTCCGACCCGAGATCAGCCCCATACCGCCTGCTCTTTTATTGACAACAGCCGTTGTTACTGCTTCCGAAAGATCGTTACTACCACTTGCACCGCCACTGTTAATTAGGCCGATTTTCCCCATATAGCAGTTGGCAACCTGGTATCGTGTAAGGTCGATGGGGTGGTCAGTGGCAAGTTCTGTGTACATACGCTCGTCCAATTTCCCGTACGAGCTTCCACCCATATTCATTGCTTTAAACCCACCGTTATTTTCAGGAAGTTTTTGTTTAATAATGTCTGCCTGAATTGTTACCCCTAAATGATTTGCCTGTCCGGTAAGATCTGCCGAAACATGGTAGTCTTTGTCGGCTTTAAAGTGACTGTTTCGTAAGTAACACCACAAAATGGTGGCCATTCCCAGCTCATGTGCAAGCGCAAAGGCTTCGGCAATCTCAACAATCTGACGGGAGCTTTCTTCAGATCCAAAATAGATTGTGGCTCCAATAGCTGCAGCACCCATGTCGGCGGCTTGTTTAACAGTTCCGAACAAAATCTGATCGTAAGAATTGGGATACGTTAGGAGCTGGTTGTGGTTGATCTTAACAACATAAGGAAATTTATGAGCGTATTTGCGACTGGTAGCAGCCAGTACGCCAAACGTAGATGCAACGGCATTGCATCCGCCTTCAATTGCCAGCCGAATGATATTCTCGGGGTCGAAGTACAGCGGGTTTTTCGCAAACGAGGCACCTGCACTGTGTTCAACTCCCTGATCAACAGGGAGTATGCTTACGTATCCGGTGTTTGCCAGCCGGCCTGTTTGATGTATCCAGTGAAGATTATGGAGTACGGCCGAGGAGCGATTGCTCTGACCGAATGTGGCGTCAACACTGTTGGCAGACGGAAGGTGCAGTAACCCTTTGTCAATTGTTGTACAAATGTGGTTTAACAGGTAGTCGGCCTGCGTCCCGAGCTGCTTTACGATGGTTTCAAACATGGCTGTGGTATTGATGGTTGCAGTATTAGGAGAGTGCAAAGTTACGGACTACGCGTTTGCCCTGCGTATGGCAAAGCCCCTTACCTGACAATCAGTAGTGGCCGGACTGCATTGTACGGACCACTTTCCATTCGAAGAAAGTAATGTCCGTTTGCAAGGTGCGAAACGTCAAGGGTCAGTTCGTGATCGCCCGGAGGCAGGATGGGAGTTTGCACTTCGAACACCTGGTTCCCTATGTTGTCAGTAATAACAAAGCGGGATGAACATGTAATGCCGGTGCTGTAACGAAGTATGGTACCCCGGTGTACGGGGTTTGGCTGTGGATTCGAAAACGAGAACCGGCTGCCGGCAACTGTGATAATCCGGCCGTCGGGAAAGCAGGTGGCATCAACACGGTATCGGTGGACGCCGCCTTGGGTGTGAACGCAGTTCGGAGTGACGTCGGCAAGAACCCGAATTTCGTGTTCACGCTGCGCTGTGATGTACGGGTCGAAAATGATATTCAACAGAAGCCCGTTCTCCAGGGTTGTACTGGTTGGTGTTCCGTGAAGAGTTACCGAACCGGGTATTACGTTGGTAACATCAAACGTCCACCCGTTCGGAGTTTCACCAACAGAGCGAAAGCCCAGAAACTCCGCAGGATAGGAGACTGTGATATCTACTGCAGTAACCGGAACGCCGTGCATTGAACCCATGCTGCTGTAAACGGGAACGGTAAATGGTGTTCCGACTACAATGGTGCTGCCATTGCCGGGGGTTACTGTTGCTGATGTGCTAAAGCCGCGGCCTAAGGCGTTAACAACAAGGTCCAGATTCTGATTGTTGTTGTAGCGACACGAAAGTGCATATACTCCGTCATCGGGAGGCGAAAAGCGGACAGTAATTGTCTGCGACATACCGGGTGCAAGCCAGAATGGTCCGCCGGGAGTAACAGAAAAGGCATGAACATCACCGGACAAAACCGGCATCAAGCAATATAGCGTATCGGTTGGATGTGGGTTGGTAATTGTTAAACTTTGCGATGAATCCCGACACGAGAAAACAGACTGGAAATCGATAGGTGCCAGACTGCTTTTATCAAATCCTACACCTGTTACAGCAACAGCGGTTTGAGCGTACGGCGTTATTGGCTCGGGACCCGGCTTGGCATCATGCTCGATGATTACGGTATCACGACGTCCTCCGGGTGCCTGTGCCGTAAACGATACTTCCAAATGGAGTTTTTCACCCGGTGGCAGGGTAAGCGGAAACGTAGGCCAGTTAATTGCCGTGAAGTCCGGTACCAGTCCTTCAAGGTGTATGGCAAAGAGTGTTAAGGGGCTTGAGGTATCGGTATTGCTGATGACAACGAAGCCATTTGGACGTGCTGTGCTGCCCACGGTGACTGCCGGGAAGTCATAGCCAGTTGCACTGATTGCGGGTAAAAAGCCATAGCCAGTGGCATTCGAGGTTAGCGGGGCTGTTTGGCCGGTTACGGTGACATTAAGAACTGTAGTATGTAGTCCACGTTCCTGCGGTGAGAACCGCACTGCTATACTGCGCTGTTCACCGGGTTGCAACTCAATAGGGAGCGAAACGCCGTCAATAATATAGGCAATGTTGGGGCTTGCCGGAGACTCCGGCGTAATTGCCATTATCAATGCCGGCTGTGTTGCAAGGTTACGAATAAAAATGCTGTCATAAATAACATTACCAACACGATGTCTGCCGAAGTCAACATTCGTAATTGAGAGCCTGGGTTCCACAACATCGACTGACAGCGTCGTTACCGGGGTTTCGCATTCGGGGGGCAATCCGTACTGTACGGTTAACGTCTGCTGTCCAATCGTTAGCGGGTTTACCGAAATCTCCAAACTCAGACATTGCGAGGGTTTGAGCACAAAGGGACCACCACCCTTTGTAATCGACATGTTATCGGAGCCGGATGCAGTAACAGTTCCGCTAAGGGGAACAGGTCCGTTGTTGCACAGAACATTGGCAACCGAAAATGTACGTGCGCTGATACCAGCAGCGATGCCTCCCAGCAACACCGTAGGCACTGATTCCCACTTGCATGGTGCAATTCCGTCTGCGCTGACGAATAGGGTTGCATGCGTGTTACACGATCCCGTGATTTCAAGGAAGGCTTCCTCATGCCGTATTCCTCCGGGAGTGTAGACCAGTTCAACCGACACGCATTCACCTGGCTGCAGGCGTATGTTCTCGAGCCGGCTTTGGAGTACGAATTGTGCAGAATCGGTCCCGCGGATTTGTGTTGTTACGATCTCTACGGTATATATGCCGGTATTGCACAGTATAGAACTAAACGATTTAGCAGAAGATGCACCATGTGGTGTTGGGTCCATGATCACCGTATCTGTCTGGAATGAAAGCTCGGGCATTTGTATGGTAAAATCGCTGTCTGAGCGTGCTGAATTTGCATGGATTGAGGCATACTTCGACGCAAAGACATCAGTTTTGCCTGAAGCAGTAAGATTTTTGGGTGGTGGACTAAAGCGTTTTGTGTTGTAGAATGTTCCCGCCTGGTAAATATTACCCTTGCTATCCGTTGCTTCCATAGCCTGCATTACAAAACCATCAGGCGGAAGTCCTTCGTTAAAGGTGGCAAAGCCCCTTTCATCATAGATGGCATAGTAATTCCGAATATCATTGGGTTCAAGGTAGTATGGGTTGCTGGCAGCGGGCAATCCGTTGTCCTTTGTGCCCACCCGTAGGTATCGTGAGAATGTACCCGTGACGAGAATCTCGGGTTTACCACCGGAATTGTATCGGATACCAATTCCAGTGGTATTAGCATTAACGGTGTCGGGTGAAGCAAGCGTTTCGTTATACCCGCTGCCAGCACGTTTCCAGACGATATTTAAGTTCCTGTCGAGTTTATAAATAAACATATTTGATTTAAACTCGGAGGAATAGAATATCGGGTCACGGTTGAATTCGGCTCTTGGATTGGTATAGAATCCGGTAACGTACACATTGCCATCAGCATCGGTTACGCATCCCGTGATTTGATCGTTACTGACACTAATCCCCATAAGGTGCATGAGTTTTTGTACCACGCCAAGGGTATCGAGCCTACAAAGGAAGCCATCGATGTTATTGGGTGTAGAATTAAGCGTGGTAGTACCGAATTTAGCCTGACCTTCGAACCATCCGGTAACGAAAACCGCATTGTCATCGGGTGAAACAGCGATTGAAGAAGCAACCTCCGAGCCTGTTCCGCCATACTGGTAAGCCCATTCGTACAGTGGAGCTACAGAGACCCGAATACGGTATGTATTTCCAGGCTGAGGAGGCAGCCAACGATATGTTAGATTGGTGGCATCATTGGTAATCATCTCCCAGCTGTTTCCGCTGTTACTGCTGTACTCTAACCGAACAGGTGTTGTTGGGAGTACACCGCTCCAGCTTATCGTGATTGTATCGCATGCCGAAAATACTTCGCCGCCGATGGGGTGGTTAAGCATAACAAACCCTTGTCCGCCTACCAGTTCGATATTTGGCGGGCACGGGGTTCCGAGCAATGAGAGCCGGGCTTGCCTGAATACCTGTTGTGATCCTTGTGTAAATCTGACCCGTATTGAAGTTTTCTCGCCGGGTTTTAAGGTAAAGGGTGTAAAAATGCTCCCCGTGCCGCGTCCCCAGTCAGCAACAGAAAAGTAGGTATCCGGATCGATAGTATAACCTGTTACGGTTAGCGGCACCCCGGTAGCCTGGACTACAACGTCAGCCTGTGACGTTCGACCGGTGTCGGGATTTCCGCAGAACAGCACTGGGAAGTTGATGAGTGTGCCGCCAACGCTTTCTGGGGGCGTTGTATAGGTTGCTTCAGCGGTAGGGGAACCGTACGTTTTTAATGTGATTGTTGCGGTTCTGTTTCTGTCTTCTGCTTTGCACACAACCGGGCTTACCCATGACAAGGTACACGTTTCTGTTGACTGAGTCTCCAGAGCGAGGTAGCTGAATAAATCAATGAGTTCAGTTTCTTTGGCAACAATGGACTTTCCGCCGGTTGCACTTGCGAAAGCCGCAATGGTAGCGTGAGTATTCCGTTCCATTAGGGTCACGCTGTAAAAGCGAATCCCGCTGGAACGTAGTATAGGAATATTCTGGGTGATAAACTTATTTTCATCTTCGATGACGGGATTCGGGTGACCGTCAGTTAAAAAGAAAACGTAGCGTGGCAGTGACGGCGGGCGCTGCTTGAAGAGTTCGTAAATGTTGTTGCCAGGGTCTTCGAATGGTTTTCTGTAGTCGGTGGATGACTGAGGTTCCATTTTATTCAGGGTGTCGAGGATAACCCGAGGATTATTTGTCCAGGGCGTCGACACTTCAAAATCACCCGAAAACGTTGTCAGCATAACGCGGGTTTCACCCGTAAAACGAATTTTGTTTACGAAGGCCGCAAGAGCCTGTTGTGCATACTTAAAGCGTATCGTTCCATTTACATCGTCCCGCATTGACTGTGAACGATCCAGGATGATCATGATACTGACTTCTGTTTGAGTTTTTGTGGTTGAGCAGTCGTTTGAAATTGTAGCCGACAGATTTGCTGTGGTTCCGGACTGTGTTGACTCGATAATCTGAAACTGGTCTGCCCTTAGCCCGGTAAGAATATTGCCGGAGGCATCGTAGGCGATGTAATCTGCGGTGATGACGGGAAACTTGTCGGCATTCACATTGAAAACAGTTAAGGACTGTGCGTCTACACCCGTGACGTGAGCCATTGTCAGCAGAGCACCAACAATAAATTTTATGATCAGCGGTGTAGCGGCCTGGCGTTTCATCGTATCATTCTTGAGTTCTGAACAGGGGACAGATCATTCGGGATTAAAAAAAGGGGCTCGAATTTACCCGAGCCCCCTACCATGATTACATTGTGAAAGGTTTCATTAGCGAACAACGGAAAGAATTTGTGAACCGACAAACGGACCACTGATCATGCGCAGCGTGTAAAGTCCGCTGCCAATCGTTGACACATCCAGATCGAGAGCATATTCGCCCCCTTCCAGTACAGGCGTTGTTATGCTCCGAACGATATTCCCAAGATAATCCACAACTTCAAACAGAGTGGAGCATTGTACTCCGGTTGAATAGTTAATGACAGCAACATCTGCGGCCGGATTGGGTCTCGGCGTTGAAATCGAGAATGCAGTTCTGCCAATGGTGATCAGCCGTCCTTCGGAATAGCAGACCTGGGTTACCGGGTACGAGTGTGTATCACCTGAGGCGATCACGCAGGTTGGAGTAACCGTTGCTGACACGGTGATCTGATGGCTATGATCTGCCGTCAGGAATGGGTTCATGGTTGCAGTAACGATCATCCCATTCACGAGAGTTGAGCCAACATCAGAAACACCTTCAAGAACGACCGTTCCGGGAGCCTGACCAGACGGTACAAAGGACCATCCAGGCTGGGTTGCGCTTACCGAGCTAAAAGATAAAAATTCAGATGGATAGTCAAGGGTAATCTTAACACCTGTTACCCGGACACCCTGCATGTCGCCAATAGTTACCATCACCGGGATAGCAAATGGTTTACCTACATTAATCGGCTGTGACGGTCCCAGCGTAAATGCTGCATTGGTGGTAATCCCTGTACCCATGGCGTTAACAATCAAGTCGAGTGATTGGTTGTTGGGATAGGTAAAGGTAGCACTGAACACGCCGGCAGATGGAGGAGCAAAATCAATCGTGACAGTTTGGGATTCGCCCGGGTTAATTGTAAATGAACCTGATGGTGAGGCTGTAAAGGCAACCACATCACCCGTGACAACGGGGGAGTTACAGATAAGCGGTGTTGACGGGTTTGGGTTTGTGATTGTAACCGTAACCGATTTTGTTGTACACGTTAGCACATTACCAAAAGCAACAGGCGGAAGAGAACTTTGATCGATGCCGATCCCAATTACCTGAACTGTTGTTGTGGCGTATGGAGGAATAGCATCGGGCCCCGTTTTGGCATCGTGCGAGATTACAACGTCGTCCACTCTTGTTCCGGCGGCCTGAGCTGTAAACGATACTTCAAGCTGGAGATTACCTCCCACGGGAATAGTAACCGGAAAAATCGGCCAGTTCACAGCAGTGAAATCAGGAACCAGTCCTGATAGCTGCACATCGCCAATAAGCAGAGGGCTGTCCGAATCGGTGTTCTCGATGCGGACGTAGCCGTTGGGCGTTGCCGTTTGCCCAACGGTAACTGCCGGGAATGTATGTCCTGCAGCATTGATTGCAGGCAGGAACCCAATCCCAGTAGCTGTTGAAACAAGTGGTGCGCTTTGCCCGGCAACTGTTGCAGACAAGCTGGTTGAATGTGGTCCGCGAGATACAGGTGTAAAGACGACGCCGATAGTTTTCCGTTCACCGGAGTTAAGAACCAGCGACGAGGGAAGTCCTGATATCTGGAATGCAAGGTTAGTATTCGATGCATCGGACGGCGTGAAATTCGTAATCGTAACTGGTTGGGTTGACTGATTCTCAATAAAAATACTGTCATTCACCACCGTGCCAACCCGGTGCCGTCCAAAATCTACACTCGTAATGCTTACCTTCGGTTCAACCACTTCAATTCGGATTGAAGTATTCGGAACACCGCACTCCGAAGCCAGGTTATAAGCAAGCGTAATATTTTGACTGCCCGCCGTGTTGGGAGCAACGGTTACCTGGATTGAATGGCATGCATTGGGTGCAAGGGTAAAGTTGCCGCCTCCGGATGTAATAACAATGTCGGGCGATCCGGTACTTGAAAGAATACCTGAAAGCGGGAGCGGACCCTTGTTGCAAATAACACTATCAATCGTATAAATCTTTTGGGCAGCACCTAGGGCAATCTTTCCAAGGTCAACAACCGACTGAGCTTCCCACAAACATGGAGCAAGACCAACGGCCTCAACCGTAAGGCGTGCCAGCGTATTACATGTGCCACGCACTTCAAGGACAGCAGTGCGTGTGTTGATACCACTTGGTGTAAATACAAATTCCAGAGACAAACACTCACCGGGTTTAATACGTACCTTCTGAAGATTCCCCTGTAATCCAAAGTCAGATGCATTAGCTCCGGTGAACGTGGCCGAGACAATCTCAACAACAAAATTGCCGGTGTTGCACAGGATCGCCGGGAAGGATTTTGCTGACGTTTGCCCTTGCGCTGTGGGCTCCATGGTTACGCTGCCGGCAGAAAATGTTAATTCCGGTGACGAAACTGAGAAGTCTTTATCAGACTGTGCGCTGCTGGCAGGGGTGGACCCATGCTTCGAGAGGTAGGCATCGCTGTTTCCACGGCTTGTCAGCGTTGTTGCGGGTGGGGAGAAGGTCTTGTTACCGGTAAATGATCCGGTCTCGTAGCTGTATCCTTTTGAATCATTAACCTTCATGGACTGCATGGTGAATGCGGCAGGAGGAATACCTTCAGCAAAGGTAGCGTTCCCGCTGGCATCATAGGTTGCGTAGTAGTCACGAAGCGTATTGTTTGTGTACCGGCTACTTTCTGCCCTGCCGCCTCCGCTGGTATAGCCAACCATAACATAGCGGGCAAACTTGCCACGAACTGCAATAAGCGGGTATCCATTTACATCGTACCGGATACCAATACCTGTACTGTTGGCATTTGCAATATTGCCGCCGTATCCTTTACCGGTGCGCCCCCACTCAAGATTGAGGTTCTTGTCGAATTTATAAACGAACATGTTGCGCACGTCGCCAGGTGCAAGATTCAGAGGCAGTCCGTCAAACGTGGCACTGGTGGAGGTGTAGTATCCGGTTACATAGATGTTACCGTCTTTATCCGTTATGCATCCCGTTACCCTTTCGTCGCCTGTACCGTCATTTCCTTTAAGATGCATAAACCTGTTCAGTGAACCATTGGCATCATACACACATAGGTAACCATCGATATTGCCAACCTGATTGTTTACTGTAGTGGTCCCAAACTTACCCGGACCATCGAACCAACCGGTTGTGTAAACAAACAAGTCATTGGGTGCAATTGCAACCGAGGTTGCAGAATCCACGCCGGTACTTCCAATCTGCTCTACCCACTGATATTGCGGGGTAGGGGCCACAGACACCCGAATACGGTACTTGGTCCCCGGACCCGGGGCAACCCACTTATACGTCAGCCCCGTAGCATCATTCGAAATAATCTTCCAGGTTGCACCTGCATCATCGCTGTACTCGATCCGAACAGGAGTAGTAGGAAGGACGCCTGACCAGCCGATGACGACGGTATCGCAGGTTGAAAACAGTTCTCCGCCGGTGGGTGAGTTCAACAGGATGAATCCCTGGCCGCCAACAAGATCAATCGTTGGCGGACACGGCGTGCCCAGCAATTGCAATTGCGATTGACGGAAGATTTGTTGTGTTCCTTGAGTAAACTCAACCTTGACAATAACTTTTTGTCCCGGATTCAATGTGAACGGAGTAAACGTTGATCCGCTACCCCGGCCCCAGTCAACAACTTTAAAATAACCCGTAGGAACGATATTAAACCCGGTTACATTCAGTGGTGCCCCCGTTGCCTCGATGGTCACGCTTGCCTGTGATGACTTCGTCGGTGCCGGGTCGCCGCAGAAAAGCACAGGGAAGTCGATTTTTGTCCCACCGATACTCTTGGCAGGTGTTGTATAGCTAATTGTTGCCGTTGGGTTATTAAACTTGTTTAGTCGGACAACCGCCGTTCTGTTCCTTGCGTCTTCACGGCAGGCGTATGGGCTTATCCACGAAAGCTGACAGATCTCGCGGATCTGTGTTTCTAAGGCAAGGTAATTGAACAGGTCAACCAGTTCAGACTCCTTTGCTACAATTGCCTTACCTCCGGTAGCCTTGGCAAACGACTCAAGGGTTACATGGGTAAATGGCTCCATGAGGGTAACACTAAAGAAGCGGATTCCATTTTGCTGAAGTTTCGGGACATTCTCGTTGATGAACTTAATCTCGTTGGGAATGGTAGGGTTAGGATGCCCGTCAGTTAAAAAGAATACATACCGCGGAATTGACGGCGGACGCTGCGCAAATAAGTCGTAAATAGTGCTGCCTTCATTTTCAAACGGTATAACGTAGTTTGTTACCGTGGTGGGTTGCATCTTGGATAAGGTATCCGTGATGACCTTGGGGTCGTTTGTCCACGGTGTAGAAACCTCGAAATCGCCGGCGAACGTTGTGAGTATTACCCGGGTTTCACCGTTAAACTTGATTTTGTTAACAAATGCAGTGAGTGCTTCCTGAGCGTATTTGAACCGTGCCTTCCCATTCACAAGGTCCCGCATTGACTGAGAGCGGTCAAGCACAAGCAGGATGCTGGCTTCCGGCTCAGTTGTCCGCGTAAAGCAATCATGAGTAATTGTTGGGGTTAGATCTACCGGGGCCCCGTTCAATGGAGTTTCGGTTATCTGAAAATCAGCAGCTGTTAAGCCGGTAATGGCAGTGCCAATATTATCAAATGCAATATAATCGGCAGTGATTTTGGGATATGCATCGGTATTGACGTTGAAAACATTAATCGTCTGAGCATGTACACCGATAATACAGATCAATGCCCAGATCCCCAATATCCCGGTTCGTTGTGCAACGCTGTATAACCTTTTCATCATGATACCTTTCAATTTTTTATTCTCTCTTTCATGTTAGCGCCTGAACAGCGTGGTCCAGCATCCGTAAAGATTTATTCGTTGCATCCAGCTCGGCTCGCACACCTAAGGGAAGCGTGAGTTTGCTTTTTACGTGGCCGAACGGTAAACCGTACACCACGGGAATACCCAGGTCGGCTGTTCGGTCCTGTAGGACACGCATCAGCGAGTGCGGCGGATATGAGATTGACTTTTCCTTTGCCTCGCAGTTACGAAAGTTCCCAAAGGCAATTCCGGCGCACACCTGAAGCTTTCCGGCTAGCCAAAGATGGGTTAGCATCCTGTCTATCTGATACGGTTCTTCGTTGATTTCTTCAAGGAACAGAATTGCGCCGCGGGTATTGATTTCGTAATTGGTTCCCAGTGTAGCAGCTACAACGGCCAGATTCCCGCCGGTCAGACGTCCGCGCGCAACGCCCGGCGTGATTGTTGTGATCTTCGGACTTGAAAATTCTGGCGTCGTTTCGTCTGATGACGCTTGCAAGACTTCCTTGAAAGAGTTGAGTGTAAAGGAGTCAAACGTTGACGTAGCAACTGGTCCGTGGAACGTAACAACATGTCCCAGCTGGTTAGCCGAGATCAATAGCGCTGTAATGTCGCTAAACCCGACAATAGGCTTCCGGGCCTGACCGATAGACTTGTAATCCAACATTGGTAAAATGCGCATGACACCATAACCACCTCGTGCGCAGATAATAGCATCGATTTCAGGATTTTCGATGAACTCCATAAACTCATCAGCCCGATCCTGGTCGGGTGCCGACAGATACCCGATACTCTTCTGAATGTTTCTTCCCATCACCGGTGTGTAGCCTTCACTCAGACACAGCTTCTCAAAAACACGAAGTTCGTTGACAGAAACCCCACTGGCAGGACATGCCACACCAATTCGTGCTCCAGCTTGTAAACCCTTTGGTAATACAAACTTAGACGAGGCTTTGTCAGCACTCTTTGATGCCGGTACAGTAACTCCTGCTGACCCTAGCGCAGGTACAGCAGTCGAAGCCAGAATGGTGGTTATGAAACTTCGGCGTTGCACAAAGAAAACCTAGAAAACATTAGAAGTTACGGACATACAAAATACGAAGAAGTTGGTTATGACCATTCATTAGCACGGTATTAATCCATATACAATAACTCAAATGAAGATAAAAGGTTACGTGTACAGAGCAATACGTTTTCCACCTCTACCAATTGTTTTTCGGCACTCGTGGTACAACTCGTATATTCGTGTTACGGAAAGGTGCAAGAGTGGTTGAATTGGCACGCCTGGAAAGCGTGTGTACCGGAAACGGTACCGCGGGTTCGAATCCCGCCCTTTCCGCTCAGAATATCAAAGATTTGTATGTACAGAGCGCTTCAGTACCTCGGTGACAGTCAGACTGACGGGGCTGATACTCAGCTCTTTTGTGTTGCAGAATGACAGCAGGAAAAAAACACTCTTTCCGGTGGATTGTGGGGCTTGGAGTGTTCGGGCTTGTTGTTCTGATTTTCCTCTTCGCATTTGTGTGGCGCTTACTCAACCCGCCGGTATCGCCGTATGTGGAATCCGGTGAGCAGCACAGCGTTATTCAAATGGATATCGTAAACGCATCCAATGTGAACGGTGGGGCACGAACAACGATGCGTTTCCTGCGTGACAGAGGGTTTGATGTGGTTGACTTAAGTACTCAGACGCCACCGGTTGTATCCTCGATGATCATCGACAGGCTTGGCGACAGGCAGAGCGCTCTGAAAGTGGCACATGTCCTTGGTATTGCTGATTCTCTTGTGGTTAGTAGCATTGACACCATGCTTTTTGTAAATGTGACTGTTTTACTTGGCAAAGATCTTTATAACTTAACACCCTTTCAATGACACAGAGGAAAATAACCAAACCCAGAACGTCAAAAGGCAGGGCAGTACTCTGCGCCCGCCTGGCAGCAGAAAAACAGGCAACAGATATTTTGCTCCTTGATATGTCGGATATCGATTCGTCTCCGGCGGAGTTTTTTGTGATTGGCACTGTAAACAGCGAAACACAAATGCGCGCTGTTACAGACCATGTCCAGCGCCAGCTGAGAGAAGCCCGCCTTGGCTCGCCTCGTGTAGATGGCACGCACGCGTCGTCATGGATGGTGCTGGATTACTTTGATGTTGTTGTTCATATCATGACGCATGAAGCACGTGTACACTATAATCTTGAACGTCTCTGGGGTGATGCTAAGCCGTACGGCATTACCGAATCAGGTGTTGCAAAAGCCCTTAAAGAGATACCGCGGAGGACAGGAGAAAAATGACGTTAAAGAGTTTGGTTGAAAACGATGTTCGCCGGGCCGTTCTCCGGGTGGGTGGGGCTGCCGAAACACCGATTCATTTTGAAATTCCGCGGCAGCAGGGCCATGGCCATCTAAGCAGCACAATTGCCATGAGCCTTGCAAAGGACCTTCGCAAGGCACCGCGCATGATTGCCCAGGAAATAGTAGATGCACTGGGTACGATCCCGATGGTAGAATCTGTACAGGTGGCTGGTGCCGGTTTCCTGAATATCACATTCACTCCGGAGGCATTCCATACGGTTTTAACAGATCTTGCTCTATCTAAAGGAGAGATTGGTCAAAATAGTATAGGAATGGGCCGCACCGTCAACGTTGAATACGTCAGCGCCAATCCTACCGGCCCACTTCATGCCGGCCATGGCAGGAACTGCGCCCTGGGCGATACCATCGCAAACATCCTGCAGTGGTCAGGTTATACAGTGACGCGGGAGTACTACTTCAACAATGCCGGAAATCAGATGAATAAGCTGGGAGAGAGCATTGCTGCCCGGCTGTGCGAACAGCTTGGCAAGCCTGAAGTACTGCCGTTCCCCGAAGATGGGTATCATGGTGAATACATTGTGACAATTGCGAAAGAACTTGCTGATAGGAAGGGCAACGAACTGAATTCCGTGATTGATTCCGGAAATATGACCGATCTCAAAGCGGTTGCACGAAAAGCCGGCGAGGAATGGTGTTTTCAGGCAATAAAGAAAACACTCCAAACTCTGAATATTAATCATGATGTTTACTTTAATGAAGATTCACTCTACTCGTCGGGTCGGGTTGAGCAGACAATTCAGCAACTAAGAAATCGTAATCTTGCTTATGATAAGGACGGAGCAGTATGGTTTGCCTTGTCCGCTCTTCCCGATGACGGCCGCAAAACTGAACGTCAGGATAAAGTGATCGTTAAAAGCTCCGGTGAACCCACCTACCGACTCCCCGATATTGCCTACCACGTTCAAAAGCTGGAAAGGGGCTTTGATGTTCTTGTTGACATCTTTGGTGCCGATCATATTGCTACCATCCCGGATGTTCTGGCAGGCGTGCAGGCACTGGGCTTTGATGCCGGCAGAGTGCGCGTGGTAATCCATCAGATGGTAACGTTCATGGAGGACGGAGAGGTTGTTAAATTCTCAAAGCGGAGCGGAAAGAGTTTTACCCTTGATGATCTTATCGATGAGGTGGGAGCCGATGTTGTACGGTTTTTCTTCGTGATGCGGGCACCCGGTACACATTTGGATTTCGACCTAGATCTTGCAAAGGAAGAGGGCGAGAAAAATCCTGTTTTCTACCTGCAATATGCCCATGCCCGGATATGTTCAATTTTGCGCAAGGCTCCGGGAGGTGCAGCACCTGCTATTACTGGCGTTTCACTCAAAGGACTTACCCATGCCAGAGAAATCGAGCTGATCACTCTGCTCAGCAGATTTCAGGAAGTAGTGGAGCGGGCAGCCGAAAGCCTGGAGCCGCACATCGTTGCTGAGTACCTTCGCGATTTGGCTGCCACATATCATCAGTTTTATCATGACTGCCGCATTCTGGGTTCGGGTGACGATACGGAACCTGCACGACTTATCCTGGCGGATGTTACGCGACGCGCTCTGAAAAACGGACTGACGATACTGGGCGTGACTGCACCCGAGAGCATGTAGTGAAAACAGCAGGTACGGCGTAGAGGGAAGATTCAGCTCCGGACTATCTGCTTTTCCATTTGATCGAACAACCGATTGACGGGAACTGGTCGCCCGAGACCGGCTGTCCATTGAGAAGACTGCTGATAGCATCGTACATATCGGCACCCGTTACAGGCATGCCGTTGCCCGGTGTACTGGCGTCAAACCGACCTCGATATACGCACCGGTTCTCGGCATCAAAAATGTAGAGATCCGGGGTACACTCCGCCTGAAATGCTCGTGCTACGGCCTGTGATTCGTCAACGAGGTACGGAAACCGGAAGCCATGCGCCGTGGCAAATTCCTTCATCTTCTCCGGCGAATCATCGGGATATTGTACGCTGTCATTTGAACATACGGCAATAACCCGTATGCCGCTTTTTTGTGCCAAATGCGCAAAACGTACAAATTCGGAGATAATATGGTGAACGTACGGACAGTGGTTGCAGATAAAGGCAACAACAGTAGCCACAGCGGGCTTGTCCGGCAGCGACACAATGCCTTCGCATAGTACATCGTACAATGCAAATTCCGGCATTTTTGTGCCAAGAGGCATCATTGAAGAGGTAGCAGCCATACCGGAAAAATACACACATACGTGCCACCGGCAACATCTGAATTTACTCCGTGTCGTGGCTGCTTGTGCCATTTTTGAATTCGGCTGACCAGCAAATCTGTTGTACAACTGAAAAACTGAACCACACGAACATCACACAGGAGATACCGATTCTATGACTCGCGATTATTACTACACAGTTGATACCAATGGAAACCTCTGGCTGGATTCTGTGCTGCAGGATGACCCAAACTTCCTTGATTACTTTTTTCGCAGAATTGCGCCGGTTGCAACGGACCACTATCCCGACTTCCCGTATGTGTCACGATGCGGAAATGAAATGAACTACGTGCGGCCTGCTGATACACCAATTGTCTTTAATCGCTTTGATGGAACAAAGCTGTATTACGCCGGATCCCTGAATGTGATGTTCCGGCCTGACAAACTATACTACACCGGTGATGGCGTGCTGTACCACGCTGCCCCTGTTGGCGGTGTTGGAAGGCTGGTCCCGCAGATTGCAATGGACCTTGCAGGAAATATCGAACCCTGGGGACCATGGTATGCATACCGGAAGAACGACCGCTGCGTTGTTCCAATTCTGCGCCTGGATCAGGCAGATAACTACACTGTGCTCTGGCCTAAGGATGAAAGTCAGTGCATTGCCTGCGGTGGCAACAATCCCCACGGATTTGGTCTGACGTTTTTTTTCGATACGTATGCCGGAGAGGTGTTTAGCTTCGTGCGCCCTACTGTTCGGATGCAGGGTTCACTGAATATTGTCCACGGCGGATTCGTGTCGCTCCTGCTTGACGAAACCATGGGCAAGTGTTTAAGCGTTCAGGGTGTACGGGCACCCACGGCACAGCTGAACGTGAGGTTCCATAAGCCTATGCTGATTGGCACCGAGTACAGACTACGTGCCAGAATCACTGAACAACGCGGACGTAAAAATCTGGTTCACGGGGAAATACGACTGGGCGATGATCCGTCGGTACTTATAGCAGAGGCATCAGCCTTGTTCATTACTCTACAAAATTAGCATTGTGAATCAGAATAGTATCCTTGTCTTTTCAGTTGTTGTTGGTCTGATTTTCGTGGTTGCGGACGTTTACGTGCTGTATTCGTTCCGGCAGTTCATTCGTAAACAGTCATACAGTCCGTGGTGGTATCGCTGCATGTGGATGTTGTCGGCGGTTGCCCTGGCAATGTACGTAGTTGTAGCCTGGCGCCGACACCTGTTCAGGATTGACGGAATTGATCTGAAGCTGTTCATGGCTGTTTCCCTATGGTATGTACCGAAGTTACCTGTTGCGCTGGTCATCGGAATAGTTTCCATGGTACGCGGACTTCGGAAGCTGCTCAGGTCAAAGGAAACTCAGGTTGTACCAGATAAGAAGCGGGAAGACATGGTTCTTATTAGCCGGCGCAAGCTGCTTGGCAGCACAGCATGGGGGATGGCTTCGGTACCGTTTGCTGTTATGGCCAATGGTATGATCAGAACTGTTTACGACTTTACAGTTGTTCATCACGATCTTGTTCTGAACTCACTACCTCCCGGCCTGATTGGTTATAAGATTGTTCAGATCAGTGATATTCATGCAGGGTCGTTCCTAAGCAGCGATCCGTTCCAGGAAGTACGTCGAATCGTTGATTCAATCAATCCGAATTTGGTTGTGATCACCGGGGACTTCGTGAACGCCGTACCCGATGAACTGTTGATTGTACAGCAGGCACTGAAGAAAATGGCTGCCAATTTCCCGGTATATGCTACTCTTGGGAATCATGATCATTACAATACGGCTGATGATCACGCCAGGCTTATTCAACGTATTCGAGGCTACGGCATTGACCTCCTGAATAACGAGCACCGGCTGATTGGTGAGGGGGCTGACCGCTTCGTGCTTGCCGGCATCGATAACGTTGGGTTCAGACAGAACTACGGCAATATCGGACGGGCATTACAAGGCGTACCTCCTGATTCACTAACGATGCTGCTGGCACATGATCCTACCTTCTGGGATAAAGCCGTAGTTGGTAAGCAGCCAGTTGATGTTATGCTGAGCGGGCATACTCACGGTGGTCAGGTGGCACTCAACGTTATGGGGTTCACCGTGTCACCGGCAAATTTCGTCTATGAACAGGTTGCTGGTCTGTACAAAAAAGGGAATCAGCTTCTCTATGTAAACAGTGGCATCGGAACAGTAGGCCCGCCGGTGCGGATTGGCGTGCCACCGGAAATAACGGTGTTTACACTGAAATCAGCGTTGAAGATGTCATCAGCAAATGCATAAATTTGCTTACTATGTGTGCAGGTAGGTAATTGCTGTGGAAACCAGCATGCGTACGCCCAGCTCCAAAGCCCCTTCATCCGGATTAAACTGCGGATGGTGTAAGCCAGGCATCTCGTCCTGATGGTGCGGACGTACTCCAAGCATCCAGAAACATGACGGGATTTGCAGAGCATAGTATGCAAAGTCTTCAGCCCACATTTTGGGTTCAAACTCTCGGACATGGTGTTCACCTACAAGGTGCAGTGCTGTAGAGCGTGCCAGCTGAGTAGCAGTCGGATGATTTACTAATGCAGGATAACCGCGGTTAATGTCAATTTCCCCCTCGCACCCGTACAGCCGGCAGTATTCACGTGTATGGTGCTCCAGCAATGCCCACGCCTCGTGGCGCCATTCCTGACTAAAGGACCGCAGTGTTCCAAGCATGGATACGGTTTCTGGTATTACGTTAAAGGCAGTGCCACCATGGATTGATGTTACGGTGAGCACTGTTTGATACAGCGGATTTCGGAAACGGGCAAACACTCCCTGAAGGTGATGAACCAGTCCGGCTGCCGCATACAACGGGTCAGCAGATTTATGTGGCTGTGCAGCATGGGCTCCGCGACCTCGCACCGTCCAGGTAAGCTCATCGGCTGAAGCCATCATGGCACCGTCTGCAAATGACAATACGCCTGCCGGTGAGTCCGGATCGGCATGCTGGGCAAACATCATCTCAGGTCGTGGATTATCCAAGCCACCCTCGGCAAGGATAAGGCTTGCACCTCCGGGAGTTTTCTCTTCACCGGGCTGGAACACCAGAACAACAGTTCCGGGAAGCGTCTGCTCCAGCCCCTTTAATACACGAGCTGCTCCAAGCAACATGGCAGTGTGCATGTCATGTCCGCATGCATGCATCACTCCATCGGTCTCCGACGCAAAATCAAGTCCTGTGGCTTCGGTAATTGGCAATGCATCGATATCTGCTCTGAGGCCAACGCACTTTGGACCGCTGCCGATATAGGCAATGGTGCCTGTTTCGGCAATCGGCCTAAAGGGAATTTCAAGGGTTTCAAGGCGTTTACGGATATAGTCGGCTGTCTTGAATTCCTGAAAACTCAGTTCAGGGTGTTGGTGCAGAATTCGTCGGGTTTGCTGCAGCTCGTACACTACATCGGGAGTGATACTGCCGGCAACCATGGAACTGAACGAGACCGAACTACGAATCATAGAGTGCATCTCCTTGTAAGCGGATACTTGTGATTACGGGGCCATCGTGTTCGATGGTCACATGTAGCAGACGCCTGCTTGGCGGTCTGAGCGTAACGGAGTCCGAGGTACGCCCCTGTCGCCACAACGCTATTGCTGAAGCCACGGCACCCGTTCCGCATGCACCGGTAATTGCTTCAACACCCCGTTCAAACGTAGCGATGTTTACAATGTTGTCGTCGTCAACCTCGATCAGGTTTACATTAACGCCACGCGGAAAGAACTCATGGCGGCGCAGAGCTTTTGTCAGTGTTTCCGCACCAAACTCGGTCATACTCACCACAACATGGTCGCTCCCATTATCAACGTAGTACACGGTAACGGGGATATCCCGCAGAGCACCTGGCGAGAATACGTGTTCTGATACCGGTGGGGGGAGTTTAATAGTAATCGTGGGGCTGCCGTCAGGCACTGCATCGATAGCTGCCATGTATTGGCGTGAATTAAGCGTAAACGGCAGCCAGGTATTGTTTACGCGGGTGTCCATATCGCAGGCAAATCGAACAGCACATCGGGCACCATTGCCACAGAGCATTCCGCCCGAGCCGTCAGGATTGTAAAACACGCAACTAAATGAATCAAGGTCGGGCTGAACAACAATCACGCCTTCAACGGCGGCCCCGTCAGCCCGGCGGTACAGGCTGAGCAGTTGCGGGATGCGTTCGCCGGCGGTATCGGTAGTGAGTCCGTCCCGCAGGGCCACCGTGGACGTTGCAACAAGGAAGGTGTTGCCGGCACCCGACATGTGGTTCCAGGAATCAGGATTTGGTGAGTTCATTGTTGGTAGGGCGCCATAGCGCTGAGATAAAACAAATACCGTTATACAGTTTGCAGGTGTTCAATGAGAGCCGCGTGAATGTGTCCGTTCGTTGCAACGATGCTGTTATCCGAAAGCACGAAGGGGATTCCGTCGTAATGGGTAACCGTTCCGCCTGCTTCCGTTACCAGGAGGACGCCGGCTGCCATATCCCATGTATTCAGTCTGGCTTCCCAGAAGCCGTCGAATCGTCCGGCGGCAGTGTAGGCCAGGTCGAGAGCCGCCGACCCCAGACGCCGGATGGGAATGCCCATGCGCAGGACAGCAGATAGCTGTTCGATGCAGTTCAGCGGATCGTCGGCAACATTGTATGGGAAGCCGGTAACCAACATACTCTCAGGCAGCGTGGTTGTGTCTGATACCCGGATCGGAGTTCCATTTAGCATAGCCCCCTTACCCCTTACCGCAGTGAACAATTCATGGACTATTGGCTGGTGTATAACGCCCAGCGAAATATGACCATCAATAACCGCAGCAATACTCACGCAGAAAATCGGTATTCCATGGGCAAAATTCACCGTTCCGTCAAGCGGGTCAACAACCCAGGTACATGAGTTCCGGGCATTGCTGCCTGACCCTTCCTCGCCAATGAAGCCGCTTCCGGGAACCAGGTTTGAGAGCTCGGTAAACAGGAACTCTTCCACGCGCACATCATACTCGGTGACAAGGTTGTGCACTCCCTGCTTGTTGCGTACCGAAAATGCTGTCCCAAAGCCATCACTCAGGATCTTGCCCGCCTTTTTGATGATCGCCTCTACGGATGAAGTCAGTGTCTGTTCCATGCGTTGCAAAGCTACAGTGCTCCGGCCTTCATAACATCATTGGTACTAAAATCACGTATTTTTGCACCTTCATGAAGCAGAATCGTATTTCAGCTCTTATCGTAATCTTGTTTATTGGTGTTGTCTCGTTCGCCAGTGCACAAAGGGGCTCTACCTTTACCAAGCCGAGATTTATTCCCAAGGGTCCGTATGAATACGACACCACCAATACCGAAAAAGGTATAAAGCTGGCTGAATCGTCGGTTGGACTTCTAACGCGAGAAGTTAATCCCAAGGAGTACCGGATTGGTGCCGGTGATGTGGTAAGCATCTCAATCGGGACGATTTCACCACTCCATTACTCCATTGCAGTCAGCTCAGAAGGTAACCTGGTGATACCGGGTGTTGCCGTTATCAATGTTAAAGATGTAACGCTTGACAGTGCCAAGAAGGCGGTTCGTGAGGCAGCCGGTAAAATTTACGCCGGAGCCTCCGTTGATGTGTCGCTGCAACGTCTCAGGCAGTTTAAGGTGTACGTCCTTGGTGCTGTTGCCATGCCATCGGTTGTTGTTGCTACGCCGGCCGACCATGTTTTTGATGTTATTGAACGTGCCGGAGGTATTCTTGATACCGGTGCAATCCGAGGCATTATGCTCATTCGAGAGGGAACCAGTGAGCCGGAGTACGTAGACTTGCAGCGGTTCCTTGCCTATGGGTACAGTGAAGCCAACCCCACCGTGCAGGGAGGGGACAGAATTGTTGTACCGCTGCGTAATACAAAGGACGTGATCAGTATTTCAGGCGAAGTGGTGGCGCAGGGCGAGTATCTGTATATGCCCGGTGACTCTCTGTCAACACTGATACGAATGGCCGGCGGGCTTCTGGCATCGGCACGCCTGGACTCAGTTGTGGTGGTACGGATGCGTCCGCAAGGCCAGGACTACGACGAAATTTATCTTGATCTTACACAGTGGCGCGACCTGCAGTTCAGTGACACCTCTCTTCCCGGCGATATCGCACTCCATACCGGTGACAGGGTGTACGTACGGGCAATCCCGAAGTGGAACGAACGGGCAGAGGTTGTGGTTGACGGTGAAGTGGTGTATCCCGGTCGATTTGCCATTATTCCCAACGTAACGCGGCTGACTGACGTGATCCGGATGGCAGGGGGCTTTACAGAACAAGCCTCACTTGAAGACGCCGTGGTTATCCGCGTGAGCGAAATGAAGATAGAGGATAAGGAATATGAGCGTCTTAAACCACTCCCGCCATCGGAAATGAGCAAGGGTGAACTTCAGTACTATCGTACCAAGAGCCGGGAAGTGAAAGGTGTGATGTCTGTTAGCTTCCCCGATCTTTTCCTTCGCGGGAACCATGATAATGACCCTGTGATGCGAAATCATGACAGTATTCTGGTTCCCATCCGAAATGTTTATATCAATGTTTCGGGGTCTGTTCGCCGTCCAGGCCGGATTATGTATCAGCCAGGTCTAAAGTATCTGGACTATATTAATCTGGCAGGGGGCTATGGTTTCAGAGCAGATATGGACGCAACGCTGGTTATCAAGGTAAAAGGTGATCAGTTTCCGGCAGACTCGGAAAACTACACGCTTGAACCCGGTGATAATATTCTGGTACTGGATGAACCGGAAATTAAGTTTATTGACGTCTTTACCCAGGCATTGACGATAGCTGCTCAGTTAGTAACGATTGTTGGTGTTGTACTTACCATTGTAAGGCTGCAGTAAGATGGCATCAATCAAACCTGACAACTCATTGGCTTCAGCGTATAGAGCATCATTCTGTTTATACTGGCGTGTTTGCGCCGTTGCTGTTGGCGTTGTATTACTGGTTACGCTTTTTGTTCCGTACCGTTACAGATCGTACACCTCGATTATGCCGTCGGACGAAAAGGAAACCACCACCGGCTTGTCTGCCTTGCTGCAGTCCAGCCCGTTAAGTCTTGGTTCGATGAGTGGCAGCTCAAAGCAGTCGCTGGTTTATGCGGAGCTTCTACAGTCACGATCGCTGGTAGAAAAGGTGGTGGACAGTTTAAAGCTCACGGACAGTGAACTGTTCGCCGGACTTACCCGTGACGAGATTGTGGAGAACATCCAGGACCACATGGATGTTGAAACCAGAAAAACGGGCAGTGTTGTTATTACGGTGGAAGTGGCTTCGGCCTGGCTTCCGCTTTTAAATGGTACCGCCGAGCAGGCCCGTGAAGCATCGGCACGGATTGCAAATGCAGCGCGCCAGGTGCTTGACAAACTGAACCGGGATCGGGCCACGACGAAGGCACGGACAACCCGTGCGTACATCGAGCGTGTTCTTGCCCGGACGAAGCTGGAGATTGACTCCCTGCAAGGGAAGAAACAGGAATTTCAAACTGAAAACAAGGTAATAGCTCTTGACGAGCAGATGGTAGCATTGGTTAATAACGCTGTTACAATCGGAACTGAGTTGGCAACGGCTGAACTCGAATTGTCGTTGGCAAAGCAGGACTTTGCGCGAAATTCTCCGCAAATTGAATATCTGGAAAAGAAAATCTCGACACTGAAGAGCCAATATGACAAAGTTCAGAAGGGAGGCTTGGTGCAGGGAGATGAGTTTTCGATTCCGTTCAACAAGGTTCCTGCCTTAACACGAACCTATACCAATCTGCTACGTGACCTGAAGATAAAGGAACAGATTAATGTGTACCTTGAAACGCAGCGTATGGAGCAGGTTATTCAGGAGGCGCGTGATATCCCGAGTTTGGTAGTCCTGGATGTTGCCGTACCGCCCAAGAAGCGATCGTCGCCGCCAAGGCTCCTGGCCGTAATTGTAACAATGCTTCTTGTTACCCTTGGCTTTGTGATTGCCGTTCCCGTGAAAAACAGTCTTACGGTGCAGCGAGACCAATAGCACCGATCCATTATTAATTCCTGCCTACCCCAGAAACTTGTTTGCTTCCTGACGGATCGCGTCGGCAAGTTTTTTTACATGTAAATTCGATGACTGTTCGGACAGTGGAACGTAGCGTTCCAGCGTGTTTCGCAGGTACACCAGCGGATTGCGTTTCAGGTTAAAGCTCAGGCATCGGATATTGTCAAGTCGTGCGGCAAGTTTGATGGTCAGGCAGTCATCGCTGGCCGTACGCAGTCTTTCTACAAATTCCAGGTCAACCTTGTCGGGGTCAAGAGTCGCGCGATTAAGGTCCTTAGTCAGGGTTTCAACAACGTATGCAACATATCCGCCGAAATTGTATTCAAGGACTCCACGGGTGATGGTGTCACTATCTTCCAGAACATCATGCAGGAAGGCCGAGATCAGCATGTCTTCGTCAAACAATCCCAGCTCGTCCATTAAAATCAGGGCCGTACGGGCACAGTGATTAAAGTATGCCGTCCCGTCATTACGGGTTTGGTGTTCATGAACGCTACGCGCCATTTCGTATGCGTCCAGGACCCTGTTGGTAGCAAGCAGTCTGCCGCGTTCAGTTAAACGGGCAGCGAGCTCGTGAATGCTTAGCCCCTTTTGATTATATGATTGATGTTCCGGCCTTAGCATAGTGTTGCACTTGACGTACGGCAAAATAACCGTTTCTTGACTTATTTGCACTATTGATCGGTTGCAGCAATCAACTCGCGTGCGCTCTGCAATGCTGTTTCGGTAACAGTGGTACCGCTCAGTAAGCGGGCTACTTCAACCTCGGCGTCGCTGCCGTGAATTGATTCTGCAGTTACAGTTGTCTCCACAGTACCTTCGTGTTTTGATACCCGAATCAGGTTATGTGCAAGCGATGCGATCTGAGGCAGGTGAGTGATACAGATCATTTGGGTTGTTGCGGACAGTTGTCGTATAAGGTGACCTACGTGGCGTGCAACCTTGCCGCTGATACCGGTATCAATCTCGTCAAACACGATGGTGCCAACGGCCTGACTGCCGGCGAGCGCCGATTTTAACGCCAGCATGTATCGCGACAGTTCACCGCCTGATGCGGTGCGGCGTATGGGTTTGGGCTGCTCTGTAGCCGTAGGTGCCAGCAGGAATTCAACTGTGTCGCTTCCACTTCGGCCAAGTGCCGACTCCGTGAGGGATACGGTAGCAGTGGCAGAGGTCATTCCCATTTGTTGTACCATTGTGGTGAGGATGGCCGATAGTTTCCTTGCTGCTTTCTGCCGCGATGTACTCAGTTTTTTTGCAGCCCGGGCTGCTTCGGCCAACTTCTCACGATAGAGAACATTTGCATCGGCAAGCTGCTGATCTACGTCTGCAAGCACCTCAAGCTTTGATTCGGCTTCCTGCAGCAATGCAAGTGCCTCCGGTACAGAGCCGTACCGCCGGACCAGACGTTGCAGTACTGCCAAGCGGTTTCGCTGCTGTTCGATAAGAGCAGGGTTAAGTTCAAGACCCTCCACAATGTCGGAAAGTAAACCAGCTGTTTCCCTGCAGCTGGTGAGAGCCGATTGCAATTCGGGCATCATTTCGGCAATGCGAGTATCGAAGTCACTCAGCCGCGTAAGATGTTCGATAGCGGTGTGCAGCGATGATGCAGCCGAGCCGGCATCCCCGTCAAGGGCTTCTTTTGCACCGGCAGCAAGGCTGACGATGTGTTCTCTGTGTTCGAGTTTGTTTAAAACTGCTTCAAGTTCTTCGGTTTCTCCTGGTACGGGAGCTATAGCACCAATGTGCTCGATAATTTCGGTACAGCTCAAACGAACTCTGTCGGCATCCTGCTTGAGCTGCTCCAGCCCGGCAACACTACGCTTTGCGGATTGCGCTGCTTCCCAAGCCACATACATTGACTCTAACAATGCTTCGTGCAGTGCAAACTCATCCAGGATGCTGGTATGGTGCTGAGGGCTGAGCAAACCCTGGGTATCGTGCTGACCATGAAACTCCATCACGATGTTGCCAAATGCTCGCATGACCGCGGCCTGCACAGGAGTATCATTGATAAAACACCGTGATGAGGTTGCGGTAATTTCACGGCGTGTAATAACCGATTCTCCCTGTGAATCGAGTTCGTTGTTGCGCAGAAATTCTTCAACAACCGGAAATGTGCCAACCCGAAACACTGCTTCAACAACAGCTTTCTTCTGTCCTACTCGCACAGTATCGGGCGATGTCCGTTCACCCAGTGCGCAGAGCAGTGCGTCAATAATGATGCTTTTTCCCGCACCTGTTTCACCGATAAAGGCCGTAAAGCCGGCCGAAAACTCCAACTCGATATGGTCAATAAGAGCAAAGTTGCGTACGGAAAGACTCTGAAGCATAACGCAACATATTTAAATGCGGGTTATTCTGCGCTGAAACAGCTTGATTGCACCATAAATGATACCGGCGAACAATACAAAGCCAACAATGGGATGGGTTTCCTGTCCAATAACGATAGCAGAAATTGTCAGCACAAACGTACAAACCGTTAACAATGAAATCCACACAGCAGCCATAGTATTCTCAGGGAGTTGGTTGAGTAGTACAAATTACGGGATCACACAGATACTGCGAATATCGCTGATTAAACGTTGCAAGCATCTCCGGAGTAAGTTTTACCTGGAGAGTTGTTCCGTTCTCATCGTCGGTACGCAATAAAACCTCTGAATCGCGGTACAACTTTGCAATATAGGCAGCATCGGAATATGGGATGCAGACGGTGCGGGTAACGCTGAGTGTGTCTGCAACGCGCTGAATCGCATCAGTAAGTGCATCCAGGTTAAATCCCGTTAGTGCCGACGTAAAGACGGCATCGGGGTATGAAGCCTGCAGGTCCATGAGCGCATACGGATCAGTTATGCAGTCAATTTTATTGAATACCAAAATCGTGGGATGATGAGTGATGCCAATATTTTTTAACGTTTCGTTTACTACCATGATATGGTCAGCAGAATGGCCCGCAGCAGCGTCCACCACATGGATGATGATGTCAGATTCAATCGCTTCTGCCAGGGTGGTCCTGAACGAAGCTACCAACTGCGGGGGCAGCTTCCGGATAAAGCCAACAGTATCCGATAGCAGGACTCTTTTACCTGACGGGAGGTCAAGGGACCGCACCGTGGTGTCGAGCGTTGCAAACAATCTGTCTTCTACCAGCACATCAGCATTGGTTAACGCACGCATCAGCGAGCTTTTCCCGGCATTGGTATAACCCACCAGTGCACACCGAGTGATGTTTTCACGCCCCTTACGCTGGACGGACCGTTGGACGTTGATCTGTGCCAGCTTTTCCTTCAGGCGTTGTATCCTGGTCCGAAACATGCGCCTGTCGGTTTCAATCTGGGTTTCACCCGGACCCTTGGTGCCAACGCCACCGTACTGTTTGGACAGGTGCGTCCACATCCGTGTAAGGCGTGGCATCAGGTATTCGAGCTGGGCCAGCTCTACCTGTGTTCTGCTTTCAAGGCTTCTGGCGTGCGAAGCAAAGATGTCCAAGATCACCCCGGTACGGTCGAGGATTTTAACATTCAGCTCCTTCTCCAGATTCCGTACCTGTACGGGTGACAGCTCGTCGTCGAACACAACCATCTGCACGTTTTCATCGTCAATCAGACCTCGCAGTTCTTCCAGCTTACCCTTTCCGATGCATGTTGCACCGTCAGGCCTGTCGCGTTCCTGATACATCCGTAGTGCAACATCGGCACCCGCCGTGTCGAGCAGTAGTTCAAGCTCGTCAAGATGCTCCGAAACCACGTCGGGATCAGCCCCTTTCCGTACCACGGCAATAATGATGGCACGTTCGCGGGGAGCATTTCCAATATCGTGAAGAATTGCAGTCATAGCCTGGAGTGAGCAAACCTACCAAACCGACCGTAGTTTTGGATGTGTTGCGAATGAATCATAGTGTGCTTTTCTGCTGTTTTGTTGTTGTTATCGTCAGCCTTTGCCATCCGGCATTAGCCCAGCGCGAACCAATCATCCTTGAGTATGCCGACAGCTTGGTTGGCTCGGGTGGCCCCGGTTACGGTATTCGGGAGTTTTGGGGAAATGTACGGTTCCGACACGGAAATGTGACGGTTTCGTGTGATCATGCCATTCATAACCCGGCCTTGAATAGCGTGATGCTTAGGGGCAGAGCCGTTATCCGGCAGCAGGATTTGCGTATCGAAGCTCCTGAAGCAAAATATGACGGGAATACTTCAATAGCCACGGCATGGGGCGGTATTGCCGTTTTTGATGGTAACCGTACCATCCGGTCACGCTCCGGTGACTATGCAATGAAGTCAACCATTGGTGTGTTTCGTGATAGCGTAGTGGCGTGGAATGACAGTGGTGTTGTGTGGTCTGACATTGCCTGGTTAAACAGGAGTACAAACCGCACCACAGCATCCGGACACGTTGTCCTCATCGATACCGTATCACGCTTTATTGCCTGTGCCGACAGTCTGGACAATAACCTGCAGGCGCAATATTCACGGCTGATAGGGAATTCAACGGCATGGACATGGAAGGAAGGGGGCTCTGACACCATGCAGATTGATGCTGACACCTTAAACCGATCCATGGCTGACAACAGGATAACGGCCCGCGGACGAGCGTCAATACTGGGGGCATCGGTGGCAGCACGAGGGAATTCAATTACTTATGCCGCAGCCGATTCTGTAATCACAATCGAACATGACCCTGTAATCTGGGCAGACAGCTCACAACTGTATGCGCACATCATTACGCTGCATATACTGCAGCAACATCTTGACCGTGTGGTTGGTTCCGGTGAGGCTTTCCTTGTTAGCAGGACGGACACGCTACGACCAGACCGGTATAATCAGGTTGCCAGTGACTACATCACGTTGCTCTTTACGGATGCTGAACTCCGTGAGCTTATTGCCGTTGGCAATGCCCGCTCGATAACCTTTGGAGGCGAACAGGAAAACGGTGATGGAGTAGCATTGTTCCAGGCAGACACAATAAAGGCCTATACCCGGGATAACGAACTCAGTGATGTTTTCTGGCTGGGCGCTGTTGAAGGTGAACACCATCCTGAACCGGTGATACAGCAGAAACCTGAACCCTACCGCTTGAATGATTTTCGCTGGCGTACCGATGTTCCCGTGCCCAAGCCCCTTCCCAGACCCATTCTTGAGCTCAAGCACCGCAGGATCACAGGTACACCACCATTGCTGAACGGTACTGCCGCAGAGAGAAAATAAAATTGCGGGGATCGGTAACCTAAATAGCATACTTATGGTTATCATGCTATTATTGCCATTACTGAATAAACAGGAACTGCATGTGATTTGGCGGTATTGGGGAAGTTTCGTTCTACTGTGGTGCTGTCTGCAGGTGGCTGTGGCGTCGGCACAAGTTGAGCGTGTACTGCCACGTAAAAATGCGGGGACTCTGGAGGGAACGTCGTTCGTTGTTGGTTTTTTACAGAACGAAGTACTCCTGAACACAACAGCCCCCCTGCTGAAGATATTTGTCAGCTCCCAATACGATGCCAAGGTAACGATTACGTATCCGACGGGTTTCGTGGAAACTCTGTTTGTGAAAGCCTTTGGTGTGGGCTCGGTTACACTTCCGTTTATGTACGAGAACGTTGCGAGTGAATCTCCACAACGGCTTGGTATTTTCATTTCCAGCGACGTACCAATCGTGGTGTACGCCTTAAATACCCGGGCTGCATCTACCGATACCTACACGGCAATACCAATTAAGAGCTTGGGTAAGAACTACTATTCGGTATGCCAGCCCAATGACCGGTACTCAAACGCCTACATCGACCCGTCACTGGCTGCCATCCGGACCGGCGAATTCATGGTCATTGCCACCGAAGACAATACCACTGTTGAAATTACGCCCGCTCAGATGACCGAACTGGGTCGGCAGGCAAGAAAACCCTTTACCGTTACCCTAAACAAGTCAGAATGCTATCTGGTGAAAGGGAAGCCAACGCCGCTCGGAACCGGTGACCTTAGTGGCAGCAGGGTGAAAGCAGACAAGCCTGTTGCTATGCTATCCGGTCACGTTAGGGCAAGCATCCCTACGGTTGAAACCAACAGCAAGGACCATCTTGTTGAAATGCTGCCACCCGTAGAAGTCTGGAATAGCGAATACGTAGCACAGCCGTTTTCAGTCGTGCGGGGTACCAATCTGGTGCGGCTTATTGCGGGCACCGATGACGTTGACGTAACAGTAACAACATCGAAGCGGACGTTTAGCCAGAAGCTGGCACTGGCTGGTGACTGGGTGGACATTACGCTGGACGAACCCACATACTACGCCAGCAGTAAGCCATTCCTGGCAGTACAGTTTATGCCCAGTAAACAGGAACTGCTTACCCAGCCTGAAACTGCAAACGGCGATCCGGCCATGGTTGTGCTGCCGGCGGTTGGACAGTACCTGAGCAGAGCAACGTTCCGTTTTCCGGAACTCATTACACAAACCGGTATCGAAAACCAGCAGTTTCATTATTACGTAAACATTGTTGCCGAACCTGAAGCACTGGCTACTCTGAGGATTGACACACGTCTGGTTACTGAAATCGAACCGATGATACAGTGGCAGACCGTGCCGGGAACATCATTTCACTGGGCCAATATCAGACTCCCGATGGGAACCTACACCATGTCGTCGGATGAAGGACGCTTTGGTGCCATAATGTACGGTATGTCGTACGCCGACTCGTACGCCAATATTTTGGGTGCGTTGTACGATAAGGAGCCACAGGATGAGCTGACACCGCCCCAATATGCCTTACAGGTTGAATGCGGTACCCTTCGCGGATCGGTGACCGACGTGGGAAAAAAGTTCGGTCCAAAGCTTACTGAAGTTAAGGTGCAGACTGACCGATGCGTAAACTATTCCTGGGCTCTGAGTCCGCCAACCGATGACACTGGAACAACACCGATCGACGCCTGGGTTCAAGATCCGTGGAAAGACGGTCGGTTTGTGGTTCATGCGTACGACAGTTTGGGAAACGGTAAGGAATGGCTGTTTGACTACGAAGCTCCCTCATTTATCCTGCCGGACAGTATTCTGGTCGAGGCAAGACAAAAACCAATTGACTGTGTTCGGGTGCCGATTATCAATCCCGACTCTACAAAACAAGTTATAAAAAACATTGTTATTGCTGGTGACCCTGCGCTGGCAATCCGTACCAATTACGTATGGCCTGACACAGTTCACGGACCCGACACCCTGTGGGTGGAAGTGTGTTACCAGGGTAGTGTTGCCGGTCATTCAGCAGCAGCCCGCTTGATTGTTGAGTTTGACTGTTCATTAAAAAAGGAGATCCCTGTTACAGGATACCCCTTGGCTGACGTTCAGGCTTCAGGCCACAACTTTGGCTCTGTGCGCATAGGAGATACAAGCTGTGCCAGGGTGGCAATTGTAAACCCCGGAGCTGTTGACATAGTTGTAACCGGCTATCTGCCCGGGCAGCCAGCAGGCGATTTTACCATTGACACAGCCGGTGTATTTCCGGCAACCATTGCGCCCGGTGACACCCTTTGGCTACGTGCCTGCTTTACGCCTTTGCGCGGAGGTATGGCCCAGCGTACCGATACAGCCCTTGTACAAGACCTTCCAAAGCAAACCATAACCGTTATTGGAAAGGGCACAAGGCCACGTGTTCCGCCCATTATTGTTGATTTTGGGAAAGTTGGTGTTGGCACTCAGGCAGATACGACCGTCATGCTTATGAACACGGGCGACGCAACCTGCCGGGTCCATGCCGTGCTGGATTCAGCCGCAACTGGCTTTAGCTTCCCCGGACTACAACTGCCGGCCTTCCTGAACCCGTCGGCCGCACAACCGTTGCTCATCCGGTTTCAGCCCCTACGAGGCGGACTGTATCGTGACTCAATTCCATTGCAGGTTAACTGGAACGGTCATGAAGCCACCTATATCCTTGTTATGGGTGAAGGCGTCGGCCCGGAAATAACCACATACAATGTTGACCTGGGAACGATTACCATAAACACCGTCAAGGATACTACAGTAACAGTGCTTGTTGCCGCAGGAACAGCACCGTTAATAGTAACATCAGTTAATATCGTTAGCTCAGGTACCAGTGATATCTATCCCAATTTCCCTCCGTATCCAGGAACATATCAGCCGGGTGAACGTCAGGCCATCTATGTTGAGTTCCGCCCAACCCGTACCGGTTATCACGAACAGATTTTCGAAGTACGGAGTAATGGTTTTGCAACCCCAGGAACGCCAAGTCCGAACATCAAAATTTACGGTGTGGCAGTTGACCCGCAGGTGGTTGAATTGCAGGGACAGCTTGATGCAAACCAATCGATTGAAGCCTGTACCAATGATACCGTAGCCGTGCGTGTGACCAATACCGGGACCCAGCCTGTACAGGTGCAATCGTTCCGGGCTACACTTGACGGTGATGTACTTGTGGATACTTCATACGCAGGGTACGTAATTCTCCCCGGAGCCAAGGATACCATTGCCATACCGCTGGTTGTTTCAGCAGACAATGCAGGTTTGCTTGCTTATACGCTCATGTATGACGGCGGGAGGGTACTGGCAGACACTCAGTTGTTAACCATTTATGCGGTGCCCCCTACGGTTGATCTGTTCATACCCAAGAACGTCAGTCCCGGTCAGAGCACACCCGTTACGATTAAAATCCAATCATCAGTTGTTAGAAGTCTTGCAGAGCCCCTTACTGTTACCGTGAAATACGAAGCAGACAAGTGGCAGACCGCAACGGCGACCGTAACTGCAGACATTACAGATGTAAGCGGTATCAGGCAGGTCACTGTGCCTGTGATCGACTCAAACAGTACACTCCGGCTGGAAGTTCCTGACAGCGTGCTATCGCCCTATACCGTAACAATTGAGCTTAAGGGGCAGACGCTCTGGAGCAATCCCGCACCGTATGGGTTTGCAGTATCCGCCGAAGCCAATCACTGTGCCGATGCAAAACAACAAGGCATAGCCGCAACAATAAACGTTTGTGCCGGGTCGCTACGAATGGTGCGCATCGGGGCGCTCGGGCAGGCAGTTATTCAGCTGGACGAACATCCGGTACAAAATGAGCTCCGCCTGAACATTGATGCATCAAAAACAATGATAATTGGCCTGGATCTCGTAGATTTACATGGAGTTCGAACACCACTTGTTTACAATTTGGCGTTGGAAAAAGGAAAACATCATTGTATATTTTCAGTTGCCCGACAGACAAGTGGTTTGTATGGCTTAGTTTTGAAGCACGAGGTTGGGGAAACGATGCTCCCAATCTTGATTGTTAAATAACATCACGGAAGTTCACATGAGAATTTTTTGGGGTACTGTTTTAGTTCTGGTAACTCTTACCACAACGGCCTGGGCGCAGAACGAGCTGGCAAATCCGCTTATACCTGCTAAATCTAAACCGCGTATTTATATAGGACCGGTAGCAGGGGTAAACAGGTCTATGCACGCCTCCGGTTTTCAGTCAGTTGCTGGAGATGTATTGTGTCCGGACTTTACGCACGGTTCAGGAAACGGTTACTACTTTGGGCTTAGCGCCGAGTACCTCCTGGGCTCCCCGAAAGATAGTAAGTCATCGATTATTGCCCGTGTTGTTTACAGCTACTTACCGGCGTATTACGAAGAGCAGGGCGACAATCTCCCGTCACTCTCTCCCGACGGACAGGTTGTAAATTCATCGGTGCGGCACGTAGCTGAAATCAACTATACCGTTGTTGACTTGGAGGCGATTTACAAGCTGAACCTGTTTAATTCCAATTTTGGGATTGTTGTTGGTCCCACGGTTGGCATGGTTCTCAGTGCAGACAGGGAACAGCGTATGGAGTTGGTAGAACCGATTACTAGCGTATTTGATTCATCCCTGTTTAATCCCGGTGATGTGGAGTACATCAATAATGGCCGGGCTATTATTACCGGTCGGGATGATATTCCGGATAAGTCGTCAATCCGCGTAGCTGTTAAGGCCGGAGCACAGTATGAACTGCCAATTGGCCGATTACTGCTGGTTCCCTGCATCTACTACAATTTTGGTATTACCGAGGTAAGTCCGTCGGCCAACCTTCGCATTAATGCACTCCAGGCAGGCATTGATCTGCGATTTGCTATCTAGTAGTTGGAGCATTTGTGGTCACCATGGCGGTCAGCGTACGTTTTGGGTAAAACCAGGACCGACGGGTGTTTTTTGTGTACTGCAGCCTGCTGTGACCAACCATCAGTGGAAAATCTTGTTATTGGTGTAACAACGCACACTGTAGCGATGTTGAACCGATATCCCTACAATGCTGGTCACCTTTTGATTGCCCCGCGACAGCACTGTGCCAACATAGCAGACCTGGAGTCAGAAGCCGCAGCCGACCTCATGAGCATGCTTCAGTCCTGTGTGCAGGCAATTCAAAGTTCAATGCATCCTCATGCTGTGAACATCGGAGCAAATCTGGGCAAGGATGCCGGCGCCGGAGTACCGGATCATCTGCATTTTCATATCGTTCCCCGTTGGCATGCTGATACGAATTTTATGACGGTGCTGTCAGAAACCAGGGTTATCAACGAATCGCTAGCCCAAACCTGGGCTATACTGCACGAGGCTTGGGAAAACGGCAACCGCCGTATCGAGCCGTAGGCGGCCCTCCCAGTTGTTCGTTTATGGCAAAAGGAATTGCACCACGACGCAGGTTTAGCCAGAATTTTCTGACAGATGTGCGCGTTGCTCAGCGCATTGTGTCGGAGCTTACTATCACGCCCGATGACACGGTTATCGAAATTGGTCCGGGAACGGGTGCCCTTACAAAGTGGCTGGCAGCCTCACCCGCTAAACGGATAATAGCGATTGATGCCGATGAACGTGCGATTGAGCATTGCAGCCGGCAACCCTGGGTTACGCCACGTTGTATGTTCATACAGGCAGACGTACGTTTGGTAAACCTGGCTGACCTGCTGTCAGGAGAAAAGGCTGTCCTGGTGGGAAATCTGCCGTATAACATCACATCTGAACTGGTTTTCTGGATCCTTGATAACCAGGAGCACCTGACCCGTGCCGTCATCATGGTTCAGCTTGAAGTGGCCCGCCGCCTTGTAGCGCCAGAAGGAAGCAAGGAGTATGGAATTCAGAGTGTGGCAGTAAGGCAGGGGGCTAAGCCAAATCTGCTGTTTACCGTTAAACCCGGATCTTTTTTTCCAGCACCATCCGTTCAGTCTGCCGTTGTTCGATTCCTGCTCCATCCTCATCCTCTTCCCGATTCTCTTATTCCCGGGTTTCGAGAATTTGTTCGGGCGGCATTTAGTATGCGACGAAAGCTTGCTTCAAATACTCTTAAACACTGGCTGGCTATCCAAAATATCAAACAAGATCTCCAACGCGATGTAATTAAAGAGTTTAGGCTTTCTGAGAGGCGTCCGGAAACAATCTCTCCAGTTGAGTATATCAAGATTTTTTGTCGGCTCGTGGGGGTATCTTTAAACACATAAAACAGGTCTTCCGGCTGTCAGGAGAGTGGTATTCTTGCCAGGCTGTGTAACAAGGACCGTAGACTTGAGAAAAATAACTTTTTTATAAACTGTAACTAAATACCTTTACCATGTAGTTTATTGTGGGATACAGAAAGGAAAAACGCTGATCAAGGTATCAAGGATTTTGTTGGGGGAATTGAGTGATACAACGGCAACCGAGTTAAATGGAATTTTCAACAAGTACTTGAAAAATGTGTACGTACGGATTATTCGTGTACATTAGCAACTAGAATACTATCGAGTATACCACAGGTTGTAAACAAAGTAATAAGCATCTGCATTTTCATAATACGTGGAAAAATTTTCATGGTTTTATTTGTAACCACAATACGGGTATTTCTGATTGCCCTTATAACTACAACCGCCGGACTCCGGGTGGCTGCACAGGTTCAAGATTCAGTGAAGGAAAGTAGTCCGCTTATACCTGTTAAATCTCAATCGCGTATTTATGTTGGACCGGTAGCAGGGGGAAACAGGTCAATGTACGCCTCCGGTATTAAGTCAGTTGCTGGAGCTGTATTGTGTCCGGGCTTTACGCACGGTTCAGGGAACGGATACTACGTTGGGCTTAGCGCCGAGTACCTCCTGGGCTCCCCGAAAGATAGTAAGTCATCGATTATTGCCCGTGTTGTTTACAACTACTTACCGGCGTATTACGAAGAGAAGGGCGACAATCTCCCGTCACTCTCTCCCGACGGACAGGATGTAAATTCATCGGTGCGCCACGTAGCTGAAATCAAATATACCGTTGTTGACTTGGAGGCGATTTACAAGCTGAACCTGTTTAATTCCAATTTTGGGATTGTTGTTGGCCCCACGGTTGGCATGGTTCTCAGTGCAGACAGGGAAGAGGGTATGGAGCTGGTAGAACCGATTACTAGCGTATTTGATTCATCCCTGTTTAATCCCGGTGATGTGGAGTACATCAATAATGGCCGGGCTATTATTACCGGTCGGGATGATATTCCGGATAAGTCGTCAATCCGAGTAGCTGTTAAAGCCGGAGTACAGTATGAACTGCCGATTGGCCGATTACTGCTGGTTCCCTGCATCTACTACAATTATGGCATTACCGAGGTAGGTCCGTCTGCCAACATTCGCATTGATGCACTCCAGGCAGGCATTGATCTGCGTTTTGTACTTTAGCGGTTGGAGCATTTGTGGTTACCATGGCGGTCAGCGTACGTTTTGGGTAAAACCAGGACCGACGGGTGTTTTTTATGTACTGCAGCCTGCTGTGACCAACCATCAGTGGAAAATCGTGTTATTGGCGTAACAACGCACACTGTAGCGATGTTGAACTGCTATCCCTACAATGCGGGTCGTCTGTTCGATTGTTGCTTCATCCTCATCCTCTTCCCAATTCTCTTATTCCCGGGTTCCGTGAATTTGTTCGGGCGGCATTTAGTATGCGACGAAAGCTTGCTTCAAATACTCTTAAACACTGGCCGGCTATCCAAAATATCAAGCAAGATGTCCAACTCGATGTAATTAAAGAGTTTAGGCTTTCGGATAGGCGTCCAGAAACAATCTCTCCGGCTGACTATATCAAGATTTTTAGCCGGCTCCTGGGGGTATCTTTAAACTCATAACGCAGGTCTTCCGGCTGTCAGGAGAGTGGTACTCTTGCTCAGGTTGTGTAACAAGGTCCACAGGTATGAGAAAAAAAAACAACTTTTTTCAAAAAAACTGTAACCGAATACCTTTACCGTAGTTAAAGTTAAATAGGGTACAGGAAGTAAAAAACAATGATTAAGTTATCCAGTATTTTGTTGGGGGAATAAAGTGAAACAACGGCAACCGAGCTAAATAGAATTTTCAACAAGTACTTGAAAAATGTGTACGTAAGCATTTTTCGTGTATATTAATAACTGGATTACAAACGAGTGTAATACAGGTTGTAAACAAAGTAATAAACATCTTCATTTTCACAATACGTGGAGAAACATCCATGAAATTTTTTGTAATCACAATACGGGTATTTCTGATTGCCCTTATTGCTACAACCGCCGGACTCCAGGTGGCAGCCCAGGTACAAGATCAAGTGAAGGAAACCAAGGGGACGATGGGGCTGGTAGAAGGCAGGCGTTACATGGTGGCATTCCCTCAGGTATGGGCCAGTCCATCTGAGAAACCAACACCAACGCCTATGCTTCTGTATATTTCATCCAAGGTGAAGGCAACGGTCACTGTTTCCACTCCGTCGGAAATTAATTCTGCGGTTCGGATACAGCGTACAATTACGCTTAAGCCGAACGAAGTGTACAAGCTTTCGATTCCGATATCACTGATGAGTGAACAGAGTGAGATGCGGACCGGATACGGTATTCAGGTGGTTGGTGACAAGCCGATTTCGGTATATACATACCAGGCCTGGAACGGTAACGGTGAATTAGCCCGTCATCTGCCGATTGAAGCATGGGGTAAGAATTATTACACCATGAACTTCTATCAGGACAAGTATGCAACCGGTTATGAAAAGATGCGTCCAAGCCAGATTCTGGTTATTGCCGCATACGACAACACAATTGTAAATTATACGCCCACCTGGGATACCGAAGGTGGCATGGAAACCCCATCGGTTCCGGCAAACTCATCACAACAGATAGTTTTAAACCGTGGTGATACATATTTGATTAAAGCACGTGTTGTTCCTGAACTTACCAAGGAATTTAAGTCAGACCTCAGTGGAACCTGGATTCGTGCAACCCGTCCGGTAGGTGTTATCTCGGGTCACACCAAGGTAGCAATTATGCGTTATCCTGACGTATTACCGCCAACCGGTATGTATGCAACCGAAGCACACTTTGTGCGGAACAACGTACATGATGCCATGCTGCCGTTTGAAATGGCAGGGACGAAGTTTGTTACAATCCCCTGTATGTACACCTCGACCCGTGTAACCGGCAAGGCTGCATCTGATATCGGGATTGATGATGACCGTGGTGATGTTATCCGCGTGATTGCACTTGAAGATGGAACCACAATTTCTGCAATGCGCCAGGATGGTTCCGGACTGATGAAGAAATGGCTGATAAACCGTGGTGAAACCCGTCTGGAAACCGCACTTGAAGTTGCAACCTATTGGGAAAGTGATAAGCCGATCCTGATGGGACAGTATGGAAAGTCGTACGCTAAAGTACTTCCACCTGCGATTCAGCAAAAAGGTGATGCCACACAGGGTCACCCGACTGTAGAAAGCGGTATGCCCATGTTGCAGTACATTCCGTCAGTTGACCGCTGGGCCAACTACGGCGTGTTCTCTTCTCCTGAAGGAATGGATAACTTCTTTAACATCGTGTTTAAAACAACCGATCTTGGCAATATTAAAGTTGACGGGCGCGCTCTGGCTTCGGCTTTCGGCGGTGCAATGCGTCCGCTCCAGGGAACCGAATACTCCTATATCCGTACCCCGATTGCCGTCGGTGATCACGTTGTTGAAAGTGTTAATGACAATGTTAAATGGGCTGCATGGACCTATGGCTCACTTGACGGTTTAGAGCAAGGTCGTGCATATGGCACACCGATCACTGTTGACCTGGCCATTGCCTGCGACGATTCACTTGCAGTAACCGAAAAGCTCCTCTGCGGTGATGTTGATGGTGTAGGAAAAATCCTTCCTGAAGGTATCACCTGCGGTTCGATTTTTGCCGTGTATGCTGATAACCTAGTGAACTATGAATTCATTGAAGACCCAGAATTTTCTTCCGGCGATAAAGAAGTTAAATTCACACTTAAGGTTATTGATAAAACAAAGGATGCTTCCGGTACGGTTCGCGTTGTTTCCCGCTCTGGTAAATACGTAGAAAAAACCTATACCTATGTATCTGACAAGTTTGACTTCTCACCAAAGAAAATTGACTTCGGGACGATACCGTTCAATACCCCTGCATGCAAAGATGTTACAATTCGTAACCTCAGACTGGATGCTCCGCTCACGGTTGTTGATCTGCGGACAAAGTACTTCCCGGGCGTTTACAGCATTTCACCAAAATCGTTTGTGATTCCGCCAGGCGGCGAACAAGTGGTTAACATTTGTGCCACCATAACGGATACCCGAGAAAAACTGGACACCTTGCTGGTTAAACTTGAATGCTACGAGGCTCCAGCTACAGAGCTACGTGTTCGTGGTGATGAACCTACGATTTTTGTTACCGACCAAACATGGGTTAACGTTCCGTCAAGCCATCCGGGTATTCCGAAGGAAGTTGAAATTATTAACGGTGGTAAGGTTGATCTGATTATCACAGGCTACGATGAAGCCCTGGTCGCCAGCCAGAACCACTTCTTCAACTTTGAAACAAAGCAAGGCGCTCCGCTCAAATCGGTCTTCCCACTCACACTGACAACGGGTCAGCGGTATGCGTTTAATGTTACCTATTCGCCACAAGGTGATGCCGTCAGTCAGCACACCCTTGACGTACCGTTCTTCTCGAACGCCCTGGTTGTTGACTCGATTGCAGTTCTCAAAGGTAATGGCGTAACAACTGATATTTATGCAACAGCAACGCCTTGGAATGTTCGTGTTCTGGATAATGTACAGAGCAACCAGGGAATCACTCAGTACACTCAGGAAGTTTCCTTCTCGAACGCAGGCTCACAAGCCGTAACGTTTGATCAACCGTATATCGAAGGTCCGGATGCTGCATCGTTCAAGATCGTTGACAACGGTAATACGGGTGGCTTCCCGATTCAGTTGATTGGATCAAACCAAAATCAGAAAGAACGCTATATCACGATTGCATTTGTTCCAACCGAACAGGCAAACCGTGGTGCCGAACGCAACAATTACGCTGCAACCCTGGTATTCCCCAATAGCAGCAGTAACAGCAAGTATGAAGTAGCACTGAATGGAATTGCATGGCAGCCACACGTAAAGGGTGCCGATCATGACTACGGTTCGTTCCAGGCCGGCGATCCGGTGGCTACCGCAACAATTACGCTGGTAAATGAGAACTATCAGGATGTAACCAACCCAACATCGGGCGATACAAAGGGTACACATGCCGTTACCATCACCGGTATTCGTCTTCTTGACCCAGCAGCTGGATTCGTGGTTGACTACGGTCCAACACCAGCAACACCGTTCATCCTTCAGCCGGGTGAAACACGCGACATTACCGTTAGCTTTAACCCGGCACTGGCAGGAACGTTTACGACCAACTACGAAGTTCTCACACAACCGTCAGATATGACTGATGGAGCAGCTCCATATACTCCGTCCTACAAACTCACGGCTGTAGTTGCCGGAGGCGACTTTACCGTACAAGGCAGCAATGCCGAACAGTATGTGTTTAACGCTAAAGACATGACGATTACAATTCGCCATACCGAAGCAACAACACGTCGCTTTAACATTGCTACGCCTTCCGGTCTTGATGGCTCACGCTTTACGGTTGCCGAGCAATATATTGATGTACCTCCGGGTGTTACCGGAACTGTTCATGTTACCTTTATCCCTGATTACATCACCAAGCTGCGCAATGGTCAAGATCCGTCGTACCTGCAGTCACCAAAGGCACAAAGCCAAGGTCTGAAACTGCGCGGAAATGCGTTCTCGACTGACGTTGAAATCACGGATGCCGTTAATGGTAAGAAACAGGTTGCCACATTAACAGGTGATGGTCTGTTCCTTGAAACAACAAACTTTGTTGGCACTACGTACCAGGTATCAGTAGCAAAATCAATTGATATTCCGATCGAACTGAAAGCCGTACCGGAAGCCCTTGATGTTGCAAACCTTACTGAACTGCGCATCAGGATTTCCTACGATGCCAACATCGTTCGTCCGCGCCTGAATGCAATCATTACCGATGGTACGCAACTGCAGGGTGGCCGAGTCCTTACCGCAACCCAGGTTCTGCCCAATATGATTGAGCTGGATATCGAAACGGCTCAGCCGATTACAAGCGCCGGCGGACCACTCTTCAAGCTTACCTTTGACTCGTACCTTGGTAAGAGCGCAGATCCGGCAAATCCGTTTATCTCGCCAATTAACATTTACACCTATCCTGTAGACTTCAACAACTCAGATGGCGTTGGCAAGAGTGATCAGTATGTGCTCTTCCACGATGAACCGGGTAAGTTGGAAGTTCTGCAAGACTGCGCCAAGAACCTGCGTCTGGTACAACTGTCATCGGCACGCTTCTCAATCAAACCGATTGCCCCCAACCCAGTTAGCGGTTCGGCAGTCATTAACTACTCGATTGGCTTGCCGGGTGCCACACGCATCGCTCTCTATAATGCGTCAGGTGTCCATGTTATGGATCTTGTAAACGAAAATCTTGCCGCCGGTGAATATGAACTCACACTTGATGTTACGGCACTTCCCGCCGGCACATACTTCTATCGTGTGATTTCCGGACCATATATCAGCGATGACCAAGTGCTGACTGTAGTGCGGTAAATAAGCATACAACTCGAAAACCAAGCCCCTTTCCATTTCTATGATGGAAGGGGGCTTTTCTTTAATGGGCAGATAGGCCGATACCGCACGATACACCTTGTAAACACAAGGTGCGATATGCTAATTTGCATGTATGAGAATGGTATCAGCAGTTGCGTTGCTTTGTCTGGCATTGGCCTCCACGCAGCTAACGGCTCAGCAGATTAGCTGGACACCTGAAATCCCTGGCAACCTGGTTAGGGTGTCGGTTGATGTGAGCCCACGATTCGCCCGACTCGGCCTTGTTGCAGGTACGCATGACCTGTTTGTTCCGCCAGGGTGGACGGCGCGTATCTTTTATGCCGGACAGGAGCTTAAAAAACCACGGTTCCTTGCCTGGGGACCCGACTCGGTGCTGTATGTAGCCAATATGTCGGGCAGTACGGTGCTGGCTTTTCCTGACCTGGATCGCGACGGCCTTGCCGATACGTGCATCGTTGCCACAAAGGTTCCCGGCAGTACCTCTTCGATAACATTCTACCGTGACACTCTTTTTGCAGGAAGCGAATCAGGAATAACCAAGTATTGGCGTTCCAAAGCCACAGGCTATGTTTTTGATAAAAGCACAGTGATTGTTGATAAAACCCAACAGCCTAATCAGCTGGGCGGAAATCATAAAACCCGGACCGTTGTTGCCGATACTAACAATTATTATCTCTACTTAAGCGTAGGCTCACGCGGTAATGCCGATAGGGAAGCAGACCGGGCACTGATCGAACGGTATAACTGGGACGGGTCAGGTCGGAAAGTAATAGCCACCGGTGTACGCAATGCTGTAGGCCTTACCTTGCATCCCCGAACAGGAACGGTGTGGGCTAATAATAATGGGAGTGACCAACAGGGGAATAATATTCCGCCGGAATTTATCGATATCGTTCGCGATGGCGGTTTTTACGGGTATCCATTTGCTTATCACGATCATAACTGGATGGATTTAACACATTCAGCCTATAAAGATATCCTGCCGGTTACGGCAAACGATTCTGCCGCCGTTGCCTCAATGGTGAAGGCAGCAGCCCTGATTACGGCTCACTCTGCTCCTATGCAAATGCAGTTTGCTCATGACGGGATGCCTGAGAATTATCGTAACGGACTCTTTGTAGCACTCCGCGGTTCGTGGAACCGCACTCCGGTTAGCGGTACGAAGGTGGTTTTTCTGACGTTTGACGGCGATGCCGATACGGTTGCCAATAGCGTACAGGATTTCTGCACCAACTTTATTCTTGACTCTACAAAATCCGATAGTCGCTGGGCACGCCCCGTAGGGCTTGCTCTGGCAGCAGACGGCTCTGTTTTTATTACAAGCGATGATGTAAAACAATTTATTGTCAAGCTTACACCACCACAAACATCCTCTGTGCAGGACACGTGGAATAACTCTGACCTCCGGATCAGTCCCAATCCTGCCGGAACCTTGCTTCACATTGCATCCCCAATAAAAACCGAACAAATAGTATCAATATTCAGCTATGTTGGGACGCTTGTGCTTCGTTCGGTCATAAACAGTGATGGCGATATCAATATCTCCGGTTTACCGGCCGGACACTATGTTGTTATCAGCCAGTCTGGCGGCCAAATCCGCAGAGCGATACTATCTGTTGTGCGGTAGTCATCGCAGACCCCCGCCGTTGTTCCAACTGATGTCGTAATCGGGCACCGATTGTCTCCCGGTAGCTGCATTGATCGAATACATCGGTTAGCCATTCGACTAACGCACCTGGCGTTTCTGTTACGCGCAGTAGGCCCATGGTGTGAAACTGTACGGCGTCGGCAGACCTGCTGATATTAGGGCCGCATGCGATAGGCACGCCAAACGCTGCAGGCTCGGTTACGCTATGTACGCCGGCTCCGAAGCCTCCGCCCACGAAGGCAGCATCAGCTATTGCATATAAACCAAGCAACATACCAACCGAGTCAACCACAATGGCGGACCTGCTGTTATCGGTGACAGCCGATAAGGGGACGGCATTAAACCGCTGACACAAGCGTTTCACGGCATTTGGCGTTGGCTCGTGGGGAACCAGAATCAGCCGAAGGCTGGATGTCCAGTCAGGTCTGCGGCTACCGAGTGTGTCTAGTGCACTTAGCAGGAGATCTTCGTCGGCTGACCATGTACTGCCTGCAATCAGCGTAATCCCCGACCACTCCTTATCCAGAAATTGAATCCCGACAGGATGCTCTGCGCGCTCCAGCACGACGTCGGTCCGCGTGTCGGCCACAACCCGAAGCTCCGTACTACTGTCCTGCAGCATAGATGCAAAACCATCGGCATGGTGTTGGTTTACAGCGTTGATTTGAGTGAAGTGGCAGTAGGTATCTTTTATCCACGACCTAAGAATTGCTGAGTTCCACGCAGATGGAATAGTTGCATTAACGAGAAGCATCGGCACGGATTGCCGCGATGCCTCTACCACCATATTACGCCATACATCGTAACGATTTATAATAATGCATTGGGGCCTGAGAAGTCTCATCCATTGTCGCATACGCCGCGATGAATCTGCCGGCAGAAGATACACGTCGTCAACATCCCGGTGACGTCGGGCCCGATCGTACCCTGATGGCGACCAAAGGGTAACAACTACTCTTACACGGGGGAGTTGCTTTCGCACCAGCGGTATGACTGCGGCAAGCTGCTCAAACTCTCCCATCGAGGCGGCGTGAAACCAAATTGAACGGAGTCCTGATGACGCTGGTTCAGCAAGCAGTGACCGTCGTTTTTTTAATTTGGGATGTACTGTGCCCAGAATGAACAACCCTAACCGTACAAACGGAATACACACCGTGTTATACAGTACATCAACCAGAAAAATCGGCATCTAGGTACCTGTAAAAGAGGGCTTGCGTTTGTTCAGAAATGCTCCCGTTCCTTCTATAAAATCATTCGTTCCGCAAAGCTCACCAAATAACTCAGCCTCCAATGCCTGACCGTCAGCAACCGGAAGCCCCCTTGATGCAAGTACAGCCATCAACGCTGCCCGTACAGCCAGAGGCGCTTTTGATGCAACCATCTGAGCAAATGTTACAGCCTCACGGAGTAGTGCCTCTGGCTCGGTAACTCGTTGTACAAGCCCCAATTGCAATGCAGTAGAGGCATTAACCATCTCGCACGACAGGATTAGCTCCAAAGCACGGGCTGGTCCTACCAGCCTGCCTAAACGCTGAGTTCCGCCGTAGCCTGGGATTACGCCCAAACTGATCTCCGGCAAGCCAAGCATGGCATTGGATGACGCGAAACGGATATGACATGCCATCGCGAGTTCGCAACCACCGCCAAGTGCAAAACCGTTTACAGCAGCGATAACGGGAACCTGAAGTGCCTCTATCATGTCAAACACTCGCTGACCCCGCTGCGAAAACTGGCCACCGGTTTCAGCCGTCTGCGAATGTAACTCTGCAATGTCGGCACCTGCAGCGAATGCCTTCTGTCCGCTCCCGGTGATAATAACGGCACCAATTGTTGAGTCTGCGGCTACCTGACGAATGAGTTCTTCCAATTCATTCAGCAGTTCTGCGTTCAGTGCATTTAATTTGTCGGGACGGTTTAGCGTGATATATGCTATACCGTCAGTAACATTGTAAAGAAGTGTGTTCATAGAAGCAAAGCTACAAACTCTCGGTATTGTATCCCGATGATCTCGAACGTAAAAAATGTATTTCTGATAGTACTGCTGTGCTGTTCTGTAATAGCTGCTGCCGGACGTAAGCCGGTCAAAAAAAGTCGCCCCAGCCATCTGGTGGTGGTATCGGAACAGAAGCTGGCGCCGGGCATCCGCTACACCCACTACCGAACCAAGTCCAGACGCTCAACGCATATTCACGAGCTTCGGTTTAACCGGACCGAGCAGGGAGGAGCATTGTGTATCCTAAAAGGCAGAGACTGGATAAGCGGACGTGAGCCCCTTGCCAGTTTAACCAGGCGCTACAGCGATTCGAACGGACGTGAGGTGTTTGGTGCTATCAATGCCAATTTCTGGTCAGGCGGACGCAGCATACCGATTGGACCGCTGGTTGCCGACGGACAGGTTGTGCAGATGCTTCCGTATAAACAGTGGTCAAGTGCATTCTTTGACAAAAGTAATGCAATGGTTATTGACACGTTCAGACTGCGTGGAATTTTGGTAAGGGGCTCAGACACACTTTCAATTTCAAGCGTCAACAGCAGATTCAAACCATTTGATATTGTATTTTATAACTTATACGCAGGGCCGTCAGTTCCGTTTATCCCGGATGACTGGGTAGAATCAGCTCTGCATGAAGCAATGGTTGATACTACATTGCTTGGGAACGACAGTACGGAGCAGGTACTGGACACTGCCCAAATGCGCGAAGACCTGCGTAAAATGATGGTAGAAACCAATCGTGAGCATGCAACTAAGAAACTTGTTTTTCGGTACCTTCATTCTCCCTGTGTTAATGCACCCGTTCCTGCTCTGCTGATCGCGGTGGATACGGGCGTGGTTGCTGTACCTGACAGCGGATTTATCATTACGGTGTCTGATAGCGTGTACAAGCTCAGCCCGCTTGCATCATGGAGTGTTGGTGACACTACGGTTGTGCACTTTAGCACCAACGTGCATTCAAAACAGGTGTTTGTGAATGCCGTAAGTGGAACACCGCGACTGGTAAGAAACGGCAAAGCAAGTCCAGAGGCAGCACGAGAAGGTGTTACATCGAAACGTTTTATTAACCGGAAACTGGCACGCACAGCCATTGGTGTGGATAAAAGCGGACGTGAGTTGATCTTTGCCGTCATCGAACCTGGAAGCAACGGCAACGCTCAGGAGGGCGCCACCTTACTGGAAACGGCTCGATTTATGAAGATGCTTGGAGCATACCAGGCAATGAATTTAGACGGTGGGGGATCCAGCGGAATGGTTGTAGAAAATAGTCACGTATTTTATAAAAACGAAGATCCGGTTACTCGTTCAATTTCCGTTGCTCTTGGATTAATCCGTGCAATAACCGAAACGCCTTAGTACAACAGGAAAGCAGTACGCAGAATAATGAAATCTGCTACGCCGCTCTCGGAGAGTGACTCAATGTCAGTGACTGACATTTGGCGCTTAAACACATCCAGGTATTTTTCTGATCCGCAGGCGCGTACAAACAAGGATTGAGGCGACGGCACTGAAGCAGTGTGATCAGGATAGGTGCTCCGTAATCGTGATATCAGCATCATTGCAGCCGTAAACGGACGGTAGGCTGCGCCGGGAGCTCTGGCAATATGGTAGCCATTGCATACCTGATCTTTATACATGCCTGTCTGTGGCACAAAACGTCCATACCGTAGTAGTATCCCGTATCGCTTCATTCTGTGTTCGATGATGGTATCACGCACCATCCAGGGAGCACCAAATACAGCAAATGGCATTGTTGTGCCAATACCAATCGAGCACCAGCCCAGTTCACCCAGCAAACCCAGGAAGGGGTAGTAGGTTGCGCTTTCTGACGTTGGGATATTGGGTGACGTTGGGTACCATGCCAGCATGGTCTTGCGCCAGGTATCTGAACGACTCCATCCTTTGCAGCGGACAACAGTGAGCGAGCAGGTCTTGGGAAAGCCGTTTGATAGTTTTCCAAGCCATCCCAGCTTATTGGCCATGCCGGCAATCTCGCCCAGAGTTAAACCGTGAATGTAGGGTACGGGAATTCTGCAAACAAAACTTTGGTAGTTTCCTTCCGGGATGGCGCCGTCCACATCTTCACCACCCAGAGGGTTTGGTCTGTCCAGGATAATAACCGGTATGCCGTTCTCTGCGCAGCTCTGGAGTACTTCAATCATCGTGCTAACGTAGGTATAGCTTCTGGTTCCGATATCCTGCAAATCAATAACTACAACATCGGCACCCTGCAGATGCTTCAGTGTTGGCTTACGGTCCTTTCCATAGAGCGACATCACAGGTATTGTATCGCTCACGCCATCCGAAACAGCAACGCCGGCCTTGGTTATTCCATCATAGCCATGCTCGGGAGCAAGCACTCGCAGGATGCGTACAGTTCCGGCGCGCAGCATCTCCTGAAGTGTTGTTCTGCCGGACAGTGAGCGCGCTGCTGCATGAGACACCAGAACAACATTCTTTCCGGCAAGCACATCAAACTGGACGTCGATCAGGTTGTCCACGCCGGTTTTTACAACAGCAGAATCAGATTGAGCTGTTGCTGCTAAACAGCATAGTGTAACCAGAAGGACAAAGAGTTTAATCATGTTCGGATTTGTTTCGTGGGTGAAACAGAGTATGAACCTCTCTGATATACTCACGATCGACGTGGGTGTAAATCTGTGTTGTTCCGATATCGGCATGACCAAGCATTTCCTGGACAGCGCGGAGGTCTGCACCGCCTTCCAGAAGATGGGTAGCAAAGCTATGTCGGAAAAGGTGGGGGTGAACATGAGTCTGGATGCCAGCCTTCCCGGCAGCCTGCTGAATGATGTTCCATACACTCATCCGCGAAAGCATGGTGCCGCGCTTGCTTAATAACAACACATCGTCTGTTGGCTTCTGAGTTATTAGCTGCGCCCGGGCTTCGTTCATATACTTTTTTATCCAGGTTATTGCAGTCATTCCAATGGGAATCATTCGTTCTTTTGACCCCTTGCCAATAACCCGGATCAGCTCCATATCGAACAGTACTTGTCGCTGACGTATTGCGGTAACCTCTGAGACCCGTAGGCCGCAGGCATACATAAGCTCCAGCAGAGCGCGGTCTCGAAGCTCGTACTTGGTGGGCGGAACGCCGGCAATGGTTTCGCCCACAGATTGCAGCAGCCGTACCATTTCAGCAACAGACAAGGTTGAGGGAAGATGCCGTGTTTTGGCAGGTACCTGTATCGTCTCGGTTACATCGGCCGTGGCTCGTCCGGCCGAAACCAGGAACCGGTACAGGTGTCGGATCGATGACAAGTAACGGGCCCGACTGACTGGAGCAATTCCAAGGTTTGACAGGACTACAAAAAAACCTGATAAATGATGTCTGTTTGCATCCGAAAATTTATCAATATTGCAACTATCAAGATGTTCTGCCAATCTTGTCGTATCATGCAGATAAGCATCAAGTGTAGTTGTGCTCAAGCCCCTTTCCAACGAAATGTAGTCCTTGAATGCAGACAAGTCAGCGGCAAATCCCTTGGGAACATTACTGTGCATCGTGCTGAGCTGTTGGCGTGTTTTTGTAACGAACTCTCTGGTGTGATGAGCCAAGCAGGTTTTTCACGAAGGCTTCCTGAATCAGATCAAGGTCGTGTATCGTAAGCATGGTATTGGTAAGCTGTCCGTCGAACACGCGGTCCATAATGATCGAGTGCACTGCCGATTCGATTTCCTGGCGCTGCGACGTATCTACCAGTCTGGACAATGCTTCGGCGGCATCAGCAAGCATCACGATGCCTGCTTCGCGCGAATCGGGTTTAGGTCCCGGGTACCGAAAGTCCTGTTCATCCACTGCAATGCCGGTTTCCGTACTCTGTTCCATTGCCTGTGCATGAAAATGCTTAATCAGTATGGTGCCGTGATGCATTGGAATAAACTTGGTAATTCGTTCCGGCAGCTTGTATTCCTTGGCCAGCTCGATTCCATCCTGAACATGTTGTCTGATGATGGCAGCGCTTCGTTTTGGCGGAATGTGATCGTGTTTATTATGTGTGTCGATCTGATTTTCGACAAAGTATTCACTTTTTTCAATTTTACCGATGTCATGGAAATACGTACCAACGCGCGTAAGCAGGGCATTGGCACTAATGGCATCGGCTGCCGCCTCTGCAAGCCTGGCAACGGCCATGGTATGCTGATACGTCCCCGGCGCCCGTTCATTGAGCAATCGCAGAAGCGGATGATTAACGTTGTTGAATTCTTCAAGTCGCAAGTCAGTGGCAACGTTAAAGGTGCGTTCAAACAACAGGATAACGGCAAAGGTGAGAAGGGGGCTTAGAATTGCATTGGCACCCGCCATAACCAGCTTGGGCCAGATAAGCTCTACCTGTGCCGAGCGCTCCAGGTCGATTGCAAGAAGTGCGATAGCCATGCCGCTGAAAATTGCAACGATGGCGGTAAAAATCTGGGTTCTGCTGTGGATATCCCGGCCAGAATACACGCCCATTATTCCGCCCACCAGAAGCACGAGCATAATTGCATAATCATCGCCGCGTGCCGCTCCCACAGAGATACTCATTGCAACGGACAGCATCAGTGCAGTCCGCTCCTCATACAGGATGGTGACAATCATTGCAAGTGCCGGAATGATTGCAAGGTATTCAAGCGGCAGAGCAGTATCGATACGGGCACTAAGCCAGCCCATCAATGTACTGAGCACCGGCAGTGCCAGCAAGGTAGCCAGTTGATATACGCGGTGGTAACTGACGGGGCGGAGAAATCGCAGGAACAGTACAACAAAGCCAATGATGACCATGGCGTGGCCCAGGCTGCCAATAACAGCAAAGTAGCTGTACGTAATCGTGGAGCGCAGCAGTTCAGCATTACGGTACGCAAGTAACCGGCGCAGTGCCAGATCATCTACTCGCTGCCCCTTACGGATAATAACGTCAGACTTTCGCACGATCTCCTTTGTTGTCCCCACCGAAGTGGCAAGATCCTCACGAAGTTTACTTGTGGCCGTGACATCAGGTACCAGGAAAACGACGTTTGCCGACGGCTGGCGTCCGAACTGTACGGCTTCGGCACGCACCAGTTTATCGGCTCCCGAACTGTCGCGTATAACGATAAAATCGGCTTTAACGCTGTCCTTGTTCAGTACGGTAGCATACTGTCCCGGATTATGCGCTGTTTGTTTTGGTAGCAGACTGTCCGGCAGGGTAGTTTTTACCCTGAAAACAATTGGCGCTGCATCTGCTGCCGAATCGGAGGCCTGCCTGATTTCGTGCGCAGTTTTCAGGACAGGGAAGGTATAATCTGCATAGACAGATTCCTGGCTCCAGACCGTACCCAGTAATGACTGGCTGTAGGTAGCATGGTTTTTTTCTCCACCGCTCCCTGGCAGCATGGCAGTTACCGATGCTATGGCAAGCACGATAATAACCCAACGGATAATCCTCATGGTTAGCGTATGTTGCTGCTCAGCTACGTCTGACTCCGTCCGCAGCTTTTTATAGAGTGTGGGTTGCGAAGCAGCCATGATCAAGACCCGGTGAATGCCGGTGGTCGTTTCTCGATAAAGGCGGCAACACCTTCGGAATAATCACTGCTGTCACCGGCCCGTTGTTGATATTCTTTCTCCATTTCCAGCATTTCGGCCAGAGGGCGAGTAGCTCCCTGCTGAAGGAGTTGCTTCACGAATCCATACGTCTGCGTTGGACCAGACGCATATTTTTTGGCTACGGCACCGAGTGCAGCATGAAACGCCTTGGGATGTACCACAGAATTAACCAGGCCAAGACGCTCGGCATCGGGTGCGGAAATTGGCTTATTCAGCGTTGCAAACTCGAATGCCTTTGCGTAGCCCATCATTCGGGGATAGAAGAAGGTAGCACCACTGTCAGGAATCAGTGCGATACCAATGAAGGCTTCAACCATGCGTGCTGCTGAATTCATGATTCGAATATCTGCTGCCAGGGCAAGTGAAAGACCTGCTCCAGCCGCTACACCGTTGATGCCGGCAATAATGGGTTTGGGCATTCCGGTGATTGCCCGGATGATGGGGTTGTACCGGCGTTCCAGGGAGTCGTACAGACTGCGTTTGCCGCCACCCGTTGGTGCGTCTTTCAGATCCTGTCCTGAACAGAATGCTTTCCCTGCTCCGGTTAACACAACACAGCGGACTCCTGCATCGGTTTCTGCCTGAGTAAGCGCGTGGAGTAACTCGGTGCTTAACTGCTCGTTGACGGCATTGTATGACTCCGGTCGGTTCAGAGTGATTGTGCAAACACCATCGGTGCTATCGTAAAGAATTGTATCCATAGTTGCTATTTGTCGGTAATTCCCAGGTCAGATGCAGAAAGCGGCTCCAAGTTCTTTGCAGCCAGGGCCAGGAAGTCACCCATAAGCCGGATGGTAATCATCACTGCCTCACGTCGGGCAACGGGCGACATTCCGTTGAGTGTTTCCTGAAAGCGATCGTATAATTCCTTATCAGTGAAGCCGGCACCTTCAGCACAGCTTTCAACGATTTTCTGAGCATCAGCAGGTGAAAACCGTGTCCTGAAGTATTCTGACAAACGTCGTTTGAACAAGGCTTCAGGTTTTAGAGCTTTCTTTGCTGCTTCCATTGACTGTCGTAAAACATCGGCACCCCGCTCGCTGGGAACCATACTAAGGAACCCGCTGATCAGAGACTCAGTTTTAAATGCGTCGGCAATCGAGCTGAATGCCACCGGAGGCAGGGCACAGTCTACGATCTTCATATACAGCGAGTCGGTATTCATGGTGGTTTCACCATGCGCAGGTCGTGCATCTGCAGAGCGAGCTTCGGCAGTGACAAAAAGGCTACATGCAACAAGTACTGCAATGGCAGCACACAGGTTACTCATTACTCTCATGAATTTCTCCAGTTAGGTTTACGTTTCTCAACAAAGGCAGCCATGCCTTCCTTCTGATCGTTCGTGGCAAATAAAAGATAAAAGTTCTTCCGTTCGAATTCCAAGCCCCCTTCCAGTGTTGAACTATGAGCTTTAAGGACGGCTTCCTTGGCAAGGCGCACAGCAATTGGAGCCTTGGTCGCAATTTCGGCAGCAAGGGCAATAGCCTCATCCAAATAGTATTCAACCGGTACCACACGATTAACGAGTCCGGCATCATGAGCATGCCGTGCATCAATTGTTCGTCCGGTTAACACTATTTCCATGGCAACAGCCTTTCCAACAGCACGGGTCAGACGCTGAGTGCCGCCCGCTCCCGGCATTGCACCAATATTGATTTCGGGCTGTCCGAAGACTGCGGTTTCACTGGCAACAATCATATCAGCCAACATTGCAAGTTCGCAGCCGCCTCCGAGTGCATAGCCACTGACTGCGGCAATGATCGGCTTTTTTATATTACGAATTCGTTCCCAGCGTGCAAACTGATCGCGATTGAGCATGGTAACAGCGTCTGCATCAGCCATCTCGGTTATATCTGCGCCGGCTGCAAAGGCACGATCGTTACCGTGAAGTACAATACAGCGAATAGAATCGCTGACATCAAGAAGCTCAAACGCTTCAACAAGTTCTACCATGGTTTGTAAGCTCAGGGCATTCAGCTGCTTTGGTCGGTTAATTTGAATGGCCCCCACACCATCTGTTGGGTGGTGAACACGAATACAAGTGAATTCAGAATCTGTCATCTGCTGCTTCAGGGTAAGTTTGTGTTTCTGCGGATTACGTGAAATTACCAACCGAATGGACAACCTCTACGATTCAATTCCTGAAAACGATGACCTGCTGAAACCGTCGGCTGATACAATACAGCATCTTAAGTCGTTACGGCTCAGGTCGGGAAGCACGGTTCAAGTGCTCAATGGTAAGGGGCTTACGGCATTGTGCAGAATCGAAACGCCAGGTGTACTTCGGGTTATTTCTCGTACTCTGGCTCCGGAGCCGGTGGTTACGGTACTGTGTTTGGGGATTACCGACAGTAAGAGTAGGATTGAGTTTACTGTTGAAAAGGCAACTGAGCTGGGCATAACTCACATTGTACCAGTCCATACCGAACGGTCACAGTTTTTCAGAACATCGGTTGAACGGTTGAGGCTAAAGTGCGTGGCAGCACTGATGCAGTCTGGCAACCCCTGGCTTCCGCAGATTCACGAACCTGTAGGTCTTGGCGAGGCCACAGCGTTTTGCCTGCAGCATGGTGCTAAACTTATTTATGGTAGCCAGAATGCCGAAGATTCAAACGTGGACCATGTACGGTCAGTACCGGTAGCACTGTTTATTGGCCCGGAAGGGGGCTTTACTTTAGCAGAGGAAGCACACCTACAACGTTTGCATGCCACAGCAGTACGATTAGGCAAGTACCGGTTACGAACAGAAACCGCCGCAATCGCAATGATGGCGGCGGTGCAGAGGATACGGATTTGAAGTCGTAGTTCCGGTTACCGGGCAATCACAACCGGGGTAGTGGTAATCGAACCATTGATATCAACAATAAGCCGGTACACGCCGGACGATAACGTTGCAACCGGAATGCGTACGAGTTTTATCTGCGGGGCACAGTGGTCCTGCAACAGTGTGGTTGTGATACCTTGCTGGTTGGAGAGAGCAACGCGGACGTAGCCGGGAACGTTAATTGTAACCTCCGCCATGCCGTCAGTAGTTACCGGGTTGGGTGCAACTCTCACGGTATGGTTACTGTAGGCGGTCTCAGTCACAGGCGACTGACCACTGACGAAGAGGCGTGTGGTTACGGGAAGGTGGTCACTAACCGTGCTTCGATACGAGCTTAAGTATGCCTGAGGAGCTTCCAGAATTACTCTGTGCAACGAATTCTTGATGTCACGACTAATCAAACAATGATCAATAAAACTCCGGTCAAATCCGATGTATGACCCCAGACCGCGTTCTTCAAGGCTGAGTGTTACCGGAAACCAGCGGGTTGAATCGTCAGTGAATACTTTGTACGGACTGGGCTTTGCTTCGTCTACATTTGTTCCAGTGAGTCTGTCGTTAAAATCGCCGACGATCATGAGCGATGAGTCGGAATAAAAATCATGAAGGTAGGCATGGAACGTTTCGGCATCGGTCTTTCTGCGCTCATAATCGTCAAGTTCGGTACCAGCACCGGTTGCCTTTGCATGGATATTGAACAGGACGTACCGCTTCTTCATCCCGTCGATTTCGGCATCAAACGTCACCCTGTATGGGAAACGTCCGCCAGCCCAGGCTTGAGCGCCGCCATTTACGGCAAGACCGTTGGTAATCGGGGTAATTGTGTTTTTGTTGTACAGGTAGCACATAGCCATTTCGGATGGCATCTCGGTGCTGTACAGGACGCCGTACGAGCCTTGTATTGAATCAGCAAGTGCCTGGGCAGCACTGCTTCCGATCACTTCCTGAAGTGCCCAAATATCTGCCTGTATGGTATCCATCACCTGCCGGATACTGCGTCGCTGACGCTGTTTATCGGAAGGCCCCATGGTTGTATCGGTAGAGCCATACCAGTCCAGATTCCATGATGTAATGTCGAGGGTACGGTTCTTGGGGACAGTGTCGGGTTCGGCGGGCTGAACACCCACATCAGCTCCGAAGCGAGGCAAAATCTGATATCCTCCTCGAAACTGGCTTACGCAGCCCACGATGTCAACTTCGTCTTCTGGGATTGGCAGGGCTTGTACGGCGATCTCAGTTGAACCGTCGATGCGCACTGCAAGGTCATTACCCTGAGTGTCGAATGCAGTGTAATTGTTTTCTCCCTGGAATGCTCCTTTCTCCGAAAACTTCAGTCTTCGGATTCGCACTAACTGTCCCTCGAGTCCTTCACCCAACAGCGGGACCGACGTGTTTCGGGGCGTTGGAGCCACGCGGGGTACAGGAACAACCGTGAACGTCATGTTGGTTCCAGCCAGCTCCAACAGGCCGGTTCCCGGCTGACCGGTTGTTGCCTGAAATTCAACAATTTCTGCGTTCTCGATAATAACGGAGTCGCCGATTTGTACGCCCCTGGCGAAGGCTGCGTTAAAGACGGCAATACCTGCGGTGCCATCCTGAATGTACGCCGGGTTTCCAAATTCATTGGCTGCACTCACACGCCCTGCAACTTTTACAACAGTGGATCCAAGGTCCTGCTTTCTGACATCAATGATGGGAGTGGGATCCTGTGCAGATGCTGCGATAACTGCACAAAGTGAAAAACAAATAAATGTATAAACGTTTCGGAGCATAGAATTTACCTTAGGGTGCTGGTGGTCAGAAAATTGACAAGTTAACGGAATCTTCGGCATTACTGCTGGCATCCCATGAATACAGCATATACGAGGTTCCTGCGGAGATAGTAACGTTCTCAATGACGGCAGCAACATTTGTTGTCCCTGCTTCGCGTAACTCAAAACTGTAGGTGCCTGGAGGCAGCGTTGCGTACGAACTGCTGAAGCCCGGATCGAACTCTTCGGAAAACAGTTTGCCGCCGCCGCGAACCCACACCTCAACAGTAAAAAACTTGTTGACGGCTTCAGCCATGTGCGTAAATCGGAGTACCGGGCTGGCAGTTGCCGGGAGCGTGGTATCCTGAATTGCCCTCCGAAATTCAACAACCTGGCTTGCGGACCCTCGGGCAAACAAGATAACGTTTGCAGAGCCACCCAAGGTGTAATAGAGTGTGTCGCGTAACAAGGTTGAACCGTTTTTAAGGACAAAGCCAACGGGCCTTCCGGCATCACAGCGAATCAGCGAAGAAGCCTTGCCTCTTGAGATGGTCACCGAGTCAGAGGCTGCTACTACACAGCTAAGTGAATCAACATCGCGGATAACGTGAACAAACCGAACAGTGGCAGGCGTTGGCTGAGGAAACGTGAGGACCCCGTCATCGCATGCTCCGATGAGCAGTGCTACTGCCAATGATAAATAAAGCAACTTATGCATAGTTAAAAAGTATACCGTATTCCAAGCTGCATTCGCCAGCGTGAATAAAAGTTGTCTGTAATATAAATACCCGGGCGTCCTGCAGTTACCGGTGCAGAATAGGTCATTCGCAATCTTCCCTGGGCATCAAACGGGTTGTTTCCCGTAGAACCCAGGCCGAACAGGTTAAAACTTTGAAAGTTTACGTACTGTACCAAACCCCACGATGAGTTTAAAAGGTTAAGAAGGTTCTGAACATCGCAGGTGAGCGTAACTTTTTGATCTGAAATCAACAAATCCTGGCTGATCCGCAGATCAATTTTATTCCGCCATGGTTCACGAACAAAATTTCTGGGGAGGATTTTGCCCTGATACTCCTTTAGAATCGGGTTTGCGTCTACAAGCTGCATGATCTGCTCCCACACCTGTTCGCGTGTACGCAGGTCAGTGCCGCCCGGAGGCTCGATCACAATTCGGGTGTTGTAGTCTTCCGGACGCGGGATGTAGATCAGGTCATTACCGCCGGAAACGTTGTCGCCATTGTAGTCCTGGACGTAACTCAGCGAGTATGGCCGTCCGCTGGATCCGTCAAAAAACAGTCCAACAGACGTAGAGGTTTTTTCTGACCATGAAATTCTGTAGGAGGCGCTTACGGCAATGCGATGCGGTACGTCGAAGTTGGAACGGCCAACGGTTGCATTGTTAGGATCTACAACATCGTTAAACTGATAGAGTGATGACGCAGTAGAGTTGAGAGAGCTGTTCAGATCTTCGGAACCTCCGTAGGTATATGACAGCATGGCCGACAGTCCGGGCAGAATATCGTTGTTCTCATCAACCACAAGCTGGGTCATAACCGAATACTGGTATCCAGCATTCCGTGACCGTAGCAGCAAAACCTGTGTGAATTCCGGCGCCTGCATAGAGTCAGGCTGGGTTCCCGCGTACAGCGGACGTCCGTCGAGCGGACTCACACCCCGCACAGTATCGCCGTTAAGAACCCATGAACGGTTGCTTTGTTTAAGATTCAGGTTTGAATAATCAACCTGATTCAGGAATGAGCCATACATACCTTCCACCGTTAGGGTAAGCCCCTTCCCAAACTGAATATCGGTACCAAGTGTGCTTCTCCACACCTGGGGCATTTTGAAATTCTCGTCAGTAATGTTAATAGCTGCCGTATTGATTGCAGAGCCCGGATACCCGGTATCACCGGGGTGTGGTGGTGGAATGGTCAGATCCCACTTCATGGGCAGTCCTGTTGCAGGATCAGTAATCAGCAGGGTAGAGTTGTATGCACCTAACTGAGCACGGAACAAATCCACACCTGTGTTCGAATATTGGTTGGACAGCCATACAGCCGCAACCTTGCCCGTAAATAGCCCAGTGCCACCCCTAATCTGGAAGGTTCGGTCGTCACTGATGTCGTAATTAAAGCCAATCCGGGGCGACCACATCAAAGCGTCCGATGGGACGCGAGAGGTTGAGTATCCGGGGAAGCGTTCTGCAAACAGGGGGTTATAGTATGGTGTGCTGATAAAGACCGGAATGTCTAATCGTATCCCGCCAATCAGACGGAGGCCGGATGTTACTTCCCATTCATCCATGGCGTAGAATCCTGTTTGAAGCATCCACCAGTCAGCCCTGGGCGCTGGCGTTCCCGTAATGGCAGTGTTAGCATAACTTACCTGATAGTTGTTAGCCGTGCTATCTGCGAATGATTCGATATTGGGATACTGATAGGTACCGAAATAATCAGGAATGTATAAGTTGTCGAACCCGTACAGTTCGTTGTTGGTTCCAAGCGTTATCGAGTGACTACCTTCAAAAATCATTACGTCGTTGGTAATGGCAAGAACGGTTTGATTTAACTCGTTAGCCTGACTGTTGCGTTCCTCGCCCAGAAGAACAGATTGTCCGCTGCTGCCCACAGTTATCCGAACCTCGGGGAAGTTGGATCCAAGGATCCGGGCATCAGCAGTATTTGTGAATGATACCCGAAGTTGATTGCTTGCCCACGTGCCAATAATAGCGTCCCACTGTGCAACAATCTGATTGCTGACACTCCGGAAAACGTTGGCACGATTACTTAAAGAAAAACTCGTGGTATTGCGGGTGAGGTTTCTGTCCTGAATGCCATAGGAAAAGTTATGCCGCAACTGAATTTTATTTGATTCGTTAATATTCCAGTCCAAACGACCTATGAGGTTAACGGTATTGTTGCGAATATTAAACGTATTGTAGGAACCCGGATCGTATCCGTACACATCCTTACTAATGCGGATTATGTTGTCGATTATGGATGATGGTACCGGAAAGTTGTTAAGCGCATTCGGGTCATTCAATGCTACTTCGAGCGGGGTTGACCGTAGTCTTACCTCACCGGTAAAATGATAAAAAAGCTTATTGGTAGCAATTGGACCACCTATTCGTCCTCCAAACTGAACATCCTGAAAGTTTTCGAAGGGGGCTTTATACACGTCGGGGCTTGGTCCAACCAGATCCTGGTTGCGTCCGTACATAAACACGGACCCCCGAACGGTATTTGTACCACCCCGGGTAATGGCGTTTATCAGTCCTCCGGTAAATCCGCTCTGGCGAACATCGTACGGCGAAACATTGACGGTAATCCGCTCGATGGCGTCGAGTGACACCACGTTGGAGTTTGTCTGTGAGCCGGCAGTGCCTGCACCGCCAATAGCAAAAACATCGTTCGCAACAGCTCCATCAATCTGGAAGTTGTTAAATCTGCTGTTAACTCCCATCACGCTCAAGCCGGATAAACCGTCACTGCCGGGTGTCTCGGTGGACTGGGTGTAGGGGTTCATTCGGGCCATATCGCTGATACTGCGGTTAATGGTTGGCGCAGCACTTATTGCCTGCTCGCTGATGGTAGATGACGAGCCAGCCTGTGAGCCGTCAAGTCCGGAACGTTGTGCAACCACGGTGACCGTTTCGGCTGACCGGGCCTGAGTGTTAAGCTTTACCGATACCGTTTGAGTTCTTCCAACCTCAATAGCCACGTCAGCAATGGATACCGTACGGTAGCCCAGGTATGAAAATGTTAGGGTATAGAGCCCGGGACGCAGGCCTGCCAGGTGGTAATGTCCACCCCTCTTTGAATACGCACCATACACTGTTCCGGTTTCGGTATGAGTTGCCTTGATCGTTGCACCGGTAAGTTTTTCGTACGTGTCGGGTTTATCGGCTACTTCACCCGTAACGATGCCGGTAAGCGAACCGGTAGTGACGCCCTGAGCTATCGCCAGTGGGCTACACAGTACCGTGATCATGAAGAGGAAAGCGAAACGCAGGGTCATAGGCATCACATTCTTGAGTTTGGCAAAAGTACGTGATGTTGGCAAAGCAGGTTGCCCGGAGAGTGACTAAACCGGTCTATTGGACGTTTTCTAAAGCCCATCCAAACAGCGTGATGTATTCTTCCGCAGTTCGGTCAATAGAGTTGTTACATTCCATTGCATTCTTTCGAATGGCTGACCAATGCGGTTCTTTACGGTACAGGTGAAGGCCTTGCTGAATGGCGTGAGTCAGGGCGTCCGACGTAAAGCGGTCAAAACGAATTCCGTTTCCGGTGAAGGCAACAGGGTCATACGAAAACACTGTGTCATTTAACCCGCCAACTGCGTGGACAATTGGTATGGTTGCGTAAGCAAGGGCAAACATCTGGGTTAAGCCGCAGGGTTCGAATTTTGATGGCATCAGATAGAAGTCAGATCCCGCCTGTATCCGGTGTGACAGTGGCTCGTTATAGCCAATTCCCAGAAGTACATGTTGCGGATACCGGTGCTGCAGCTCCCGGAACCGGTCCTCGAATTCTGTCTCGCCACTGCCAAGGAGGATAAAGCGAGCTGATTTGTTGCCAATGATGTGCTCCAGGGCGGGAAGCACGATGCTGATGCCCTTCTGCTCGGTCAGACGTGACACCATACCCAACAGGGGAATTTCTTCCGATGCGGTTTGCAGGTCAAGCCCCATCTCCATCAGCAATGCCCGCTTCGCTGCTTCCTTCTTCTCAATCGTCTGTGCCGTGTACCGAACAGGCAGGGCAGCGTCGGCATCCGGAGACCATACGGTAGGATCAATGCCGTTGAGCACACCAATCAGATCGGCCCCCCGGGTTTGCAGAGCATCCTGAAGCCCCATACCCTCCTTTGTCCACCTGATTTCCTGAGCATACGTCGGACTAACCGTCGTTACCTTGTCCGCAAACATGATCCCGGCCTTCATGGCATTAAAGGTGCCGCCATGTTCGAACCAGCATCCTGTATAAAAATCATCGTGTTTAAAACCGCACAGGCTCATTGCCAGTGATGGTTCGTACACACCCTGGTAGGCCATGTTATGAATTGTAAAAACTCCTGCGGTGCGCGAGAAGAACGGATCGTACCGGTAATGAATCCGTAACATTGGCATCATCGGTGCAGTGTGGTAGTCGTGTGCATGGATGACGTCGGGTTGGAAATTAAGAATCTTCGCAAGCTCGAAGGCTGCCCTCGACAAAAAGATAAACCGGCGGTCGTTATCAGCAAAACCGTCGTGATAACCGTAGATCCCCGGACGGTCAAAGTACTCGGCCGACCGGATGAAGTAGACGGTAACGGTGCTGCCCGGCAGCGTACCAGTATAGACAGTTGCATATTCCTGCCAGTGCCCCAAGGGTACCGTTAACATAATGTCGGTTTCCGTAATCCGGTACCGGTCACGATCTATTGTGCCGTACAGCGGAATTACCGCCAACACCGAGTGTCCCTGTTTTGTCCACGCAGCTGGCAACGCACCGCACATATCGGCAAGACCGCCAACTTTAGCATAGGGAGCCATTTCGGCCGATACCTGAAGAATGTTCATCGCTGGGAGGTGGTTAGTGGTTGGCAAATATACGTGTTAAAGTCTGGCAGGCTTGCTGCCGCATTCCTGGCTTCGGCTTCCGTAGCAAAGAGCCCGTACACCGCAGAGCCACTACCGCTTAACGATGCGTGTATGGCACCTGATGACAACAGGCGTGTGGATATCATGTGTACAACAGGATACTCTCGGCCGATGACATCGTGGAATTCATTGGTGAGGTTACGGCCTGCAACTTCATTGAATAGATCGTACGTAAGTGCTTGAATGTTAACAATCTTGCTCAATATGTCCGGCAAGGTTTCTGAGTATCGTGGCATCTGTGTGCGCTGATCGATCAGCGCGTAGGCGGCCGCTGTGGAAATGTGGATTTCGGGTTTTACGACAACGATATGCCACGGAAGATTCAGGTATAGAGGAGTTACAATTTCGCCTTTGCCGCTGACAAAGGCTGGCGACGAGTGGAGGAAAAACGGAACATCGCTACCCAGGTTTTCTGCCAGCATCTGAAGTTCTGAATCCGGCAATGGAGAACCGTGTAGTGTGTTAAGTGATGCAAGTGTGGTTGCGGCATTGCCTGAGCCCCCTCCCAGCCCTGCACCGGTTGGTATGCACTTTTCAAGGTGTATCTTCGCACCATAGGCAATACCGGCAGTACGGAAGAACGCGGAAGCGGCCTTGAATACCAGGTTCTCCTCGGGTGTTCCGGTAACGGGTGGAGTGCAGTGTACCAGTAGAGTTTCAGATAGAGTAATCGTGATTGTGTCTACAAGATTTACGGCAACAAATACGGATTCGATGGAGTGGTATCCATCGGGACGCAGCCCGGTGATGCGGAGGCCCAGATTGATTTTTGCCGGAGAGGAGAAACGAACTGAGTGTATCATGGGATTACGGAGATCGGCGAAGTTACTATGACAGGAGAAACCAGACAGATTTCGTACAGAAGCGAGCTAACCCGGAAGACGATACATCTGACGTCGCTGCTCATACCGATTTTGTACCTTCGTGTCCCGCACAGTACCGGAATTCAGATTCTACTGACGATGGCCGGCATCTCGCTGTTTATTGATGTCCTGCGCCACTATCACACCGGTACCAGAGCTATCCTGGAGCGGTATCTTGGAGCTATCCTGAGAACTCACGAAAAAACAACCACCAGGTTCACATTAACCGGCGCAACGTGGGTGTTGCTGGCAGCCGTTTTGTCATTTAGCTTATTTCCGACCGTTGTGGCAGTAACGATATTTACTGTTCTGATAGTCAGCGACTCGTTTGCAGCCTTAATTGGTCGGCGCTTTCCCCGGAAACCGTTTTTCGACAAATCGGTAGCCGGAACAGCAGCCTTTATTGTTAGTGCATGGTGTGTGGTTACCGTGTACGCACTGGTATATTCACTGCCTTTCACCTATTATGGCGCCGGTGCACTCGGAGCGATTGCAGCAGGGATTGCAGAATCAGCGTCGGTGCGTTTAAAGGCTGATGACAATATTGTGATTCCGCTCAGTATGGCAATTGTGATGCTGGTTGTGAACGAGCTCTGTGTTCTCCTTGGCTACGCATCGTTTTATCATTCCATCCCCTGATGACCAGAAGAATCTATAATGGCATTGTTATCCTGGTGCTACTGACGGTAGCAGTGGCTGTTGTGATGTTCCTGGTGCGGTTTTGGGACGGACAGGCAGGAGAGTATGATGTAGTTGATTCGTTTGCCGACAGCAGTACGGCGGTAACGGCAAGCGTCTACTTTATCCGTGTTGATTCGTATGATTCACTTGCCATGCTCGGGATTGCTAGCGATGTTTATCATCAGGTAACCCGTGACGGCGACGTTGGAATGCAGCGTGACCGTGATTTTCTGTTTTATTTTTTCAGGTCTGATGATAAACAGGAGCTTACTGCCGAGGTGGTGGAAGAGCTGGCATATACCCACCCGCAACTGAAAGACCCCAGCAAGAAACTGGTTGCCGTTATCGGCGGCTACGTTGTGCGTGCGCAGTACAAAGCACATCAGGACCAGCCGACATCGGTTATCACCGGAAGACAAACGTTTTACATGCCCAGGGAAGGCGTAAAGGCTACTGACATTCGGTAGGTACGGTACCGGTTATTTTGAACGGATACACCTATAGTCGGCAAACAGATGGCGCACCTTATTGCGCTGATGTTTGCCGGTACTTGTAACTGGAAGTTCTGTGGCGAACAAGACCACCTTTGGGGCCTTGTGAAGGGGCAGGTTCTGCAAACAGAACTGCCGGATTTCATCAGCATTGGCATTTTCCTCTGGCACTACAAGGGCACCAACCTCTTCACCGTACATATCATGCTCAAATCCAACTGCAATACCTGCCTTAACACCCGGCGCTCGGTTTATCACTTCATCAATTTCTAAAGGGGCAATGTTAACGCCTCCTCTGATGATCAGTTCTTTTAGTCTTCCCGTGATAAAGTAGTAGGCAGTCCCTTCGGCATCATGTAGGTAAAACCCCTCGTCGCCGCTGCGAAACCAGCCATATTTAAACGCGTGATCATTGGCTTCTTTGTTGTTATGGTATCCTTTCATGATATTGGACCCGCGGGCAACGATTTCGCCGCGTTCTCCCGGGGCAACAAGCTGTCCCAGATCGTTATGAATTGCCATCTCGTTGCACGGAAGCGCAACACCAATACTGGGGAAACCGTGGTCACGCATCCAGGACGCATGCTGCTCATCCGAAAGATGAACCGGCAGAAAACAGGTGTAGCACGTTGTTTCACTTAAACCATATCCGTGGATGATTCTATACCCGAACCGACGTTCAAACCGTGATGCCAGTTCGCAGGTAAGAGGTCCGGCGCCACAGATAATGTGAAATGATTCAGGAAGCTGAGTTGTTGAATCGGCAGCATCGGCTTCCAGGAGATATGCCAGCAGGGTAGGCACAACGCTGACGCCATGGATGTTCTCAGCGATGACGATGTCCCAGAATCGGGATGCAGAAAACTTGCGGCAAAGCACAACACTTGCGCCCATCAGAAAGGGTGTGGTATGTGTAACAATCGTGCCGTTAACATGATGCACGGGCAGCACACACATCATCCTGGTTTCCGGGGTGATCCCGTGCCACCTTCCAATACTCCCGGAATCGGCGAACATGTTTCCCTGTGTGAGGACGACTCCTTTGGGATTTCCGGTTGTACCACTGGTGTACACAATCAAGCTTTCGTCGGTCAGCATCGGTTCTGCACGATCAAGGCTGAACAGTGGCTGGTCCCGGAGCAGTGAGTAGAATACGGGATCCCCGGCATCAGTATCAACCTCGATAACCTGAGGATGATTGATTCGTACAAGATATTCCGTCCTGCACAACACCAAACGGGTTTCGCTGTTGGTAAGAATGTATTCAAGTCTGGCATCGTCTTCCAACATGTTCAGCGGCACGGCACAAGCTCCCAGTATCCAGCACGCAAAGTATCCCAGGATAGTATCGGGGTGATTATGGCCGGCAATTGCCACCTTGTTTCCGCGGACGATACCGTTGTGCCTGAGCAGTGATGCCAGGCGCTGTGCCGTTTCGATGAAGACAGCGTATGACCATTGAGTGCGCTTCCCGTTGGCATCGTAATAAATCAGGAACGGTTTCTCACGATAGGCAGAGTGGTTGTATTCCATAAGCTCTGCCCAGGAATTAAAAGCTGGAGCTGAAGATGCGGCTGTCATTTCACATTGCTGGACTAATACTACATGTTTTTTTACTGGTTCGGGCAATCACGTCAAGGCTGAACCCGGGTTCACCATACGCAGCTTCATGCCAAAACAAAACGTGCAAATTTGTACATAATTCGCCACACAACCGGCGTAGGTTTGCATTTATGATCGACTTACGAAGTGATACGGTAACGGTACCTACCGACGGGATGTTGGAGGCAATCAGCAGAGCCAGGGTCGGTGATGATGTGTACGGTGAGGATTCTACCGTAAACATGCTCCAGGATAGATTGGCTTCGCTGTTCGGAAAGGAAGCGGCACTGTTTGTCCCATCAGGGACAATGGCTAACCAGATCTGTGTGGCACTTCATGCCGGGGCAGGCGATGAAGTCATTGTTGATGCAAACGCCCATATTTTTCATTACGAAAATGGTGCCACCTCCGTAATCTCAAGGGCGCAGCTTCTTGGAATCGAAACCGAGAATGGCGAAATCCCCATAGCATCGCTGCTGCAGGCACGAAGGTCACCGGCATACCACAACTTGAATACAGCACTGGTGGCATTGGAAAACACTCATAACCGGCTGGGTGGCCTTGTGCTCTCACTGCCATATTTGGCAGAACTCTCGGAGTTTACATCAACCACGGGGATTCCTCTCCACTGTGATGGCGCCCGGATCTGGAATGCTGCGGTTGCAACAGGTGCTTCGTACCGCCAGTTGGCTGAACCGTTCTCAACGCTCAGCGTGTGTTTGAGTAAGGGGCTTGGGGCACCGGCAGGTTCGGTAATCCTTGGATCAGCCGAGAATATCCGGAAGGCACGGCGTTGGCGGAAGCTGTTGGGGGGAGGAATGCGCCAGGCAGGCATACTGGCTGCTGCAGGACTGTATGCTCTGGATCATATTCTGCCGTCGATAGGCTCAGATCACTACAATGCACAGATCTTTGCAGAATCATTATCAATTGAACAACAAATTCTGGTGAATCCCGAGGCGGTACAATCAAACATCGTGTTGTTTCAGGTGCCGATACCTGACGATGAGTTTATCGAAGCAATGTCGCAATACGGTATTAAAATCCAGACAATCCGTCCTGGAATTATGCGGGCCGTATTCCATCACCAAATTCACATGCTCGATGCCGTGTTTGCCGGTGAGTCGGTCTGCAATATTGTCAAAGGTGAGTTGTAGTTTTGCATCATGGTACCCGTAGATACAAACGAAGCCACGATTGACCGTGGTCCGACCGAGATTAATGGAATCATTTTTAACCACCGTTTGCACAGCAGAGTGCGCTCGTATGATGTAGACCGGTTGGGCATTGTCCATAACGCTGTGTACTTGTACTGGCTTGAAGCTGCCCGCATCGAATATTTCAGAAATCTTGGTATTCCGATCGACCGACAGTCATTTGTCACAAAACATAGGTTCGTGGTAGCCAAGACGGAGATTGAGTACTTTACACCTGCCCAGTTCGATGATGTGTACACCGTGTTTACGCGGGTTTCGTTTGTAAAGAAATCATCGTTCGGATTTGATCATAGTATCCGACATGAGAATGGAACTCTGATTGCATCAGCAAAGAGTATTCTGGTTCACCTGAATCCTGCAACGCATCAGCCTGAACGGATTCCGGGATCTTACCGTGATCTGATTCTGCAGTTTGAGGGTGATGCACCGTTTGCGGGCGAATCGGATAAGGCTTAATACTCCATGGTTATTAAACCATTATAGTTTCGGCTGATCTTTGTTATCGGATCTGCAACCGAAATCAGAACCCGTCCTTTGATCAGGTTTTGTTCGCTGGGCTGTATCCATGCCAGCAGAATTCTGTTTATCGTGTTGTCGGCATCCCAACGGAAAGGGACGGGGGTGTATGCCTGGTCCAGGTATTCACCATCAACCCAGGCGTTCGACCCTACGCACGACCGGTAAATTCCGTCGATAATATATTTTTCGCATGACAGCGAAAACGAGCGTACCAGAGGCGTGGTTGTCGGCGTTGGATGAATAGTATTTGGCAATTCAAAGATGAACTGGGGTACCGTTACCGTCCATGGGGTTTGTGACCGCTCAATCAGAATCTCATGAAGGTAGGTGGTATCAGAAACGATTGCTTCGTAAGCACTGTCGGCAAAGTAGTAAAAAAACGAAAGCCGCTTTGGGTGCACACTGCCGTCAACGTTGACAATCGTTCTGTCAACGTTGATTTCCAGCGGTGAGGTGCACGACGTACTCACTGCTATCCACGTGATCATGATCAGCAGGGACTTGCCTAGCCGCACGATGGTGTTACGGGATGTCGATTCCGATACCATAGGTAAACCCAATATTACTGCTTGTAAACCAGGTGTTCTGATGCGAGTACCCCAGAATTGATGCGTCGATACCGGCATAAAAGCGAAGCGGACCAACAGGCATGTAGCTTAGACCAACAGAGCTTCGTGCTACAGGCCCTTGCCCGTATGCATACGCGAGCGTGGCCAGGCCATACGGTGAAAGACCAGGTATCAGCATGGTAGAGCCCACATATTCGTAGGTTCCTCCAAACCATAACAATACTGGTGTCTGGGTAATCCTCTGGAGCTGTCCTTGATCATTCGTTCCGGTAAACTGCTGCCGAAAGCTCTCGGTACCGATTTCAACACCAACATGATGATGATCGGAAAGTGGCGTCACAAGAGCGTACGACGTGTTTGGCAGAAAGGCCTGCTGAACTGAAGAAGGTACAGGGTTGGTTGATGTGATTTCCTGAGCCAGCGAACGAACTTTAAAAATCGCATTGGGGATTTGGGAGACCGGATTCAGAAGGTGTGCCGGACTTCCAATAGCGTTCATCATTGTACTGCGTGCAGCCTTCGGGAGGTGTGCCGTTAGTACGGCAGGTGTGATTTCATCCTGAACGGTTGCGTCAGCCGGCAGTTCTGGAACGTCTGCCTCGGCCTGGTTGTGGTCCACCGGTGTCAGGCTTGGTTGTACTGTCCTGGACGTCAGATTGCCGGAATGGGAAGGATCTAACGGGCGGTCAGCCTGCTGCTGACCCTGGTTTCGGTAAATCACGCGAACCGTGCGTATTGTGTCAGTTGGCGTTGATACCAGCAGCGATACCGGCGGTTCGTGATGAAGACCCGCAAGTCCGTTGGTGCGGTCAGCACCCGACTGCCGAAGAGTGTCACCGCCGGTTGTGCCTAATAGAAAGATAGCAATCATCAACCCGGCAAGAATGCCGCCAGCGGAAAAGAGCATCGGGATGAAGAGTCCGCTACTGCCGGCAGCAGACGCACCGGAACCTGCAACCCCCGTCATTGCTGCAATCTGCGGCAGCTCAGTAATTGCCGGAGCAGCTGCAACATCGCGCATAACGGCATTCCGCAGCGTAAGCACGTCCTTCATTTCATTCCGTAGTGACGGGTTGGCTGCCAGTTCGTTAAAAAGTTTTTGTTCGTGGGTTGGTTCCAACTCGCCATCCATAAAGGCATGGAGGGCTTCGCTCGGTGACGGGTCTGAGTAAAATAAATCTGACATGAACTATGCCTTTTTGTGTAAATCTTCTAAGTAGGGGGCTAGGATATCGCGCAGCTTTTGCTTTGCCCGGAAAATTCTGACCTTGACCGTCTCCAGGCTCACGCCTACAACCTCTGCAATTTCGTTGTACGATAGACCGTTGTATTCGCGCAGCACAAAGGCTTCCCGGTATTCGTCAGGAAGTAAATCCAGTGCAGTCTGAATAAGCTGAAGCAATTCCTTTTGCTCGTAGGGTACGTCGCGGACGCTAAGGTGAAAATCTTCAAATTGGACGTACTCACGACTGATCCGGCTTTTGTAGGTCAGACACAGGTTGCGGGCAATCGTCATAAGATAGGCCGGGAAATTCTCAATAACGGCTGCCTGCTTACCTTTATTAAATAGTTTTACAAAGGTTTCCTGTAGGATGTCCCTTGCCACTTCGTTGTTGCCGGTGATTTTGCGGCAATAGGTATAAATGCGCTGCGAGTATCTGCGGTAGAGTTCAGCCAAAGCCTGTTGCGCTATGCCTTCGCCCTTTGCCAGGTTGGCAAACAGGTGCAGATCCGAGGGATCAGGCACAGCGTGCGTGCTTTGCTGTTGCATAGTGGTTGTGGCCATAATAAACCGATATCTTAAACTCTACCCAAAAACAAGAGTGCCGATACGGTTGTAGTGACGCAAACAAACGCGAATGGTTACAGGGTAACCACGTGCAGTGACGTAATTTAGCTGTATTATGACGTTAAGTCAGCGCGTATCCGGAATTATCATGCCCAGGCTTGACGGTGAACACTGGGCTAACCAGGCGTACAGAGATAACACCTACCGTTTGCTGGACCTTGGAATCAGAAGCTTTGGGGTTTTTAAAGGCGAGTACGAACAAACCGTTGCCATGATTGAAGATTTGCAGCGGCGCAGTGGCGGACAACTGCTGTTTGGCGCTGATTTCGAATTCGGGCTCCCAATGCGAATCACCAACCGGGGCATTTCCATGCCCCGCGCAATGGCCCTGGGACGCTGCCAGACCACGATTACTGAACGAGTGGCTCAGGCAATTGCTCAGGAAATGCGGGCAATGGGTATTCTGTGGAACTGGGCTCCTGTAGCCGATATCAACAGTAATCCGGATAATCCCGTGATTAATACCCGGTCATTCGCCGAACAGCCCGACACCGTGAGTATGCATGTTAAAGCCTGGATTGCAGGAACAAAAAAGGGACATGTTCTCTCTTGCGTAAAGCACGCGCCGGGCCATGGCGATACCGCAACGGACAGTCACCTGTCGTTGCCGACAATAAAAATCAGTGCCGAGAAGGCTGTCCGCAGGGAGTTTGCCCCCTTCAGAGCAGGTATTGATGCCGGGGCTGAATCAATCATGGTTGGTCACCTCCTTGTGCCGTTTTTAGACGCACGGAAACCGGCTTCGCTGTCACAGGTTGTGGTGACCGGGCTAATCCGTGATTCATGGCAGTACAACGGAGTGATCATCACGGATGCCCTTGACATGGGAGCGATTACCACACAGTACACCGCTGATAAGGCGGCAGTGCTTGCATTCAGAGCAGGATGCGATATTCTGCTCATGCCGCAGGATACCGAAGCTGCAATAAAGGCTCTTGTACGGGCAATCCAGAGGGATGCACTTACCGAGGCACGACTCGTGGCTTCGGAAGAGAGGATTGCAGCCATGCGTTCCCTGTTACCGAATAACAGCCCGGTGCCAATTATTAATGAAAATGATCATGCAGCACTCGCACTTGAAGCAGCTCAACAGGCAGTAGTTACCTACGACGCAGACAGCGTACTTCCAATTTCCAGATACCGGCACGTTGCGGCGTTTGCTGTTGTGGATAATCATCAGCCGGAGCAGGCTACACAATGGCTGAACTTCCTTAGTCAGGCAACCGAGATGAATATTGACTGTGGTTTTATTGATGCGTCGGTGCAGGATGCCGAGATTAAGGACCTGCTGAAGGGCATTGCGGATGCCGAGATTGTGGTGTTCGGGTTCTTCCTTCGTGGCAGCGGGGAGACGAGTACGGTAGCAAGTGCCGAGAAATATGCGTCGATCGTCCATCAGCTGTCCGCCGGCCGCCCTTCGGTTGTTGTGGCCTGTGGCAGCCCGTACGGTATCGGAGCCATGAAAGCAACAGCTACCATCTACACGTTTTCGGATACAACACCGTCGGTGGCTGCTTCGGTTTTCAGGCTTACCAAGGCCTGAAAGCGTGACTGCTTGAGTCTCAATGGTATTTTTGCTGTTTCATGAACATCCTTGTAACCGGAGCTGCCGGATTTATCGGCAGCCATTTTGTCGATGAAGTACTTGGTGCCAGTAAGGCGTTGGTCGTAGTGCTTGATGCACTGACCTATGCTGGGAATATGGCGCACCTGCGCACGGCATCCGGTCATGCCAATTTTAGGTTTGTGCACGGATCGGTTCTGGATAGGGGGCTGATGGTAGGCCTGCTTGGGCAGTATGAAATTGATACCGTTGTTCACTTTGCTGCTGAAACACATGTTGACCGATCGATTGCTGCGTCTGTTCCGTTTGTTGAGACCAATGTTCTGGGAACGGCCCAACTCCTGGAAGCAATCCTGGAGCAGAAGAAGGGTGGGCGCGAAATACCATTGATTCACGTAAGCACCGATGAAGTGTACGGAGCTTTGGCGCCTGCCCAAGCCCCTTTCAATGAAAGCTGCAAACTCAATCCAACCTCGCCGTATGCGGCATCGAAAGCTGCTGCCGACTACCTGGTGCTGAGCTTTGTTCGTACTCATGGAATTTGTGCGACGATCGTGAGGTGCTGCAATGTGTACGGACCCCGACAGTATCCTGAGAAATTTATACCGGTAGCAATCACCGGGATAGAGAACGGACTGCCTGTTCCGGTGTACGGTAATGGTACACAGTCGCGAGAATGGATGTACGTTACTGATACCGCAAAATCGATTTGGCGAGTTGTACAGCAACCATTAGCAGGCGAGATAATAAATATTGGCAGTGGTTTTGAACTGCAGAATTTTGCCCTCCTTTCGCATATTGCCCGAGAAATGAAGAAAGAGGTTGAGAACGTGTACCAGTTTGTACAGGACAGACCTGGACACGACGTCCGCTATGCAATGAACTCCGGCAGGTTCCGTGAGTTATACGGCTATACTCCTGCCGTTTGCTTCGATGACGGGATTCGAGAAACGGTGAAATGGTACAGAGCAAACAATAAAAGTAATTACTCAAAGGGATTAGTATGAGTGCACCCGGACGAAGAAGTACGGGAAAGAAAACCGATAAAACGATGTTGAGTAAATCGCTCCTTGCAGCCATCGAAAACAAGTCAGTGACTGTTGGCGTGGTTGGCCTTGGCTACGTTGGGCTCCCGCTTGCGTTGGAGTTTGCAAAGGCAGGTATCCATACACTCGGTGTTGATACGAGCGCCACGAAAGTTAAACTGTTGTCGGCCGGAAAAAACTACATTGCAGATCTTGACGATGGCGACATTACACGGGTGGTAAAGAAAACAAAAACACTGCGTACCACAACTGACTTTGCCGCCCTTCAGCAGGCTGATGTTGTTTTTATTTGCGTCCCGACTCCGTTTACCGATAATAAAGAACCGGATATCTCGCACGTTATGGACGCAACGCGAAACATTGCACGCTTCCTGCGGGCAGGACAACTGATCATCCTGAAGAGTACAACATTTCCGGGAACAACTACCGAGTACGTAAAGCCAATTCTGGATTCTGCCGGTTTGCAGTGTGGTGTGGACTATTTCCTTGGGTATTCTCCGGAGAGGATCGATCCCGGGAATAAAACCTGGACAACTGCGAATACTCCGGTCATTGTCAGCGGGGTAACAACGGCATGTGCCAACGTTACTATTGCTATAAACAAATGTATTATCTCGGAAATTGTTCCCGTTAGCACTCCCGAAGTTGCCGAAATGGCTAAACTGCTTGAGAATATTTTCCGGAGCGTCAATATTGCACTTGTCAACGAACTTGCTCAGCTCTGTGACCGTATGCATATTAACGTGTGGGAAGTTGTTCAGACTGCCAGCACCAAGCCGTTCGGGTTTATGCCGTTTTATCCGGGACCCGGTATTGGCGGACACTGCATCTTTATTGACCCGTACTACCTAAGCTGGGCTGCCAGGAAGTTCGATTTCGTCACCAATTTTATTACGCTTGCCGCAGAAGTGAACGAAAGCATGCCGTTTTATGTACGAAGCATGATTGAACGGGAGATCGCAAAGCAGCCAACAACACTAAAGAAAGCAAGAATATTGCTTCTTGGGATGGCATTCAAACGCGATGTTGATGATTTACGGCATTCACCGGCTCTTAAAGTTGCCGAGCTCCTCTGTGACGATGGTGTTGAAAACATACAGTACTATGACCCATACATCCCACAGGTTGAAATCGGCGGTCGTACGATTACATCCGTTCCTGCACTCAATGCGGCCGTGTTACGGCGTGCAGACGTTGTTGTGATCACAACTGATCATAGTGCGTTTGACATTAACCTGATTGTACAACATTCAAAGGCAATCGTTGATACACGAAATGCAACACAGAAGTATGCAGGCACTGCAGGCAACATTACGCTTCTTGGTGAGGGCCGCTAAGCTGCATGAGTAAATCAATACCAAAGATCTTGTCAGTTGTTGGTGCACGACCGAACTTCATGAAGGTCGCCCCCATTCACAGGGTCTTTCAGACGATGCATGACCGGTTTATTCATCAGATTGTGCATACGGGGCAGCATTACGATGCTCAGATGAGCGATGCTTTTTTTAATGATTTGGAGATGCCGCACCCCGCGTATTTTCTTGGCGTTGGAAGTGCATCTCATGCCGAGCAGACGGCGCGCGTTATGCTGGGATTTGAACAGGTGTGCATCGAGGCACAGCCAGACTATGTTATTGTTGTTGGCGATGTGAACAGTACAGTAGCCTGTGCGCTCACAAGTGTGAAGATGGGAATCAGAACCGCACATGTAGAAGCTGGGTTACGATCTGGTGACCGGGACATGCCTGAAGAAATTAACCGTATTGTGACTGATGCAATTGCCAGTGATTTGTTTGTGACCGAACAGAGTGGCGTAAACCATCTAATTCGTGAAGGGGCTTCGGCCAACTCGATCCATCTTGTTGGCAATACAATGATAGACAGTCTGCTGTATGCCTTACCGAAGGCAGACCTCAGTACGGTACAGGCTGACCTTGGCCTTCTTGGTAACAGCTACATACTTGTTACTCTGCACCGGCCGAGTAATGTTGACAACTCGGAACAGCTGCGAATGCTGGCTGGTGTACTAACAGAGCTCTCGCAGTTGATGACGGTGGTATTCCCGGTTCACCCGCGTACACGCGTACGCCTGCAGAACTCCGGTATAACCTTTCCGAACACTGTAATTCTGTGTGACCCGATGGGCTATGTACACTTCCTGGCTCTCATGAAGAATGCGGCAGTCGTACTTACCGATAGTGGAGGTATCCAGGAAGAAACCACTGCTCTTGGCGTACCATGCGTAACCGCCCGTACGTCCACCGAACGGCCGAGTACAACGGAAATCGGTACAAATCTTCTCGTGGTGCCTGAACATGATGCTATCCTGAAAGGGGTACAGGATTCAGTTGCCCACAGTCGGAAAACTGGTGCAGTGCCACCCCTATGGGATGGAAAGGCATCGGAAAGAATAGTAACGACGATCGCCTCGTTTTTTAACTCATGAAAATGCAACACCTGCGAAAGGTACTATGACAACAGTTAAACGTAGCTATAAATGGTTATTACTTTTGGTTGTTGGTATTTATAATTCCCTCAGCGGAGTTTCGCAGAGTCAGTCCTTGCTTGATCTTGACAAGCTGAGTGCGAAGTCTGCCGTCGGCTCATCGGCCATGCTTACCGGTGAACAGGTGCCAACGGATGACCGGGTAATACCGGAAGCATACATGATTGGTCCGGGTGATGTTCTGTCATACCAAACTACAGGTCTGGATTTCTCGGAAAAACATACCGTCGTAACACCGGAGTGCAGTGTTCTTATGGAACGGGTAGGGCTGATCAAGGCAGATGGATATACCTTGGCCCGGCTTCGGGATACTATTCGTGCCGTTATTAAACGAAATGCCCCCGGACTTGAGATTTTTATTACACTCCGGCGTCCGCGGTTGGTGTATGTAAGCATCGAAGGCAATGTTCCGTATCCCGGGACCTATGCCGTGCCTGCATCAATGCGTGTGAGTACGCTGGTACGGGTAACGCGGCAGCCCTGGCTGTTGCGCCGAGATGCTGCCGTGGGTGAGCAATTGCGAATGCGTGGCACGAAGAGCCCAGCGGTTGTGCCAGAGATGAAAGCAGCCGGCACAGAAACGGTAAGTCCGTTTGCAATGCGCAATATCGTTGTGCGGCACCGGGACGGTACAACACTCGTAGACCTTGCCCGCGCACATGCAGATCAGGGGTGGTTGTATGACCCTCATTTACGTGAAGGTGATGTTGTAACCGTACCGTATGACACCGAGCCTTTTTCCTCAATCAGTATTGTTGGTGCAGTTGCCACACCGGCAACGATTGCGTACAAAACGGGCGACAAGGCGTCAGTACTGTTGTCAATGGCAGGCGGAGCGCTGGATGATGCCGATCTGAATAATGTAACCTTAATTCAGGGTGTTGATAAAACAGTGATAAAGCTTGGTGTTAGCCAGGACCTTCGTATTTCAGGGACGGATCCCGAACTACAGCCTGGAAGCACAATTGTTGTTGAGAGAAAAAGTATTGCCGGAGATGCTGTACAGCAAGGTGTGGTAGAGGTTCGCGGTCAGGTGAACTCACCAGGGGCTGTTGTTATCACGCCTGGTGTAACCCGTCTGTCGGAAGTGATTCATAAGGCCGGTGGCATAACGTCAAAAGCCTCACTACCACTGAGCTACGTGGTACGCCCCTTCTCTGATAGCCCAACGGACAGAGAGGTATCAGGTATCAGCTATCGCAATTTCATGTACAGTGATTTGAAGTTAGAGGATACACTGCGGTTCCAGTTAGATCAGTTTTACAGGGTTCCATACGTGAGTTGTTCAATTGAAACTGCACTGGCGGATACAAATTCCAGTCAGAATGTACCACTTGAGAATGGTGACATCGTAGTTATTTCCGAAGCACAAAATCAGGTATTTGTTTATGGTCAGGTAAACCGGCCGGGTTATGTACCCTATACTGCCGGTAAAACCCTGGAGTGGTACGTTAACCAGGCAGGTGGTTATGCCGCCGGCGCAGCAGAGTCACGATCACGAATCGTCCGCGCAGTGAGCAAGGTATGGGTAGAGGACGATGACGGGGTGTTTGTGCAGCCGGGTGATGAGGTGTATGTGCCGCGTCCGCCGGCTGTTCCCGCTGGTGTAGAAATGCAGACATACGCCATGATAGGAGGTATTCTATCGAGCGCCGTGGCAATTATGGCAACGTTTATTACATTGCTACGGTAGTATTCTTTACACTGTAACGGTATGCCTCAGACACTCGTTGGCGTTACCCTGTACGTCCTTTGCGGACTGTTGATACTGTATCCATTTACAGTCTATCCTGCTATTCTGTGGGTACTGGCATCGATGAAGCAAAGAAAGGTGTCCGATGCTGGTAATACTGCCAATCCGGAAATCGACATTGTGATTGCTGCTTTTAACGAAGAGACGAACATCGCACAGTGTCTTCAACAAATCCTTACAATGGAATATGAGCCTGAAAAAGTACGGATACTGATTGCTAATGACGGCTCGACGGATGCGACGGCATCGATACTGAACAGACTTGGTGCGGCTGATGGCAGAATCACGGTTTTTCATTTACCGCGCGGTGGTAAGAATGCGGCGCTTGACCATGCATGCCGGTATCTGCACGCTGAAATAACAGTATTTATGGATGCTGATGTCGTTCTTCAGCCATTCAGTATTGGTACCTTGGTTCAGCCGTTTTCAGATACAGACATTGGCGGGGTATTATCAGTGATTGCACCAAATCCGGCATCAGATGCCGCTCCGTCTGCACATGCAGGTGAGTCAGTTTACCGGATTATTGACCGGACTGTTAACCAATTAGAATCACGCGTAAACAGTACTGTTACCTCGAATGGTGCACTGTATGCTATCCGAAGATCACTGTATCGCAACATCGGAAACAGTCGTTCTGCTGATGACCTCGCGCATGTGCTTGCGGTCTTGCACGCCGGTAAGCGAGTAGTTGTGAACCCTCGGGTTCGGGTACAGGAGCAAAGGGAAACCAATGAGCAGGATCTTAATATCGAAGCTGCACGAACAGTACGCACTGTATCGTCGGGCATGGCTGCAATCTGGCAGTACCGCACCCTGCTGCAACCCCGGTTTGGCATGACGGCATTTTCCTTGTGGTCGCACAGAATCGTTCGATATCTTAGTCCGCTTGCGTATGGAATGATGATCATAGCCACTTTCTTAACAATTCGGAATCCTACCGTTTTTGCAATTCTCTTGTACTCTCATCTTGTTTTTATTGGTCTGGCCTTGCTTTCAAAGACTGCCGGAAGGATGGGTATAACAATTCCAGTAATTTGGATTGCTGAGTACTTTATAGTAATGAATTATAGCTTATTTCGTGGGCTTGTTTTATTTCTTCGGAAGAGGTCGTACGATAAGTGGACGCCCGGAGCTTCATGACACCGCAGGTAACCAGCAAGCGACAGATATTTCGGGGTGGCGGCGTCATCATTGCCTCTCAGGTAATAACCATGGGGCTGATGTTCTTTGCACAACGCACAATTCTATCTGTTCTAACAAAGGAAGAAAACGGTTTTCTGTTTGGTGAGCGCAGGATTATCGACTTATTCCTGATCATCCTTGTTGATGTAGGGATCAATATCATTGCCATGCGCCGCTCGATCCTGAGGCCTGACGAAGGCCACATCGTGTTATCATCAGCGGTAGCATTACGTCTTGCACTGTGGATTCCATCCGGTGTTCTGGCAGTTGGTTACGGTGTAATATCTGGTTTTCGGCTTGTGGATCTTGTACTGCTTTGTGTGTTACAGCTTATGTCAGCAAAAACCACATTACTGCGGTTCTTATTGGAAATCCCATACCGGAATAAGCTCAAGTTCGAAATTCCTGCCCTGCTGTCCATTCTTGAAACTGCCTTTTACCTGGGTCTGGTTTTATTCCCGCCACGGCAGTTAACGGTATCCACAGTAATAGCATATTCGATCGTTGCGGCAGTGCCATCGTTTATTACACTGCTTCTGATTGACCGCGGTCGGTATTTTCACTGGAAGCACATACGAATTCCCGAAATGAAGTCACTGGCCAGGGAAAGCATCCCGGTAGCTATCATGATAACACTGATTGCGTTGCATGATAAAATGGATGCAATAATGTTGAACTGGTGGAGCACAAAGAAAGAGTTGGGAGGTTTTGGTGCTGCCTATGTTTCGCTAGCACCACTTACTACAACAATCCCGATAGCGGTTACACAAGTCGTAATTCCGCTTGTAACACGTGCCTTTGCCGTGAGCATGAAGCAGTGTGCGCAGTATGTGCTTGGCGCACTCCGGGTCTTAGTTCTCGTCTCTGTACTTGCAAGTGTTGTTCTTACGAATTTTACACCTGAGGTCATTGAATTGGTGAGTAAGGGACAGTACCTTGAATACGTGAGGCTATTCCAGTTGTTTTTATGGATGTCGGTACCGATTTTTATTCTTGTGTATTCGCAAGAGGTTATCATTGCTCTAAACCAATCAAAGTTATCATTTATTATCGGTGCAGTTCTTGCCGCTACAACCATCATATTTGGCTGGGTGTTAATTCCGGCCTACCAATCGTGGGGGGCAGGTGTGGCCAAAATGCTAAGTGTTTCCAGCGGAGCCGTTGTATCGCTTGTTTTGATCGACAAAGCTCTTGGAAGGTATGCTGACAGGAAGGTGTACTGGGCAATGGTAATTCCGGTGGCAGCAGCCATTCTGTGGAGTACACAGATGGGGATGTTTTTTCATCGGTATGTTGTTGGGATATCGGGAGTTGTAGTTGTTGCGGCAGTATCGGTACTTTCAGGCTTAGCCAGGAAGTCAGAAATTAGAATGGTGCTTGGAATCCTGAAAAAGGGGAACAGGTAAGGGACAATGGGAATCAGTCGCGTCATGGTTCAGCCCCGTTGGATTCAGGCAGCGTTTGATCTGCTTGCACTGGTGTGCAGCTTTGCCGTTTTCTTGTTGGTACGAACAGTTGCCATCTCCGAGCCCCTTGCTCCGTTCACCGTGTCGGACGCGATTCTTGTAGGTGTTGTTGTAGCATTGATGTGGATGGCTGTGTTCTGGCTTGCCGGACTGTACCGGAACTACTACGTCCGGTCTCCGTTCGAAGAAGCGTTTGTTGTGATGCGGACAGTGTTTGTCTGGTCGGTCCTGTTTTATCTACTTATTTACATCGACAGCCCTGAGCACTACCAGAATTCGCCACGGTACATTTTTATTGTCTACTGGTTACTGGTGAGTGCAAGCGTCACGAGCGGACGCCTGGCTGCACGAATACTGCAGCAGAGGCTTTTTCAAAGCGGCAGAATGTCAATTACGACCGTGGTCGTAGGATCCGGGTATGCTCTCAAACACCTTCAGTCTGCCATTGCTCATTCAAAACGCTACCGTTACAAAGTATTGGATGTTGTTGAATATCCACTGTTTTCACAGGGGAAGCAGCAGTCAGCAGCCCTTACGGTGCAGCTGCGCTCAACACTTGAAAACCATCGGCCGGAAGAACTGCATATTTCAATGGAAAAACCCGACCATGATGAGCTGCTTGCTGTAGTTGCCGAGGGGTCGAATGCCGGGTGTAACGTGATGATTGTACCTGACATGTATGCCATTGTGAGCGGACAAACCAGAACTCAGTTCAGGTACGGCTCGGAACTGATTCATGTGAATCCTGAACTGATGAAACCTTGGGAAGAAGCTGCCAAGAGAATTACCGACATCACCATAAGTCTGCTAATCTTGCTGATTGGTCTTCCCGTGTGGATGTTGCTTGCCATTGGAGTACGCCTAAGCTCGCGGGGTCCCGTTTTCTTTATGCAGAAAAGGGTTGGACGCCATGGTCATATATTTACCATGCTGAAGTTCAGATCGATGGTTGTGGATGAAAACAGGGGAGAAACATGGACGGCACACAACGACCCGCGCGTTACCCGGTTCGGATGGCTGTTACGGAAAACCCATCTGGACGAAGTGCCGCAGTTTTTAAATGTACTGCGCGGTGAGATGAGTCTGGTTGGTCCCCGCCCGGAACAACCCGCCTATGTTGAACGGTTTTCGAAAGAAATACCTTATTATAAGCGACGACTTAAAGTGAAGCCCGGAATTACCGGCTGGTGGCAGGTGAAGGCCAAGAGCAATGACGAGTCACGTGAGGAGATTGAGTCACGCCTGCGCTACGACTTTTATTACATCGAAAACCTGAGTTTTATGCTGGATATTGAAATTTTGGTTCGAACAGTTTTTGTCTTGGTTTCGGGGCACGGAAGAGCATGAAATCAATCGTGTGTATACCAACTTATAACGAGCACCAGAATATTGCACGGATGCTGGATAGCCTGCATGCGGTTTTACCTGAACTGCACATTCTGGTTATTGACGATGCTTCGCCTGATGGTACTGCAGCAATTGTAAAACAGCGCATGGAAACCGATAATCGGATTCACCTTATCGAGCGAAGTGGTAAACTGGGCTTGGGAACAGCATACTGCAGGGGCTTCGAATATGCACTGTCACAAGGGTATGAGGTGGTGTATCAGATGGATGCTGACTTTTCGCATGATCCGCCTGACCTTTTGCGCTTTGAAAAAGAATTACAAGATTTCGACCTGATCATTGGGTCGCGCTATGTGCAGGGGGTAAACGTGGTTAACTGGCCAATGTCCCGCCTGCTTCTCAGCTGGTTTGCCAACCTTTATACGCGGTGTATCACGGGCATGCCCATCGCCGATGCAACGGGTGGTTTTAAAGCATACAGGGCCACCACACTAAGCAAGATCGATCTTACAAAGATTCGCAGTAACGGGTATGCATTTCAAATCGAGATGAATTACCGGGCATGGCGGTCAGGTGCCCGGATTAAGGAAATACCGATTATCTTCATCGACAGAGTGAGCGGCGAAAGTAAGATGAGCAAGAATATAATCTGGGAAGCAGCTTTCCTGGTGTGGAAACTGAAACTTAACACCCTGTTTACGTTCGGCGCAAAGTGACGCTTGCTGAACACCATCCTGGAACCTCGGCAGATATGCCTCTGGTTAGCGTCCTGATTGTAAACTATAATGTAAAAGATTATCTGATCCAGTGTCTGCGAAGTATTGAGCTGACCGACCATGGGATTCCGTATGAAGTTGTTGTTGTTGATAATGCATCGGCTGATAACAGCATGGATGACGTTGTCCCCCTGTTCCCATGGGTGAAATGGATTCAGCTGTCGGAAAACATTGGATTTGGCAGAGCAAACAACAAAGGACTGGAGTATTGTTCGGCACCGTATGTGCTGTTCCTGAATCCTGACACGATTATTGCCAGGGATACGCTTCTGGTGATGGTGAGGTATTTAAAGGAGCACCCCGAAGTTGGCCTGGCCGGGTGCAAGGTGCTGAACCCTGACGGTACATTTCAGTTGGCGTGCAGGCGGGGTCTGCCCACGCCATGGGCTTCGTTTTGCAAACTGTTTGGCCTGCAATCGTTGTTTCCAAACAGCAGGGTATTTGCAGGATATAACCTTACCTACTTATTAACTAACGAAACATACAATGTTGATGCCCTGATTGGTGCGTTTATGATGGGGCCTCGTGACCTCATTCTGAATATGGGAGGATTCGATCCCGAGTACTTTATGTACGGTGAGGATCTTGACCTGTGTTATCGGATTCAGAAAGCCGGCTATGATATCCGGTATGTGCACGAGACCAGTATCATTCACTTTAAAGGTGAGAGTACCCGACGCAGCTCGATTAACGAAGTAAAAGTATTTTATGATGCCATGGAAATCTTTGCGCGCAAGCACTTTGGCAGCAGCGCAATCTTTTTGTGGATGATGCGGATTGGCATCTCACTGCGGTCGGTCCTTGAACGCATTTTCAGGCGTCGCATCAACGCCCTCATGATGGTCGCCGATGTTGTCAGCATCCTGATTGCCCTCCTTACCGCTACATGGATCCGTTTTGACAGTCCGTTCGGCTTCCCTGAATACGCCTACCCGCTTGTACTGTTTGCCGTACCTGCCGTTATTGTTTTTTCATTGCTGGGTGTAGGCGAATACGTAGAACATACGCCAACCTTCCGGAGAAGTTTACTGGGCTTACTGATTGGCTCGTTTGTGCTGAGTTCGCTGACATATTTCTTTAAGGAGTATGCGTTTTCACGGGGCGTACTGCTGATGACGATAGCGTTTACAGGCTGCTCGATGCTGCTTTCGCGAGGGATGGTACAGTTGTACGACAGCTGGCGCGGCCGTAACCGAATTCGGTACATCGTTGTGGTTGGGCTTACAGAAGAAGCATCGGCAATTATCAGAAAACTGCAGACGGTTGAACACCGGTATGCTGCCGTTGTGGGTATTGTGAGTACAGAACCATTTACCGAATCATCATTCTCAGGGATACCAATCGTTGGAACCGTTTCGATGTTGAACAAAATCGTTCGTGACCTGAAGGCTGATGAGGTTATCCTTGCCGATCCAGCCTTTACACGAGATCAGGCCATGGTGCTGATGCAGCGCTGTGCCCAGTCCGGTGCGCGCTTTCATCTGGCTACCGACTATTCATCGGTCATCACAGCCCGGATTATTAACGATGTTTCAGGCATTGAACCTACAATTATCCAAGCCCCCTTACTCAATTTTCGTAATCGGATTGCAAAACGGATCTTTGATATCTGCCTTTCGGCCATTGCGCTGGTCGTGATTCTTGTTCGTATATTACTGGTACGGAAAAGGGCTGTACAACAGTGGAAGCGTATGCTTGGTGTTCTTCAAGGTAAGGCGTCGGTTGTTGGTCTGTTTCCGGATGGCAAAAATCGTCCGGCAGGAAAGCCCGGTCTTACCGGCCTGGTTCAGCTGGCAGGTCCTGACCGGTTAGATGCCGCTGCGATTGAATCACTCAATGATTACTACGTAGAACATTACACGTTGGCACTCGATGCTGACATTGTTATCAAACACTTACTCGGCAAACATCGTGGCAAGTATAGTTCTTGATTTTGAAAAGCCAATCGTTGAACTGGAGCAAAAAATCCAGGAAATGAAGTCGCTTACCGATACCCTGGATATTCAGCCGCAAATCACAGTTCTTGAAGACCAGGTTGAAAAACTACGGCTGGAGGTGTACCAAAATCTTACCCGGTGGCAGCGGGTTCAGATTGCACGTCACCCGGAACGGCCGTACACACTGGATTATGCATCACATTGCTTCACTGATTTTATTCAGTTGCACGGAGACCGTGGTTTCCGTGATGACCCTGCAATCATTGGCGGTATGGCCACGCTGGCCGGCAGATCGGTGATGATACTTGGACATCAGAAGGGTCGTGATACAAAAACCAATGTGTACCGGAATTTTGGCATGCCCAATCCCGAAGGTTATCGCAAGGCGTATCGGCTTATGAAGCTCGCTGAGAAATTTAACCTTCCTGTGATCTGCTTCCTTGATACACCGGGTGCGTATCCCGGGATTGAAGCCGAAGAACGCGGACAAGCCGAAGCCATTGCACGCAACCTTGTCCTGATGGCCGGCCTCCGGGTTCCTATCGTTGTCTGCATTGTTGGAGAAGGGGCTAGCGGCGGCGCGTTGGGTATTGGCGTGGGTGACAGAATCCTGATGCTTGAAAATGCCTGGTATTCGGTGATTGCTCCGGAGAGCTGTTCCTCGATTCTGTGGCGCAGCTGGGACTTTAAAGAAACCGCTGCCGAAGCGTTAAAGCTGACGGCGACCGATCTGTCAGAGGTTGGTATCGTTGACAGGATTGTTCCGGAGCCTATCGGAGGTGCACACAGAAACCCGCAGGCGATGTTCGAGGAAGTACAAAAGGTTCTGTCAGAAACCCTTGACGAACTTGCTGCACTGACTCCGGATGAATTGGTGGTTAAGCGTCGGACAAAGTTCTACGCAATGGGGGTATGGACAGAATAGATAAACAAATTATTACCAATACAGAAACAGGAACAGTGAAATACGTCACTATTATTGTAACATAACTTTCTATTTTGTTGGAGGTTAGCGTATGGGATTATTATCAGGAATACTTGGTAATGCAAGTGCGATTAGCAATGAGGAATTAACAAAGGAATACGCACAGCTGTTGTGCGATGGTGAAGAGATTGAACTGGGGTTTAAGGTAATCCGCGACATGTTCATCTTTACGAATAAGCGACTTATCCTGATTGACAAGCAGGGGATAACAGGAAACAAGACCGAGTATAAGTCAGTTACCTACAAAAGTATTACCCGATTCAGTGTAGAAACGGCTGGACGGTTTGATCTCGATGCTGAACTTAAAATCTGGATTTCCAGTGAGGTTCAGCCGAGCATCAGTAAGCAGTTTAACAAGTCAGTCAACGTGTACGAGGTGCAGCAGGTGCTGGCACAACACGTGCTCGGATAGTACCTGCTACATTCACATCTTAAACACGAGTGTTTTCAAACTGTAGCTTATACAGTTTTGCATACAAACCATTAGCCTGTAGCAGCGCATTGTGGGTTCCAACCTCGGCTACCTCGCCGTGATGGAGCACCACAATGCGGTCTGCCCGCTGAATTGTGCTTAACCTGTGAGCAATGACAATGCTTGTTCTGCCGGTAAGCAAGGTGCTGGTTGACTGCTCGATGATATGCTCGGAATTGGTGTCGATGTTTGCCGTTGCTTCGTCAAGAATAAGGATTTCAGGGTTGGCAACCAGTGCTCTGCAAAACGAGATGAGCTGCTTTTGACCAACACTCAATACTGCACCACGTTCACGAACATGGGTGTTGTATCCGTTGGGCAGGGCACTGATAAAATCGTGTGCTCCTAACGCCTTTGCAGTGGCAATGACCTGCTCGGTAGATATTCCCGGACGGTCTAAGGTTATGTTTTCAAGGACTGTCCGCGAGAATAAAAACACGTCTTGCAGTACGATAGCCATCCGTTTCCGAAGACTCTCCTGGGAGTACTTCCTGATGCTTTGACCATTAACGAAAATCTCACCACGCTGATAATCGTAAAACCGGCTCATCAGACTGATTACGGTACTCTTGCCGGCACCCGTGGCCCCCACCAGTGCAACTGTTTCACCCTTCTGCACGGTGAAGCGTACATTCTGTAAAATCGGAGTAACACCGTCGTATGAAAACGACACGTTGGCAAACTCAATTCCCGTAACCAGGCCGGTGAATTCAACGGCACCGGGTGTGTCAGGCACCGTATCAACCGTATCAAAAAGGGTAAAAATCCGCTCGGAGGCAACAATACTGCTTTGCAACGTATTGTACTTTTCGGTCAGATCCCGCACAGGCCGAAAAAACATTTCAGTGAACTGTGTGAACGCAATAAGAATCCCAACCGTCATAGCACCACCAAGTATGGTACCCGAGGCATACCATAAAACAATACACAGGCTGATTGCACTCAGTAACTCCACCACAGGGAAGAACGTAGCATAGTACATGATGCTTCGATCCTGATACTCCTTGTGCAGCCTGTTGATACCGGCAAACATATTCGTCATACGTTGTTCCTGACGGAACAACTGAACAATACTGATCCCTGTGATAAATTCATTGATAAAAGCATTCATCCTGGCAACTTGCTGACGGATATTATCGTACACCTTACGCACCTTGAACCGGAAGATGAAGGCTGCCGTAAGTAAAAACGGAAGAACCAGGAAGGTAAGTAATGTTAGTTCGACGGAAGTTTGAAACATGAAGAATAAAATCCACAGGATGATCATGATGTCGGAAATCATCATAACCACACCCTGTGAAAATAGTTCGTTCAGCACCTCAACGTCACTGGTAACGCGCGTGATGATGCGTCCTACCGCATTGGTATCGTAAAAGTGAAGTGACAGTCGCTCTACATGGGCATACAGTGCGGTTCGAATATCATACAGAACCTTCTGACCAATCCAGCTCATGACCAGGGTGAGGACGTATTGCAAAGCCCCTTGCAAGAGCAGGAAACCAAAAATGAGCAGTACCAAGACGAACAGTCCGTGAATGTCGCCGGTTGCGATATGCTCATCAATTGCGATTTGGGTAAGGTAGGGGCGTAACGGACCTAATGCCGAGGAGGTAAGAGTAAGCAGAACAGCACCGGCCAATACAAAAGTGTACGGCCTCAGAAATCTGAACAACCTGCGCGCATGCGATGCCTTCCGTGGTTTATCATTGCCTTGTGTCACAACACGAAACTACGTCAGACGGCACGTTCCCGAAACAGAGGGTTGGCTGGCGGCAGGGGAGCATGGAGCGCCGTTATCGTATTTTCGGTCATGTTTTCGATTACCCCCTATGGTGCCGCCGGCGAGGTTACCGGCTCGGCATACCTTGTACGAACCAAGCGATGTACCGTTCTGGTTGATTTTGGAATGTTTCAGGGCGATAAGGAAGATGATGCACGAAATGTTGTCCCGGGTGACATTCACCGAGCCGATATAGATGCGGTATTGCTCACGCATGCACACCTGGACCACTGCGGACGTTTGCCGCTGCTGGTTCGTGACGGATATCGTAAGCATATTTATGGTACCGAGGCAACCAGAGATCTGGTTGAACTTGTCCTTACGGATGCGGCTCACATTCAGGAGATGGACTTTGAGCGTAGGCAGCGGCAGGCAAAAAAACGAGGTCATAAGCTTCCGCGGACAGAAGCACCGCTGTTTGATGCGGACGATGTTAGAAAGGTGTTAAGCCTGTTCAGACTGGTTGAATATAACCTGCGTATAGAAGTTGCACCCGGTTTACATGCCGAATGGATCGAGGCTGGACACATGCTCGGGTCTGCCAGTATCGTCCTTGAAACAACCAACGAAAGAGTGGTCTTCAGTGGTGATGTTGGCCACATCGGATTGCCATATCTGCGTGACCCCGAACCCCCTTCGGGTCCGTTTAATATTGTTGTGTGCGAGAGTACCTATGGAGACCGCAATCATCAGGACAGAGAACAGACCCTGAAGCAGTTTTCCAACATCATGGTTGAAGCTGTCCGCACGAACGGTAAGGTGTTAATACCATCGTTTGCAATTGGCCGGTCACAGAACATGCTGTACCATCTGGCGGAGCTGTTTCGTACCAAGGTGATTCCCCGAATACCAATTTACCTTGACAGTCCGATGGCAATAGAGGCTTCCGAAATTTACGCCATCCATGCCGACCTGTTTGATGATGAAAGTACAGAGCTGATAGAACAAGGAGAAATGCGCAGAGATCTACGGACAGTTCGCTTTGTGTATGACGCTGATGAAAGCAGGGCAATTAACGATGCAAAGGGCCCGTATGTTGTCATTGCCGGTGCAGGTATGTGTAATGCCGGCAGAATTCTTCATCACCTTCGTCACCACATCAGCGATCCGCTCACCCACGTTGTTATTACCGGTTATCAGGCACACGGTTCGCTTGGTCGTAAACTTGTTGAGGGTGCAGAGCATATCACAATCATGGGTGAGCATAAGGAAGTGAATGCTACCATCCATACATTAGGCGGATTGAGTGCCCATGCCGATCAGGCCGGTCTTATGCGCTGGCTAACAGCAGTGCTGGCAAACCGTGACGGTCGTACTCCGCACGTGTTACTTACCCATGGCGAGGATGATGCCCGGGATGCTCTGGGCACAATGGTTGCCGAAACTTTTGATGTTGATGTTGTTTTACCTTTTTATGGAATCAGTCTGGAGCTGCAGGCATGAGAGTTGAACATGATTTCTTAGGCGAACGGGAGATCCCCGCCGATGCGTACTATGGTGTGCAAACGCTGCGCGCCAGCGAGAATTTTCATATCACCGGTATTAAACTTGGTTCACTTCGCAGCTTTATTGCTGCCCTTGGATACGTAAAAAAAGCTGCCGCACTGGCGAACAGGGATCTTGGCGTAATCCCCGCCGATATTGCTGACGCAATCGTGCAGGCATGCGACAGTGTGATTAACGGTGAATTAGATGATCAGTTTATTGTTGATGTTATTCAAGGCGGTGCCGGTACCAGCACCAACATGAATGCAAACGAGGTGATCGCAAACAAGGCGCTGGAAATACTTGGACATCCAAAGGGGCAGTATTCCATTGTGAGTCCCAACGATCATGTGAACTGTTCACAAAGTACCAATGATGCATATCCAACAGCGTTCCGGCTGGCTGTCTGGTACGAACTTCATTTTCTGATTGATGAGATCGAGAGGCTGAGTTCGTCGTTTCAAACCAAATCTGCAGAGTTTAAGGATGTCCTGAAAATGGGTCGTACCCAGCTTCAGGATGCAGTGCCAATGACCCTTGGACTGGAGTTTGGGGCCTTTGCGGTGAATATCAGCGAAGATGCAGCCCGTTTGCGAGAAACACGCAGCCTGGTCACCGAGATCAACCTTGGCGCTACCGCTATCGGTACCAGCATTAACGCTCCGGAAGGGTATCCCCAGCTTGCAACTGCATACCTAAAAAAAATTACCAAGGTGGATGTTACACTTGCCGAGCACCTTGTGGAAGCTACCTGGGATACCGGAGCTTACGTGCAAATCAGCGGAGTGCTGAAAAGGGTTGCCGTGAAGCTATCAAAAATCTGCAATGACCTTCGGCTGCTGTCATCCGGGCCCCGTGCAGGTTTAAACGAGATTAATCTTCCTCGGATGCAGCCGGGTAGCAGCATCATGCCCGGGAAAGTGAATCCCGTAATTCCGGAAGTTGTAAACCAGGTTTGCTACCGTGTTATTGGTAATGATGTTACTATCTCGTTTGCGTCAGAGGCCGGTCAGCTTCAGCTTAACGTCATGGAGCCTGTTATCGCATTTTGCTTGTTCCAGAGTATGAGTATGCTTACCAACGCCTGCATTACACTTCGGGAGCGGTGTGTGGACGGCATCACCGCAAATGCAGAGCATACAAAGAGCATGGTCCTTAAGAGTATTGGCATTGTTACTGCCCTTAACCCAATCCTTGGTTACGAGGTTTCTGCAGAAATTGCGGCCGAAGCTATGCAGACAGGTGAAGCCATCCCCGACATCGTGCGGCGCAAGGGACTCTTATCCGATGAAAAACTTGCCGAAGTGTTTTCAATTGAAAACCTGATGAGACCAAAGTTTATCCGGTAACGGAAAGCGGCGAAGCAGATTCAATGGCGTAGCCTACCTGGAGCACGATTAGCCTTCAAGGGACGGGTAAAGCGGGAACTTTTGGCAGAAGTTGCTGACGTCAGCCTTAACCTGGTTGTGCACGGTAGGATCGTCCACGCTGGTAAGAACCGTGTCGATAAAATGAGCAATGGTTCGCATATCGTCGGCAGTCATGCCTCGGCTTGTCATTGCTGCCGACCCCAGCCGAATCCCCGATGTAACCAGCGGCGGCTGTGTGTCATACGGCACCGCATTTTTATTACAGGTAATGCCCGAGGCATCAAGCGCAATTTCTGCTTTTTTACCGGTAAGGTTTTTATTGCGCAGATCAATCAGCATCAGGTGGTTGTCGGTTCCGCCGCTTACCACGTTGTAGTCCATTTTCATCAGTTCGTCGGCAAGTGCGGCAGCGTTCGAAATCACGGTATCAATGTAGGTTCCAAAAGCATCACTCAGAGCTTCGCCAAAGGCCACGGCCTTGCCCGCTATCACGTGCATGAGTGGGCCTCCCTGGATGCCGGGCATCACCATGCTGTCAATCAGTTCACTCATCATCTTCACGCGACCACTCTTGGGAGCTACCTTCCCAAACGGGTTCTCGACGTCTTTTCCGAGAAGGATGAGTCCGCCACGCGGACCCCGTAATGTTTTGTGAGTGGTGGATGTTACTACGTCGCAGTATGGTACCGGACTCATAAGCCTGCCCTTAGCGATAAGGCCGGCAGGGTGGGCAATATCGGCAAGTAAAAAGGCACCAACCTTGTTGGCAATTGCCTTGAATGCCGCAAAATCAATTTCACGGGAATAGGCACTGGCGCCAACGGTAATCATCTTTGGCTTGTGCTTAACCGCCAGGTCTTCTACAACGTTGTAGTCAATACGTCCGGTTTCACGGTTAAGTCCATACGGGATGAAATTGTAAAAAATACCACTAAAGTTTACGGGTGAGCCATGCGTCAGGTGGCCGCCATGCGAGAGGTCCATACCCAGGACGGTATCGCCGGGCTGCAAGTACGTAAAGTACACGCCCATATTGGCGCCACTGCCGCTGTGAGGCTGAACGTTTGCATATTCCGCACCAAAGAGTTGCTTAACCCGGTCGCGAGCCAGGTCCTCGACAACATCCACCCACTCGCATCCTCCGTAATACCGTTTACCCGGGTACCCTTCGGCATACTTATTTGTAAGTATGCTGCCTTGTGCCTCCATAACTGCCAGCGAGGTAAAGTTCTCGCTGGCAATTAACTCAAGTTTGTCTCTTTGGCGCTGATATTCGTTTGTAAGGACGGAGAAAACCTCCGCGTCTGTCCTGGCAACGGTTTCGTACATGTTGTAAACGTAGTAAATGGTGTGTAGAGCAATGATAAACTAAGTTGGTATCAGGCGTCAGGCTATTTGCTGACAACGATCCGGGTGACACGTGTTTCGGAGGTGGTGCGGGCAACCAGCGTCCACAATCCTGCCGACAGCTGTGAGGTTTGAATTTGCACCGGCAGCATTGTAAATCGTGAATCGAATACCCGTACGGACTGTCCCGCCGGGTTCACCGCATCAACAACCAGCGGTTGTGTTATCCAGTCGATGGGTACCTGGAGATATGCTACGTCGTTTGTCGGGTTGGGAAACGCTGTAAGGTTTGAAACCTGCGGTGTGTTTTCGGTAACGTTATCCACGGTATTGCCAATGCAGACAGTTTCACCGGAGGAAGCATTAACAACGCACATAAAACCAAATTCTTCATTCTCGGATGGCCAGGAAAAAACCCATGCCGGTGTATTCTCAGGAAAGCCCAGGACTTCTTCTTCGGTTGTTCCTAACACAACTATTCGCGGTAAGCTGTCGGGATATGAAGCTTGAAACTGCTGGAATTGCTGATTACTCTTTAGCTTACCCATAAGGTCGGTGCCTTGCAGAAACTGATTTGGCACCGGAATGAGCGGAAGTTCCATATCATCGCCCAGATCTTCTGACGGAACGTCGATCGGCAACTTTGAGCATGACCCCAGGGCACGTGTTATCGGTACGGTGTACATTGAGTCGGTAGCGGTGCTATGGACCAAGTACAGCCATACCGGAGCCTTGCCGTCATCAAGACTCATTCCCAAATCTATCTGAGATGTTCCCAGAGGCAACGACACACGAACGTTTAAAATGCCAACCACCTTGCCATCACTGACACCATCAACGATGGAAGGCGCAGCAGACTGACAGTCTCCCGGCAGGTATCCCGGGAAGCTGAACTGAGCACTGGCAAGTGTTGCCACGAACAAAAACGGAAGTATTAATTTCTTCATAAAGCCCCCTTAAAAACTATTGTTGGTAGATGGGAAACCCTGATGCAAATGTACGATGCTATTCGTTAAAAAAGTGATTGGTAACGCATTGACAAAAACTGAGCTTAGTAGATTTGTACCCATGACCAAAAGTGAATGGCTCGAAGCTGCGCGCACCGTGTTGGCTTCACGTATCATGGATACAATCGAAGAAACAGAATTTGTCCCCAAGGGATTAGCCTCATATCAGTTTTCCGCTACCGGACACGAGCTGTCGCAAGTGCTTGTAGCACGCTGTCTTACGCATGGACGCGACGGATCCACGGTGTACTACCGGTCTCGTCCGTTTGTGCTGGCTGCCGGTATGACACTCGAAGAAGGATTTGCCGGTCCACTGGGCCGAGCGGGCAGCCGAAACGGTGGACGTGACATTGGGGTGGTTCACCATTTACCGAACCGCCGTGGTGTTACGGTGCTTCCGTCCAGTGGCGACGTTGGGGCGCAGTACACCCCTGCTGTGGGATGGGCCCAGGCCATCGTGTACCATACCAAGGTTCTTGGCAATGAGCAGTGGAAAGGGGCTGTGGCCGTTGCCCATGGCGGTGATGGTTCTACTGCATCAAACGGCTTCTGGTCGGCGTTAAACATTGCCACCACAATGCGGCTTCCCATGATTTTCTATATTGCCGATAACGGCTGGGGGATCAGCGTTCCCAGTACAGCACAGACTCCTGGCGGCAACATTGCCGAAAATCTGGCTTCGTTTACCGGACTTCGGATCGTGGATATCGACGGGACCAATCCCGAAGAAGCATCGCGGTTGATTGAAAAGAGTGTCGCACATGTACGCGAAACCAGTACACCCACGCTGATGCGGATTAGGGAGGCAAGAATCTGCGGACATTCCAGTGCTGATAACCAGTCGTATAAGACTCCCGAACAGCGCACTGACGAACTCAACAAAGACCCAGTCCCGCGCCTGAAAGAATTTCTGATCAGGAAAAAGTACCTCGACGAAGAAGGGTGGAACTCACTCTATACGGAGGTCGAAGCAGACGTGCGGGCTGCTGCACACAAGGCTTTGGAGCAACCGGAGCCGGTACCCGAAGATGCGTTCTCAAAGGTATTTGCAGAGCCCGCCTTGGTTCCAAAGCACGGAGGGATGGCAGCAGACGGACTTGTGCCTCCTGCTGGATCTGATGTCCCAGATGAACAGGGCGTCCGTATCAACATGATTGACGGAATCCGAAAAACACTTGATTCAGAGCTTACGGTAAATCCCAGGGTTCTGGTTTTTGGCGAAGATGTGGGTGTCAAGGGCGGTGTGCATGGCGCAACCGTTGACCTGCAGCGGACGCATGGTCCAGACAGGGTGTTTGACACATCGCTATCCGAAGAAGGAATCATTGGTCGCTCTATTGGCCTTGCCATTGCCGGCTTGGTTCCTGTTCCCGAAATCCAGTTCAGGAAGTATCTAGACCCCGCAATGGAGCCCATTAACGATACCGGAACACTGCGCTGGCGCACGAATGGTGATTTTGCAGCACCGTATGTTGTACGGATTCCCGTAGGGTACAGCAAACGAACAGGCGACCCGTGGCACAGCGTGAGCGGTGAAGCCATTTTTGCACATACGATCGGGTGGCGGGTGGCATTCCCGAGTACTGTGGCTGATGCCGTAGGATTGCTCCGAAGTGCCATCCGGGGCAACGACCCAACGTTTTTCCTGGAACACAGGGATCTTCTGGATACCAGACCGGGCAGGGGAAAATATCCCGGTGACAACTATGTTGTTGAGTTTGGCAGAGCGCGGATGCACCGATCCGGCACCAGGGCAACCATTGTTGCATGGGGCGAGATGGTTCATCGTGCCACGGAAGCGGCCGATCGTACCGGGGCCGATGTTGATGTGATTGACCTGAGGACTATTGTTCCGTGGGACAAGGAGATGGTCTTTGAAAGTGTTCGCCGCACCGGACGCTGTTTGGTTGTTCATGAAGACACCATTGCCTGTGGCTTTGGTGCAGAGGTCTCAGCATCAATTTCACAGGAGCTTTTTGCATGGCTGGATGCCCCTGTTATCAGAATTGCCACGGCCAACGTTCCCATACCGTACAACAAGGGAATGATGAATGCGGTTCTACCCAGTGTTGATGCGATTGCCAATCAGCTTCGGAACCTGATGGAATTTTAACCCTTTCCTTGTGTGGCAGCAATGGCCGCGTAGCGCGACGTGTGTACGGGTGTCACAAACACTGTGGTATTGCAGACAGTATGAGCATAATTCCGGTTAATGTGTAACGTAGTACTGTCCACGCAGTGAACTCTTGTGACTAATGAAAAAACTTGTTCTGAAACGAAGCTCTAACCCTCCGTCAGAAAAGCGTTATGCAATTGCGTACCGTGATGTTCTGAACGAAGCGCAGTACAAGGCTGTAATGCACACCAATGGTCCGGCCCTTGTCCTTGCCGGTGCGGGTACCGGTAAAACGCGCACACTTACGTATCGTGTGGCACGGTTGGTAGAGGACGGTGCAGACCCTACATCAATTCTCCTGGTGACCTTTACCCGAAAAGCTGCAGCCGAAATGATACAGCGTGCAGGGGCACTGCTTGGGAAACGCTGTGACAGGATTGCTGGTGGCACCTTTCATGCCTTTGGATACAAGCTTCTGCAGCGTTTTGGTAAAGCGCTCCCGGAGTTTTTCACAACCAAGAGCATTACCGTGCTTGATCAGATGGATGCAGCCGATGCAATGCACCTGGTACGAGCTCGCTTTGACCTGTCAAAGCCAAAGAGCCGTTTTCCGCATGCATCAACACTGTTAAACTTGGCAAGTAAATCAATCAATACAATGACGCCACTGCGGGACATTATCGCAACAGATCTTCCGCGGTTTGTAAAACAGACCGATGAAATTGCTGTTGTTATCCGCGAGTACCAGAAGTATAAACGAGCCAACGCATTGGTTGATTACGACGATTTGCTGTTGTTTACACTGAGTCTTGCCCAACATGAAACGTATGGCACCATGCTGCGAAAGCAATACAAATTCATCATGGTTGACGAGTACCAGGATACCAACGTGCTGCAGCATGCAATCATTACAGCCTTGGCTGGCCGCACCGGCAACGTGATGGCAGTTGGCGATGATGCTCAAAGTATCTACTCGTTTCGCGGTGCCGATATCGCCAATATTCACGCCTTTGCACAATCCTTTGACCACTGTGAAGTTATCACGCTTGAGCAGAACTACCGCAGCACCCAACCCATACTAAACATCTGTAACACCATCATTAGAAACGCTCCCGGTATGTTCAATAAGGAGCTGGTAACATCGCGCGAACACGGCGACCTACCGATCCGGGTAGCATGCGCCACCGAACGTCAGCAAAGTGAATATGTAGTGCAGACAGTTCTTGAACAGCGTGAGCAGGGGATTCCGCTGGGATCGATTGCGGTGTTATTTCGGAACGGGTATCATTCGTTTGATCTCGAGATCGAGCTGGACAGAGCCAACATCCCGTATCGTAAATTTGGCGGCATCCGTTTTGTTGAATCAGCGCACATCAAGGATATCCTGGCCCTGCTCCGAATCACGGAAAACCCGAATGATACCCTTGCATGGTACAGGGTTCTGATGCTCCTCCACGGTGTGGGTACACAAACAGCGCGAACCATTATTGACGGATTTGCGGCTGCTCCCGACCCATTGAATTGCCCCCTTCCCAATCTCCCCGAAAATGTTTCTCACAGTATTACCCAGTTACGGGATATCCTGAAAGGGGCTCAGGCAGATGCACGTCCCGGCAGCCGGACCCAGCTACTGGCAGAATGGTATAAGCCTGTGATGAACCATAAACATGATGATGCCCAGAAACGATGGACGGATATTGAAGTACTGACCAATATCTGCTCCCGGTATGACTCTACCTCGAAATTCCTGGCTGATATTGCACTGGAGCCCCCCAGCCATACGGCTGAAGCACGATCAGCCGACGGTGATGACGAGGAATTTTTAACCCTGAGCACCATTCACAGTGCAAAAGGACTCGAGTGGAACTCAGTGTTTGTTATATCTGTTAATGAAGGCAATATCCCATCGGCACGTAGTCAGGGCAGCAAAGGCATGGTTGAAGAGGAACGGCGTCTGCTGTACGTTGCCTGTACCAGGGCAAAAGACACGCTCATTCTTACCTATCCGCTGGTAACCTACCAACGAGAGCACCATGACGTGCTTGGCATGCCCAGCAGATTCCTTGAAACGGTTTCCGATATGGATTGTTTACAATACATTCTGACGGATTCCGACGATGAAATGTCCGGTTCGGATAGTCGTGGTATCAGCTGAACTTCCTAATTTTGGACTTTTTATGAGCCGGCAGATTAAATTCGGCCAATCCAGAAACTCAATCAGGCATGCACATACCAACTTTGCTGGAACTTGGTGAGGATGTAAAAGCCACGGCGCGGGGCATAGAACGTGCCCCTGACCTGCGTGCCGGGCGGTTGGCAACAACTGTTCTGCTCATTGCAAATGACGCGTTTGTTATAACTGCCGTCCTATGGCTGGCATTAATGATCCGCTCTTTCAGCATCCCAACATCGATCCCGTTTTCTGGCTACGCCCTTATTGGGGCAGCCCTTGTGCTGGGTAACACGCTCGCATCGGCCTGGCGGGGAAACTATCCCGGTTATGGTACGTGTGCAATTGCTGAGCTCAGGAATACATTTTACACGATAACCGGTGTTTTTGCCCTGGTTATAGCGGTTTCGTTCTTTAGCAGAGACTGGCCGCCATACGTCCGTTCTATTTTGCTTGGCTCGTACCTTGTTTCGGTTCCTACGCTTGCCATGGCCAGAATGGCCTTACGACGGTGGCTGGGACGATTCGACTGGTACGGTATTCCGGTTTTAATTGTCGGCGTAAACAGTATGGCAAAACGGACGGTGGATGTTCTTAGAAATCACCGCCAGCTTGGCTTGCGGCCCATGGTCATCGTTGAACCTGATAGCGAAACTGCCGAGTACGGTTATCATGAAGGAGTTCCGGTGATTGGCGGCCTGGAGACGATTGAGCCGATTTGTACAACCTACCGGATAAAGCATGGTATCGTAACGATGCCGCATAAACGTATTGAAAAGGTTCGCTCAATCATTGATGAGTACTGCCAGCACCTTGACCATATTACCGTAATCGGTGAAAACGTAAACCCTTCGGTAATCTGGATTTCAAACACGACTGCCGATGCACAGGCGATTGGAGATGTAGAGCAGCGTCTGCGATATCCTGCCCTTCGGCTCAAGAAGCGACTGTTTGACATAGCGATGGTAATACCGCTGCTGATGCTTGCTCTGCCGATTATGCTTGTGGTCTCGGTTTTGGTTTTGGTGTTGAATGGAAGACCCATCCTGTTCCGTCAGGAGCGGATCGGCGAGAAAGGAAAGAAGTTTACCATCCTAAAATTCCGGACGATGCATAATAACGCCGAGGCCAGGCTTGCGGCAATTCTTGCGGAAGATAGTCGGGCCCGTGAAGAGTACAAACGATACCATAAGCTAAAGGAGGATCCCCGCGTTACCAGGCTTGGACGAATTCTGCGTAAATACTCACTTGATGAACTTCCCCAGCTGTTCAACGTTATCCGAGCCGATATGTCGCTTGTGGGAACACGTCCGCTTGCAGAACGAGAATTTGGTGATCTCTCTGCAGACACCATGAAGCTTGTTGCCAATTTGCAAGAGTACACCAAACCCGGGCTATCTGGACTATGGCAGATTTCAGTTCGAGCTGACGGACCGTTTGAAGAACGCCCGCACATTGACCATTACTATATGCGCAACTGGTCGCTCTTCCTTGACCTGTACATTGTTATCCGAACAGCAGCGGCAGTACTGGGCGGACGAGGCGCATATTGAACACGGTGCTCTTTTTATCACCCAGGTTTCCCTGGCCTCTGATTGGCGGTGACCGGGTAAAGGCATTTCATCTTCTTCGGCTTCTTGCCGATAACAACAGGGTCATCGCCGTGGTTTTTAATCAGTCGGCTGATCTCCCGGCCGAGTATATTCAGGCTATCACCCGTTTGGGGGTTGAGCTCCATGTGGTTAGGCTGAATCCGTTAACAGCCGGTATCGGGTGCATTCGCTCGTTGTGGACCAGCCTTCCGTTGGAAATAGCATACTACACCCGTGATTCGTTTAACGTTGTGGTGGACAACATTCTGAGGCAGGAATCCATAACCGACATCGTTAGCTTTTTCATGCGTACGTCCGAGTATGTGCGCCATACCACGGGCCCACGGAAGATCCTGGTTGCCGAAGACTGCCGGACATTGTATCAGACACGTTCGGCCGATGCAACAGGGTCACTCCTACAACGGCTGGTTCGGTGGTGGGAAGTTCGCAAACTTTCAGGCTACGAAGCGTCGGTGATGACCGATTATGATGCGGTTACGTTTGTAAGCACCACCGATCTTGAAGCTGCCCGCAACCTTAATCCTAAAGGAAGATACCATATTGTTACCAATGGTGTAGATCTGCAGCGGTTTCCGTTTCAGGCACAGCAGGCACATCGAATGAACATTGTGTTTGTGGGAAAACTTGACGTAGAGGCAAATCACATTATGGCAATGCATATTCTTACTGATATCATGCCGCTTGTATGGAACCAGGAGCCGCAGGTTGAGATGCACTTTGTTGGTGCAAACCCAAAGAAGGAACTGCTGAATCGAATTCGTGGTACCGGCGCCAAAGTGTTTGCCAATGTCAGCGATACCGTACCGTACCTGCATCAATCAGCCGTTTTCCTTCATCCTCATCGCGGTGGGTCAGGAATCCAGAACAAACTCCTTGAGGCAATGGCCACCGGATGTCCGGTGGTTACTACTCCAAGTGGTCTGCAAGGCATCAATGCACAACACGGGCAACACTGTCTGGTTGGGACAACCCCATCTGAACTGGCTGCTCATACAGTACAACTGCTCGCCTCCGCTGAACAGCGTGCCAATCTGGCACGAAACGCCTATGAAGTCATTCAGCAGGACCACAATTGGGACCGAATCGGCAAACAGCTGGGGCAGCTCCTGACGCACGAACCCCGATTAACAAGTGCAGTGCAATGAAGGCTTTGTTTGTTGACCGCGACGGTGTAATAAATAAACTGAAAGTTGGTGGCTACATTACCACACCGTCGGAATTTATCGTACTCCCCGACGTGTTCCCATTGCTGACTCATGCTCATCAGCATGGGTATCTTATAATCGTGGCTTCGAATCAGCAGGGAGTAGGTAAGGGGCTTATGACCGATGCTGACCTGCAGGCAGTGCATACCTTCATGCAGGATGAGTTGCGCTCAGCCCTGGGCTTTGGTGTTGATGCAGCCTACTACTGTACTGATCTTGCCGGTACCGGAAGTGTCCGCAGGAAACCAGCCCCCGGTATGCTTCTGGATGCTATCCGTGAATACCAGCTCCAGCCTGTACATTGCTGGTTTGTTGGCGACTCTGTTACCGATGCTGCTGCCGGGCATGCTGCCGGCGTTCATACTGCGCTGGTTGGACCGCACAATCCAACCGATGCAACCATCGTTGCACCCAATCTTAACCTCCTGACATCAGCCCTAATCCCGCATCTGAGGTAAGAGCATCGGCAAAGAGGTATTGGGATACCATCATTAAAATGATTGTTTGCTGCACGGAAATTTTTGAATTGTCCTGTTCTTGCTTAATTTTGTGACCGGTGGTCATTAAAAGACCATCAGTCAGTCAATCAGGATTCTCCTATGGTTAGAAAACTACTTACAGCCTGTGTGCTGCTATGCACGATGTACGTGCCTGCCTTACGATCTGCCGTCCCGGTAACATTGGATGAAGCTATCCAAACCGCCATCCGGAAGAACCAGAGTATTGCCATTGCCCGGTTGAGCATTTCAAAAGCACGAGCCCAGCGTACCGAAGCACTATCGGGTGCGCTCCCGTTTGTAGGTGTGAGTGCAACGTACAACTACAATGTGGAAGCCCCTGTGTTTTTTGTACCCAACTTTCTGAACCCTCAGGAAGGCGGCATGCAGCCCATGCGATTTGGGTTAAATAACTCGTATAACGTGGCCGCAACCTTTAACCAGGTGTTGTTTAATAGTGCGGTGTTTACTGGTATTGGCGCAGCAGCTAAGTATGTTGGAGCGGCAACAGACCAGTACAGGGCGGCTGTGGCGGATGTTGTTACCGAGACGCGACGCAGATTCCTGGCTGCTCTTGCAGCCAGGGAGATGGCTCAGATTGCTCAGTCTGCATATAACCTGGCCTCTGAACATCAGAAAACAGTTAAAACTCTATTTGAACAGGGGATGGTTGCCGAGTACGACCTTATTCGGGCAAATGTTGCGCTCGAGAATATCCGACCGGAACTTACATCGGCCCGTGTTGGGTACAAAAACGCAGTTGCAGCACTCATGACGTATATGAATGCTGACCAAACGGATACCCTGGAGCCGCAGTCAGTGGAACTCCCCGAACCAGGAAGCGTTCCTGACGTAAATGAGAGCACTGAGAGCGCCCTCAAGCATAATTACCAGCTGGTTGCAATGGAATCGCAGCTTGCGGTGTCAGATAAACTCATTGATGTGTACCGGTCTGGTTATTATCCTACGGTATCGCTCATCGGACAATACGGAAACTCTGGACAGAGCGATGATTTTAAAGACTGGGTGAGTGCTTCGCAGGCATTTATCGGCCTCAATCTGAGTCTCAATATTTTTAACGGCATGCGAACGGCATCGCAACTGGATCAGGCTACAATAGACTATCAAACGCTTGGCGAGCATGTAGACCAGCTGAAAAACCTGCTGCGCCTGCAGGTCAGCGCTTCCATTAATGAACTTACGTCAGCCAGGGAACGGATCATTGCACAGGCCGGTAATGTACAGCAGGCTGAGCGGGGATATGAGATTGCCAAAATCAGATATGCCGAAGGAACCGGCAGTCAGCTTGAAATAAACGACTCGCAGAGTGCTCTTACTCGCGCTCAGGTGAACAGGCTTGGGGCACTCTACGACTATTACATTCGGCTGGCAGACTTTGAAAAGTCGATTGGCAAGGTACCAGACAAGTACATTCGATATGCGGAGGAGATTCATGGGGATTCGTGAGCGAAAAGCACGTGAACGTGAAAACCGCAGAGATGTGATCCGTGATGCAGCCAGGACGGCTTTCCTTGAGGTGGGTATCCAGCAGTGTTCCATGGAGCGAATTGCCAGTACTGCTGAAGTGGCAAAAGGAACACTCTACTTGTATTATAAAAATCGTGATGAGTTAATCCTGGCGATTCTTGCGGAAGACTTTAACAAAATAGTAACGAAAATTGAAAAGATAGCTGCTCGGAAGATAGAAGCTGATAAGAAACTGCACCGGTGTGTTGATGTGTTCTTACAGTATACTTCAGAAAACAATATTTTTTATAAAGAACTGGTGCGTATCGGAAATGAACATTCCTCTGCTGAGTGCTGTAAGGCAGATCTGCCGTACATGAAAGAATTTGCCGAAATCGACAGTCGCATATTTACGGCAACTCTTAACATTGTTCAGGAAGGCGTTGATTCCGGTCTCTTTACGGTAAAAACGAAGATTCATCAGACCGTTCTGGACCTGATGCTTGCAACCCGTGGGGCGATGCTGCTCTGTCAGAGTTCGGTGCTACCCCCGCAATACGGTAAGATTAACTGCGAACAAGTGGTGCGCAATGTAACCTCTTTGCTGATAAAGGGGCTGATGCACTAGCCTAAATCTACATACTACAATGATTATTACAACAATGACTAATAACTACTTGAAAGCCACATCAATGTTCCGAATGGTCGGAGCCTTCGCAATCGTCGTGATCATTGCGGTGTCGTGTACTTCTAACGAAGGGCACGAACCGTCACGAGAGCTTTTGGAAAAGTACAGAACCGAGCGCAATGCTCTTGATGACAAAATCCGGCAGCTCGAAGAGCAGTTGGGTGTGAATGCGGCAAATGGCCAAATTCCGGTTGGGGTTTACACCGTAAGTCCCGGCCCCTTTAAAAAGCAGGTTACCGTGAAGGCAATCGTCGATTCACGGTCGTCAATTGCGGTAGCCCCCAAAACGTCCGGACAGCTTGTGAGTCTGCGCGTTGTCAATGGCCAGGCCGTTGCCAAGGGACAACTGCTGGCTGAACTCGATGATGCTCTGATTCAGCGCGGCATCGAAGAGGTGACCACTCAGCTTGAGTTTGCAACAACACTGTACGAAAAGCAACTGCGGATTTTCGAGCAAAAAGCAGGAAGCGAGGTTCAGTACCTGCAGGCAAAGAATAACAAGGAGTCACTTGAAAAGCGTCTGGCATCGCTTAGAGAACAGTTGGACATGACAAAGATTAAGGCTCCTACATCTGGTATTGTTGACGGATTGCGTCCCAAGGCCGGCGAGATGGTCATGGCCGGCATGCAGTTGATGACGATCGTTAATACGTCCGACATGCGGGTTATAGCAGACCTTGCTGAAACCTATGCCGGTACCATACGTGTTGGTGATGTGGTCACGGTGCGCTTTCCCGATACCGGTGATACAATCACCTCCAGGGTGGGGATCGTATCAAAAACAGTGAACCCTGTTAACAGGTCGTTCCGGATTGAAATACCACTGCGCTCCGTCTCGCCAGGACTAAAACCAAACGCCACCTGCGATATAACGCTGACCGAAAAAGTATTTAATGAGGCCCTGACGATTCCGCTCGCGTCTGTTGTTCGCGATGCAGACCGTACCTATGTATACAAAGTTGTCGGAGGGAAGGCTACAAAGGCACGAGTGGTTATCGGAGCGGTGAGCGGTGAAACGGCAATGGTAACTGATGGTGTTGGGGCTGACGACGTGATTGTGCACAATGGCGTTACGCTGGTATCTGACGGACAACGCGTGCGGGTGGTTGAATGAGTAATCATAAAAACTTCCCGATAACAGCTTGGGCTGTTAACAACCGTACAACCGTGTATGTACTTACGGTGCTGATTTTTATTATCGGTGCAGTAGTCTATGTCCGATTACCGAAGGAGCAGTTTCCCGATGTTGTTGTGCCAACGATCCTTGTTACCACAATCAATGCCGGCACGGCACCAGTTGACATGGAGAATCTGGTCACCAGGCAGATCGAAAAGCAGATCAAGTCAGTTGCCGATGTGAAGAAAGTGCTTAGTCAGAGCATTCAGGATGCTTCGATCATTACGGTAGAGTTTACGACTGAAATTACGCCTACTGTTGCCAAACAACGCGTAACGGATGCTATTGACAGGGCCAAGGCAAACTTGCCGGTTTCACTTACTAAGGGGCCCGACGTTCAGGAAATCGACATGTCGGAATTCCCGATCATGTTTGTAAACATCTCGGGTGATATCGGTCTTGACAACCTGAAAGTTTATGCCGATGAATTGCAGGACAAGATTGAGTCATTGCATGAAATCCGGCGTGTTGACATTATCGGCGCTCTTGAAAAAGAAATTCGGATTGATCTGGATCCGTACCGGATGCAGTCGCTGGGAGTATCGTTCCACGACGTAAGCAGTGTGTTGTCCGGCGAAAATGTTAACATTTCCGCAGGTGACTTAAACGTTGGTGGTATCCGCAGGAATGTGAAGGTTTCGGGTGAGTATCGAACTGTTGATGACATCAAAGAGACTGTTGTCAAGTCCGGCATGGGCAACCTTGTGTACTTGCGTGATATTGCAACTGTTATCGATACGGCCAAGGAACAGCAGAGCTTTGCCCGCCTGGACGGTCACCCGGTCGTTACGCTGAGTGTACTTAAAAAATCTGGTGAAAACCTGATTGATGCGTCAGATAAGATTCAGATGATCATTGCCGACTACCAGGCACAGCGCCTTCCTGACGGTGTTACGCTCAAACTAACCAATGACATGAGTAAGGCAACGCGGTCAAACATAGCAGACCTTGTGAACTCAATTGTTATTGGCTTTTTGCTGGTGACCACCGTGCTGATGTTCTTCATGGGGGTCTCGAATTCTTTATTCATTGGGCTTGCCACTCCGCTTTCCTCCTTTCTTGCCTTCACGGTGATGCCCGGCCTTGATTTTACATTTAACATTGTTGTGACCTTCTCGTTCCTTCTGGCACTGGGTATTATCGTTGATGATGCCATTGTGGTCATTGAAAACACACACCGGCTTCATGTTAAGGAAGGATACGATGTAAAAACGGCGGCTGGGTATGCTGCTGCAGAAGTGTTTGCCCCTGTGTTTGCGGGTACTCTAACCACACTGGCTCCATTCTTCCCGCTATTGTTCTGGCCGGGAATCGTGGGTGAGTTCATGGTGTATTTGCCAAGCGTATTAATCATTACGCTTACAGCTTCACTCATTGTTGCATACATCATTAATCCGGTTTTTGCCGTTGACTTCATGGACAGGAAAAAAGGAGCCATGAACAAACGAGTAATGTGGGTCCTTCTTGGTGTTGTGTGTCTGGCGATGATTGCTGCACTATTAGCCGGTGCATTTTGGTTTGCCGTCCTCGCAATCCTGGTGCTTGCGTTTATTACATTGAACAAATTCGTTCTATCGCCGTACCTGATCGAGCCGTTTCAGGAGAAAATCCTGCCAGGCCTGATGGGCTGGTACAGATCATTTCTGCGTTTCATGTTAGCCGGTAAAAGACCGGCAGTCCTTCTGGTATCAGTTATCGTTCTGTTCGTTGCTACCATCGTGTTTGCCGCACTGTATGGTAAGCCACCGGTTTTCTTCCCGTCGGGGGAGCCGAACTATGGATACATTTATATCCAGCTTCCAATCGGGACTGATGCAGTTGTAACCGATTCGGTCACCAAGGTGGTGGAACAACGGGTACGGAAAATTATCGGACCTGATAATCCCGATATAACAGCCATAGTTTCAAACGTGGGCCTGGGAGCGGGTGACCCGCGCTCACCCGACCGTACAGTTGCACCAAACAAAGGGAAGGTTTCGGTAGCCTTCGAAGAATATGCAAAACGGCGTGACCCGCAGACCAGCAAATATCTAACCGAATTTAGGAAGGCAGTTGCCGATATACCCGGTGCCGAAATCATCGTGGAAAAAGAGGCCAATGGGCCGCCAACCGGCAAAGAAATCAGTATCGAAATTGCCGGTGATGACTTTGCCGTGCTGGAACAACTTACCGAGCGGGTGCGTGCCTTAGTTATTGACTCGCTACATATACCCGGTATCGAGAAACTTAAATCCGATCTTGAGCGCAATAAGCCTGAGATTAGCGTTGTCGTTGACCGAGCCAGGGCAAACATCGATGGAATAACATCCTCACAGATAGGGTTTACGCTACGGGGTGCACTGCATGGTCTTGAGGCAACAAAGATGCGGGTGGGCGAGGATGAGTACCCTCTGCAGATCAGAGTGTCGGAAGACATGCGGTCCAACATCGACGCCATGATGAATTTACCGGTCACCTACCGTGACATGAGCACTGGTGCTTTCCGCCAGGTTCCGATTTCATCACTGGCAACCATAAATTATGTGTCATCCTTCTCAGGGATTCATCGGAAAAACCAGCAGCGCGTGGTTACACTTGCATCCAACGTTCTGCAGGGATATAATGCTACTGCCATCAATGCACAGATTGCCAAGGCACTCAAAACTGTGAGAGTTCCTGATGGATATTCCATAAGGCAAACGGGTGCACAGGAAGAACAGGCTGACAATGCTGACTTTCTGGGTATGGCTTTTGGCATCGCTGCCGGTATTATTATCCTGATCCTGGTAATTCAGTTTAACTCTCTTGCCAAGCCGGTGCTTATAATGAGCACGGTGCTCTTTAGCGTGATTGGTGTGCTTCTTGGCTTTACTCTGTTTGGCATTGAGTTTTCGATTGTCATCACCGGTGTTGGGATTATCGCACTGGGTGGCATCGTGGTTAGAAACGGAATTGTTCTTGTTGACTTTACCGACATCTTGCTAGCCCAGGGGGTAGAACTTCGCGAAGCAATTGTGGAGGGTGGCGCTATTCGCTTCAATCCGGTGGTGCTGACAGCTGCATCAACAATTCTGGGACTGGTTCCGCTGGCAATCGGACTGAACTTTGATTTCTGGGCTATGCTAAACCTTCGGGATCCGCATTTTCATGTTGGATCGGATAGTGTTGCTTTCTGGGGACCCCTGGCATGGGCCGTTATTTTTGGACTTCTGTTTGCAACGTTCCTGACGCTCATTGTAGTGCCATGTTTGTATCTGCTCCAGATTCAAACGGCGACGAAGCTTAGAAAATTCTTCAGTCACTCCTGATCATCGGTTTTATCAGGTGCTTGGTTATCCGAACGAAATAGTAACGAAATACTGTTGATGCAGTGACGCATTCCGGTTGGCCTGGGTCCGTCAGTAAAAATATGTCCAAGGTGCGAGCCGCAACAACTACATGTTAATTCGGTTCGCACCATACCAAAACTATGGTCAGGTGTCTGTGTTATTGCACTGCTGTTCATTGCTTCATAAAAGCTTGGCCAGCCGCAGTGACTTTCGAACTTAGCACCGCTTGAATACAATTGGGCACCGCAGGCCCTGCACTCGTACGTACCGGGCACAGATGTATCAACATACTCGCCTGTGAACGGAGGCTCGGTGCCTTTTTCACGGAGAACATGATATTCTTCAGCGGTGAGTAAGGATCGCCACTCTTCTTCACTTTTATTAATTTTGTCCATTACAGTACAACCAGAATAGTATTTTGCTGATTTTATAACAGCTCATGACTGACCAACGATTCACTCCGGGTCCAAACAGTATCGAAAATGAATTCCGGCAGATGCTGCTAAGCCGTCTGTCCGATTATGCCGTTCTGTTTCCGGATGAGCAAAATACAACCAGAGCGTTTATTCAATTTGTAGCCGGGTCAGTGCATTGCTTTCATCGTAGCAATCTGTACGGACATGTAACCGGCAGCGTCTGGCTTTTGTCGCCTGACCGGCACCATGTTTTACTAACGCACCATAAAAAACTGAATACGTGGGTGCAGCCGGGCGGTCATGCCGATGGTGATGGGTGTATTTCAAGAGTTGCATTAACTGAAGCGCACGAAGAGAGTGGCATTTCTAAGATTGAACTGCTCTCTGAATCGATTTTTGATATCGATATTCATCCAATTCCCAGAATCGGCGACGTACCTGAGCACCTCCACTTTGACGTGCGGTATCTCTGTGTGGCCGGCAACACACGGTATGTTGTCAGCGAAGAGTCGCATGACCTGGCCTGGGCACCGATCACTGGTATCTCTGAATTCACGGGTGATGCAAGTGTCATCAGGATGGCAGATAAGTGGCTTCGCAGAGTAGCGTCCGCTCGTAATCAGTGAGCCGGGGACTGTTCAATATTCCGTACGGCTGCTTTTGCCTGCATAACCCATGCATGAACATCCTGCTTTGTTGCTGCAGAATAACACTGCTCGATAAGCCGTTCAATTATGGGTTCGATTGCAAGAAGATGAGGAGTGACGGGAAGGGGCTTTGACAGGCGAATGGTTTGCAAAAAGCCAGACTGCAATAGGGATACGGAGAAATCTGGGTCGCCAAAAACACTGTCAGACGCCGGAAAACCCGCATCCGGAACGTTAAGGCAGAATGTTTTGGCCTGCTGATACGATGTTAGCCACTGAATAAAGTTTTGTGCTGCACCATGGACGTCCGATGCGGAGGTGATGGCAAGCACGTCGCCGTTAAGAACAGATGGAGCCGGCCTGACCTCCATCGCAGCAAGAGAGCTACCGCTAACCATGTTTACGATCCAGGAACCGGTGAGCAGGTTGTGAATTTCACCGCGTGCAAATCGCTCATCAAGTCCACGACTATTGTCAACAACAGCACCGTCATGGACCAGCCCCCTTACCGTCCATAGTGCATTTACCAGGTTGGTATCCATTGTTTTGTACACCGGCAGGCTGCCGAAAAACTCAGGTGCACCGTACTGCCACAGCATCGGCAGCGTGCGTTTTATCACGTTATGAGCATCACTGGCGCACAGACCCCATTCGAATTTTGTGGTACTGCCGTTATGACGAACAAAGGTGCGGGCGTTGACAACCCACAGGACACCCTCCGGTGTGTACTGGACCGGACCCGTAACAGGTGCCAGAACATGTTGGTTGTTAAACTCGGCAAACCAGTCCATCCCCAGGTGGACAATATCCGGCGGCGTAGAAGAGTTAAACGCAAGGAGCAGCTTGGTGTAGCCATCCGTCCAGCTTAGTGGTGTGGGTTTGATTCGTATATGCGCATGATGCTGCTCGTACACGGCAATGAGAGAATCCAACACTTCGCGCTGACGCGGTTCTGACCAAAAGTGCCACAGTGTAATTTCCTGTTGTTGCTGAGAGGTATTGCACCCACACAGCAGAGCAACAAGCAGGGAAGCAATCAAAATTATCATTTCTCAGAAACGATAAACGGTCCTTTTTTTGTATATGCCGGCTGCTTCCTGACTGTATCGCTTTTTTCCTTTTGTTCCGGCAGAGCCGAGTCGGCAGACGGGGGAGCAGCAAAGCCGGGTGACCGAACGTCGGCCGGCCAGCGCCCCTTCAGATATAGTTCAACAAGCTTTGTGGCAATCGGTGCGGCCACTGTTGAGCCAAAGCCGGCATTTTCTACCATGGCGCAGATTGCGATTTGCGGTTTATCCATAGGAGCGTAGCAGACAAACCAGCTGTGATCCCTGCCATGAGGGTTCTGAGCCGTACCTGTTTTACCGCACATGACGATATCCGGAATTCGCAGGCTTGACGCCGTACCACCGGGTTCATTCACAACCTTGTACATACCTTGCTGAACGGCACGAACATAGTCGGGCCGAAGGTGCAAGTCTGTTGCGGCATAGCGCATGACTTCGGTTTTGTTTAACACATTGTTGTAAACAGATCGTACGGCATGAGGCTGCAGTAGGATACCCCCATTTGCAATTGCGGCAACGTAGCGGGCAAGCTGCAGCGGAGTTGTAAGAATTTCGCCCTGTCCGATGCCCCAGTTTGCCGGAGCGTATTTTGACCATCCGTTCTTACCGTAACGCTTATCCATGTACGCTGTACCTGGCACCAGTCCCGAGGCTTCCTCGGTGATATCAGCCATGGTCTTGTGTCCAAAGCCGAACAGGGTACCATACTTCTTCATGCCCTCAACATCGAGTTTCATGCCACACTGAGCAAAATACACGTTACACGAAACCTGGATGGCACGTTCCAGTGTAACCGCACCGTGGGCACCGTGGCATGCCATGCTTCGGTTTCCATAGTTATACGCACCACCGCAGTGCAACACGGTATTGGGGGTTATTAAACCTTCCTGCAGGCATCCCAGAGCAACAAGCATTTTCCATGTAGAGCCTGGCGGATAGTTAGGCATTGATGCCCGGTTAAACAAAGGCTTGTCGGGATCAGAAGCAATCTGGTTGTAATACCCCCGTGACGTACGCCCGCTGAGTTCACGCAGACTAAAGTCGGGCATACTTGCAAAAGCAAGTATTTCACCATTATTCGGGTCGATAGCAACAACGGCACCACGCTTACCCTCCAGCAGTTTTTCTGCCAATGACTGCAGTTTGGCATCCAGGCCAAGCTGCAGATCAAAACCACGGCGCGTTGGAACGTCACTCTTTCCTTCGTTAAAACTTGACACCCGCTGTCCGCGGTTGTTCACGGCAACAAACTGCAGGCCTTTCTGACCGCGCACGTAGGCTTCGTATGACTTCTCGAGTCCGGTTTTTCCCGTCAGGTCACCGGGGTCATAGGCATCACCAAGTTCTTTTAGTTGATATTCGCTAACCTCTCTGCAATAACCAAGAAGGTGGGCGGCATTACCGGTAATATCATACGAGCGTTTGGGATCAGTGATCACGTCAACACCCGGGAGAAAGTCGCGCTGCTCCTCGATAGCACTCATGGTGCTGAAGTCAATATCACGTCCGGCAGCAAACTTTACCGGATTAAATCTGTTAAACCGTGCAGCCTTGGCAACGTCGGCCCGAATCACACTGTCGGGTACACCAAGAATTTTGGCCAGTCGCACGGCAACAACACTGGTAAACTGATACGGAGTTACCGTTACGGAGAAGCCCGGTATGTTCTGCACAATTGGAATACCGTTGCGGTCAATCATCATTCCGCGAAACGGTTCGATTTTAATTTGCTTGATGGCCTGTGCTTCGGCACGCAGACGATATGCACCGCCCTGGATAATCTGAAGCCACCCCAGGCGAAGGATAAAAACACCGGCCATGAGGAAAACCAACCACTTCAGAATTCGCTGACGTGTTGTAGAACCAAAGTCACCATGGAGAGCCTGACCAATCATGCTGTAATTACATTCTCAGGATTGATGAGCGGTTTACCGGAGTTGGCAGACTCTTCCTCTTTGTTGATAAGGGATGAGCTGATTTCGATAAACGTAAAATAAAATACCAGTATAAAAATCCCGTAGCGCTGATCAAATAGCTCTGCCGTAAAGATTGAGGCATACAGTGTTGGTTGCATGGCAAGCATTGCTATTGTAATAGCCCTGGCAAGGGTTAAATCCTTTCGGTCTTTAAAAATACGATACGCTGCCAGGATATTGCGGATACTGAAGCCGATCAGCACCGTCATCATTATCAGGGTAAGTCCCAGACCAAATTTGTGTAACAGATACACGTAGCCAATATGAATAAACGATGCTTCATTTGTGTAACTGTAAATTGGCGCCCAGGAAATGACCTTTGCATGCAGACCGGCACCCCCTAACGGATAGCGACGTATGTCTTTCATTGCCGCAGTTACTTCGTTCACCCGCGTTTCAAACGAAAAGTCACCACCGGAGAGCTGGGTCGACGACATAAATCGTTCTTCGATCAGCTGAACAACCAAACTTGTAATTCTGGGGTTGACAATGCTGGCAATGGTAAAAACGCTAATACCAAGAGCAACCGTGGTTGCAGCAATGACCAGGTTTTGACGCAGACGAAAAAAAGGTATGAGCAATGGTATGCCGGCAAGGAGTGATGCCCATAGCGTTCGGGTAAAGGACTGGAGAATACCTGCAAGATTTAATAGAATAAATACAAAGAGCGTGAGTCGTGATACAATGCTTTTTGAATAGAATAACACGGGTATGCCCATTAAAACGCCAAACACAAACATTGGAGCAAACAAGCGGCTTCTCGAGTTCAGGACCTGGTACGCATAAATGTAACCGTCCTGCGTACGCATATAGTAATCGGCAACAGTGTATCCCAACATGAGCAGGCAACTAAGAGCTGAAAGGACTAAGAATTGTCTGAAGGTTTGCTCGCTACGTCCGAAATATTCACGGAGCGGGAAATAATACAGCAATAAAAACAGTATCAGCCATTCAACGGTCCAGTCACCAACGTTAATTCCATTGAGGAGGGCCACAATCAAATTCGTGACGGAGAGAATGATAAACGCTACCAGGAAACGATCGGTCCATGAACGGACAAAGGTGTAGCCACTTCCAATTTTATAGAGTGTCCAAACAATCAGAGAGCCAATGACAAACGCACCCGAGACAACTTCAGATGCCGATAAGCCGACGCCGGTATCTGCGAAAAAACCAACAAGAACGAGGAGAACAGCACCCAGCCAAACCTTCGGGTAGCGTATCATTAGGTACGAACCAAGAACCAACAACCCAAGGGCAAGGAAACCGCCAGTGATATACAAAGGCATCATATAATCAGGCTGCTTTTCGTACCATATTCTTCCAGCCCAGCACAAACATGACGATGCTGACAAACAGGATCCCGGTGCCAAGTGTTGCACCGGCTGTTATGAGCATACGCTTAGGTCTGTCCTTCTTTTCTGCCGGGACCGGGGTGTCGAGCACAAGAAGGCTGGGAGTATTCTTTGCCTGATCCAACTTGGCTTGCTCGTACGTAGGGAGTACAAAAGCTTTGAGCTTTGTATAGGCTTCGAATTCGGCGGCGTGCCGCATAAACGATGCACCCAGGCCCGCGGCATCCTTAAGACTGAAGTTGCCAAAGAAACCGGGCTTTGTGGTCATGTCGTTAATCTGCTTGCTAATTCCGTCAACCAATGACCTCTGAGCCTTGGCCTGCGGATCGTCCGGTCCGTACGAGCCTTCCAGAATGCCTAAAACTGTTTGTTGCTGGAGGAGGCTTGCACGTGCGTCGGCAAATGCCTTGGCAGATGCGGTAGCCTGGTCTTCGGGCGAGAATAACAAATACGTTTTTGAGTAATTGCCAATTGAATCCGTGAGCGCCGCAAGCACCGAGTCAATCACATGAAGGCGGGCCTGCAGATAGACCAGTGATTTTGAAGCGTCCTGACGGAAGACGTTGTTGGCAACAGTGTTGGCCAGGGCAACAAATCTGTTACACATGGTAACGGATTTCTGAGGATCTGTACTCCAAATGGAGATTTCGTAGTTGCCTTCGGACCGCAATACCACTTCCAGGTCAGATTCGAATGCTTCGCGGACATCCTTCATTGGTTTCCCAACCATGTCGTACTGCTCAGCTAACCTAAACTCCGATATCATCGAGTCACGTAATTGTCGCGCAAAAAGGACCACAACAAATTCATAGGTGTTACCCTTGGGTCCGGTGAGTTTTGAAAGCCCGATATCTTTCAGTGCCGAACTTAACCCTGAAGCACCACCAAACATGCCCTGGTCACTTGAAGCCGGTACGCAGTTGATTGTTGCCTTGTAAACGTTAGGCATCGTCAGCGTGTACAGGTAGGTTGCAACACCGGCTACCAGGGATGCACCAATAATCCACCATCGCAGTCGGAGTAAACTCCTGATTACACTCATTGGGGGTAGTGTTGTCATGTAAAATGTGTTTTGGGAATAAGATGCAAATTACGCACAGCAGTTGATGACGGTGGTATATTTAGGTTCGTGTGGGCAAAAAGAACACGTATGGTTGTCTCATTTGCAACGGTGGATCCTGTGTTGACTCCAGTATATGTCATGATTCTTACTGTCATCGGTGCATCCGGGAAGCTGATGAGTTCTGAAAGGAAACAACCATGAAAGTTTTATATGTAGCTCCACGGGTACCGTCATTCCCGTTGGACGGTGGTTCGTCAAGTACGTTCTACCAGGTTCGGGAGCTGAAGGCTGCCGGCCATACCATCTGGTTTGTAGCGCTGAATACAAGCAGGCACCGTGCTACCTCACAGGATATTCTGCCCTTTGTGGACAGGTACGATGCTGTAGATATTGACACGTCGATTTCGCTGACGGGAGCCCTAAAAGCACTAACCAGCACGCCCGAGCCCCTTTACTCATCACTGGGAAGGGCTCCCTACACGATGCGCCGGTTTCAGAGTGCAGAAATGGCAAGGATGCTGGCTCGAAGGATTGGTGATGAAATGCCAGAGGTTGTGCATGCAGATTATTTGCCCACGGTGTGGCCTGTTGTAGCAGCCAAACACATCATGGGTGAGGGGGTTTTCCCGCCGGTGCTGTACCGCGCCCATAATGTTGAATTCCGCATTATTAAGCAGCTTGCCGGTGATGGCTCTACTCCCTTGCATCACAGGCTGTACAGGAGATTCCTAGCCCGGCAGACAGAGCTGTACGAAAGGAAGGTAGCGCAGGTTGTTGACGGTGTTGCTACTGTTTCGGATGTTGATACAGACTGGTTTTTGCATAATACCGATGCGAGAATCGTGCGGACCATCGTACCGGGTGTGGATATCCCGGCAATGGTTCGTCGGCCGGACCCACCCACTAAACGTCTTGGTCTGGTAAGCAGTCTTGAATGGCCGCCCAACGTTGAGGGCATTCTATGGTTTGTACGGTCGGTAGCACCACTGATATGGGAATCCGATCCCGGAATTCAGGTCCACATTGCAGGCCGTGCTCCCGTAGATGAGATACTTAAGCTGCATGATGGAAACCGTGTAATTGTTCACGGACCTGTTGCCGATGCCGGTGAATTTCTGGCAACTCTTGATGTTGCCATCATTCCAATTCTGAGTGGCAGTGGTGTCCGTATTAAACTTCTTGAGAATATGGCTCATGGCATCCCGGTTGTCTCTACATCTGCCGGTGCTGAAGGAGTACCCGTTGAGTCAGGCAAACACGTTCTGATTGCTGATACCGCCAGGGCATTTGCAGATGCCTGTGTTCGCTGTATGCATGATGGTGCTATGGGTAGGGCGATGGCTAATGCAGCTCGCGAAATGGCAGTGGACAGCTATTCATGGGGATCGGCTACGCAGAAACTGCTGGATATCTATTCGGAGATTATTGCAGCAAAAAACAGCAACCGTTGATACTAAAAACAATCGTTACTGTTGGTGTTTAGCTTCGTCAAGAGCTTTCAGTGCTGCTATTTCGTCACGAAGAGCAGCTGCTTTTTCAAAATCCAGATCCCTGGCAGCAGACTTCATTTCTGCAAACAGTTGTTCAACAAGATCTGTGCGCTGCTCTGACGTAAGATATTTTGCCAGAGGTTCTGCCGCCTTGCGGAGTTGTTGCGCCTGCACTGCCTTCAGTTTTTGTTCTCTTTGATGCTGGATATCAGCAACTGACGTGCTTTCAAGAATTTCTTCGAGTGACTTATAGACGGTGACGGGGTTTATACCATGCGTTTTGTTGTATTGTTGCTGCAGCTCGCGTCTTCGGTTTGTTTCGTCAATTACACTGCGCATTGAGTCGGTCATTGAATCAGCATAAAAAATCACTAAACCACCGGCATTGCGGGCAGTACGTCCCGCCGTCTGCATTAGCGATCTCTGGCTTCGTAAAAAACCTTCTTTGTCGGCATCAAGGATAGCCACCAGCGAAACCTCGGGCATATCAAGTCCTTCGCGAAGAAGGTTTACGCCCACAAGCACGTCAAAATTGCCTAAGCGAAGTCCGCGTATGATTTCAACGCGTTCCAGTGTATCAACATCGCTGTGGATATAGGCTACACGAATTCTGAAGTTCTGAAGGTAGTCAGTCAGGTCCTCAGCCATCCGTTTTGTGAGTGTGGTTACAAGAACGCGTTCGTTACGCTCGGCGCGACGTCGGATTTCACCGAGTAAGTCATCGATTTGGGTGTGGACCGGACGAATTTCAATGTGCGGGTCCAGCAGACCGGTAGGACGAATGATTTGCTCCACAACAACCCCCATTGATTTTTCCAGCTCGTAATCACCGGGTGTTGCACTCACGTAAATGACCTGATTGGTGTTTTGTTCAAATTCTTCAAACCGTAAAGGTCTGTTTTCCAGAGCTGAAGGCAGCCGGAAACCATGGTCCACAAGCGTTAGCTTGCGCTGCCTGTCGCCATTAAACATTGCCCGCACCTGTGGTATGGTAACATGGCTTTCGTCCACCACAAGCAAATAGTCATCCGGAAAATAATCCATCAGTACATGTGGCTGATCGCCTGGCTTCCGGCCACTGAGGTGCATACTGTAATTCTCGATTCCCGAACAATATCCCACTTCCTTCATCATTTCGATATCGTAGAGCGTGCGCTGTTCAAGACGCTGTGCTTCCACTAGTTTGCCCAAACTTCGAAGTTCTTTGAGTCTATCGGCAAGTTCGTCCTTAATATCCCCAATAGCACGATTGAGTGAATTCTGAGTAGTAACGAACAGGCGGGCAGGGTAGAGCAGTGCAGAGTCGGTTTTTTCAATCAGCGTACCGGAATGCTGATCAATCCATGACAGCCGTTCGATTTCGTTGTCAAACAGCTCGATGCGCAATGCCCGTTTATCCTCACCAGCGGGCGCAACGTCAACGATATCACCGCGCACTCTGAACGTTCCACGCACGAAATCAAAATCGTTTCTGGAGTAGTGAATATTACTAAGCCGGTAAATCAACTGCTGTCGTGTGAACGGCATCCCGGTTTTTAAAAACAATAACTGCTCTTTAAAGTCTTCCTTGGCACCGATTCCGTAAATACAGCTTACACTGGCTACCACGATAACATCCCGTCGCCCCTCCACCAATGCACTTGTTGCACGCAACCGAAGCCTGTCTATTTCGTCGTTAATCGACATGTCTTTCTCGATGTACACGTCGGTTGCCGGAACATAGGCTTCGGGTTGGTAGTAGTCGTAGTAACTGATAAAGAACTCAACTGCATTATTGGGGAAAAACGACTTGAATTCGCCATACAGCTGGGCTGCCAAGGTTTTATTCGGACTCATCACGAGTGTTGGCCGTTGAACCTGGGCAATAACATTTGAAATCGTGAACGTCTTCCCGGAGCCTGTAACTCCAAGTAGCGTTTGATGCTTTTCACCACTGCGAAGCCCGTCTGTCAGCTCAGCGATTGCTTTAGGCTGATCTCCGGATGGACTGTATTTGGATTCAAGTTTGAACATAACCTGTAAAATACGCGTTGACGTTGGCTTCAGAAAGCCGTATTTTTGTAGTCTTTGCCATTAGCATACTATTAGAGCAGCATAATCGTACTAATCCGGTTAACGAAGGAGAAATCATGAAGTTGTCTGAATACAAATATTCTTTACCTAAAAACTCTGTTGCAAAATACCCTGTTGAGCCGCGCGACAGCTCGCGGCTAATGATTATTAACCGTGAAACGGGCGACATCGAGGAGAAGCATTTTCGGGACATCCTGAACTATATGCAAAAGGGTGATGTTATTGTGGTGAATGAAGCCAAGGTTTTTCCGGCTCGTTTATTTGGTAACAAGGAGAAAACCAATGCAAAAATCGAAGTGATGCTGCTCCGCGAGTTAAAGAAGCAGGAACGGATATGGGATGTTTTAGTAGAGCCAGCCCGTAAAGTACGGATTGGTAACAAAATCTATTTTGATGACAACAAGATTTATTGTGAAATCATTGATAACACAACATCCAGAGGGCGCACCGTCCGATTTTCCTACGATGGAGATTTGCATGAGGTAATTGAGCGGATCGGCCAGATGCCATTACCTGACTACTTTAAGCGCGATGCGGAAGAGCTGGATAAAGAGGCATATCAGTGCGTGTTTGCGAATCCCGAAAAAGTTGGGTCTATTGCGCCGTCGGCAGCAGGCCTGCACTTCACGCCCAAACTGTTAAAAGCTGCAGAAAAAAAGGGGATTAAAATTGCAACGGTCCGCCTGAATCTGGGCCAGGGTGTGTTCGAGACCATCGAGGTGGAAGACCTCACCAAGCATCGTATGTATAGTGAGTATTTTGAGATTTCAAAAGATAATGCCGACATTATCAATAAGGCGCTGAAGAGCAAGCGGTTTGTCTATGCCGTAGGGTCGAGTGTGGCCCGTGCGCTGGAGAGCAGTGTGCTCACCAGCGGTATCGTGAAACCCAATAAGGGGTGGACCGACCGATTTATCTACCCTCCGTACGAGTTTAAGATTGCCAATCGTTTTATTACTAACTTTCATCAGCCTGCTTCACCGGGCTTGTTGCTGGCATCTGCTTTCCTGGGTGACAGGGAGGCCTTGTTTAAAGCATACCGACGTGCAATTCGTTCCGGATTCCGTTTCCATGCATATGGCGATGCCATGCTCATAATCTAAACGCTCATGAATTCAAGCTTACAACAGGTTATGCACACCATCCGTTCATTGGATAGCGCAATGGCTATTCTGGGATGGGATCAGGAAACCTATATGCCGGACGGTGCTGCCGAGGCAAGAGCAGAACAGATATCAGCACTGGCAGGGCTGCGGCATTCGCATGTAACTGCCGACGAGACACGGAAGGCCTTAGAGGAGGCCATGGCCGGAGCAGAGGCTCTGTCGCCTCTGCAGCAGGGCGTTGTCCGGCAGTTTGCCAACGATGTACAGCGTGCAACCAAGCTGCCGCAAAAACATGTTCAGGAAATTGCAAAGGCCAGTTCACTTGGTCAGGACGCATGGAAACGTGCCAGACTCAGTTCCGACTTCACGGTGTTTCAGCCTGCGCTGGAGCGCATTACCGAGCTGAAGCGTACTGAAGCTGAGTACCTTGGCTATGAAGCACACCCATACAACGCAATGCTGGATCTGTACGAACCCGGCTTGTCGGTGCAGGCACTGAATCCGGTTTTTGATGCCCTTGCGCAAGGAACCCGCGTTCTGTTAGACAAGATTGGTCCGCACACCAGTTCGGTACACGATGCGGTGTTATATCGTTCGTACCCGAAAAATGAGCAACTGGAATTTGCCCGCAGCATCGTTCAACAGCTGGGCTTTTCGTTCGAAACCGGACGCGTTGATCTGAGTGCCCACCCGTTTTGTACCTCGTTTGCAATAACAGATGTCAGGCTGACAACACGGGTCTTTGAAAACGACCTCCGTTCATGTTTGTTTGGCCTCATTCACGAGTCAGGCCATGGTATGTACGAGCAGGGAATAAACCGTGAGCTGGAATTCACTGCGGTTGCCGAGGGTGCAAGTATGGGAATTCATGAATCTCAATCGTTATTCTGGGAAAACATCATTGCCCGGAGCGAAGAATTCTGGGTTTGGGCATTTCCGAAGTTACGAGATGCTTTTCCGGATCAGTTAGCTGACCAGACACCGGAATCATTCTTCAAAGCAGTGAACGCAATGCGTCCCAGTCTGAACAGGGTTGAGAGCGATGAGCTTACCTACAATCTTCACATCATCCTGCGTTTTGGGATTGAACGGGATTTGATGGACGGTACGCTTACGGTTGCCGACATCCCGGAGATGTGGAATGCCGGCATGAGAAATCTTCTGGGTGTGGTTCCCGCCAATGATGCCGAGGGATGCCTGCAAGACGTCCATTGGAGCTTTGGCGGAATTGGTTACTTCCCTTCATATACACTTGGTAAGCTGTACGGTGCAATGCTGTGGAATTCGTTGAAAACCGAAATCCCTGACGTGGCCGCAAAAATCAGCAGTGGCACGTTTGCACCGATCCTGAGTTGGCTGCGAACCAATATCCATCAGTACGGACGCACTGAGAAACCGGCTGAGATTATTTCACGCGTATGCGGCAGACTGCTAACCGAGAAAGATTTCTTAGACTACATTGGCGCTAAGGCAGCGTGCGTGTACGGCGTTTAACGGCGATGAACTGTTGCCGTAAGGGATGCCCGACGGATGTTGTGACGTTACGCGTTCGCACGTACCCGCTGTAGGCACCGTTCAATCATTGCCAGGGCTGCATCGACTGTTGACCGATTAGTTCGGAATGACAGTATTGCAATCCGGATCACAAAGCGTGAATCAACTTGTGACGAACTAAAGAAGACTTCGCCGTCGGCATGGAGCTGTTCTAAAAGTAGTCGGTTAAGGTGGTTTGAATCGCCGGAAAAAGGATAGTAAAAGTAGCTCACTGACAAGTCAGGATCAGGTCCGACCTCGAAGCCCAGTTCTTGTACCCCTAATCTAAAATAGTTTACCAGAAGAAGCTTCTCTGCCAGGCATGCGGCAAAGGGTTTGGTACCGTACAATTGCAGGGGCAGCCATACACGAAGTCCACGAAAATGGCGCGTAAGCTCCGGCGAAAGGTTTGCCGGGCTTAGTGCCAGCTCCTCATCGGCAGCATCCTGCATGTAGTTGGCAGTGTAAAAGTGCGACTGGAGTACAGCGTGACGGTCCTTTACCAACACGGCTCCTACGCCATAGGGCAGGAACAGTCCCTTGTGCGGATCAACAATGAGCGAGTCAGCGCGTTCAATACCCCTAAAAAGGTGTTTCTTGTCCGTCAGAATAAAAAAGCCACCGTAGGCGGCGTCAACGTGAAACCACAGTCCGTGCTTCTCCGCAATATCAGCCAGAGCCTCCAGTGGATCAACGGCACCGGTATCGGTTGTGCCTGCCGTTCCAACCACAAGGAACGGATGCAGCCCCGATTGCTCGTCGGCAATAACCTGGTCTGCCAGCACCTGGGCATCCATGCGGTGGCGGGTGTCAGTGGGGATGCTGCGAAGTACAACATCTTCCAGACCAATTATGCGGAGTGCCTTTTGAACAGAGTGGTGAACGTGTGAGCTCAGGTACACCACTGCCGAGTAAACATGGGTGCCTTTAATGCCGTGTTTGTCACGTGCAGCCGTCAGAGCAATCAGCGTGGATATTGATCCACCTGATGACAAGCATCCCGTTGCTGTTTCAGGAAACGAGAATAATTCTTTTAGCCAGTGAACAACTTCATTCTCGATCGCTGCAGCACCCGGTGCTGCAAAATACGCTCCTGCAAACGGGTTCGTAACCGCTGCCAGGTAGTCGGCTAATGCACCTGCGTAAATGCCGCCTCCGGGTATGTAGCCCAGATGCCCTCCTGATGCCGCATTAATGCCGGTTCCCACGACCTCGGAGTTGTACAGTTCCAGAATGTCAGTCAGGGGGCTTGGATTGCCGGTAATTGCAACAGATTGTAAAATTTTTGACTGAAAGGCGTTGGTCGAAGACAAACGGTTGATGAAGCTTGCGGCAAAGCCGGTTACGTGACGGGTGAGCGCGGCTCGCTCACCTTCTGACGGTTCAAGAACCGAGCTTTGCTCCTCGAGGTCCTCAATCTGCGATATCAGATCCGCTTTCGTCATAATATCCGGTTGTCCTATGTGTTTCGTGCGGAATGCGTTAACTTCTTAGAGAGCACTGCATCAAGTGAGTAATTACCGGCACCATGCACCATAAAAAAGAAACCCAAAACCAAATACACTAACGGAAGCTCCCGATTCGACAACGGCATTCCACTATGAATATGAAAAAAGATTACCATCATGGTGGCAAAAATCGGGATAGCGGCAATGCGCGTAAACAGTCCTAATGCCAGGAGTACCGCACATCCAAACTCGGCCAGCATTGCCATGGTGAGTGAGAAGCCCGGACTCATGCCAAATACGGCCGCGAACTCAATAGGCTGCTCGCCCAGGAGTTTTGAAAGCTTTGGAAACCCGTGGGTGATCAGCAGGAAGGCAAACGAGACCCGGAGAATCAATACGGTGACATCGGTTAGCCGTTCTGAGGCGAATGGTTGGAAGAGTTTTGTCATCATAGGATATGTGTTGAGATTGTTGGTAATTGTTGAAAGTTAACGCAGAGAATTCAGATTGTGGTACAAACGCCGTTGTCGGCATAGTAAACGCTCCTGGCATCACACCTGCCGTACAGAACAAAAGTATTGAGTGGTGAATGAACCATCGCGGCCAGCCGATACCTGTGTTTCCGCCGGGCCACGGCCGATCCTGCATCAGTGGCAGAATCACAAAACGGTACCCTCGGGATGCCCTCACACGACGTCCGGTTGTTGGCTCCCCCGAACGGATAACAGCCAAACTTGTTGTTCGCAGCTTGTTAACGCTGTGTTACCGTTCCTGAAGCGGACAGCCCATTTTCGAAGTTTTGGTCTTGCTCTTTGCCGACTTTCTCATATCTTCGCAGCCTGAAAAAGCGCCAACTTAGCTCAGCTGGTAGAGCAGTTCATTCGTAATGAACAGGTCGCCGGTTCAAGTCCGGCAGTTGGCTCACTATTCCTCTCCTCATTCCTGCTGATACAACGGCGAGAGAAGATATTGTTGCATTTTTTTATGAATGCCGTGCCATGGGTCGAATAAACACCATCTGTCTTCCGGCCATATTTCTCCTGTTCCTGGTAATTCCATCGTGTACGGAGCCTTCCACGTTTGGAGAGCCCCTTTCCGACAATATGAAGGTGCTGAGTGTATCGGAAGCAACAGAAGACAGTCGGCAGGGCAAGCCGGTACAGGTACAGGGTACAATTACTGCTGTATGTCCTGACGAAGGATGTTGGATGGCAATAACTGATGGGAAGACCGGGCTAAGGATAGCATTTACGAATAGTTCGTTTGTGGTGCCGGTTGATATCGAAGGCACGGTGCGTGTGCAGGGAATCGTTTCTTCGGAAGTCTTTTCGGAAGATGATGCCAGAGTGATGGCGGAAACGATGGGGTGGACCGATGCACAGGTTAATGGCATTCATGGTGATGTTCGGATGCCGGTGATGACGGCTACCGGTGTGAGTCTTGTAGGCAAGTGATTACAGGTACCGCAACAGGTGCCGAGTATCAGAGTGGTCACACCAGTCCTGTGTGTTAGTTTTGCATCATGAAATTTGCCATCATGATGGGTGCCACGATTCTTGGAGTTTGGTTAGGCATTGGCTGGTGGAAACGTGGTGCAAACGGTGGTTATCCGGGTTGGTGGAAGACACTGTGTATTGTTACGATCACTGTTACGCTTGTTCTGGGTATATGGCCGCCAACGGCAGGTACGGTTACTGATGCCGTAACCGCTTCCCGAATGGATTCAGAAATTGTTGTTCCGGTATTACTGCGTCCGGCCGACGGTGGGTTATGGGCTGACGCACGGGATTCTCGTGTCATAATCCAGGTTGATAACATTGTATCGGATACCCATAGCGGATATCAGACAGCCGTTGTTGAGGTACGCCGGCTGACTGACACCCATTTTCGCGGTGTCCGAACTGTGGCTACCGATCCGGTGCTGACCATGCCGTACATAACCGGTTTGGCAGAACGCGCACGGATTATTTTCTTCCATGTACCAATGAGCTGGGTTGCTACCGTGGCATACCTTGTGGCAATGATTTTTGGCATCAGGTACCTTCGGACCAGAAACCTGGATTACGATCACGCTTCCATGTCCATGATAGCCGTGGCTACTCTGTATGGAATCCTTGCTACCATAACCGGTGCTGTATGGGCACGATTTAACTGGGGGATGTTTTGGAACTGGGACCCGAAGCAAACAGCAATATTCCTGGTGCTGCTGATTTATGGTGCGTATTTCTTGCTGCGCAGTTCAGTGCAGGATCCGCATCAACGTGCCCGACTGAGTGGGGCGTACAGTATCCTTGGTTTTGTTGCTGTTCCGTTCCTGTTTTTTATCCTGCCACGGATGATGCCGGGTCTTCATCCGGGCAGCTCGGATGATACCGGCGCCGGCCCGCTGCTTTCAGCAAAGAGTGATGCGATCAACGTTACAAAACAGTGGGTTTTCGGACTTGCGTTGTTTTCGTTTACACTTCTTTTCTTCTGGCTATCCAATGTCCGGTTCAGAATAGCCAAGCTATTGCACACTTCTTCGTCAGTACACCCATGATGGAATTTCTAGCTCTTAATGCACCCTATATTGTTCTCTCATGCGTCCTGATCATCTGGGCCGGTATTGCCTCGTTCTTGTGGCGGCTTGACATAAAAATTAAAAAACTTGAGCAACATCGATGAAACAACGATATTTATTTGGTGCGCTGGTAATAGTGATGCTTACGTTAATTGGTTGGTTTGCCCTTGCCGGCAGCACCGTTGAGTATGTTAACGTTGATAAAGCCGAAAGGCTTGGCAGTACAGTACAGATTGTTGGAACCTGGGTTAAGGAAGATGGCAGCAGCTATGACCAGCAAAAAGATATTTTCAGGTTTACAATGAAGGATGAAGACGGGAAGAAGATCCCCGTTGAACTGAACGGTCCCAAGCCCAATAACTTCGAAATTGCGGTGAGTATTGTGGTGAAAGGTCGTGTTGAAAACGGCACCCTGAAAGCACAAAACGTCCTCACAAAATGCCCGTCAAAGTACGAAGGCGAGGCCGCCGGTGCTTAAGCGGATAATCGTTATTTGTACTATTATTTTAATTCCTGCCGCTTTTTATATCGCCTGGCACTATGGCGAAGCAGCATCGGTTGATTTTGCAACAGCAACGCAGATTGCCTCAACTGCCGATGAAAACGATCAGGCCCCAAAGGTTGTAATCGTTGCCACAATTGCTTCAATTGCAGGCAGCAAAATGGAATGCACAGATAAAGCAGGCGTCCCCTTTGTAATTGAATATACCGGCGAGACGCCACAGTATCCTTTTAAAGTGGGAGCAGTGATGCGTTTTGTGGGACATGTTCATGGCGGAGCATCTCCGTACTTCCACGCAACCCAGGTGTACAATGATTGAGCAAAGTGTAATTCATCTGTTACTAGGTCTGAGTATAGGTGTAACGCTGAGTTACGCACTTGCATTCCGGAAAGGGGCTGAGCAATACGCAGCTATTGGAAGAACACTAATGCTCTTGCTGGCCGGCGGACTTGTTGTCTGTTCAGCTATGCTGGTTATCAACCTGGTCCAACACCAGTTTCAGTTTACCTATGTGTTCCGGCAAAGCTCGCGCGAGATGCCCCTGCACCTGCTTATCGCGAGCTTCTATAGCGGACAGGAAGGAAGCTTCCTGCTCTGGGCAATGTTTGTTGCTCTTATCGCTGTCGTTGTTACACCCTACGCACGACGGCGGCAGTATGAACACGAGTCAATGATGCTGTTTGGCATTATATTAACGTTTTTGACCTTGCTGCTTGTTGCCAAGAATCCTTTTGCGTATTACTGGGAGTCATTTGCTGAAAGCGGAATAACACAGGCAGATGTACCGCTTAACGGCAGGGGAATGAATCCGCTCCTCCACAATGTTTGGATTACCATTCACCCGCCGATTCTGTTTATGGGGTTTGCCAGCATGACGGTGAGCTTTGTGTTTTCGATGACCGGCCTGATAAAGAGGGAGTATCACCGGTGGATTGACGTGGCATTACCGTGGACGCTGTTTGCAACCGTTGTTCTTGGCTTCGGTATCATGCTGGGTGGGTTCTGGGCGTATGAGACTCTGGGCTGGGGAGGATTCTGGGGATGGGATCCTGTTGAGAATAGTAGCCTGATTCCATGGCTGGTGAGTGTTGCTCTGGTTCACACAATGCTGGTTCAGAAACGAACCAAGGGGCTGGTGAAAACAAATATCATACTGGCAATTCTTGCCTTTGTGCTGGTGCTGTACTCCACGTTCTTAACGCGAAGCGGTGTTCTGGGTGATACAAGTGTACACTCCTTTGTAGATCCGGGAGCGTTTGCTTTTTGGATTCTTCTGGTTTTCATGGCAACATTCTTTGCTCTTGGCGTTGGGGCGGTCCTGTATCGCGCCCGCGATATTAATGCCTCGAGGGAAGAGTTTGCTGCTTCCAGTAGGGAGTTCTTCCTGAGTATTGGCTCGGCATTGATCATGGCCAGTGCCATCTTTGTGACGGTTGGTACGTCGTGGCCGGTTATCATGGAAATTCTTACGCTGCCTAAGGTAGCCGTCAGCACAGATTTTTACAATCTGGTGCACCTATTCCTGGTACCTGCTGTAATGCTGGTAAATGGTTTAAGCCTGTACACACAGTGGCGTAGCACGACAATGGAACGATTCCGCAAACGCACTCTTACGGCAGCCTTGGTTGCTGTGCCGTTTACGGTGGCGGGGATATTCCTGGGCATTACAGCCATAGGCATGATCGCTCTTCTGTTTTCGGCGTTGTTTGCGCTGATTGTAAATGTTCAGATTGGCTGGACGGTTGTACGTCGGGGGATCTCGAATGCGGGTGCATACATTAGTCACACCGGTATAGCTCTTCTTGTTCTGGGTGTTGTTAGTATCAGCAACTTTACCGTGATGCACCATGCAGTCCTTATTGAGGGCGAACCGGTATCAGTCGGTGGCTACACGTTAACATTTAAAGGGCGTGAGCAAATCGAGAAGCAGTGGACCGATAGAGAAAAGTTCCGCTACTATGTTGATGTGCAGCCGGATCAACAGCCCGGTGCCAAACCGGTAACATTGGTTGCAACGTTGTACTGGAGTGACTATAACAACAGGGAGAGTGCATTCCTGGAACCGGGAATCCGATGGGGCATTAGTAATGACCTTTACCTAACGCCGAAGGCGACAAATACAGAGGATGTGTACAAATCGGTTGAACTAAAAAAAACAGATCAGATAGTCATGCCGTACGACAGCTCGGTATCACTTAGCCTGGAAGGTTTTGTGATGCCAACACCGGTTGGTGCTGATGCAGAAGGAGGTATCCAGCTCGGTGCGTCGGTTCGTGTGAATGAAACCGATACGCTGACATTGCTTACAACGATTACAACCGGTCAGCAGGGTATGGTTTTTCAACCTGAGTGGACCACCATTCAGGGCACCCGCTACCAGGTAGGCCTAATGCGTGTTACCAGGAATAACGATAATCCCGACGCAAGCACAGCAGTCCTTGGATTTCGTGATTCAGCTGCTCAGCCAAAGAAACCCCGCGAGATTTTTGTGGTTGACTTTTCGGTGAAGCCATGGATATCGCTGGTGTGGGTTGGCGTTATCACCATGGTACTTGGGTTTGGCTTTAGTATTGCCAAGTATATTCGGAAGCAGGGCCGGACCGAACAACCTTCTATCTGAATACCGGTCGCACAGTCCCGGCATTGATTTCAAACAGTAAACCATGAGTTCCTTTTGGAACCTCTCTGCCGAGTACATCAAAAGTGCGAACGTGCTGCAGTGGTGCTGTAGGGTCAAACAACCGTTCACCGTTTTCCCGGCAAATCCCGTTTACGGTAAGTAATCCGTTTAACACGTGGGTTGTAACCGGTACGGCTTGCTGGTTCTGATTAAGCCAGTGACCTACGTCGTAGCGGACTGTATCGGCAACCATGTTACCCAGGACCACTACGCCGTGAACCATCGCAACGGTGTCACCGATATTCAATGCAGTAAATGAGCTTCCTGCATCTACCATCCCATGTGTGGCATCCTGAACTGACCATGACGGGAAGTGCAGACCGGCAGGAACCAGTATGGTGGAATTAAAGGCGGCCCTACCGTTTAACTGCCGGATTTGCATTGCATCAAGTGAGGCTTGCTCTGTTACACTGTCAACGACAACGGCAATGTGTACACTGTCACCAGGCTCTGCATTTGCATCTACTACCCGTAACCAAATTGTTGGCTGGTAGAGTTTCGAAAAAGCCATACCGCCGGTATAGCCATACGATTCGGCCGGACCATATCCGTACACCAAAATTCCGAACCCTGAAACCGAGTCAGTCGTTGCTGGCAACGGCGATTCAGAGAAGTGGCTTCCGCCGTTCACCTTGATGTGAGCGTACCCAAACGTGCTGTCAGAAAACGGTGTGAGTGCTGATACGGCATTACCGTCAACTCGTATTCCGGTTGTGCTCAGTGGAGCAAAAACAGTGATCCAGTGCTCGTTATAGATCGGCTGGTTATTCGGCCTCGGCTCAATACTAATGGTTCGATACTTACTGAGATACTGCTCAATTGGAGGAATGATGATCAGGCTTGGATCACCCGAAAATGTCACATTCCCGTCACGTTTTGTACTCCTGTCCACAATGGCAACCAGAACCGGTTTTGTGGCAACAATGGTCCGACCATTCTGGAGGGGCATTTCCCAGATGTTGCCCGCACGAACCAGCGGGAAGTATCCGCCGCCGTTCACACTCACATCAGTACTGTCATAGTGTGCCAGGACCCGAATGACTGATACGTCGTTCTTTTCTGCCTGCCGTGCGTCGGCAGGCAAATGCAGCGGCGGAACCACGAAACGTTTTCCCCACGTGTCAACACTGGGCAATTGTTCAATCAGAATATCCCGTGAGGCTTCAGAGGATAAGAGCGGAACCTGAGCGCGCAGGTGCGAACCCAGTACTCCTATTGGCTTGTTTGACCGTATGACGGTTCCCGTCAGGTCTTCATGGCGGCTGGATGACGAGACTGACGCCTGAACAAGGTAGCTTTCTCCGCGGTTTAGTTTTATTGTCCTGTTCTTCCATAGTCCAATTCGGGTTCTCGACAAACTCAGGGTAAGATCAACTATCGTAGAGTCTTCAGTTGCGATAATGACAAACTGACTTGGGTAGTACGTTGCCATGCCCATATAGCCGGAAACGTAGTCCGACGGATAGCTCATTACCCTGTATTCAAGCCCCAGTACGTGCGTGGGCAGTGCCAGCCAGGCATCGCTGGTGAGATTGTCACGCACACTGCCGTACACTGAAATATCGGCTTCGGATGTGATGTGGATGCTGGTTGGGACAGCAATTTCGCAGTCACCGGGTGACCCCACCGGGAAGTCGGCTGAGGCCAGCTCATACTCCGAACGGTCAAATACCTCCTCTACAACCTCACCGGCATTTACTGTCCGCCGAGTCGTTGTTACAACACCTCTGCGTGATCGGGCGGCGATAGTAACATTCGTTGTGTTCTCAGACGAAAGGAAAATACTCAGACGTCCGCTGCGTGATGTATGTGCTGTAGGAGGGAATGCCAGCCAGAAGTCGCGGCCTTCAGATGACATCCACTGTTGGCTATGCACCGAGAAGGTGCCCAATACGGCAGCAAGGATGAGAAGAAGGATTTTCATTATTTCTTCTGTCGTCGTTGTTGAATAACATCCGCACATAACTCAAGCATCTGCTGTGCCGCCGCATCCCAGGTAAACCGTCGTGCCCATTCAATAGCATTCATGCTTAGGCGTTCACGCAGCGAGGCATCTGCAAGCACCAGGCAGATTAGACGGGCCAGTTCATCAATATCGCCGTACGGATAGAGCATTCCAGAATATTCATGTTTTACGGAGTCACGCAAACCGGGCACATCGGCACTGATTACAGGAGTGCCACAGGCATTAGCTTCAATATTGGTAATGCCCCAGCCTTCTTTCACTGACGGATTAAGATCGATGTATGCGCGGGACAGATGCTTTGCTTTTTCAGAGTCTTCAACAAAACCATGAAAGCGGACAACGTCGATCAGACCAAGTGCCGTAGCAATTTCTTCAAGAGCCGTCTGGTCATCACCAGTACCAATAACATCCAGGACAACGTTCGGAAATTGCTCGCGCACTTTAACCATTGCGTGCAGGATATGATCAATACTCTTATAACGCTTTAGTCTGCCAAAATAGACCAGTGTTTCGGTTGTAGCTTTTGTAGTGACTTCAAAGGGGAAGAGGCTGGCATCGATACCATTGTAAATAATGTGGATATTCTTATCCGGAATTCCACGGTCAATGCACTCTTGTTTGGTACTTTCGCTTACAACGCATATCGGGATGTTGGCATACACACGGGGAATTTGTTTTTCAAACCACAGTACATACTTTCCGGTGAGCCTGCCTGCCTGCTGATAAATACTGTCACCAAAAAAATGGTGAATGATTGCAAGAATAGGAATCTTTCTGACAAACCGGGGAGTGAAGAACGGAAGCTTATTGATATCATCAATAACAATATCAAACTTTAGCCCCTTACCAACCAGGGTCCACCATAACGGGACGATATAGTTGAACCACGGCCGCCTGCCAATCCTTACAATGTTTATACCATCGCATATTTCTCGGTGTGGTGCCTTCCCATGTCCACAGCAGAGTAACGTAACATGGTGTCCCTTTGCAGCGATGCGCGAAAAGATGCTGTGCAGATGCGACTCGGCGCCTCCGCTTTGCGGGTGAGATTTATCCTGCCAATTAATAACCAGAATGCGCATGACAGTGGATGTACGTTAAACGGCATGCACAGTGGTTACTCATAGCATTAGTTCTGAGGAGTTTCTACCAAGACTTCAACAGTTCTTGAATAGAATCTGCCTTCGGGTGTGTTGTTGTTATACAGTGGGAGCACTTCGCCGCGACCGCTGGCATTATTTTCAGGTACGCCTAATGCCTTAGCTACAGACCGTGCGCGGCGTTCGCTTAACCCTTTGTTGTACGCAGCATCGCCGGTTCTGTCTGTATAACCAACAACCTTAACAGTGCTATTCGGCTGAATGCGCTGTTTAATCAAGCTGATAATTTCCTGATGATCGGGTGTAATGGCATCCTGATCGAAGCCAAACAATATCAATGAGTAGCGGTCAATTTTAATATTTGGCGAACCGCTGCGCTGTTTGTCTTGCGACGTGATACGCCGAATTGGAATTGTTTTCGTTGCCGACGGTATGACAGCACCTCCGGAGTCACGTACGGCAATCAGGTAGCTTACCTGTGTTGCTGTTTTTGGAATCCACGGCACGCTTTCACTGATGCGCCAGTCAATAGCTGTTGGGAGCGGATCCGGGCCACTAAAGGTTTTGAGTAGTTGTTGTCCGTTGGCAATAAAGAGCGTGTAATTTGCTATTGGCATATTTGGCTTGATGCCGGGTTCAAATCGAATTGCGCTTGGCTGTGTAACAACCATGGTATCGGAGCTTTCCACAAATGCAAGGAGCTCGGGTGACGCAGATGAAATTTCGACACGCGCGTTTTCTTCAAGACCGTCAGCGTCAGTAGAACGTGACGGCTTTTCAGGTAGTCCGCGGGTGATCACGTTAATTCGTTTTGGCGCGATATCCCATACATCGGTCAGGTAGTCTGCCACAGCCTGTGCTCTTTCTGCAGCAAGGGATGCATTATTCTCCAGCGGATCGGCGCAGCCTGTGAGTGTAACTGCCGATGCTGGGTTTTCGTTCATCCTCTTGCCAATGATATTTAGAACGTGTGAGTATGTAATCATGGCGTCGAGGTTGTAGAAATTCTTCATCGAGAAGCGCTCTACCTGATCTGAGCTAAGGGTACGATAGGTTTCAGGCAATTCGGCAGAGCCCGGTTTGAAGAAGACATATGGAAGCAAGGGTCTGATACGGGTTGAGAGGAATTCTTCAAGAGTAATACTGCTACCATCGGTGGGTACACCGGTTTCAGTGAGACCGTTATGGCTGATGCTGCTAACAAAGGGAACGTCAGGACTGACTGCTGTTGGTGGTGTGATTGATGTTGCAAACTCGTATAATTCAGAATCAGTCAGCGAATCGTCAACAGGTGGCGGTGCATAGCTGATTCCAAGTCCTGCACGCAGATGATGGGTGGTCCAAGACATGTTGGATGCGTGGGGAAACAGTGAGAAGGTAAACAATGCCTCGGGTGACAGGAACAGTGTGCGGTCAGAATTGAGAGCAAGGTTGTATGTAAGCCCCACGGATATTCCGGCTGCAATCACCGAGTTATCCGGGATCTGTCCGCTCTGCACGTTTCGCTCCCGCGAATTATTGGCAAACGCTCCGTCAACCGGTGTTACAAGAACTTCCTTCTGGCTGAAGTCAGCTGCAAAAACGGCTCCCAGTGTAACGCCTCCCAGCGCCTGCAGATTATTAGCCAGACGGTAGGCCATAAGGGGCTCAAGGTTTATCTGCTGGAAGGTTCCCGTAAGCTGGTGCTCTATTGATGCCTGCGACGGGCCACCTTCAAGGTCCACAATGGGGAGGGTTTCGTTTGACGTAAATGGTGTCTTGAAGGATTGATAGTGCATTCGCAGGTTCAGCGTCAGATCAGTATTTAACGGCTTGATGTACCCAACACCAAGCACAAGACCGGAGCCCGTGGTGCTTGTATATTCCGGACAACAGCTTGATACTCCGGGGATACCTTGGAAACTCGCGCTACTCACGCTAATGTCATAATTGCCGAACAAACTAATGCGGGCGGCATCGTTGAACTCTACGGTAGGAGTAGCTGTTGCATTCCTGGTGGTTTTTTCATGGTTATGCGTTTCTTGTGCATCCAATACCAGAGCAGAAAACAGAGCTAATACTAAGACAAATGATAAATTCTTCATCGGATTACACTAAAACGGTGAGACATTGTATGAGTACGCGTTACAAGATGCAGGGTATAGGTTCCCGGGTCTAGCATCGCAGTATCGAAGGGGATAAGGTAATCGCCGATTTCCAGATCACGCTGAACAGGCACGGCAATGATTCTGCCGGAGGCATCAACCAGGGTAACCGTGGTTGGGCCTGACTCAACAATATGTAAATCGATGGTGGCAAATGCTGAAGCGGGTTGGGGGACAACACGAAGCTCTGCCGGACGATGTACCGTGGCTGCCGAATTGCGGTTGCGCAACAGTAGCCGGGGGCCGCCTTCCCGGCACAGGTCAGAAATGGCAACCTGCCCGTTATTGACTCTAACCTGGACTGTATCGTTAACCCACACCGAGTCAACTGTAATTGCCGATGCTGTATCAGAACCCCAGGTTACAGCAAATGGTATCGTAGCCAATACATCGCCGGACGTAGGAATTGGGAGTGAAACATCAAAGGTGCGGTCACCATTCGGATGAAACTCGCTGGTAATACCCTGAGGCGTAAGGATAGTGCCATTTACCCTAAACCGCGCCTGTATTTCTGTAATCGTTGTCCGGTTAAAGTTTACCTTGTTAATAATGCGAACGGGCACCTGCACCACCGTTCCCAAGGAAGCACTTGTCTTGGGCAGGTCAATTGTGCAGCCAATGTATGACCTGACGTGTGCCTCGAACGTCAGTGCGATGTTTCTGCCACAGAGCGAATCCTGGTAGGTATAAGTTCCTTTGTACTCATTGCCTACGGTGCCTCCGGTAAACCGAATGACGACTTCACTGGATGCTCCGGGCGGGGTAATGTACGGGGTTGCTGCTTCGATACGGAATGCTCCGATCGTTGTACTGTTAACAGGCCAGCGCAATGGCACCGAGCCTGTATTGAAAATCGTAATACGCTGCTCAGCCTGCTCATTTTCGTTAACATTGTCAAACACAACGTTTGTTCTCGACAACTCGAATGCGACACTGTCCTTCCTGGCAACAATTGCAATCTGGGTTACACCGTTCTGTGAGTCAATCGCATTTGACGAAATCACGACCGAAGCATCTTTCTGACTTGCTGTCTGTGGTGCAAAGCGTACCTGAACGTCAACTGAGTCTCCCGAATTAACAGAAACCGGGAACGTAGTTGGTGCCATTACACTGAACTCACTACTGTGAACACCCCCAATATCAATCGAGTAGATCACCAATGGTGATGTGCCACGGTTTCCAATTGAGAAGGATTTTGTTGACGATTCTGTGTTGCACTGATTTGAGTTGAACAGCAGCGTCTGATCTGACGAGCGAATTCGGGCGTCGCCTGCACCCTCGCCATACAGGCGAATGAGTCTGGTTGAGCCATCACTCAGCGTAAATTCAACCCAGGCAGCAAATCTTCCGGCAGCGCTTGGTGCAAAGCGGAGCGATATCGTCCGGCTTTGGTTCGAGTTTAACGTAAATCCGCCGCCGCCCGTAAGGATTTCAAACGCGCCCTGCTGTACTCCCAGCAACAGCGTGCGTGTTATCGTTACCGGCTGGCTTGTGGTGCCCACCCGTATCAGGACTGAAGTGTCGGCGGCATTACCTCCGGCCAGCCTGCGACCAAAGTTCACAACAGGGGGTAGGAACAAAATCGGAGATATGCCAGTGCCTGACAATGTAATTCGCCGTGTTTCGCCTCCGGCATCGATTTCTACGATTGCTTCACGAACACCTTCAGCATTGGGTTGAAATGATGTTGCAATGTTTAGGGTGCCGTTCGGTTCGATATGGTTAACACCTGATGCACTGAGGATGGTAAAATCTTGTACATTACCGGCAATCATACGCCAGCCGTTCACTACAAGGGTGTCAGTCCCGGTATTTTCGATCACGACGGAATTGCGCTGCAAGGCTCTGCCGATTTCTGCCGAGCCATGGTTAACATTCGAATACGTTCCTACGCCGCCGACGATGGTGAACGTGTTGTTGCTTTGGTCCGTAACGGTTTCCGCGTGAGCGATATTCCAAATTCGTATAAACGAATCTGTACCTGCCGTAAGGATACGTTCACCGGTAGGATCACCGGTGGCAGAGTATATCAGGGACGGGCCGGCACTAAACGAACTTTCTAATTCCAGCGAGCTTGTTTTGAAGGTTTTTGCTGTGCCGTCACCTCCGCCAACAAGCAACTTGCTGCCTGCGTTTGCAAATTCAAGTGATAGGATCGACGCTATGGAAGGGGCTGAGGTTTTCCGTATGGCACCGGAAGTCAGGTTCCAGGTACGTACAACAAAATCGCTGCCACCGGTAGCAACCGTTGAATTATCCGGGCTGATGTCAGCTGCGTACACTGTGGCAGGTGCTGCATCGAACGAAGCAACGACCTGGTAGTCAGAGGTTTTTCTGACAACTGTTTTCGAAGCTTCGGCCGTTACAATATACGTTCCATCAGCCGAGAACTTCACACTATAAACGGGGCCGCCGTCAACCGCAATCGAGTTAACAAGGTTCATATCGGGCCACGAGTAAATACTGATTGCTTTGTCGGTGCCAACAGCAAGAGTACTGCCGTCAGGTGAAAACCGAACTGACCAGACTCTTGATGGTGCGGTGATTGACTGAAGGCGTTCCCCGGTCTCCAACTGATAGGCACGCACGATACCATCATGACCTCCGCTAACACCAACCATTGTTGTGGGATGAGTGGTTACCGTCCACACCCATGCACCGTGAATTCCCAGCTCGCGGATCTGCTCGCCGGTAACAGCATTCCACACACGCACTGTTCCATCATGTCCGCCGGAAATAACCAGTGATCCGTCATGGGAGAATGCGGCAGAATACACCGGTTCGCGGTGTCCTGCAAGCGTAATGATTGCATCGGGTGAGAGCGACGTTCGCTGTACACGAATCATCATGTTGCTTCCGGTACCCGGACCAGCATTCCACTGATATTGTAATCCACTCGCTGTTTCCGTGATAGGCGTCCATGTTACCCCACCGTCAGAACTCCGGTCAAGTCGTACAACATCAGCAGGGAGGACGTTGGCCCACGTGATGTTATAGGGTACACCTGCCTTGAGTTGTTCGCCTCCGTTTGGAGTAGTTAATTCAAGCTTGTCACCGCTGATATAGCTGCCACCTCGAAGGTATAATGGCTGGTACACACAGGCATCAGAGGTAATGGTAATACTTCCTGCTACGCCACTGGTGCTTCCCAGATATCCGATGCGAACCGAAAGACTCTGGTTAGGCTGGATAACAGTACCGGCAGGGATGGGTTCAACGAGGGTAAATGCTGGGTTACTGATGGCAATATTTGTTATTGTAACAGGGTTGACAAGGGCAGTAAGCTGAACGGTGCGTTCAGATGCGGCTGTGCCGGTTCCGAAATCAACACCTCCCGGTTCAGACCAAGCAAGTGTCGGTAAGGTGTTTGATGGTAGTGTGAGCGTGACGCTGCGCTTCGTTTCGGTCCATGTTACCGTTACCTCTCTGGTACTGGTGCATGCATCCGGCATGGTAAACGTGATTAGGGTTTGCTGCGTTTGCTTTGCATGCGAGATAAATGCCCGCGTAAAGTCCTGGGCGTCTTCCTCATTGTTAATATTCTCAATGTACAGTCCGCCAGTACTATCGGCCAGTGACCGTACGTCGGATGTTAGAGCCGTTCTGATACCAACGATATAGATTGCCACACGATAATTCCGTGCAGTGCGAATAATTTCAGCAGCATTGATACTTGGTGTTCCAGTCAGGGTAAGAATGAGTGCTCTTGCATTTCGGCTGCTACGAAGGTGACTCAAAGCCCCCTCCGTATTCTCAAGAATTGCACTGTCCAGGTTGCATCCAACACCGGGCTTGAGATCATCCAAAGCCTGTATTAAGCTGAGTTTATCTTGGTTCATTCCATACAGGAGAGTTGGCCGGATATCGAATTTGCCAAGTCCCACTTCGTCACTGAGACCATTGTCGTAATCTGTTGCTGTTAAAGCAACGGCCTTGGTAATCTGAAGGTTGGAGGGCGAGCCAATGTTGAGTGCTGCCGAGGCATCACACATGAGAATGCACGAAATGTTCCGTGGTGATGCCGATGGTCCCAGAACTCCCTGGGCAGGCACTTCAGTACCGTCAACAGTAACAACGGGATTAGAGACTACGGTGTGAATGCCCAGGTTAGAATACCCATATACCTGCAACTCAACATTGGGGTAGTTGGTAAGCTTGTGACCAACCACAACAAATGTCTGTGCATTTGTATGCAACGGTGCAAAACAACATAGAATCAGAATCAGAAGCAGAGCAAAAGAACGCATTTCGGGCTCTCGTCAGGTATGAATACATTGTGCTTAGCATCAAAAGTACATCATAACCATCGTAAGGCAAAACCGCGATTACTGTTTATCCGAAATTTCGATAATCACGGTTCGGTTGTATGCACGTCCTTCCGGTAGGTTATTACTGAATTGCGGGGCTTGTGATCCTGTGGCCTCGATCTCTGATTCGGAAATACCGAGAGCTTTCGCAACTTCTTCTGCTCTTCGTTGGGCAAGGAGGGTGTTATGCTCCTTGCTTCCCACAACATCAGTCATACCAATAACACGAACCGAAGCCCCTTTCCTGATTTTATTACGAATAATCTGCAGGATTTCCTGGTGCTGTTTGGTGACAGTTGCATCGTTAAATCCAAAAAGAATCAGACTGTAGCGTTCAACTTCAAGGTTGCCGCGATGCTCGGTTTTCTTGCGGTGAATGGTTAGGGTGCTCACGGGTATGGATGCGGATGCTTTTGCAGTGTTGTGCTCTACATCGGTTGCAACAACCAACAGCTCCGCGGGCTCTGTGGGTGACGGAATGGTGAATGAATGTTGCAGTGCAGTCGAGCGGTGCACACTGCTGTCATTTATAAAAACCTGCGAAGCACGAAGCGTGGTATCTGCCGAAATGTTGTACGAAACTGCAATATCGTCAGGTGTTACAACCGTTTGTACTGTTTGGAGTTCAAGTGGTCGCATGAGTGATGATTCTGACACCAGAATTTCAACGCGACGGTTTTCGGCTTCTGCTGCTGCGAAGTCCTTCGGATCGGATGCGCGTGTTGGCGTGAGCGGGTCGGCTTGCCATTGCACCTTGATATTCTCTTTAGGAATGCCAAGCGACACAAGGGAAGCGCGAACTGATTCAGCTCGTTGTTGCGCCAGGCGTATTCCGTGGAGTGCGAGATCAGGACCGGCAGAGCCAACAACGGTGATGTGCGTTTGCGGTTTTTCACGAAAACGCTTAGCCACGATGCCGAGAATAGCCGTGGTAGCCTGCACAGGAGTTAGCCGTGCGTCGGATACCATGCGGTGTGCTGCAGTTGAATACCGTTCGGGGACAGTGCTGCTCCCTTCGTCAAAGTAAACATGATTAAGAACAGGCAGATAGTCAACAATCAGAGTTTCTTCAACATGAACCGAGTCAAACGGAACCCGGTAGTTCTGAATGAGTCCTTCAAGCTTCAGCGTTATTTCAGGTGGTGACAGCGAGGGAGGCGCAGGCAAGGTAACAGTGTCAGCATTCGGTACCAGAGGCAGTGCGATACTGGTGTCTGCTTCGGGCACTTTGGCCCCGTGTGACACTGCAATAGCAAGCCTGATGTTCGTAGTTCGCCACTCAGCCGAGCTGGTTACGTTGGTAATGGGGATGGCGATACTAACATCTGTACCCAGGTGCCACTGTTGCGCCTTGCCTACAGAGAGTGAGTAGTGCAGGCCACCGAGAACTTCGGCTTTGAACGGTGATAAATCCGGAATCTGTTCCTGGTAATTAACCCACGTCCTGGCTGACCCCAAGTAACTGCCATAATCATCGGGTTCTACCAGAGTTTCGCGCTGAGTAAACGAACCATCAAAGACCCACGCAGCTCGTAAACCGCCAGTTAGAGAAAGGTTACCAACGATACCGAGCAGGAATGTTGGTTCGATGCCCACAGAAGAAACCGAAGAGGTGAACTCGTGCAGGAACATCGCACGCCGCACCCGCGGAGTGTCGCGCAGGTCTGCCACAAACGTCCACTCCTCACTCTGCATACTCCCGTTTTCCTGCACCAGGGTAAGCCTTGGAACAAAAAAGAGTTTGTCAGACAACCGGTACGCTGCATGAAGACCTGCAAGAAAGCCGGTGCCCGAGCCGCCGGTAAATGACGGGCAGCATGATGCGAAATCACCCAACTGGGTAAACTGAGCTGCGTGCAAAGAGTACACAACCCCCCCGTGAACGCCGTACTGTGTGTGCTGTGCCGTAACCGGAGCTTGTCTGGTTACCAGTAAGGCTAACGTAACAATCATCACTGCAGGGATCATACTGCAGACAGTGGCTGAACGGTGGTGATGTGTGACGGTTGGCATGAATTGCTTGTTGTGTTACACGTTGAAAGCAGACGGACACAGATCGGAGACTGCACAATCTGAACATCTTGGGCGTCGGGCCACACAGGTGGTCCGCCCATGGGTGATGATGAGATGGTTAAACTGATTCCAGCGCTTTGGCAACATTTGCTGCGAAAGCAACAGTTCAATCTTAACGGGATCAGGAGTGTCAACCAATCCCAATCGGTTGCTCACCCGAATAACGTGGGTGTCAACCGTGATACCAGGGATATTAAAACAGTTGCTCAGTACGCAGTTTGCGGTTTTTCTACCCACACCGGGTAGTTTCAGAAGATCATCCATTGTGGAGGGCACCTGTCCGTTAAAGTCACGGATCAGCATGGCACAGCACTGTTTGATATGATGAGCCTTGTTCTTGAAAAAACCCGTCGGCCGGATGTCAGCCTGCAACTCTTCACTGGAAACATGGACGTAATCTTCGGGCCGGCGATATTTGGCAAATAGTTGCTTCGTAACAATATTTACCCTTGCATCGGTGCACTGAGCCGAAAGGATCGTAGCAATCAGAAGCTCAACGGGATTCGAAAAGTCCAGGCCGACTCTTGCATCTGGGTACGCTTTTTCCAGGCGATTCAGAATTTTCGTAAGAGTTGCATTTACTGGCATTGTGCGAAAGTATGACTGTTAAACAAAAAACCGGATCGTAAACCCTGATTACCCCGTGAGCTGTCCGGGTGTGTCGCGGTGATACACGTAGGTAGCGGCAGTGCACCGCTCAATGATAAGGCCATGGGAGCGGCAGCGTTCAAAGAATTCCGCATCATCGGCGTATGGGATTCGGGGAAACAGTCCAACACGGCGAAAAACATCACGCCGGATGACAAACGTGCCGCCCACGACGCATGAATCCAAATGGATAGATACCCCTGGATTGTCCTTGTCGCGTACGTACGGATTGCCAATCACGGTAAAACCGCCATGGAACAAATCAGCACCCGGAATGTCAGTTATCAGGTGCATCCGTTTTTCAAGGTGCGAAGGCAGGTACTCGTCGTCCGAATCCAGAAAGGTAACCCAGTCTCCCGACGTGAGCAGGATTCCCGTGTTGCGGGCTGCTGCCGTACCGCCCTGTTGGGCAACGCGATGGTAGAGCAGTCTCGGATCGCGTTCCATGTAGTTTTGTACAACAACAGAAGTGGAATCCGTACCGGCATCGTCAACAACGATGGCTTCCCAGTCACTCCAGGTTTGGGTAAGCAGCGAGTTCAGTGCGCGCGGGAGCAGGTGAGCCCGGTTCCATGTACAGATCACAACCGAGAACAGTGGACGAGAGCGTTGCATGGTACAAGATAACATAGTTCAGGTAAGCCTGCTTGAAGCATGGACTCTGCTGTCAATGAACAGCATCGTACTGGACAAGGCGCAGATTGACTTGCTGGAACGGTACCATCGGGAGCTGGTGCACTGGAACAACAGCGTAAATCTTGTTAGCAGGAAGGATGTGGATTTTTTGATTGAGCGGCATCTTATTCACTCCCTCATGTTGTTGCGGTATGTTGAATTTCCGCATAAGGCCAGGGTCCTGGACCTGGGTACCGGTGGCGGACTTCCCGGTCTGCCCATTAAAATTGCCCGTCAGGACCTGCGGGTAACGCTGGTTGACAGTATTGCGAAGAAGATAAAAATTGTTGACATGATGGCCCGGCATACCGGCTTAAAGGATTTGGATGCTGTGCGTATGCGCGTTGAGGAAATGGGCACCATCAGCAAATACAAGTCGGCCTTCAACGTTATCGTATCTCGTGCCGTAGCCCCCTTAAAAGATCTTGCACACTGGTCAAGCGGAGTACGCGCACCAGGTGCTGTGCTGGCTGTTCTGAAGGGCGGCAACCTGACTGATGAAATTAACGAATTCAAAACTGCATTTCCCAATGTATCGGTTATTGAACACGACATTAACGTACACGGTCTTCCATGGTTCCAGCAGGAGAATAAGAAGGTGGTAGAGTGCCGTTTCTCCTGATTGTTTTGTGGTTCTTCGTTTCAGCGGTAGCGTTTTCGCAACCCGGCAGTACCCAACGCGTACAGCCGGGCGCTCGCGTTGCTCCTGAACCTGCTGCATCGCCGTTGGTGCTGGCGCGTGTTAAATACGGAGGTGGCGGTGACTGGTATAACGACCCCAGTGCCGAGATTAATCTGCTGCGGTACGTAAAGGCGCATACCAATATTGATGTACGACCGGAGTATGAGTATGTTGATTTGGCCAGTGATAATATCTTCAGGTATCCGCTGTTGTTTATGACGGGACACGGTACCGTGAATATCAGCGAGCAGGAAGCACGACGCTTGCGGTCGTTTCTGGATAACGGCGGCTTCTTGTATATCGACGATGACTACGGTATGGATGCAAGCATCAGAAAAGAATTAAAAAAGGTCTTTCCCGAGCAAGAACTTACCGAACTTCCGTTTAGTCATCCGATTTACCATTCGCATTTTGAGTTTTCGAACGGACTTCCGAAAATTCATGAACACGACGGGAAGCCACCACGCGGATACGGCTTGTTTAGCGGAAACAGACTGTGCGTGTTCTACACGGTGGAAACAAATCCGTCGGATGGCTGGGCTGACCCCGACGTTCATCACGATCCGCCTGAAAAGCGGGAAGCAGCATTGAAAATTGGTACCAACATTATCGTGTACGCTCTGTCGCAATGAAAACCATCATACACCGACTTCGGAAGACCGGACGCCTGGAGCAGGCGTGGGATCTGTATCGTGCCGCAGGCGTGTGCACTGTGATATGGACAGCGTCACTGATTGCCATCCTTGGCATCGAGGCGATCGCTCATGCAAGCATCGGAGTCAGAACTGTTCTCTGGTGGCTGTGGGTAGGGGGCTCCGGTATCGGTACCTGGTCAGTCCTGTTACTACCGCTTGCCCGGTATCTGGGTCTTCTGCCGATGGCTTCGGCAGAAAGCATAGCTCTCCGCGTTGGTGATGCATACCCGGATATCCGTGATACACTTTCGAACGCATTGCAATTGCAAGCCGGTAGCACGGGCTCGGTGGAATTAGTATCGGCCGCCGTACAGTCAGCTTCTAACGCTGCTGATGGTAAGGATTTTACGGTCATCATTAATCGGAAGCCGGCCCGACGGGCATGGTTACTGGCACTAACGTCTGGCGCTCTCCTTGCTGTGTTACTCTTTACGCTTCCCGGCATTTTCGGAGCGTCGTTGGTACGCCTGTTAAACTATAACAAAAGTTACCTTCCACCGGCACCATTTTCACTAACCATTTCTCAGGATGCCGATACCGTTCTCCGTGGATCCGACGCACAGATTTTCATAGAGGCAAAAGGGGTTGTCCCCAAGGATGCAACGCTGTATATCCGGGAAGCCGGCAGTAAACAGTTCGTTCCGATTGCTGTTTCATTTGATACGTCGATGAGTGTTGTTCACCGTTTCCCGGGTATTACTGCAACGGTGCAGGCATATGCATTTGCTCCCTGGAACGATACCGGCGTAACCACTGACACAGCAACAATAGTTGTGATTGACAGGCCGCTAATCCGTTCTTTGACTGGTAAGGTGGTACCACCGGCATACACGCAGCAGCCCCCTGCCGAAATCAGCGATCAGCGTGCTGATATTACGGCCCTTGCCGGCTCGGTTGTTCATCTGACTGTTGTCAGCAACAAGAAGCTCCGGAAAGCAGTGGTTAATGTAGGAACCCGGCACGACTCTGTCCGGACTGATACGACAGGCTTTCCCATGACAATCTCCGGCAACATTGCAACAGTGCGATTCGCGGTTCGCTCCGGAGGATGGTACTCCATTCAGCTGCTTGATAGTGACGGTCAGCAGAATGCCACCCCGGTGCAGCACACGATTACCGTGTTGTCCGACGGCTATCCCACCATCACGATGGTTCAGCCAACCAAGGATGTTGATGTTGATGCAAGTGCCAGACTCCCGATGCTTATGGCGATTGCCGATGATTACGGGTTTAGCAGCCTGCGTTTAAAATACAGGCTTGTTAAGTCACGGTATGCAATGCCGGAAAAAGATTTCCGGAGCATTAATCTGCCGCTGCAGCCCAAGGTAACGGCACTGGATGTTGGGTATACCTGGGACCTTACCAAACTTGATATTACGCCCGATGACGTTTTTGAATTTTACGTCGAGGTTGCTGACAACGATGTAGTAACGGGACCCAAAACTGCAAAAACAGGGACCTATACCGTTCGGATGCCCTCACTGGATAAGATATTTGCTGATACCGACAAGGAGCATGAATCAATATCAAAAGACCTGACCAAGCTGGCAAAGGAAACTGAGCAAATGCAGCGGGAGTCAGAAGAACTTCGACGCGAGCTTCAGAAACAGCAAAGTCAGTCGCAGACCCAAACACAGTGGTCAGACCGCAAGAAGGCCGAGGACTTAGTTGCACGCCGCCAGGAGCTGCAAAAGAAAATGGAAACCCTTGCCGACAGGATTGAACAGATGTCGAATAAACTTCAACAACATAAAGCAATCAGTCCGGAAACCTTGGAGAAATACAAGGAACTGCAGGAACTGATGCGGCACGTAAAAAGTGAAGAGCTTGAGCGGATGCAGAAACGTATGCAGGATGCCATGAAGCAGCTGTCACCCGAAGAGTTGGAAAAGGCTATGCAGAACTTCACCTTCGATGAGGAGAAATTCAGGCAAAGTATCGAGCGAACACTGAATCTGCTGAAGCGAATTCAGGCAGAGCAGAAGGCAGACGAACTGGCCAAGAGGGCTGAGGAGCTTGCGCAGCGTCAGAATGACCTGGCAAAGCAAACCCAAAACACTAATCCAATGGACAAGGAAGCACGTTCAAAGCTAGCCGATCAACAGCAGAAACTACGTGAAGACACGGAGAAACTTGCCAGGGATGCTGAGGACCTCCAAAAAATGATGAAGGATCTTGGTGTTACCATGCCTCAGGACAAAATGGATGCGGCAATGGAAGAATTGGATGCCCAGCAAACTACGTCAGATATGAACGATGCTACCGAGCAACTCTCGCATGCCGATATGCAGAAAGCTGCCCAGAAACAAAACAGCGCTTCCAAAAATCTTCAGCGCTTTGCACAACAGATGCAGCAAGTAAAAAAACAGATGAACAAGAATGCACAGCGTGAAGCAATGCGCCAGATGCAGCGAGGTATTCAGGATGCTGTTGAACTCTCGAAACAACAGGAAGAGCTGATGAAGCAGATGCAGGGCGTGGACCCGTCGTCACAACAGTTTACTCAGCTTGCCCAGCGACAAAAGCAAATTCAGGAAGCCATGATGAATATGGCAAATTCAATGATGCAACTGTCGCAACGCAGCACAAGTGTAACACCGGAGATGGCACAGGATATGGGCGATGCCTTGCAAAACATGCAAAACGCACTTCAGCAGATGCAGGATCGCATGGGGAGTATGGCACAACGCAGTCAACAAGGAGCCATGCAGTCCATGAACAGTGCCGCCAAACGAATGAGTGACGCCCTTGGTCAGATGATGAGCGGAGACGCTGGTGGCCAGGGCGGACAAGGCCAGAGCCCCGGTATGGGACAGGGCAGTGGCGAAAGCCCCTTCCAGCGTCTGCAAAAACTTGCAGATATGCAGCAGCAAATCAATAACCAGATGCCCGGACAGGGCGGACAACAACCCGGCGGACAACAGCAGGGGCAGGGTGGGCAAGGCAGTCAGGGCGGACAGGGCGGGCAGGGCGGACAGCTATCACCGCAACAGCAGGCAGAGCTGGGAAGGTTGGCAGCTCAGCAGGGAAGAGCGCTGAAAGCAATTCAGGAACTGGAACAGGAACGCAGGAATATCGCCGGAACTCGAAAGCCAATCGGCGATTTACAGCAAATTGCCGATGATATGAAAGAAGTGATGACCGATATGCAGACCGGTTCGGTTACCCCGGAAACCCGATTGCGTCAGGAACGTATCTTGAGCAGGCTGCTAAATGCTTCACGCTCGATGAACGAACGTGATTTTGAAAAAACGCGAGAAAGTAACTCCGGGGTCGACGTGATGCGAACCAGTCCAGCCGAGCTCAACATAAAACTGAATGACCCATCGGCTATGAAGCAGTTGCTCGACCAAATGAGAAAACGGTACAGCAGAGACTACGAGAACCTGATTCGGTCGTACTTCGAAGCGTTGCGGAACCATTCGATACCCGTAAACACAGACTAATATCATGAAACTCATAATATTTATTGTCCTCCAGAGCATCTGTACTGTTTTAGGCATGGGGCTTATGCATTCGGTGCTTGACGGGCGCAACGCATCCGCAAAAGAGATGGCGGTTGCTCTGTGGTCTGTAAACGGCGTTGCCGGAATTGCGTTGCTGTTAGCCTCGTTTGTGCTTACCACCATGGCTCTGACCTTTACCAGGGTTAGTGTCTTTGTCCCCTTAAGCACCGGTGTCGTATTCCTGATAACCCTTGTGTATGCAGCACTTGCTCATGGTGAAAAGGTAAGTCTTTCAATGACGATCGGAATGGCTCTGATCGTTGCCGGAATCTGGGTGGTTACCTCGCAGCAAGGCAAGTAAACTGTTTGCCCTTGTTTAACTGATTTGCGGCATCGCAACCACGCAGGTGCAAAGGTTTCATTAGGATACCACAGCCGAAAGCCTGAAATTTGTACGGTTTCTATTAATAGTATTATGGAGATTTATAACTGTTATGCCGGATAAAAACAGAAAACGTCGCTCATGGGCTGAGCCCTACAAAATCAAAATGGTTGAATGGATATGGAATCGCACAAAGGAGGAGCGGCTTGCCGCAATTCAGGAAGCGGGATATAATACCTTTTTGCTGCGTTCTAAGGACGTGTATATTGACCTGCTGACGGACAGTGGCACCAATGCCATGAGTGATTATCAGTGGGCTGGAATGATGCTGGGTGATGAGGCCTACTCGGGGTCGGAAAACTTTTACAACTTGGAGAAAGCTGTTCAGAAGTACTATGGTTATCCATACCTGGTGCCCACACACCAGGGCCGGGGTGCCGAACACCTTATCAGCAGGATTCTGATTAAACCGGGTACGGTGGTGCCGGGTAACATGTACTTTACCACTACCCGTTTGCACCAGGAGTTGGCCGGCGCTCATTTCGTTGATGTGATTTGCGATGAAGCACACGACCCTGAATCAAACTTCCAGTTTAAAGGCAATGTTGATCTGGCAAAATTCCAGCGCGTGATTGATGAGTATGGTGCCAACAAGGTACCGTACATTACCATCGGTGCTACCGTGAATATGGCCGGCGGACAGCCCATTAGCATGGCTAATCTCCGTGCGGTATCCGAATTGGCTCACAAGAATGGTATCAAGGTGATCTTTGATGCTACCCGTGCTGTGGAGAATGCCTGGTTTATCAAGGTTCGCGAAGAAGGGTATGCCGGTAAGAGTGTTGCCGAGATCCTCTTTGAAATGTGTTCCTACAGCGACGGCGCCACCATGTCTGGTAAGAAAGACCTGCTTGTTAACATTGGCGGCTTCCTTGCTCTGCGTGATAAAGATATTTATGAAGAAGCCCGTGCCATGGTTGTGGTGTATGAAGGAATGCATACCTATGGAGGGTTGGCCGGACGCGACATGGAAGCCATGGCGCGCGGTATCGAAGAGTGCGTGATCGACGAGCATATCAAGGCACGCATTGGCCAGGTTGGATACCTTGGTGATCTCCTGCTTCGTGAGGGCATTCCCATCGTGGAACCGGTTGGCGGACACGCCATCTACCTTGATGCAAAGCGTTTCTTCCCGCACATTCCACAGGACGAGTTCCCCGCACAAATGCTGGCGGCACAGCTTTACATCGAGAATGGTATCCGCTCCATGGAACGTGGAATCGTAAGTGCCGGACGCGACATTGAAACCGGTAAGCATCACTATCCAAAACTTGAACTGGTGCGCCTGACAATTCCGAGGCGGGTATACACCCAGGCCCACCTTGATGTTGTTGCGGAAACTGTTATTGATTTGTACGAACACCGCGAATCGGTTCCCGGACTTAAAATGGTGTTCGAGCCTAAGTATCTGCGTTTCTTCCAGGCGCGGTTTGAGCCGATTGGAGGCAGATCATGAAGATGGAACCATTTAAAATAAAGTCAGTAGAGCCACTGTACTTTACTACACCAGAGCAGCGAAAACAACTGCTTGCCGAGGCACACAACAACGTCTTCCTGCTGCATGCAAATCACGTTACCATTGACATGCTTACCGACAGTGGCACCACCGCCATGAGTGCGCAACAGTGGGCGGGATTAATGGACGGCGACGAAGCCTATGCCGGCTCACGAAGCTTTTACAAGTTCGAAACAGTATTGCGTAACATTACCGGCTTCAAGCACATCATTCCAACCCACCAGGGTAGGGCTGCCGAACGTATTCTGTGTGGGATTGTAGGGGGCTCTGGCAGAGTGATACCAAACAATACACACTTCGACACAACACGCGGTAACATAGAGTTCTCGGGTGCCGAAGCCGTTGACCTGCCAGTAGCCGTTGGTACGCAGCCCGAAGTGCGGGCTGACTTTAAGGGCAACATGGATGTGGAAGCACTGGAGCGTTTCATTGCGGAGCGAGGTGCTAAGAACATTCCCGTGGTTATGCTTACGCTCACCAATAACAGTGGCGGCGGACAGCCGGTAAGCATGCAGAACATCCGGGATGTTCGCGCCATTTGTGATAAGCACAACCTTCCACTCTTTTTGGACGTTTGCAGGTTTGCCGAGAATGCAATGTTCATTAAAATGAGAGAACCGGGGTATGCAGATAAGTCGGTTCGTGAAATCGCTCAGGAAATCTTTTCGTATGCCGACGGAGCTACGATGAGCGCTAAGAAGGACGGTATGGTTAATACCGGAGGCTTTCTGGCAATGAATAACGATGACTGGGCAGCGCAGGCAAAAACAATTCTGATTGTAACTGAAGGATTCCCAACCTATGGTGGGTTGGCACGAAGAGATCTGGAAGCTCTGGCCAGGGGGCTGGAAGAAGGCCTTGACGAGAAATACCTTGAATATCGTCTGGGTCAGGTTGAATACTTTGGCGATCAACTCAAGGCTGCCGGTGTTCCGATTTTGGAGCCAACGGGCGGACATGCCGTGTACCTGGATGCCCGACGCTTTGCGCCGCACATTCCGCCGCATGAATTTCCCGCACAATCAGTGGTATGCGAGCTCTACCTGGAAGCCGGCATTCGTGGTGTTGAAATTGGTTCGTTTATGTTTGGAAGTGAAGATGCATCCGGAACTGCCCACAGTGCACTGATGGAACTGGTCCGGCTTGCAATTCCGCGTAGGGTTTACACACAAAGTCACATTGACTTTTGTGTGGAAGCTATTAGCAATGTTTATAAACGCCGCAATCAGTTGCGAGGCTATACGATAACCTACCAGGCTCCGTTCCTCCGGCATTTTACGGCCCATTTAGAGCAGGTGTAAGAAAAAAAGAGCCCCTGAGCAACACGTAGAGTGATCCAGCTCAGGGGCATTGTTATGTCGTGACCTGTTGGTTTTGCGCAGAAACCCTACTGTACAACCTTCATTTCTACACGTCGGTTCATAGCACGAGCTTCGTCACTTGCACCGTCCATAAGCGGCTGGGTTTTGCCAAAGCCTACGCTGGAAACATGCGAAGCAGTAATCCCGCCACTAACAACATAGTCGGCAACTGCTTTTGCCCGTTTTTCGCTGAGGTTTTGATTATACGCAGCCTCGCCCTGATCATCGGTATGTCCCTCAAACCGTACCTTCATTCCCGGGTTTTGACGGAGGAGTTCAATAACGCGTTCCAGCTCGGGGTACGACTCGCTTTTCAGCTCGGACTTGTCGAAATCAAAGAATACCAGCAAACGCGCACCGCCGCCTTTTAACGGAGAAAGATAAATATCCTTCTTTATTACCTGTGACTTTGCATTTGGTGGAACTTGGTACCGTTCCGAATGAAAAAGGTACCCAGGAGATTTTGCGGTAATTGAGTACACACGTCCTGCAGGCAACGTTACAACGTACTCACCAGTCTGATCATCGCTGCGCAGTGTTGCTATCACCTTTTGGGTGGTTAGGTCAGTAACCACCATATCGGCACCAAGAGGTTGTTTGTTTGTAATATCCTGAACAACACCCTCAACGGTGGTAACCGGATCTCCCGGGAATGGGTTGGGGACGGCAGTATAAATGTCGTAATCGCCGGATGCCGAGGTACGGGCAAAAAACGCTTGGTTACTGTTTGGTACCGACGCATAAAACATTTCACTGGCTGCACTATTAATGGGAGCCTCAGCAGCCCGGATATTGCTGAGCTTTCCGTTGGACAACGTTCCCACATAGATATCGAAGCCGCCAAGGCCGCCTGCCTTATCACTTGCAAACGTTACTGTTTTACCATCGGGATTAAGTACAGCACCCATTTCATTCGCGGGCGAGTTTGCACCGTCTAACGGTCTGGCCGCACTCCAGGTGCCGTTAACAAGCTGGCTGATATACAGGTCTGTTCCGCCCAGGCCCCCAGGCCGGTCACTGGTAAAAATAATGATCGTACCATCTGCCGCCAGTGTTGGTTGCGAATCGAAATACTGCGAGTTTACGGTTCCACCCAGATTTGTAATGTTGTTCCAGCTTCCGCCGGATTTCTTTGCCATGTACAAATCAGTACGTCCGTGCCCCTCAACATCATGATTGGTAGCAGAAAATACCATCGTCTGTCCGTCAGATGTTAACGAAGCAGCCCCCACCATGTCTCCGTCATTCACATCCCCACGCAGACGTACTGGCACATCCCACCCGGAACTTGTGCGTTCCATACCGTACAACTGTTGTCTGCCCGATTTATCGGAGCTGATGATAAGCACGCGACCATTTTGCGTGGGTGCCGGTGCAAAGTCATCGGCAGAGGTATTGTGGTCAATCGGACTAACCTGAACTGCCTGTGCATGTGCTGCAACCACGTACCCAAGTACCAGTAAAAACGATAAAATACTGCGCATGACGTAGCCCCTTAAATTTCAAATCCAAGTTGAAGAATGATTGCCAGATGATTAAGACTGGCCTTGTCAAAGTCAATTTGTGTAGAGCCTTGAGTGAACAATCGCGATCCATCGAGTGACGAGAAGCCGGTTGTGAGTTTGGTTAGAAAATACTGATACCGGACGTTGGGGGCTACATAGATTCCTTTTGAAATTTGGTACCGGTAGCCAATGCCAAATTCAAGTGCAACTCTGGAAGCGGCATAACTGCTTGCTTCGGTGTACGACGCCTGTGGCAGGATACTCTGCTGAATCGTGTCAGTGCGGGTGATCGTCTTCTCTCTAACGCTCTCTCCCAAGTAGTTAACGGTGAAGTTCACTTCGTCCGGACTGAGCACTGTAACTCTGTCACTACGCTCGGCATTGGAAACTCTCCACTCAACCACCGGACCGAAGCTAACGAACAACTGTTTTGTTATGTCAAAACGTCCGAGCAGGCTAACTGAGACAGAAGAGTAAACCAGTTTATAATACGACTCAACCGTTGCCTCTGTGAACAGGGAACCATTGATGAGTCCTTCGTTTTGGGTTATTGATGCCTCAGCAATTGCGTCAGACTTTGTATTACTGACTGTTCTGCCCTGATAGCCAAACCGAGCCTGGATACCAATCGTACCGGTTAACGGGATGTCTGTAAACAAACCTATCGATGGTGCGATGCCAAATCCGCTGTTTAGCACATGTTCCGGTGACTTCGCAATAGGAAAATCCGGATTAACTGGCGTGATACTTTGCGACAAAAACCCCATGTTAATCCCACCCTCTATGCCAATGACGGATGAGCGCTTACCAAGGGACTTATAGCCGCCAGGCTTTCCTTGCGGACGCAGGACATCTTCCGTCTGCGCAAACACAAGTGAGGTTGTTACCAACAGACAACATAATAACAGTATGCTACGGTTCATAGCAGAACTCCCTGAAACCAGTAATACATGAATTTTCGGTTGAGGTGATCAGAACAATCAAGTGAATAATTCAAAGGTGCAAAGTACAATCTTTTTACGTGTATCGTATAATCATTGTTGCTGTAGCCGGACTGCTGTCCCGGCAATGCCTACTTTTGTGCAGATAAGCCGGTGATTCAACCGGTTGGTTTAGATCCATTTTTAACTGCAAAATCATGAAAGAATATAAAAACTTCATTAACGGTACCTGGGTTACCGGCAGTGCCGGGTTGTTTTTCGAGAACTGTAATCCGGCTGATACCACCGATATTATCGGCAAGTTCCCGGAGTCGGGGAGTGCTGATGTTGATGCGGCCGTAACGGCAGCCCGGAATGCATTTGACGCGTGGAGGCTGATGCCGGCACCAAAACGGGGCGATATCCTGCGCAAGGCTGGCGATATCTTCACCCGCCGGAAGGATGAGCTTGCCGGGGTGATGACCCGTGAGATGGGTAAGACGCTGACGGAAACCCGTGGGGATATCCAGGAGGCAATTGACACGGCATACTATGCAGCAACCGAAACCCGACGTTTGTTTGGTCACACCGTCCCCTCGGAAATGAACAACAAGGTGAACCTGAGTTTTAGGATGCCAATTGGCGTCTGCGGCATCATTACTGCCTGGAATTTCCCAATTGCCGTTCCGTCGTGGAAGATCCTCCCGGCACTTGCCTGTGGGAATACCGTTGTTATAAAACCCAGCGAGGACAGTCCGCACAGCATGAACATTTTTGCCGAAATTCTCCAGGAAGCGGGCGTACCGGCAGGAGTGTTTAATGTGATCCACGGCAGTGTAGCCGCTGGATCTGCCCTTGTGGAACATCCCGATGTTGCCCTTATTGGTTTTACCGGCAGTACCACCACCGGGAAGGCAATTGCCGAGCGGTGTGGTGCGCTGAACAAACGTGTGTCATTGGAGATGGGCGGTAAAAATGCTCAGATTGTTATGGACGATGCTAATCTCGAGCTGGCACTGGATGGGGTTCTGTGGGGAGCGTTCGGGACTACCGGTCAGCGATGCACTGCCACCAGCAGGCTGATTGTGCATGAAAACGTCCATGATACATTTGTTGACATGCTCTGCTCGCGTGCCAAAACACTTGTTCTTGGTGACGGCAGAGTAGAGGGAACACAGGTAGGACCGGTGATCAACGAAAAGCAATTCAACAAGATCTTGAAGTATATCGAAATCGGCAAGTCGGAGGCCACGTGCATCTTAGGCGGAGGAGTTGCTACCCAGGGCGGATGTGATCGCGGCTACTTTATCCAGCCAACAATCTTCGATGGCGTGCAGCAGCATCACAGAATCTTTCAGGAAGAGATTTTTGGTCCCGTGCTAAGCATTTGCACCGTGTCATCGTTTGCCGAAGCCGTTGCCGCTGCTAACAACAGTGACTATGGTTTATCCAGCAGTATGTACACCCAGGATGTTAACCGTGCCTTTGTTGCAATGCGCGACCTGCAGGCAGGTATCACCTACATCAACGCACCCACCATTGGTGCCGAAGCGCACATGCCATTTGGCGGGATTAAGGGAACCGGTAACGGACATCGCGAAGGCGGATGGACGGTGTTTGATATCTTCACTGAGTGGAAAACGGTGTATGTTGACTTTAGCGGTCACCTCCAGCGGGCGCAGATCGACAACCAGGATTCCTGATGATTAGGTATTGGGAAAGGGGCTTTAGCCGCCGACCGTTTCGTAGGGAACATCAAAGTCACCCTTTGCAATCCGTTTAAGCTTGCTTTGTGACAGCATGCGGCGTACTGGTGACAGGCGCTCGAAAAAGTAAACTCCGTTAAGGTGGTCGATTTCATGCTGCATTACACGGGCAAGGAAACCATCAACTTCGCGGACTGTATCGTGCATGTCTTTATCGAAGTACCGTACCTGTATTGCCGCCGGTCTCACAACAATATCGCGGTATTCCGGCAGTGACAGGCAGCCTTCTTCGAACTCTTCTTCTTCTTCGCTAAACGCCTCGATTACAGGGTTTATCAGCACAATGGGTCCGTCGGTTTCTGCTTCTTCGTCGGCATCGGTGATATCGATCACCGTGAGTGAAAGCCCCTTACCAACCTGATTTGCTGCAAGTCCCACACCATTGGCATGGTACATGGTTTCGAACATGTTGCTGATAAGCGTGCGTACGGTATCGGACATCTCGGCAACGGGCTGTGTTTTTTGCTTTAGGATCGGGTGGTTATATGTGTACACTGGTAGTTTCATCCATTACACCTCAACGATGGTAAGCAGTTGTTTTATCTCGTCCAGCACATAATCCACACCCTCGGTAATCTGGTTGCCAAACGAATCACCGTACTTGGCAAAGGCAGTTTTCATCCCCACGTTCTTAGCACCCACCATATCGCGTTCTGCCCAATCGCCCACCATAATTGCCTCGTGGGGCTGAACATTGAGTCGGTTCAGGATAAGCCTGAACGGCGCAGGGTCGGGTTTGCGTTTTCCGGTGTCATCAAACGTGACCACTTCATCAAAAAAGTGATGGTAGTTGATAAAGCACAATCGCAGCCATGCTTCCCGTGTGGGTGCATCGCTCAGAATGCCCAGACGGAGGCCTTTACGGTTAAGCTGCATCAGCGTTGCCGTTACGTGCGGATACGGCTTGAGGGCAGCTTCGCGAGCACGGCGGTAGGCGATGATGCCTGCGGAAATAATCCGCGGGTCAACATAGCCAAGCACGTTTTCAAGTAACATATCGAACACCTTCTGGTATTCGATGCCCAGTTCGGCATAAATACTGTCGATATGCTCCTTTACCTGATCAAACGTGAGTTGCAGCCCGGCGTCCATCATTGCACCAATGGCGGCATCTACAGCCTGGCGCTTCATGGCCATAAAATCCACAAGGGTATTGTCGAGATCAAAAACTACTGCACGTATCATGGTGTAAAGATAGGAACTCGGGACAATGGTACGGTGAGCAGAACGACGCTTCGGGACAGTGAAGGGTGGTATCATTGGTAATTTCGTGAATGTTTACCTCGCTCTTAATTGCAAACCGTGGCGAAATTGCCCGACGTATTATTCGAACCTGTCGGCGCATGGGGATTCGTACCATTGCCGTGTATTCAGACGCTGATGCCGGCAGCCTGCATGTTAAAGAAGCCGATACGGCCGTCTGCATCGGCGGGTTTACTCCCCGTGAAAGCTACCTTGTTGCAGAAAAAGTTCTGGAAGCAGCACGCCGAACGGGTGCCCAGGCGGTGCATCCCGGCTACGGATTCCTCAGCGAGAACGCATCGTTTGCCAGCTCGGTCATTAGCGAGGGAATGGTTTTTGTGGGTCCCTCGCCCGAAGCAATTACCATGTTGGGCGACAAAACAGCGGCGCGTGACCTTGCCGTCAGCAGTGGCGTGCCAATAGCCCCTGGCAGTGTTGGTGCAATACAGTCGTTGAACGATGCACAGACGTTGGTTGCCGATATTGGAGTTCCCGTCATCATCAAGGCTGCAGCCGGTGGTGGCGGTAAGGGCATGCGCATTGTAGAGCATGCAGCCGAATTGGAATCTGCCTTCCGTCTTGCCCAAGCTGAAGCTCTTTCATCGTTTAGTGATGAACGTGTGTTTATCGAGCGATATGTACGAAATCCGCGTCATATCGAAATTCAGATCCTGGCTGACCATCATGGAACCGTACTGTACTTTCCCGAGCGGGAATGCTCGGTGCAGCGACGTCACCAAAAAGTTATCGAAGAAAGTCCGTCAACAGCCATAACACCCTCGATACGCGCGGCCATGGGCCAGGCGGCAGCTCGGCTGGTTAAGGCTGCCGGATACACCAATGCCGGTACGCTGGAGTTTCTGCTGGATGCCTCGGGTGAATTCTACTTCATGGAGGTGAATACCCGTTTGCAGGTAGAACATCCTGTAACCGAAGCAATCAGTGGTGTTGATTTCGTGGAACAACAACTCCTGATTGCGGCAGGGAAGCCGCTTACCATTTCACAGACAGATATTGAACAGCCTAAAGGACACGCTATCGAGTGTCGGGTGTGTGCCGAAGATGTTTTTGCTGATTTTATCCCCGAGATAGGACGGGTTGAGATGCTGTATCTTCCGGAAGGCGATGGCATACGGAACGACCACGCAATCGAAGTTGGATCGGAGGTGAGTGTACACTACGATCCGATGATAGCAAAACTTATTGTCTGGGCGCCAACCCGCACAGAATGTATTGACCGCACAATTCAGGCCCTGGATAATTATCATCTGGGCGGATTAAAAACCACGATACCGTTTTGCCGGCTGGCTATAGACAGCGAACCCTTCCGCAGTGGGAATTACAGTACCGGCTTTGTGCATGAGAACTGGCCAATTGCACTGCCGGATGACTACCTATACCTGGTTGCATCCATCGCAGCCGGCGGCTTTTCGCAGGAACTCAACCGGCGCACCCCCCGGGATTAATCATCGGTCTGGCCTTCGCGTATCACAAACCACGATATTTGCAGTTATGGACATCACAGTAGACACAGCAGCAGCCCTGGGGTTAACAGCCAACGAGTATCAAAGCATCCTTGAAATCCTTGGACGAACACCAACCTACACCGAATTAGGCATCTTCTCGGTGATGTGGAGCGAACACTGCTCATACAAAAACAGTATTCTGCAACTGAAAACATTGCCACGGTCAGGTGGACGCTTGCTGGTGGAAGCCGGACAGGAGAACGCAGGCGTCGTTGATATTGGAGGGGGCTATGGCATTGCCTTTAAAATTGAATCGCATAACCACCCCTCGGCAGTTGAGCCATTCCAGGGTGCGGCCACCGGCGTTGGCGGAATTCTGCGCGACATCTTCACCATGGGGGCACGGCCGATAGCGGCACTCAACTCGCTTCGGTTTGGCGAACTCAATACCGAACGCACCAAATATTTAATGAAGGGCGTTGTTAGTGGCATTGGTCACTACGGAAATTGTTTCGGCGTGCCTACAGTAGCCGGCGAAGTGTACTTTGAACGGTGTTATACCGATAACCCGCTGGTGAATGCCATGGCTGTTGGCATTGTTCATAAGGATAGAATGGCAAGTGCCACGGCAGGAGGCATTGGTAATAAAGTTTATATCATGGGGAGTTCTACGGGACGGGACGGAATTCACGGTGCATCGCTTCTTGCATCACGCGAGTTTGACAGCATGACGGAGAATATGCGTCCAACCGTCCAGGTAGGCGATCCCTTTGCAGAAAAGTTACTTCTTGAGGCAAGTCTGGAACTCATCCAGGCCGGCGTGGTGTATGGCATGCAGGATATGGGGGCAGCCGGCATTAGTTGCTCTACAAGTGAGATGAGCGAAAAGGGCGGTGTAGGCATGATGATTGACCTTGACAAGGTTCCTCTCCGCGAAGCTGACATGACTGCTTACGAAATCATGCTCAGCGAAAGTCAGGAACGCATGTTGGTGGTTGTGCATGCCGGCATGGAACAACAGGCGCAGCAGATTTGTTCAAAATGGGATGTACCCTTTGCCGAGATAGGCGAGGTAACTGCTGACGGACGTCTGGAGGTGCGCTATCGCAATGTTGTTGAAGCATCGATCCCGGCCGCCTCACTTGTTCTTGGCGGTGGTGCCCCGGTGTACGTGAGAGAGCAGCAACAACCCAAATATCTTGAACTTACCCGCAAGAACATTGATGCTGGTCCCATCCTTAGCACAACCGAGTGCTCCGAAACACTGCGCACACTTCTTGCTTCACCAACGATTGCTTCAAAGCGCTGGGTTTATGAACAGTATGACTCGCAGGTAGGCACAAACACCGTGATGCGTGCTAATGCCGACGCTGCGGTTCTGCGAATCAAGGAACTTCCCGGAAAGGGAATTGCGGTTACTACCGACTGTAATTCGAGGTATGCATATCTGAATCCGTATCTGGGCGGTGCCATTGCCGTGGCTGAAGCTGCCCGGAACTGTATTTGCGTTGGTGCCGAGCCGGTGGCAATTACCAATTGTTTGAATTTTGGAAACCCATACGATCCCGAGGTGTATTGGCAGTTTGCAGAAGTTATTCGTGGAATGGGAGATATGTGCAGGGTGCTTGATACACCGGTTACCGGCGGCAATGTAAGCTTCCACAACGAAAGTCAACAGCACGCTATTTATCCAACGCCAACGATAGGCATGCTTGGCCTAATTGATAATCTTCAGGACACTGTCGGAAATACCTTTACCGAAGACAATACTGCCGTTGTGCTCCTGGGCTGGCAAACGGCCGAACTTGGCGGCAGTGAATACGGAAAAGTAATCCGTAAACGCACCGTTGGCGATGCACCGCACCTGGATATGGAAAACGAGTACAGACTGCAGCGACTGGTGCTTGCCGGGATTCGCGGACACCTGATCAGTTCTGCTCACGATTGTTCGGAAGGGGGCTTGCTTGTTGCGCTTACCGAGATGTGTATGGGTGGCATCGGGTGTACGGTTACGATACCGTTTGACCATAATGCTGGCAACCTGTTTGGTGAAGCACAAAGCAGGATTCTGGTGGAAGTGTCAGACACCGGGCTTGCGATGCTTCAGCAGATGGCAGAGCAAAGCAAGGTGCCATTTATTGTTCTGGGAACAACAGGAACAACGAACCTGACGGTGACAAATCTGATTTCCGAGCCGATCCACGAACTCAGGAACGTGTACGAGAATGCGATACCAGCTATTCTGGAAGGTGAAGACATTGCTGTGTAATAGGTGAACAAACCCACACTGAAAACTTACAAGGAGGCATTGTGCAGAAGTTTTTTCCGTTACTGATGAAGCCGATGGCTTCAGCTGCATGGCCAACCATACTGCGTGTTGTACTGGGGATATTGCTTATTGGCCACGGTGGCGCAAAGCTGTTTAACGGCCTGGACAAGTTTATTGCTGTTGTGGCACTCCGAGGATGGCCAATGGCCGAACTGCAGGCCTTTCTTGCCGTGTTCATTGAGTTTGCAGGAGGAATACTACTCACTGTTGGCTTATTTACACGGATTACCTCTTTTGCCGTTATTGTACAATTTTTTATTATCACCTTTATCTGGTGGGCACAGATGCCCTTCCTGGAATCCGCCGATAAACCCTTCCTGATCATGGTGCTTGCCCTATACGTGTTCTTTATGGGCCCCGGGAGAATCAGTGTTGACTGGTATTTGTTTGACGAAAGCCGGATTCGAAAGGATTGTCCGGATGCCACTGCCACAACGGCTGCACTTTCATCGGCTGACGATGCCTATCATGGTGACGATGGATCGGCCGACGGCTGACCGGACACACATCAGGACCACCGAAGAACCCGTGATACCGAAAGTCGGGAGATACGCAGCATGGGGACGACTGCTGCTACGGCCGAGAGGACGATGGTAATCATTGGTACCGTAATGAAAATCCACGCGTTGAGCGACACCGGGAGTGACGACAGGTAGTACACTGTTCCATCAAGAGAGATCACCTTCCACGTATGCTGAACCCAGGTCAGTAACAAGGCCATTGCACTGCCAAGCACTGAGCCGCTGATGCCAATTCGAAGTGCGCGGATAAGTACCACCATCATCAGAGAGTTTGAACTCATGCCAAGCGATGCCAGAATAGCAAGCGACCGCGTTTTTAGAACAACTGAAACCAGTAAGCTGCTTATGGTGGTAAAGATTGCCACGATACAGATTAATCCCATAATGATTGGGATGGGCTTTTTCTGAAGCTCAATCCATCCCGAAATTGATGCATACCGATCTTGCCATGGAATCAGCATCGTGTTACCCGGAACTACGTGCAATAAGCGTGCAGCAACACGGTAGGCCTTGCTGGGATTGTTCAGTTCTACAGCAATCATACTAACGGCTGTTGGAGGCATGCCGAACGCCTGCCGCAGGGTTTGGGTATTGGTGATCACCGAAGCTCCATCTACCGAACTCATGCCCGAGGTAAAGATACCGCACACTCGCAAGCCGGCTACCGTGGGTACCGTGCTTGCTGCAGAAGCGGAAAACAATGCCAGCGTGTCACCAATATCAAGTGCCAGAGTGCGTGCTAGTTCACTTCCAACAACACCTTCACCAGCCGTTGCCGGAAGATTCCCGCGAACAAGAGTTCCTGGCAAGAGTCGCCTTAGCCTGCCCTCAGGCAGTCCCTGTACAATCACACCGTCAGCACCGCCTCGTGTACGAGCAAGTGCTTCGCGCAGCAAAACCGGCTCGGCATCAATCACACCGCGAACACCCTTAATCGTCCGGATAGTAGAATTGTGCAGAATTAAATCCGAACCATCTGCCGGACGAATCTCAATATGCGAGGTGAAACGTAGGGCTACTTCAAGAATTTGCTCCTCGTAACCGCGCAGAACGGACATGCTAACGATGACGGCAAAGCAGCCAATGGCAATCGACGCGATACTGGCTATAGCCGTAAAGCGGGCAAACCCATCGGTGCGCAGAGAACGCGAGAAGCGTTTTGCAATCGTCCAGTATAGCAGCAGCACTGTGCTATACCGCAATGATAACGACTAATGCAGATGCTATTACCATACGTTAACTATTCCTTGTCCTTACGTGTGGCATGAAACTTCAGTCCGGCATCGACCGTGTGTTTTTGAAGGACCGACGGCTGGAATCGTGGCTCGTAATAAAACTGCTGCCACTGGCTAACCGTAACATCAAGGTTGGTTGATGTGCCGATTAAATCCATCAGCTCAAATGGACCCATTTTAAAACCGAGACCCCGAATCGATGCATCAACCTGATCAATGGTGGCAGCTCCCTCGGTTACAATGCGCTGTGCCTCATTGTAAAAATTCCTGGCGATGCGGTTGACAATGAAGCCGGGTGTATCAGATGCCGACACTGCGGTTTTGCCAAGGCCCTGGGCAAACTGAACCGCAACCGTATGGACGGCATCGGTCGTATGTCTGCACCTGATGACTTCTACCAGTTTCATGATATGAGCCGGATTAAAAAAATGCAAACCGATAAACCGTTCCGGATGCTGAAGTTCTTTGGCAATGGCTGCTATTGCAATACTCGACGTATTGGTGGCAAGGACAGTATCAGCAGAGATGATGTTCTCAAGCTCGGTAAACAAAGCAACCTTTGCATCGTAGCGTTCAACGATTGCTTCAATAACCAGTTCACAGTGCTCAAGCCCCTTAACATCAGAACATGTGGATATAGCGTCCGCCGCAGAAGTAGCATCCTTCTCCGTAAGCTTACCTTTTTCTACCGATTTCTGAAGCTGTTGGCTAATCCAGGAAACAGCCTGCTTGGCAGCCTCGGTCCTGGCATCTACCAGAATGACGCTATGCCTTGCCTGGAGAGCAGCCAACGCAATACCGCGTCCCATGACGCCTGCTCCAACAATCCCTACCTTCATTTCAGAACCCCCATTGCCTTGCCCACCGTGGCAAACGCTGCAATTGCCTTATCCAGATGTTCACGGGTGTGTGCTGCCGATACCTGAACCCGGATCCGTGCTTTTTCTTTTGGCACCACCGGATAGAAAAAGCCGATCACATAAATCCCTTCATCAAGGAGTTGTGCCGCCATTGTTTGGGCTACCTTTGCATCGTAGAGCATGATTGGAGTGATTGGATGCACACCCGGGATAATATCAAATCCAAGCTTGCTCATACCCTCACGAAAGTACGTTGTGTTACTTTCCAGAGTATCGCGCAGCGCAGTAGTTGAACTTAACAAATCAAACATCCGTATGCCGGCGCCAACAGTACTTGGGGGGAGTGAGTTAGAGAACAGGTAGGGGCGGGAACGCTGGCGCAGCAACTCTATGATTTCCTTCCGTCCGGTTGTAAACCCCCCGATGCCACCGCCCAACGCCTTCCCGAGGGTACCCGTAATAATGTCAACCCGACCTGTGACGTTGCAGTACTCTACCACGCCCCGGCCGTTCTTCCCCATAAAGCCCATGCTATGGCATTCGTCAACCATCACCATTGCCTGATAGCGGTCTGCAAGATCGCAGATTTTATCTAAAGGGGCTATGGTTCCGTCCATCGAAAACACGGCATCCGTAGCAATAACAATGAACCGCGCGCCATCGGCACGGGCCTGCTGCAGTTGCGTTTCAAGGTCGGCCATATCACAGCTTTGATACCGATATCGTTTTGCCTTGCAGAGTCGCACACCATCGATAATCGAGGCATGGTTGAGAGCATCACTAACAATGGCATCCTCGGCTTCGAGCAACGGCTCGAACACACCGCCGTTGGCATCAAAACAGGCAGCATACAGGATGGCATCATCAGTATGACAGAACTCACTGATCTTTCGTTCCAGCTCTTTATGAATATCCTGGGTGCCACAGATAAACCGAACACTGCTCATACCAAAGCCGTGACTGTCAAGTGCGTCGTGAGCAGCCTGTATCATCTGCGGATGGCTGCTCAATCCAAGGTAGTTATTGGCACAAAAGTTCAGTACCGGCTTGCTGCTGCCCTCAACGGTGATCTCGGGTCCTTGGGCTGATGTAATGATTCGTTCGCGCTTAAATAAACCCGATGCATCGATGGATAACAGTTCGTTCTGCAGGTGTTGTTGGAAGGTTCCGTACATAGCTAATAGATGATTGCGTGAAACAAGTTCAACAAATATCGCTATCAATCGTGCAGCCTGTTCAATGATGCCCACCAGCAACGTTGGGAGGTACCTATCTTTGCAGGCATGAAAGTCAGCGTGATTATTGCAACACGGAACAGATCGGCAGTGCTGGAACGGTGTTTGGCACACTACGCAGACCAAACCTATCCTGACGTTGAAATTGTTGTTGGCATAAACGGCAGCACCGATGGCACGGAACAGATGTTGCGCGAGAAGTTCCCGCACGTAAAGATCGTTGCTTTCTCTGAGAATATTGGTCCCCTTGCCCTGAATGCAGCCGTAGAAGCATCCAGCGGTGAGTTGTTGTTTCGCACGGATGACGACGCCTACCCGGCGGCAGAAACAACGATAGCGGATGCTGTTGACTTTATGCAAAAGTTCCCGGATGTTATTGCCATTTCAGGAGAAGTAATCGAAGCCACGATCGGATACCGCCTGCTGGACTATTATCCGTTTTCGAAGCAAGCTGATAATCCTGCCGACGGGTATCCAATGTACACGTTTTGCGGTGCCAGCAGTTTTGTGCGAAGGAAGAACTTTATCGAAGCGGGTGGGTTTTGGGATGTGTTCTGTCATGAGGAAGAAGAACTCTCGCTGCGTATGCTGATTAAGGGCGGTCGGATTCAATACGTTCCATGGATACAAACTGTACATTTAAGTGCCACAAAGGAAGAGGGACCCGAAATCTTCTTTCACCGGTGGAGTATCCGGTATGTGTACAATATCAGATTGCAGTGGAAATACTGGCCGGTTCTGATTGCGCTGTATCGAAGCACGATAATATCGTTGTTTATGGTGTCGGTTGGCTTCTTTCATCGGTTTCCGTTTACAAAGGTCATGTCCACTGCTCTCCATGGCTTCCGGACTGCCAGGCAGGGGTACCGCGAGCGAATTCCTGTCCCGTATAAGAAACTACGTGCCATCACCATGAAACGATCGATTTGGCATGCGCTTGGTCACCACTTTTACAAACGCATTGAGCGCAGGAGAATGACTGTTTGACTATCCTGCAGCTCATGCCACAGTGCCCGCTACCGGCAACCGACGGCGGAAAGGTTGGCCTGTGGGGGATCACACGTCACATGGCAATGGCGGGGCACACGGTTATTGTTTTGTGTTACGGGGATGCACAGGTTCCGTTGCCCGATCTCCAGAGTATTCATCTTACGGTGATACCGCATTCAACCCGCAACACGCCCTGGCGAATAGTAAAGAGCCTGTTCACAGCCGACTCACTGTACCTGCGAAAGCATGCATCACAGGCAATGCAGGAGGCAATCCGTGCGGTTATCGGCAAGTATGCCATCGACGTTATCCATGCTGATCATACCTGTATGACACCGCTTGCGCAGTGGGCATCAAATACCTTTGATCTTCCCTGGGGATTCCGGCTTCATAATGTAGAGTGGATGATCTGGCACAGATATGCCGAAAGCCTGTCCGTATTTAATCCGACACGGTGGTATGTAGCCTGGCAAGCACGCAAAGTTCAGTGGGAAGAAGCTGATGCGTTACGCCAGGCGGCAATTGTGTTCCCGGTAACCGAAACCGATTTGCAGCGAGCCCAGGTGGCAGCCCAGTCCACACCAATGGTTGTTGCGCCTGCTGGTGTTGACGTACCGGCAGAACCACCCATGCACCAACAGCACTGTACAACGGAATTGGTGACAGCAGCAAACTGGAACTGGTTTCATAATGCTGATGCTCTGCGCTGGTTTATTCAACAGGTGTGGCCATTGCTCAGGCAGGACCCTGCCTGTAACAACATCTCACTTGGTATTCTGGGCATGGGTATTCAACAATGGATGCACGGCTACACTGCTGCGAACATTCAGGCAGAAGGTTTCGTGTCGGACCTGAGAAAACGGTATCAGGAAAGCAGGGTATTTATTGCACCACTTTTTGTAGGCAGTGGCATTCGGGTTAAAATTCTCGAAGCCATGGCAGCCGGACTGCCAGTGGTGGCAACCTCGGTAAGTGCCGAAGGAATTCAGGCCGGCGAGGCTGACGGATTGTTCAGGTGCGACACCACCGAGAGTACAGTACACGCTATTCGGAAGCTCCTGTCCGATAGTGACCAGCTTCGGCGGGCATCTGTAGCTGCCACCAACGCGGCACTAACCCGGTATTCATGGCAGAATTCGGTGGCTGTTATGCTCAGGGAATACGAGGTCATTGCCGCAGGTCATGGCCGGTAGCGTTGAACACGTAACCTATTTGAACCAAACAAATCATGCATTTTTGTACAAACACTTATCACATGACATTTCGGCGGACAATGAAATACTGGATCAGACCTTTTCTTTTCTTTCTCTTTGTAGCAACATCAGTACAGGCCGGACAAGCTCCGAATTTTGAACAGGTTCGGGCGCAATTACAGTCGCAGTACACCCGGACAAACCCGGACGGAAGCAAAAAAGTATCAAAACAATTTCGCCGGTGGGAGTGGTTTTGGGAACCACGCATCATGCCTGACGGCACGTTCCCGTCAACCAGTATCTACACGAACGCTATGCGGGCTGTTGCTTCTGCAAAGAAGGACAACATTACGCAGGCAAAGGCAACCTGGAAGGAACTGGGACCAACGGCGCCCGATCTGCCGGGATATAGCTCGGTTTGGAATGGTATCGGACGGGTTAACAGAATTGCATTTCATCCCAGCAATACATCGGTTATGTGGTGTGGAGCTGCACAGGGTGGTGTGTGGAAAACAACGGACGGCGGTAACTACTGGCAGCCGGTGGTTATTCCAGATTACCCCAGTTTAGGTATCAGTGATATTGCCGTAGCAAAAGCCGATGAAAACACAATCTACATTGCAACTGGCGATGTCAATGCAACCCATCCGAGTGATCTCTCGGGCTTCCCGTCATTCTCGTATGGTGTACTCAAGTCAACCAACGGCGGTACAACATGGCAGACTACCGGTTTAACCGCCGAGCCTGAACACAACGTCCTTGTTGCCCGACTGTGGGTTGACCCGCGGGACAAAAATGTCGTGATTGCTGCAACGTACAGTGGCTTGCAACGCTCAACGGATGGAGGAGCAACGTTTAGTGGCATCGGGCCGTCAGCTGCGTTTCGTGATATTATCTCCAATCCCGGTAACCCTGATATTCTGTATGCCGCCACCTATCGTCCTTCCGGAAATGCGGCAGTTTATCGCTCGGTCAATAATGGGGTAAACTGGACGCTTGTTCATACGGTTCCGGAGGCAAACCGGATTGTGCTGGCAGCGACAAAGGCAAACTCATCGGTTGTTGGCTTCATTGCTTCGGATGCCAGAACAAATGGTTTGCAGAACGTGTATTTCAGCAACGATACCGGAAAAACATTTTCATCCAGGAACGTTAACAAAAACCTCCTGGGGTGGAGTGCACTTGGCAATGACTGGCAGGCAGGCGGACAAGGCTTCTATGACCTGGCAATTGCCATTGACCCGACGAATGATAAAAACTGGATCATTGGTGGTGTAAACAGTTGGCGGTCAACCAATGCCGGTGTTAGCTGGTCTCTTGCAAACCATTGGGTAGGACAGGGTGCGCCCTGGGTTCATGCCGATCATCACTTTCATGCTTACAATGAACTTAATAATATTTTATATGATTGCAATGACGGTGGGATAGCACGCTCAACGGACAGAGGGCTGTCGTGGCGTGATATTTCGCGAGGAATGCGTATCCAGCAATACTACGGCCTGGCCGTTACTGATATGAACAGTACCGTTACCCTGAGTGGTGCACAGGACAACGGGACAACGCGAACCACCAACGGCACTGTGTTTCAGCATGTACTGGATGGCGATGGTATGGCAACAGCTATAGACTATATCAACCCTAACCTTATGTATGCCAGTCAGCCATACGGAGCTTTTTATGCTTCAACCACCGGTGGCACAAACTGGCGCCTGATCAGTAATGCAGCTACCCGCGGTGAAAGTTCCGGGGCATGGGTAGCTCCCGTAGCAGTGGATCCGTCAAAAAGCGGGCGAGTGTACATTGGATATACCAATGTGTATCGGAGTGACAACTCGGGGACTTCGTGGGTGAGAATGGGAAACCTAGACGTAAACGACTATCTCCGAAAGATTGCTGTATCTCCGGTTGATGGCAAATATATTTATGTTGCTTTCACAAGCAGTATGTTCAGGTCAACAGACGGAGGTACCACGTGGCTTCCGCAGGCGGGCATTGCCGGATATATTCAGGATATTAAGTGTGATCCAACAGTTGCCGGCAAGGCTTATGTAGCACTCGGCGGGTTTAGTCCGTCGGCTAAAGTTTATGAGATTCTCAATGGGAAGGCAACCAACATTACCAATGTTGGCCTTCCCAATGTACCGGCCAATGCGATTGCATTTCAGAAAGGACCGCTCAACAGGCTGTATGTAGGTACTGACGTTGGCGTGTATTACAAAGACGAAAAGAGTTCGGTCTGGTCTCTGTACGGTGACGGACTCCAACCCTCGTTTATCAGCGGAATGGAGTTGCTCCCGTCATCGAGTATTCTAAGGGTATCAACCTATGGAAGGGGGATTTGGGAAATCAATGCCGAACAATGCGTGGCTGCACAGCCAACGATACAGGTGGAAGGCCCCACAACAGTGTGTGCCGGCGATACCATTCGTCTTTCTTCACCGTCAGGATTTGCCGCGTACCACTGGTCCAACGGTTCAACAGACCGAACTCTGCTTCTTACGTCTGGTGGTGAAAGTGGGGATTATACGCTTGATGTTGAGGACGCAAACGGCTGCAGAGCAACATCTCAAAAGGTTACTGTAACGATCAATAAAACTCCAAGCAAACCACTCATCACAACCAAGGGTGCCGATGCACTGCGGACGATAGCGATGGGTGGCGTAGCCCGATACCAGTGGTCATTAAACGGAACCGATATTGCCGGCGCTGTCGATCGTGAGTATACCCCCAGGGTAAATGGCGTTTACCGTGTTACGGTTTATAGTGCGGAAGGATGCTCCAATACATCCGAACCGTATGAATTTACGGGGGTAACATCAGTCACCAGTGCCGAACATGAGTTTGTACCGGTCGTGTACCCCAACCCCACAGAAAACAACATCACCCTAAAGCTGGATAACAACGATGGGTATTCAGTAAGGATAGTTGATGTACGAGGGAAGACGCTGGGGGCCTGGACAGACATCGTAAACACCTCTGAGTTTCCGGTGTCACTCTTCGAACTGCAGGCTTCAGGCAACATGTTTATTGTACAGATCAGTAATAGCCGGAGCGTGTGGACGTTACCGCTCATCAAACGATGAAACGATAACACCGCCACCCACCACATCCTGATCTTCGTACATCACAACTGACTGTCCGCGTGCAATTGCCTTTCGGGGTTCATGAAACCGAACATGGAGCATGTTGTTTTCAGTCATCCTGCACGTTGCCAAAGCCCCTTTATCGCGATAGCGGACCTTAACGGTAAACGTTCGGGGCTCGGTAAGGGTAGCATATTTCAGCAAGTTTACATCTTTTGCGAGCAGGGTGTTATGATATAACTCCTGTTCAGTCCCAACAACAACAGTATTTGTGGACGGTATTACGTCGAGTACAAACAACGGCTCTGGTGCCGAGATACCCAATCCCCTGCGCTGACCGATGGTGTAGTATGGGTAACCCTCGTGCCGACCGATCACGTGGCCGTTCCGTACAATATCCCCACCCCGAAACGCATCGGCGCCGGTGGCTTCACGGAGGAACCGCCGGTAATCGTTGTCGGTTATAAAGCAAATCTCAAAACTCTCACCCTTCTTGGATATGTGCAGACCCAGCCGCTCAGCTTCACTACGCGACCTTGATTTTGTAAACCCGCTGAGTGGGAATATGGTGCGTGCAAGATGTTCCTGGCGGACCCCCCAGAGCATATAACTTTGGTCCTTAACGGCATCGGCGCTCTGGCGTATCCAGTACCTGCCTGTTACCGTGTCATGCATAATCTCTGCATAGTGTCCTGTAGCAATATATTCAGCCCCTAGGGCATCTGCCTTATTCAGCATTTGCTCCCATTTTATCAGGCGATTGCACCGGGTACACGGGTTAGGGGTATTGCCCGCCAGATAATCATCGATAAAGTAGTTGATAATTTCATCTTTAAACGAGGATGTCCAGTCAACAATATAGTGCGGGAAACCCAAGGTCATCGCCACCTTCCGGGCATCGTTTATACCGTCAAGCGAGCAGCATGATGAATCATTCCCAACGTTTCCGCCCACGTCTTCGTAGCGATACGTTTTTATGGTGATCCCGATGACATCCATTCCCTGTTCCTTCAGCAGACCGGCTGCAACGCTACTGTCAACACCTCCGGACATCCCTACAACAACTCTGTTGGTTCTCCTGCTCATAATGATGCAACCTACGGAACAGCGCAGATATGGGCAGCAGCAGGGTGGTGCGTAAATTTGTCGGCAGATGCTGGAACCTGCGCCCCCTTTTTTTGATCTCCACTCTACCGATCAGGCTTCGGCAGCCCGTGCCGGAACAATAAGCACTGATCACGGTGTTATCGAAACTCCGGTGTTTATGCCGGTTGGTACACAAGGTGCAGTTAAGGCGTTGGACTGGCAGAGTGTACATGACGCCGGTGCCAGTATTGTTCTGGCAAATACCTATCACTTGTATCTTCGGCCTGGCACTGACGTTCTTGACGCAATGGGTGGATTTCACTCATTCAGCGGATGGACCAAACCTCTGCTTACCGACAGTGGAGGGTTCCAGGTCTGGAGTCTGAGAGAACTTCGCAGTATCGACGAATCGGGCGTTTGGTTTCGCTCGCACCTCGACGGATCACGTCACCGGTTTAGTCCTGCAGGCGTTGTGGACATTCAGCGTAGCATCGGCAGTGATATCTTCATGGTTCTTGATGAATGTACACCATATCCCGTAAGTGTTGCCGAGGCACGGCACAGTATGGAGCGTACCGTAACCTGGGCGCAGCAGGCACAGCAGCACCACCGCAATACTGCTTTCAGGTACCCTCACCGTCAGTTTCACTTTGCAATCGGACAGGGTAGCACGATACCGGAATACCGGAAATGGTGTATGCAGGAGCTGGTTGATATGGATTTTGACGGATATGCGATAGGGGGCTTGAGCGTGGGTGAACCGGTGGACGACCTATACCGGATAACGGAAGTTAGTACATCTGTAATGCCCGAAAACAAACCACGGTATCTGATGGGCGTTGGAACACCCGAAAATATCCTGCGGTGCATTGCTCTTGGAGTGGATATGTTTGACTGTGTTATGCCAACCCGGAATGCCCGTAATGGTACTATTTTTACCAGCAAGGGTAAGGTTAACATCAGAAACGCACAGTGGAAATTTTCGAAGGACGTGCTGGATGATTCCCACGTTTCACACGTGAGTGCAACAACTCAAATGGCGTATCTTCGTCATCTGTTCATTGCCGGTGAAGTCTTGGGTTTGATGATAGCCACCCTTCAGAATGTTGCCTTCTACCTGTGGCTTACACGTACTGCACGACAACACATTCTGGCAGGAACCTTTTCCGAATGGTATCCCGAAATTTTAAGAACGGTGGGACAGGTTCGGAAATGATTCACCAGCGGAGAATTCCGGACGCCAGAGATAACTAAACAATCAACCAATTACTTTAACCAACTGGAAAATAATATGCTTATGTTGCTTGCTCCGCCGCCACAGGGACAAGACCCCACATCGTCACTCATCAGCACGGTTGCCATGATGGGGGCTGTAATTTTGATTTTTTACTTCATGATGATACGGCCGCAGCGCAAGCGTGCCAAGGAACACCAGCAACTTCTGGAATCGGTACGAGCAGGTGACAAAATCATTACCACCTCTGGTATGCACGGAACTGTACACAGTGTGCAGGAAGGAACAGTGAAGGTAACTGTTGCCGACAACATGCATATCCTGATTGAAAAGTCGGCAATTGCAACCATAAACAAGAATTCCGACAGCGGGAAGTAAGTTCATGCTGAACACAGTATCCGAAGCCATTGCAGAGATCAAGGCGGGCCGGTGCATTGTTGTTGTTGACGACGAAGATCGCGAAAACGAAGGCGATCTGGTGTGTTCTGCTGAACTCTGCACAATAGACAACATAAATATGATGGCTGCTGAAGCACGCGGACTGATCTGCGTACCCATTAGTGAGCAGCGTGCCGTTGAGCTGGAGTTGCCGTTGATGGTTCCTCAGAACAACACCGCCCTGCATGGAACACAGTTCACGATTAGTGTGGACTATGTGCATGGAACCAGTACAGGGATTTCTGCTGCCGACAGATGCGCAACCGTACAGGCAATGGCAAGCCCCCTAACAAAACCAGCTGACCTGGCCAGACCGGGACACATTTTCCCTCTTGTAGCAAAGCAGGGGGGAGTGCTGCGGCGGGCAGGTCATACTGAAGCCGCTGTGGACCTTATGGCTATGGCAGGACTGCAACCCGTTGGCGTCCTGTGTGAAATTATAAAGTCAGACGGGACAATGGCACGCATGCCGGACCTGGTAGAGTACGCCCGTTACCATAGCCTGTGCATGATTAGCGTGCAGGACCTTATTGCTTACAGAAGGCAGAATGAAAAACTGGTGGAATTTGTTGCTCAGGCGCAGCTGCCAAGTGAATACGGTACCTTTGTTCTTCGTGTTTACCGGAGTATCGTTGACGGACGGGAACACGTGGCCATCATAAAGGGCGACGTGGCAACCGGCGACCCTATCTTGGTTCGGGTACACAGTGAATGTTTAACGGGCGATATTCTGGGATCATACCGCTGTGACTGTGGCTCGCAGCTTCATACGGCACTGCGAATGATTGAAGCCCGGGGATCAGGTGTTGTACTCTATATGCGCCAGGAGGGCCGGGGCATTGGTCTGGCAAATAAAATCAAAGCGTATGCACTGCAGGAACAGGGCTACGACACTGTTGATGCCAATGTTCACCTGGGATTCCCTCCAGATCCTCGGGATTATGGGATTGGAGCTCAGATACTGTACGATTTGGGTATTCGTAATATGGTCCTCATGACAAACAATCCGCAGAAACGTGTTGGATTGAATTCCTATGGCCTGGAAGTCGTTGATGTTATGCCGCTGGAAATTTCACCCAACGAACATAACATGGAGTACCTTCGAACAAAACGTGATAAACTTGGGCATCTGCTCAAGCATCTGTAAATTGCCGTTGTACAAACAAAGCCGGCAGACGCTTTGTTTTTTTTTTCGGTATTATTACCAAAGGAGTAACCCATGGGCGGTAATGCCATTTATGTAACACGGGAGCATCTGGAAGCTATTCAGCTGGAACTGCACGACTTAAAAGGTCGTGGACGGAAGGATATTGCCCAAAAGATTGCCGACGCACGGTCGCACGGCGATTTGTCCGAGAATGCAGATTACGATGCAGCGAAACATGCTCAGGAGCTTCTCGAGATCCGGATTTCGAAACTGGAAAGTACACTTGCACGAGCACAGGTGATTGACAAGTCCGACTTCCCGGACGATAAGGTGTATATCCTGTCAAACGTTAAACTTCTGAATAAGAAAACAAACAAGGAAGTTGACTATCAGCTGGTGAGTCCGGAAGAGGCCGATTTTGAACAGAACAAACTATCAGTCACCAGCCCCCTGGGCAAAGCGTTGATGGGCAAGGTAGTTGGTGATTTGGTAGAGACCAGGGTCCCGGCCGGGATTCTCCAGTACGAAATTCTTAACATCAGCAAATAATCACCACTGGCGAAAACTTCATGGCATGGTTCCACCGGAAATCACAGAATATCGAGGAAACACGGTCAGTACGGGATATGCCCGATGGACTGTGGACGAAGTGTCCGTCATGCTCAACGGTCCTGTACAGGAAAGAACTTGAGCAGCATGCATACACATGCAGATCGTGTAGCCATCACTTCCGGATTGCAGCGTCAAACTATATCAGCATTCTGATTGATGACGGAACGTGGCAAGAGGCTGATAGCACAGTTCGCTCCGCGGATCCGTTGAAGTTCTCTGATACTCGTCCGTATGCAGACCGGTTGCGCGAGGCATACAACAAAACAAAATTGCCCGATGCTGTTACCACCGGAACAGGAACCATCGGCGGGAATCCTGTTTCGTTCGGGTGCATGAACTTTGGCTTTATTGGCGGATCGATGGGCAGTGTGGTTGGAGAGAAATTCACACGTGCAGCCCGACGATCTCTGGAAGGGGCTATGCCGTTTGTGTTTATCAGCGCCTCAGGAGGTGCCAGGATGCAGGAGGCTGCTCTGTCGCTGATGCAAATGGCCAAGACCAGCGCCATCCTCAGTGAACTCTCCGAGGCCGGTATTCCCTATATCTCGATCCTTACTGACCCTACCACGGGCGGGGTAAGCGCATCGTATGCAATGCTGGGCGATATCATCATTGGCGAACCCAAAGCCCTGATTGGCTTTGCAGGGCCGCGCGTTATCGAACAAACCATACGAAAAAAATTACCCGAAGGTTTCCAGCGCTCTGAATTTCTGCTGGACCACGGCTTTCTGGATATGGTGGTAGCACGAACCGAGTTAAAAGATATGCTCACGAAGATTATAAAGTATCTAAAGGTGCCGAATGCGTGACCGATCTACCAGTGTACGTCTTCTTGGTTTCCCGATTGACCTTGGTGCCGATCGGCGTGGAGTGGATATGGGGCCGTCGGCAATGCGAATTGCCAATGTTGACGAGCGGCTGCGGGCGCTCGGCTACAATGTGGTTGATGAAGGCGATATTCCAATTCGTACCATTGAGGTTCAGGAAGAGGCAAACTCGAAACTGAAATATCTGCCTGAGGTTGCCGAAATGAGTCATGTGCTCTGCGACCGCGTAAAATCAACGCTTGACGATGGCGAGTTCCCGCTGATTCTGGGCGGCGATCACAGTATGAGCATTGGATCGCTGGCTGGAATCGGACGTCACTGCAAGGAACAGGGCAAAACGTTGGGTGTGTTGTGGATTGATGCTCATGCCGACATGAATACGGCTGAAACCACGCCATCAGGGAATATCCACGGTATGCCTCTTGCCGTGGCCATGGGGTACGGTCATCCGTCACTTACAACGATTGGCGGTGACTTCCCTAAGCTTGATCCGCGCAACCTTGCAATCATCGGTTTACGCTCCATTGACCAGGGAGAACGCGAGCTTATCCACGAACTGGGAATTGCTGCCTATACCATGTTTGATATTGACCGGTTGGGTATGTACGAAGTTGCCTCCCGGGTCCTTGAGGTGATGTCGAGATCGGTTGACCATCTGCATATTTCGTTCGACGTTGACGGTGTTGATCCCTCGGTAGCAACTGGGGTTGGCACACCGGTACCCGGTGGCTTAACGTACCGCGAAACCCACCTGCTGATGGAAATGATTTCCCAAATCGAAGCGTATGCGTCGCTCGAGGTTGCAGAGGTAAATCCAATTCTTGATGACAGGAATAAAACAGCAGAGTTTGCCTCCGGCGTTGTTGCGTCGTCGATGGGCAAGCGAATTCTGTAACCCTAAGGATTCCGCTTGTGATACGCTCTACGTTGCTCCGATCAGTTGCAACTGGCGTGCTACCCTTATAGTCGCTATCCACGGAGTAGCCGGGAAAGAGGGGAAGCCCCTTTCCATTCGTGCAGATGTGAACTGGACACTGGGCACCCAGGCCGCTGACTTTTTTTCGGATTACCGGTCATACCTTGGAGGGAAGACTCCCGGGTTTGAGATCCCCATCGGCGCTGGGTTCTCGGTTTCAAGCTACCAGTTTGATAATGTCTGCATTGGTATTGCGGTCGGGTATCGTAAAGCAGCCGTTCGGGAAACCTTTATGTACAATCCCGAAGAGCTGGCAACGCCAATCGGACCGGCGCAGAGCAATACACAAACGATCACGGTTACAAGTATCCCACTTATGCTTACAGCTGATTACTGGCCTGGTCACCGACAGTTTACCGGGTATATCGGCGGCGGCCTTGGTGTTAGTCCAGTAGCTGTTTACTGGGATGAGGTCCTCTCCGAAACATCATTGCCGGGTGGGCGCACCGGCGGTGTGCGGTACAACTCATGGGTTGCAGCACCAACGGTAATGATCAGGAGTGGTGTGTTCCTTGGATTCGATACCCCAAGAGAATCAACCGTTCGCCCCGGGGTATTCTTTGAAGTTGGGTATCAGTGGCTACCCGTAACAGACCGGTTCTTTGCATGGACTGCCCGAACAATCACGCAGCCGCCTGAGGGACTGTTTCGGCCATACACGATTGATTCAGGCGGTATCGTGCTGAAATTGGGTATTACGGTGATTGTGAATGAATAATCCTGAATTATCCAAAGGATTGTGATTAGATTAGCAGTACAGCCCGATCAACAGATTTCTTCCAAATTATTATGTGAAAGGAGTAATCATGGATGTTCATATCAGCACTCGGAAGTGCAGACTAACGGAAGAAGAACACGAATTGTTCGTAAAGGCAGCAGAACAGCTCACCAGATTTCATGATTCAATCCACCGCGTTGATGTTGTGGCACTTGAAGATGCCGGGGTTAAGTGGGCTGAGTTTGCGGTACGAGTACAGGGGCATACCGTTGTAGCCCGCGAACACGGGCCCGATCACGTGAAAGCCCTGAACGATGCCAAGGAAAAAGTGGTCCGCCAGCTTCAGAAGATTAAGCAAAAACAGCAAGCCGGGATTCAATAGCACTTGGTATCTGAACACTTTATTCAAATTTCAGCCCCACACATGCCTTCGTCCGCTCTTCCTTCAAAACCCGTCGTTAAAGAATCAATTACGGTGCGAGAGTTACTCACTGGCCCCGTTAACCTGCATGCGGTAACGGGGGATGTTGGTCTGGATAATCTGATTACCGATAAAAACTTGCATCGTCCGCAACTGGCTCTAGCAGGCTTCACTGAGTTGTTCTCGTTTTCACGGGTACAGCTATTTGGTAATACTGAGTTTTTTTACCTCCTGAAAACGCTCGACCAGGAAAAACGGCGGATTGCGTTTCGCACAATCTGTGATTTCAACGTCCCATGCATCGTTTGCGCCAATGGTCACACCGTACCACCCGATCTGGTTGACATTGCTGTTGAGCATAACGTAGCAATTCTTTCTACGCCATTCGATACAAACAAAACCACGTATCTCCTTGGTGAGTTCCTTGATGATCAGTTTAGTGAGCAAATCACCGTCCATGGCTCCTTTGCTGATGTGTACGGGGTGGGCATCCTCTTTGTTGGGAAAAGCGGAATTGGAAAAAGTGAGATCGCCCTTGATCTTGTAGAACGAGGCCACCGTCTTGTGGCTGATGATATCGTAGTGTTTACCAAGAAACGCGAGAGTATTCTCATGGGTACCGGAACGTCATTGGTCAGACACTTTATGGAAATCAGAGGCCTCGGTGTGATTGATGTTCGCCAAATGTTCGGTATCCGCTCAATTCGTTTTCAGAAACGACTCGAAATTATCGTTGAACTCGAGGTGTTCGACCCCAAGCGTGAATACAACAGGACAGGTTTGGACGAGAGCATCTCCAACCTTCTTGACGTTCCGATTACTACTGTAAAGCTTCCCATATTCCCGGGTAAGAACGTAACCGTTATCAGCGAAACAATTGCTTTAAACTATCTACTAAAAACCTATGGCTACAATGCATCCAGAGAATTTGCCGACAGACTTGAACAGGAAATACGCCGACGTGAACATGAGAAAGGACCCTTCGATCAGCGTCAGATCACATACTTTCAAAGCGATGATGAGTAACTGTATCGGGTTCCGCCTTGCAGTATTTATACCGCTGTGTACCGTGATCCTTGCTGCCTGCGGGGGCGGTAATAGCCAGGTTCAGGATGCTGCTGACCTTACTCCTGTGGCAGGTGAATGGGTGGTTGTTCACGAGCTCAGCGATCCCGAGGGCCTGAATCCCATTGTTACCAACGACGCCTCCGGACAGGCGATTGCTATACAGGTTTACGAACCGCTTCTGGAACAAAACTTTACAACACTTGAACTTCAGCCTGTCCTGGCAGCCGAAATGCCGAAAATATCAGATGATCACCTGCAGTACACATTCAGGCTGCGGGACGATATTACGTTTAGCGACGGACACCCGGTGACCGTTGATGACGTTATCTTTACATTAAAAATCATTAAAAACCCGCTGGTTATCGATGCAGCACCCAATCGCAACTATTACATGGATGTTGCCGATGTTGTTAAGCATGATAAACGGTCGCTGACGGTGGTGATGGCCAAACCATACTTCCTTGCCGACATGCAGCTTGGAATGTTGTTGGTACAACCCAAACACATTCAGGATCCAAACAACCTTACAGATCGCTATTCTATTGCCGAGACAAATAATCTGGAGAGTGCCGGGATAAATTCAGCAATGAAGGCTGCTGCAGAGTGGTACAACAAACCTGAGATCAAGTTGGAACCACGGCTGAATATCGGCTCAGGACCATACGTATATGCCGAGAGGAATCCCGGCGAAAGCGTCATCCTTGCTAGGAATGACCGGTGGTGGCGCACCGGTAAGGACCCACAGAAACCAGCATACCCTGATAAAATTATTTATAAAGTGGTTAATGACAGGAATACTGCCGTTGTAGCTCTTAAAAACCAGGAACTGGATTTTATGGAATATGTTCCTCCGGCAAAATTTCAGGATGAGGTGGACACAAACTCGATGCCATATCTGGTGAAGCATCCATACAAAACAAATGCATATCTGTATATCGGGTGGAATGCACGCCGACCGGTGTTTAATGATAAACGTACTCGTACAGCACTGGGACATCTGGTTGACCGTGATGCGTTAATCAAACAGGTGGCAAGGGGCTTGGCCGAACCGCAGAACAGCGTACTCTATCCGTCATCGAAAGAATATGATCATGATCTCCCTAGTATTTCATACTCGCCCGAAAAAGCAAAGGAGCTGCTGGCACAGGCTGGATGGACTGACTCGAATAGCGACGGCGTGCTTGACCGAATGGTAGATGGCAAGAGGGTCAACTTTGAATTTACGTTCTTACTTAACACTGGTAATGAAACCAGGGAGCAAATCATGCTCTTACAGATTGATGAGTTCAGGAAGGTTGGCATTAAGGCCTCGATTAAAAAACTGGACTGGACGGTGTGGCTTGATAATGTTCGGCTACACAACTTTGATGCTGTCGTTGGTTCATGGGTAAACGATCCAATGCCCTCTGACCCCTATCAGCTGTGGCACAGCTCGCAGATTGAGAACAAGGGATCGAATTATTGCAGCTTTAGTAACGCACGGGCTGATGAGTTGATGGAATTAAACCGCACGGAATTTGATCCGGAAAAACGACGTCAGTACATGCTTGAGTTCCAGAAAATCGTTTACGATGAACAACCCTACACAATGCTCTGGAACGTTCTTTATCCGGCAGTGTACAATAAGAGACTTCATAATGTTCAGTTTAGCTATGTTCGCCCCGGATTCAATCCCGGACAATGGTGGGTTCCAACGTCGCAGTGGAGGCTTGCTCCGGCACCATGAACCGAACTAAACTTCGTGAGCTAATTTCTGCGGGCGAGTCTTCAACCGTTGAGTTTAAGCGAAAGTTTACCAGCGTTGACAAGTTTGCGCGAGAGATGATAGCCTTTGCCAATACCGAAGGCGGCTACCTTATTGTGGGGGTTGATGATGACCGCAGAATTGTTGGTGTAGAAAGCGAGAAGGAAGAGCGCAATCTTATTGAGGTTGCCCTACACCATATAGCGCCGGTACTGGACATCACGATTGACATCGTTGAGATTGAGTACGTGGATATCGTAGTAGTGCTTGTGCCACGAAGTTCGTTGCGCCCACACTGGTTTGTACCCGATGATCTTCCGGTAAACGGCAAGAACAGGAAGGCGTTTATCAGGCGTGGCGAGGAAAGCGTTGAAGCCTCACGTGAAATGGTAAAGGTCTTACGCGGGATGCGTCCCGATAGCCCGCCAATGACGCTCTCAATAGGTGATCGTGAACAGCGGTTATTTGCCTACCTTGAACGATACGGGCGTGCCAGTGTTAATGATTTTGCACGTTTGGTTAACATCTCCCGACGGCGGGCATCCCAGATTCTGGTTAAACTTGTTCGTGCGGGTGTGCTGCATGTGAACTACGAAGCGGGACACGATTTCTTCACATTAGTGTAACGGACAGCTGGCGACAAAAAAAAAGCCCATGTTCATGGGCTTTTTTTTGATAAACTAACGTATTCTAACGTATTGGCTTAGTTGCTTGCCTGAAATATGACCGAGGCAGTTTGCCGGCTCCCGTGTGCAACAAGAATGTACGTTCCGGGTGAGAGCTTTCCTGCCATCATTGCCTGCAGATCAATGGTGTTGCTGTGAACGGCAGTGGTAGCAATAATATCACCGGCCACTGAGTAAAGCTGAACGGATGAAATATCGCCAAGAGCAGGGGAGAAGCGCACCACCGAGGTATTGGTTGCGGGAAGTGGGAATACCTCCATCAATCCGTTCATGTCTGCCAGCTCGGTAACACCGGTTATTGTTGGCGTTACCAGAGCGTTGCTGCTCCAGTCACCCCAGCCACACTGGGCTGAGCCGCTGCGCACCTGCCAGTAAAACCGCGTAGTTCCTGGTGGCAGTGCCTGAGTGGGCAACGCAAACGAAGTACCGCTAACAGCAGAATCCTGAGCGAAAACACCATCAAAGGAGGCCGACGTGGAAAACCGCACATGATAGAACTCAGTACCGGAAGTCTTTGCCCATGAACAGTCAATCGTTCCCATGTTGTCAAATGTTGCATTGCCCTTCGGTCCGATGATGTTCGGCTTAAGCAGGGGTGTGCCGCCGGTAGTAAACTTGAACACGTCAGACCACTGACCCTTGCCTTCGGAATTGGAACCACGTACGTGCCAGTAGTAGTCAGTACCGCAGCGAAGTCCGTTTAAGGCATAGGATGACTCGGATATGGTTTCCTGAACGATCACATCCGACGCAAACACAGGGTTAGTAGAAACTTCAATTTCAAATTCAGTAATAAACGGAGATGCCTGCCATGTTAATGAGATATTCTGAGCAGCGACGTTTTTGGAGTTATGTACCGGTGAAATCAAGGTAACCTTACCAGGAGCGGCGGATGCCGGCACAAAATCAACTTTAATGTTGTTGCCGGTAAAGTTCACCGTCAGTGCGATAGGCTCTGACAAGCCACCACCGGAGGCAGTTACCGTTACTGAACCGTTACCGCTAAAGGGAATAGCATAGCCGCCGCTGGTGCTGCTCACTGCCCAGTACGATCCGCGAGATGGCTGAATCTTAACACCTGAAAGCCCCTCACCAATGTCGTAAAATCCATTGTTGTTTTTGTCACCATACACCACACCGGTGATGTACCGATCCTTCCGGATACCAAAATTCTGAGTTACGACCAGTGGTCCGACCGTCCCTTGCATAATGCCACCACTGGTGTGCTGAATCCCGATGCCGCACTCAATGTACACAGGATCGTCAAAATTCATGATATTGGAGCGATGGCCCAGTTCAACCTGATTTTCGGGACCCCAGTCAACGTTCAGTCCACAGTGTGCATACCAGACACTTTTCGAGTAGGCAGATACGTTTTCACCGTACATCCCCATAGAGGTATAGCCCTGAGCCGCAAGACGCTGGTTAAGCTGGCTTCCGTTACTTCCAACGTGACCCTGGAAATTATTCGTAACCATGTCGGCTGTATGTAATCTGGAAGACTGTATCAAGGCTGGGTGGAAGGCCAGAGGCGGACGTGATGGGTATGCTGCGAATGCAGCTTTTGTCTGCGTTTTATTGATTTGCCAGTAGGTATAGGCTTGCTGTACATCGGCATCGGCACTATCCATAAGCCTGATGCCCTCTGCTGTAGGGTTTGCGCGCGCCCGGTTTATCATCTCCAGCAACAACTGCTCTTCGGGTGTGGGATCGCCATGCACATATTCCTGGGAATGCAGGCTGACTGACCATCCAAGCACGATGAGTATGACTCCTATGCGAAAAAACTGATTCATTTAATCTCCGTTGATGAAAAAACTTACTCAAAAATACCGATTGACAGCGGTATAGACAGAATGGTGTGGATAATGCTCTGACGGACAGGCAGCACGGTATGCAATTACGGCAGGTCGCCAAGCTGAGGTCTGACGGTAAGCTCCTCAATCATCATTCGAGGGTTGTTGAAGGTGTTTACCAGAAGGGCAATCACAGATGCCGCATCGGTGGCTTGCAGCATCCGGTCATGATACATATTGCGAGGCTCATCAGGCCATATATCGGTATCGGTGGCACCAACGAAAACGGTGACGACTTTAACACCATATTCCCGCACCTCTTCGCGAACAGATCGGTACCATGCCAGCATGCCCGCCTTTGTGGCTGCATACCCGGCGTTGTTCGGAAACGCTTTGAGTGATGCAACGCTGTTAACGTCAATAATCATCCCGTGGCGCCGGGCTTGCATTGCTGGAAGTACCAGCCGTGTGCTAACCATAGCCCCCTTCATATTGGTGCTGATTAAAAGGTCGAGATCCTGCTCGGAGCAATCGGTAACCTTATTGAATATCCCAATCCCCGCGCAGTTCACCAGAATATCAACCGGACCGTGCGTGTGGGTAGCCGTACTGAATGCGGAGTGCAGGCTGTCTGAGTCGCCAATGTTACAGTTGGCATGTACGACGGGTAATCCGGAAAGGTTTTCAGTATTCCGTGCCGTAACCGTCAGCCGGTGGCTGTCCGCAAGCAGTCGGGTAAGTACTGAACCAATTCCACCGCTCGCGCCCAAGATCCAGATATGAAAGCTGTCAGCCATAGATGTGATGGTGCAGAGACCTGTACAAATCTTCGGTGTGGGGCAATAACGTTTGTGCCCGCCGCGCCATAACGATTCGCTGGACACTGATGGCCTTTTCAATGTTGTATTCATCAATGGCGTCGCCTTCAAGCCATGAGAATGCAGGGAGAGATTTCGGACAAAAATCAGGTGTTGAAATCACCGCATTGGTGCCGATAACACTACCGCAAGGTAGCTTCGTCCCGATTGCAGTACGCACACTGTTGCCCAACAAAGCTCCCAGGAACACACGCTGAGTGTCTTCTTCAAGCCACGGCATTGGCACCCTGATTTGTCCGTAGGTTGCCTTTAAGTTGCTTGTAATAGTTCCTGCACCCAGATTACACCATTCGCCAAGATAACTGTGGCCCAGGAAACCGTCATGTGCTTTATTACTGTAACCTTGTATAATACTGCCAGAAACCTCGCCGCCCAGTTTGCAAAGCGGACCGGTAATGGTGGATCCAAGGGTGCTGTGCGGATGTATGATAGTTCCGGAACCGATAACGCATGGACCGGTAATAACCGCAAACGGTCCAACGATTGCATGATCCATCACAATAATGGGGCCGGCTGAGGCATCAAGGATAGCCGTTGGGTGAACCGAGGCGTTGATATCGGTACCATCCTCCATAAGGGCTATATCCCAGGCTACTGCATCATGGATCAGATCCAGACACTGCCACAGCCGATGAATCGGCGAACCCGAAACATCTACACAGAGTGTGTCAGACGGGTTGACCGCTTCCAGGTACGTGGATGCACCACCGGGAGATTCGGGCGGTACTGGCAGAAACAAAGCAAAAGGATGACCGTCGCAATAAAATAAAATTACTTTGTCTTCCCCAGAACACATTTCTACCATTCGCCGCATCACTGAAGGACTAACAGAAATATGAGCAGCAGCGATCAGGGTTGGTATTCTCTTATACGGTTCTGCGCTCGGATATCGTTCAACAAAACTGGCCAGGTGTGTGCTGCGCTCTGAAGCGACCGTAACAGGTACCGTAGGTACGGCTCGCTTCCAGCGTTCATAAATCGTAAAGGCACCAAACCTGAGTTCCCAGGAGCAGTGCATTTGCGTAAACGGATACAATCCTCCAACATCTTCATGCTCGATCAGTAATACCTGCACGTTCATAACCTAGGCTTCCTTTGTGTGCAGCTGGGCAGCCCGAATAAAAGCAGTAAACAGCGGGTGTCCGGTTACTGCACGTGATGTGAGTTCCGGATGAAACTGTACACCAATAAACCACGGGTGTGCAGGGATCTCGATGATTTCAACCAAGCGTTCATCGGAAGAAACGCCACTGATCAAAAGTCCATGTTTGGTGAGTACATCACGGAAATCATTGTTAAACTCGTACCGGTGCCTGTGTCGCTCGGTAATCTTTTCGGATTTGTAGGCCTGATAGGCAGCCGACTTCTTTTTCAGTAAGGCCTGGTAGGCACCCAGACGCATCGACGCACCCTTTTCTGTTACCGCACGCTGATCCGGCATAAGGTCAACGACAGGATAGGGAGTCTTCTTAAATTCTGTGCTGTGTGCGTTTGTAAGTCCGGCAACATTTCGGGCAAATTCGATAACCGCACACTGCATCCCCAGGCAAATGCCGAAGAACGGGATACCTTGTTCGCGAACATATTTGATAGCCGATACTTTCCCTTCAACACCGCGCTGCCCAAAGCCGGGAGCAACAAGAACACCATGAGCTTCGCTGAGGACACGAGGTATATCAGCAGAGTTCAGGCGCTCGCTATCAATCCATTTGATGTTAACGCGGGTATTGTTCAGGGCCCCTGCATGGATCAGGGCCTCGTTAATGCTTTTGTAGCTATCCGGGAAACGCACGTATTTGCCAACGATCGCAATGGTAACCTCGCGGACCGGACGTTTGATGCGCTGAACGAAATTTGACCAGTTTTTTAAGCCTTCAGGCTTTTTCCGTAATCCTAACTTTTGAGAGATAATTGTGTCAAGGTTTCGCTCTGCGTATAACAGTGGTACTTCGTAAATGGTATCGGCATCAAGAGCCTCGATAACGCTTTGCTCTTCCACATTGCAGAACAAACCGATTTTTCTACGCAGCTCGGCACTTAGCTCCCTGTCGGCACGGCACAGCAGAATATTGGGCATGATTCCGTGTTCCATCAGCGTTTTTACGCTGTGTTGCGTTGGCTTTGTTTTTAGCTCGCCGGCAGACTTTACATACGGTACATAGGTTAGGTGTACATAGAGAGCATTGCTATGGCCAACATCAAACCCAAGCTGGCGCGCAGCTTCCAGGAACGGCAACGACTCAATATCGCCCACAGTACCACCAATCTCGATGATCACCACGTCGTACGTACCGTCAAACGACCGCATCCGGCGCTTAATCTCGTCGGTAATATGAGGAATAACCTGTACCGTATTGCCCAGAAATTCACCTTTCCGCTCCTTGGTAAGAACGTCAAAGTACACCTGGCCGGCAGTACTGTTATTTTTTCTTGACATATTCGTATCAAGAAATCGTTCGTAATGCCCAAGGTCCAGATCAGTTTCTGCACCATCATTGGTCACGTACACCTCGCCGTGCTGGAACGGATCCATTGTGCCGGGATCGACATTCAGGTACGGATCAAATTTCTGTACAGTAACGTTGTAACCACGCTGCTTTAGAAGCAGGCCAATTGAGGCGGAGGCAATTCCTTTACCTAATGAAGATAGTACCCCGCCTGTTATAAATATGTATTTAGTCATAGCCCCCTTGAAGTAGTCAAAACCAGGACGGGATCGAAAGTACGACTTCTTCGTGGAAGTGCCAACATATTCGTCGTAACTTCGCCGTTATGCGAACATTTTTTTACCTCACGATTGCAGCGGTCAGCCTTGTATTTGCGGGCTGTTCAGGCGGTGACAACAAACCACAGGAAACCGTCATTCGATTCTGGCATTTTTGGAGTGAACCCAATCAACGTGATGCAATTCAGAAGCTGGTGCAGGAGTTCGAACAAAGCCACAATGTCCGTGTTGAGCTAACGGAACTTAGCTGGTCAGACGGCAAAACAAAGTTGCTGGCAGCCTTTAACAGTGGATCGCCGCCCGACGTTATTGAACTGGGAAGCGATTGGGTGGCTCAGTTTTCCAGTGCAGGAGTCTTGCTGTCGCTGCCTCTGGACTCGGCAACCCTGCACAGATTTGACAACCGGATTCTTGGCACCGGAATGTGGGACGGGCGTTTATATACGCTTCCGTGGACGATTGACACCAGAGTGCTGTACGTGAACATGAACCTGCTGGAAAAGGCTGGATGGAAGGGGGCTATAAGCACGCTATCAGATTTACAGCAGTGTGCTGAAGCACTTCAGGATGCCGGTTTGGTTGGTTTTGGTACCAATGGGGCGGATGCTCATCGTTTATACAAAAAGATCTTGCCAGTAATGTGGACATTTGGCGGTGAGGTCCTGGATTCAACGGGCAAGCCCACAATTAACAGCCCACAAAATATTCAGGCGTTTGAATACTACGCTGCCATGGCCAGAACCGGCAAGATCGAAACCCAGCGTCAGCTTGATGCAGCCTTCCTCCAGGGTACGGTTGGGCTGTGGATGAGTGGTTCGTGGTTGATTGACCGTATTCAGGCTACGCCTTCGATCAACGTTCAGGCTCTGCCCATGCCCGGCGTCAACGGTAAGCCGGGTATATCGTTTGCCGGTGGCGAATACCTTGCAGTATCGGCCTCCACAGGGAACACACAGCGCAGTCGTGAACTGGTGCAGTTCCTTACGTCAGCCGATAAGGCATTGGCGTTATGCACCAGCATTAATGAAGCCGGGTTCCCGGCAGATAAGGCTACCATGCATAACGATGCATTGATCAACAAACCAATGAAGAAGGTTTTTGCAGACCAGCTTTTACATGCACGGATGACACCGGTGCATCCGCGATGGCTGGATATTGAAGAAGCCCTTGAAAATGCATTGGTGCGAGTACTTCTTGGCGAGGCTACAGCTCAGCAGGCATTGACTGAAGCCCAGGACGAAGTGGTTCGGTTTACACAGAGTCGTTAGGCTGTTGCGCAGCCGGAATAACGTGTGGCTGGCGGACGTTTGGGAAAAGATTACTGAATAATGAAGCGACGCACAACCCGCTCGTTTGCATTGGTGACGAGGGATAGGAGGTACATGCCCGCCGGTAGCCCCTGCACGCTGCAGTCAAGAGTACTTACGCCAGCTTCAACCGTTGTGTCTTGCCGGAGCTGACGAACGATGGTACCCCGCAAATCAAGTAACGCAATGTTAACCACCCGTGGCTCAGCTAGCGAAAACTGTACTGCACAGGTACCGGTTGCCGAGGGATTGGGATAGACCATCGAGGATAATAAGGCACCGTCATGTAATCGCGATTCCTGCAGCCGAGGTGTGCTGATGGTGGATGCCGGGACAGGAATTCCGTTGGCCACAGCAAGCGGTATGATGTGGCCATTACCCAAGCCAGGGTCTGAATCAACCTCTGTTGCATGCAGAAGTTTAATCCGGACTGAAACCGTGTTGTTAACAAAGTGTATCATGTTAAATGCAACGGAATCAGGTAATGAGCATACAAAATCGGTGGTGGGTCTGTACCACATCAACACGTTCTGGTTATGACTCTTGGCTACTACCGGGACAAGCTTGTTTGGATCAATTTCACCAGAATAGTCCGATGTTACAATCCGGCCGCGTCCGTCAGCCGACGTAAACATGACCGGTATGGGCCCCCTGTTGTACATGAATGGAACCTGGCGAACATCACCGTTGCCGTTACGAAACACGCACATCTGCACCGATGTTTCGGTGCCGCCGGTGGTGCAGTTCGTTAACGAATCAGCGCTGGATAGCGAGGAACAGATAATGTCAACAGCAGAGGGCTCAATCGTTAATGATCGAAGAACTTCAGAATCTGCAAATAGTGCCGATAAGTTAAGGTCATGGTCGCCATGCATACACAGTGGGGTAGTAGCGGGCTGAACAGGCCGCGACAGGACTGCTGATTTCCGTTTTGTGGATGAATAGGCTGGTCTGACGATGGCCGCAGCCGGCTGCCTGACGCTGAATGCTTGTTCATGGTCTGCCGTTGGTGATACCAGGGGGGCAGCGTGTTGCTCTGCTGAACGGGATACGGTCACAGAAGTTTGGTTAGGCAAAAGCAGGGACACTGCTACGGCTGCAATTCCGGCGGCCACCACTCCGGCTACCGAAATCACAGATCCCGTATGCCACCGTACTGTCTGCCGGACAATAGTCTTCCGGAGTACGTCAGCCGGTTGAATGGGGGGCTGCTGCTGCCGGGCTGCCTTGAAGAAATCCTGAAGGGTTTTGCGTGACGTCACAGACCAGCCTCCGCAATCGTGGGGAGAACATCAGCCGTGAACTCATATCGATTACCGTCGAGCCTCTCTTCAGCATGTGTGGGGTTTTCAACGCCCATAATTCTGGCCAGATGTTTGCGACCTCTCACAAGCCTGCTTTTAACACCAGAAAGCGACCCACCCTGGATAGTCTGGATTTCGTTAAGCGAAAGACCAACGATTTCAAACAGAATCACAGCCTCACGGGTTTTGTCGGGCAAACGACTAAGAGCTTCACGCAAAAATTGAATATCTGCCTGAATATCTGGCGGAACCCCGTCGTTACAATACTCATCACAATTAAAATCAGCAGAAACCTCGATGAACAATCTGCGCTTCCAGGCTCTTTTCTTGATTGTTCTGCTGGCAATAGTAAACACATAGCTCAGAAAAGCCTGTTTGTCACGAAGTTTAGTGAAGCCTTCGTATGCGCATGCAACCGTTTCAGCCAATATGTCTTCAGCTTCGGACTGTGTTCGAACCCCCGACCGGATAAAACGCCATAGGTCGGTTTGATGTGCCTGAAGCAATCGGAGAAAATCTGTTTCTGTTTCCATAGAGTGGCAGGATTCTGCCTGCAAACCTACGGGCTTACCGCTGAACTACAAAAGGTACGCTGCTACGTCCCTTGGTTGTGACAACCGAAAAGATATGAGTACCGGACTGAACCGATGGCGGGATGGATACCGACGTCGTGCCACTGTCCAGGAATCCATCAAAAATATCAATGGGCTGCCCGCCATCAGTCTGTACAATTTGAATTGAAGCATGAGTTCTATTATCAGACGCTACAATGGCTTTATCACCCAACACGCTGATTTGTACGCCGATTTCTTGTGTACTGTTGCTAGTGCCAACACGAAGGACACTGGGAATGAACAACACATACGGTGTTTGTGAATCCTTGTACAGCGTGCCCACCGGAGTGTTGTCTGCCTTGGAAACCAACAAGAGGTGCCACTCATCGCCTTCAATATTCCCCTGGGTTACCTGTGTCCGAACATCGGTAACTCTGAATGTTTCGGAACAAGCTCCGTCAACAACAGCCATGGTTTGCGTTGCGCCGCTCGGTAACTTCATTGTAGCGATATCCCAGCAACCATCAGCGTTCCGGTCGGTAAGCAATAACGTTACTGATGGTGTTACACCATCACCAGCTAATACCACCGCCAAGTCTCCTTTTTCGGCGGCAAAGCACAAAAACGGGACCATCAAACCAACAATGATTGGGACTATCTTCATAGGCATAAGCGTAACGGTAAGGTTCGGGTTGCGTTAAACATACACAAAATCGATTACTTATCATATTGTAATTTTGACAGTAATTTAAGCAATATGTATAAGTGCTTGATAATACAGCTTGTTACACGTGTCCGCGTCTGCCCTGAGGGCACCGTTTTGTCCTTCCGGGCCTGGCGTGTGCTACACGGCATCAACATCTATGGTTACGCGCACCGAACGAGACGCATAATTGGAGTAATATGACTGAAGTACGGATTTTACAATCGTTCGCAGTTTGCCACCTGACGGATCAGTTTTTTTAAAACCTTTCAGGACGATGATCCGCCGAAACCGGTTTCTAATTTTTGCAACGACCGGCGGCTGTGGTGGATAGTGGATTAGAATGTCAGGCATTACCGGCAGCAGGCGGCTGATGATTGTTGCAGCGTGGTCAACGGCTGATTCGTCTTCGCCGGTGATCTCGATCTGGCAGAACCGAGTAAACGGGGGGAAGTTGCTTTCGTTACGTTCTATAAGTTCTCCGGATCTCCACTCCTGCACCTGGTTTTCTGCTACTGCCCTGATAACGGGGTGTGTTGGCGAATATGTTTGAATAAATACTTCACCGGGTTTACCCGCTCTGCGTCCGCTGCGTCCTGCAACCTGTATCAGGAGTTGCAGAGTACGCTCCGAGGCACGAAATGAAGGTTGAAACAGAGTTTGTTCGGCGCGTATGATGCCTACCAGGCGAACGCGTGGAATGTCAAGTCCCTTGGCAATCATCTGGGTTCCAATGATGATATCAACCTCACCATTGGCAAAACGTTCAAGAAGCTTACGGTGCGAGGTGGCAGTGCGCATGGTATCGGTATCCATGCGCTCTACTGTTAGCTTCCGGCTCAGTGTATGAGGAAACTGTTCCAGTGCACGCTCAAGATCATCCTGAACCCGCTGAGTGCCAACGCCTGCATCCTTGAGGTCAAGACCGCCGCACACTGTACATACCGTCATAAACGGCTGACTGTGCGAGCAGTAATGGCATTGCAACGTACCAGAGTGTTTATGCCAGGTAAGGTTTACGTCGCAGTTCGGACACTGCGCCACATGCCCGCAATCTTCGCAGATCAACTGGGTTGCAAACCCGCGCCGATTTAAAAACAGGATGATACCGTCCTGATTGGTTGAGTGCTGAACAATTGCTTGCAGCAGCGGGGTACTGATGGTACCGAACATCGATTTCTGCTTATGCTCAATGGCAAGGTCAACAACCTGGATGTGTGGTGGTGTTGCACCATCGGCTCTGGTTGGCAGAACAGCGTGCCGGTACCGATGCGTTTGAGCATTGAACAGTGTTTCAAGAGAAGGGGTTGCAGAGCCAAGTATAACCGGGCATTCCTCGATTGCACCGCGCATCACAGCAACATCGCGTGCATGATACCGTGGTGCCGGACTCTCCTGTTTATATGACGGTTCGTGCTCTTCGTCAACGATAATCAGCCCAAGATTTGTTAAAGGTGCAAAAACTGCTGATCGTGCACCGATAACAATATTTACTTTGCCATCACGAATGCTTTGCCAGAGAGAAACACGCTGAGCAGGACTCACTTTTGAATGTACAAGGGCAACGTTATCGCCAAACACACTCCGGAATCTGTCATGTAGCTGCGGTGTAAGTGAGATTTCGGGTACAAGCATCAAACACGTTTTGCCTGTTTCAAGGACGCGTTTCATGGCATGCTGATACACGACTGTTTTCCCGCTTCCGGTAACTCCTTCCAGGAGTGACGTTGTAAACGCCGAAGTCTGTCCGGGTTGTTTTTGAAAAACCGTTTCCAGCGCGTTCTGCTGCGCAGGGTTGAGAATTGAAGTAGAATCTGTTGAGTCAAAACCTATGGGATGTGAAGGGGCTTGGTAGCGCGGAATCTGTACACGTTGTACAAGCCCCTTTCCAACAAGCGCATCAATCACTGATGATGTTACGCCCACTTCTTTTGACAGCATGGTATAGCTTATCGGTGGTTCCTTCTTGTGGTAAGCACGGTAGAGTCGTCCAAGCACCAGACTTTGTTTTGGGGCCGATGAATCAAGCTGTGTAAACGTTTTACGAACGCGAGCATCATCGGTAGCAAAATCCGGATTAAGGATAGCTGCCTGCCGTGTTGACGACCCGGGGACGGTGTCCATCTCCGTATAAATATTTACATAGCCTGCAAGCTGAAGAGCATCAAGCTGTTGGGCTATACTCTGAACGCGCAGTTTCTTTTGCAGATATCCCACGGTGATATCGCCCTTGTGATCCAACAGTACCTCCAGGAGTGCCGCTCGTTTCGGTGCCGTTTTTTTCAGAGCTTCCAAATTGATCGGGTGTGTTTGAGGCAGTACGGTTACCTTGAGCACGGTACCCGGTGTAATGCCGGATGGTAGGGCGGCAAACAGAGCCTCGCCCCAGGAGCACAGATAATAGTCGGCAACCCTTCGTGTAAGTTTGAGCAGGTTCAACGTAAAGGCAGGGGTCTCGTCCAGCACCTCCAGAATCTCAAGTGTTCGTTGCGGAGGTGCGGGATCGGTGCCCACCACAATGCCGGTTTCGATACGCTTGCCAATCGGCACAAGCACTCGGGAGCCTTCGGCTACAGGGTATTGGGAAACGTACGTAAGTGAATCGATGCGCGGAAGAGGAACTGCCACGTGGTAGTACATACTGCAAACTACGCCTACCGCCATGATATATTCGAAATTCCTGAGGCAATAACTTGGGTTTGGTTACGACAAAGGGGACTATTATGTTACCGTTTATTTCAACCACAATGCGTTTGAGTGTTTTCTTTCTTGTTGTATTGTCTGTAGGGGCTTGTGCCAAGACTCCGGCAGATAGTCCGCGGTCCGCAAAGCAGGCCAACACCGTACCTTCGGTTTACACCCGGGCCGAGGATATTCTGACTGCTTCGCGGCATAATGCCATCACACGGGCCGTCGAGGTTTGCTCTCCGGCTGTGGTAGGGATTAATGTTACCGAAGTCCGAGAAGAAGTGTACCGGTCTCCGTTCTTTTTTGATGATCCGTATTTCGAACGATTCTTTGGTGGACCGCAGACCAGAACGCGTCGCTACAGCGTGAAAGGTGTTGGTTCGGGGTTCATTATTTCAAGTGATGGCTACATTCTTACGAACGACCATGTTGCCGGGAATGCTACCAAAATTGTCGTTACCATGGTTGACGGTACTAAACATGATGCAACGGTTGTTGGTACCGATAAAGTAGCCGATGTTACCCTGCTTAAAATTGATGCCAGGAACCTGCCGTATTTAAAGCTTGCCAATAGTGATAGTGTGCTGGTAGGGGAATGGAGCGTGGCGTTTGGGAACCCGTTCGGACTGTTCACAATGAACGCCAAACCAACGGTAACGGTTGGTGTAATTAGCAATAAGGGAGTGAGCTTTACCCAGCCCGACGAGCAGGGTGAAGACCGCGTGTACAAGAACATGATTCAAACCGATGCGGCCATCTCGTCCGGGAACTCCGGCGGACCTCTGGTAAATGCCAATGGCGATGTGATTGGAATCAATACAGTGATTTACTCAACTGCTCAGAGCTCCCGCGGCGCCGGCAGTATCGGGATTGGCTTTGCAATTCCGATAAACCGGGTTAAAGCCGTTGTTGATAAACTGCAGCAGGATGGTACGATTGACAGGAATTTCTGGACCGGGCTAAAGGTAACTCCGATCGACGAAGAGACTGCCGAGTACTATGGTATTAGCCGAACGGATGGCGTGCTGGTAATGCGCATTGCCGGTAACAGCCCTGCTGATAGAGCGGGAATCGAACCAGGCGACGTGATTACTGCGATTGACGGTGAGCCTGTTCTTACAATGGAAAACCTTAATGTTGCCGTTCTTGATGCCGTGGCTGGACAAAAACTAAGGTTTACCGTTGACAGAGGCGGCGTGTTGAAGGACTTTCTTGTAACATTATCAAAACCTCCGAAACAATGACGCAAGGGTCAACCCTGAAAGCAACGGCACTCAAAAAGGTCTATCGCAAACGAGTTGTCGTAAAAGAAAGTACCCTGCAGGTAAGCCAGGGTGAAGTTGTTGGTTTGCTTGGCCCCAATGGTGCAGGCAAAACCACAACGTTCTATATGATCGTTGGCATGGTGCGTCCGGAAAAAGGAACAGTAGAACTGGATGCAAGAAATATAACCCGGATCCCGATGTATAAACGGGCACGGATGGGGTTGGCATACCTTCCGCAAGAGCCTAGTATCTTCAGAATGCTCTCCGTTGAACAGAATATTATGGCTGTACTACAGCTCCGCCGCATGAAGTCAGCCGAGCGGCGAAACACACTCAATCAACTTATTGAGGAATTTGGTTTAACCCATATTCGCAAAAGCAAGGGGTATATGCTTTCAGGGGGCGAGAGGCGACGGTGCGAAATTGCACGTGCCCTTGCAACCAATCCAAAGTTTATTTTATTGGATGAGCCGTTTGCCGGTATCGACCCGCTGGCTGTTGAAGATATCATGGTAATTGTGCGAAAGCTAAAGGAAAAGGGGCTTGGCGTTCTGATTACCGATCACAACGTTCACGAAACCCTGTCAATTACTGATAGAGCATACATCCTGATTGACGGTACGATGTTTATCAATGGTACAGCCGAAGAGGTGGCGAGCAACCCGGAGGTTCGGAAACTGTACCTTGGCGAGCAGTTTAAACTGGAACGATATTAAGGCTGGAGTACTTCGATCTGGAAGAGGAGTTGCCGGGTAGGGCTAAGGTTGGCAACTGCTTCGGCATAGTAATAATCCAAAATATTCTTGCCAATCACACCAAGCCGCAACTGTTGCTGTATTCCAATATCAACTGTGTACAAGATTCGTGCATCAACAATATGGACCGGGACCCGAGCGGTTGCATTAGGAATAAAGGCATCCAGTTTATCATCAACCTGCTCTACCTTGTTTTGGAATCTATAGTCAATCCCAACCTGGAGCCTATTGGTAATGGAGTACTCGGCCCTGCTGTACCACAGTACGTTATTCCGATACTTTAGTGTCTGTCCGGTCAGCAGATCGGTAGGCAGCATACCGGTAATCCCGGTTTCAGCAGTAAGCCGCGGATGCAGGATGGCACGGACGGTACACTCAGCACCAAGTATTCTGGCTCGGGTTACATTCTGAAAGATGATCGGAACCGACGGATCATCCATTGCAAACGTTGGTTCTATTAAATCGTATAGTTCGTTATTAAATACTGCGATGTCGATATCAACTGGCAGGACGGCATCTTCGGGGGTATAATGCATGCCTGCCTCGTACGAGACTGAGCTTTCCGCCAAAAGGTTGGGATTAGGAATAACATTGAAGGGGCCGTAACGGATGTTGGCATAGCGCTCTGCGATTGCCGGCGCCCGAAAGCCACGTCCAATGCTAGCACGCAAGGCAACGGAAGGAGTAACGTGCCAGCTGATGCCAAACTTGGGACTAAGCTCCAGATACGAGGGCAGGGTGGCTGTTTTCTCGTGGTCAAGGCGTACGCCAAGAGTGAGAATGGGTCCGTTTGTAAAGCTGAACTCACCCTGTACGAATCCAGCAGCCAGGGCCTGAAACTGCTCACCATAAACATCGGCTGAAACACTGTTCAGCTTAGCGTTCAGTCCACCCGTGAGTGTAAACTGGTCCGAAAAGACACGGGTAGCCAGTATATCGGTGTTCCATGAGTTTGCCACCGAATGATTGGAATCCTGCATGACGTTGTTGATCAGGTTGCCAAACTCTGTCCTGAATATCCCTGCACGAACAGTAAGCGTTGTCCGGTTATCCAGGAATGCAGCCCACTCCAGGCCACCAGCCAGTTTGCCGGAACGCAGGAGCTGTTCCCTGTCCTGGGCATCCGGAGGGAAGGTGGCATACCGGAGGTCCTTCCAGTACAGGAAGTTTTCACCGGTGTGAGTGGCATACAAAGCAAATGCTGTAAGGTGGTTGTTCGCCCCAAGATTCCACTGAAACTTCCCGAAGGCAATGCCGTCCAGCGATTTATCAAAGTCACGGTATCCTTCGTCGGAACGGATTGCGGCACTGCCGGAAACTGTTATCTCTGGCGTTGAATGTGTGAGGCGGATATCAAGTCCGCTGCTGAGAGGCGCGCTGGCACGGTAGTTCCATTCTGAGTAGCGAGGCTTTGAGTAGGTACCGGCAAAACCACGACCGGTTATCGTGGTGCCCGCTGGTGGCTTGGCCGTAAACATTGTTACAACACCACCAAGAGCTCCCGTACCATACAGAGCGCTGCCAGCCCCCTTGATAATTTCAATTCGTCCGATATCGGATACTGGCATAACATCGAACTTTATGTCACCATTATCGCCACTCATCAGCGGGAAGCCATCAAGCAGGACCATGGTTCTGTTGCCAACACCCAGAGCAAAACCGCTGGATCCCCTGATGTTTACCTGGTCTTTCACCACCGAAACGCCGCTTACGTACCGAAGAGCATCATCCAGACGAGTGATGGATCGCTCTGCAACGTCGCTGCTGTTGAGGGTAGAAACAGAGATGGGTACATCCTGAACCGCCTGCACGCGTCTGCTTGCAGAGACAATAACATCCTGCTTTACGATGCTGGCTTCAAGCATTGTTAGCACAACATGCTCGGTATTGTCGGTAAGGGTAATCGTGATTGTACTTGGTTTGTATCCAATCCGTGATGCCACCAGTGAGAAAACACCGGTAGGTAAACCGGCGATTTTGAATTTTCCGGCTGTATCAGTAACGGCTCCTTTTTGTAATCCATGAATTCGGACAGTTGCGGCAACAACGGGTTGGCCGGATGTTCTGTTGGTAATGGTCCCGTACAGATCAACGGCGCTTGCGGTTACTGCCGAGAGCAGCACTAAGACGATATACAGGAAAAACATCAGTTAAAGGGCTGTGGCGGAAGATTGGCAAAGTCAATAAAAAAGTTTACTTGAACGTTGTCGCCGGGCTGTACGCTAACGGGTATCGGTACCGGAGGATCTGCCTGCGATGTGTGAACAGCAAGCATGTGCCAATCCTTCAGCAGGTTGTCTCCGGTTCGTCCGGCTACAACTACATAACCGAATGACCGAGGCGGGCTGGGTATGGTAAGAGAATACGACTCCTGTTCTACAAACCGCCGGAGTGTGTCGGTATACACTGCTGTATTCCGAAGGATGGCCGACAAAACGGAGTCGGGTGCTGTTGGCTGTGACTGAAACAAAACCACGCGTACTTCCCGTACACTGTCGGGCCAGGGTGCACCGGAATAGAAAATCGTTCCTGAAATCTGGGCATTGTCCGGAAGCACGGTAGGGTCAAGCCCACCGCAGCCGGCAAGTGTGGCAACCGTAATGCCACACAAGAGATATTGGACTAACCGGATCAGCACGCTCGAAGCTACGAAGCATTATCCAAACAGTGTTCAAGGTGACGTTTACTGAATAAAATTTCCTGGACGTTGACGGTGGTTTGCCGTGATATAAATATTATTGCTCACACACCAAAACAGTTGTAGAACTCATTAACACACGGATTCATTGTTATGGATAGCATTAAACCGTCGGAAATCGTGAAAGACCTGATTCACATGGGAGCATATAAGTCCAGGTTACATGCAAAAGATATTTTAATCAGAGGCTTTCTGTCAGGATCCCTTCTTGGCTTTGCCACCGTGCTGGCATATACAGCTGCAACGCAAACCGGTTTAGGGATCATTGGCGCACTGGTTTTTCCGGTTGGATTTGCCATGATTATTCTTTTAGGGCTTGAACTGGTAACGGGCAACTTTGCAACAGTACCCATGGCGGTATGGGGTAAAGAAACTTCCAGTATAAGCCTTGTACACAGCTGGATGTGGGCATTTCTGGGTAATCTACTGGGCAGTTTGTTCTTTTGTGCAATGTTCTGGACGTATATTACTGACTTTGGGCAGATAGCGGTCATGCCCGACGTTGCTCACAAGGTAATCGCAGTTGCTGAGGGAAAGACGCTGTTCTATAAAGAACTGGGTTTGTCTGGTATAGGGATAGCGATTGTGAAAGCCATTCTGTGCAACTGGATGGTTACCATGGGTGTGGTGATGGGCGTTTCTTCCTCATCGGCTCTGGGCAAGATCGTGGCTCTATGGCTGCCCATTTTTACGTTTTTTGCACTGGGCTTAGAACACAGCGTGGTAAATATGTTCGTTATTCCAACAGCCATGATGTTAGGAAGCGATATTTCGCTGAGTGACTGGTGGTTGTGGAATCAGATTCCCGTTACACTTGGAAATGTCATTGGCGGCGCACTCCTTACTGGTTTCCCACTGATTTATACATTCCTGCCAAAGAATATTACCGGGGTCTATACGCCGGGGAAATAGTATAGTGCATTTATCCATTGTATAAATTCTTTTAACACATCCGTATGCCACACAATGCCTTCGATTTCCATGCTGACGAGTACGATCAGTGGTTTGCTGATAACCCACAGTTGTTTGAATCTGAATTGAGGGCACTTAAACAGTTGCTTCCTCAGGGCAAGAAAACACTGGAAGTTGGTATTGGAAGCGGGATTTTTGCCGAGCAGTTGGGAATTACTGATGGCATAGATCCGTCGGAAGGCATGCTAACGCTGGCAAGGCAACGGAACCTGAACGTGCGTAAGGGTGTTGCCGAGCATTTACCGTATGCAGATGCCAGCTATGACACAGTGGTCTTTATTACATCCATCTGCTTTGTTGAAGACCCGGTTATTGCAATGCAAGAGGCTTTTCGCGTACTAAAGACGGGTGGTGTGCTGGTCCTGGCTTTTCTGGACAGACAACATGCTTTTATTGCGGCGGTGGAAGCAGGGAAACAGGAGAGCACGTTTTTTCGAGATGCTCAGTTCTATTCAGTGGGTGATGTTCTGGTGCTTATTGAGCAACAGGGGTTTAGGGTCACTGACATCGTTCAGACGCTTACCAATCCGTCGGCACCTGCACCTGAAGATCCGATAAAGGGTTATGGGCAGGGAGCCTTCGTGGTTGTTCGGGCAGAGAAACTGCACACTATCGCATCGTGATTTCATCGTACCGGATACAAAGGGCTTGAACATAGATATGAATTGGGTAACTACACCACAAAGTTCTCGGATAATTGACAATGAGGCTATTGCTTCCGGTATTGCTCCATCAGTACTTATGGAAACAGCAGCACAGGGTGTGGTCTCACATTGTGCCGATATCCCGGATGGTAGTGCGGTAGTTGTTCTGTGCGGTAATGGCAATAACGGTGGCGATGGATATGCTATTGCCCGCATGCTGTCCACCCGCTGTACGGTTACCATTGGTGCCGTCCCGGAGCCGTCAACGATGTCGGCTGAAACTCTTGAGAACTACCACAGAGCCCTCCAGTTGTCTATTCCGGTTTCAATACCTGATGACGTTCTGGCCGGAACGTATGACGTTGTTATTGATGCTCTTATCGGAACAGGTGGCACTGCAGACCTCCGGGAGCCCATCAGCAGGTGGACACGCCTGGTTAATAGTAAAAAGGCTTACGTTCTCTCGGTTGACGTACCAACTGGTCTTGACAGTGCTACCGGACGAAGGCACCCGGATACCGTTCGGGCTGATACAACGATAACAATGGAAACAATTAAACTGGGGATGTTAACAGCAGGCGGACGTGAAGTGTGTGGGACAATACATGTTGTCCCCATTGGTGCTCCGCCCGGTCTGGCCCGACAGCACGCCATTGGTTCAAGTCTGGATACGGGAGATCTTCGGCAACTCCTGCCTGAGCGCAGGTCTGGAACGCATAAATACACGTATGGACATGTGCTGGTTGTTGCCGGGAACAGGGCAATGCGTGGCGCTGCAGCCTTGTGTGCCGAAGCAGCTCTGCGTACAGGTGCAGGGGTTGTAACACTGGCCACCGACCACCCCCATCCGCTGTTGCCAAGAGAGATCATGGTAGTGCCATTGAACCAGGCTGAACAGATGCTGGGAAAGGTCACAACCATTGTTGCAGGTCCGGGATTTGGCACAGACGAGGATCGGCTTGGGATGCTCACACGGCTTCTGAACAATGCACATGATATTCCGCGGATCATTGATGCCGATGGATTACGCTGTATTCCGGAAATGCGTGGCAATATGCAGAACTGTATTCTAACGCCGCATCCGGGGGAGTTTAACCAACTATGTGATGCGCTCGGTTTGGAGCATGCATCGAAATCAGCCGAGATCACGTCAGTCGTAAACACCGTCCGTACACTTGCCTCACACCTTGGCTGTACAGTACATCTAAAATCTGTTCCTCCGGTAACCGTGTCTGGCTCAGATGTTCGTTTTTGCAGTACGGGCAACCCTGCACTTGCCACGGCAGGTACCGGTGATGTACTGGCGGGCATGATAGCCGGACTTGTAGCCCAAGGGGTACTGGGAATAGATGCAGCTTCCCTGGGTGCGTATTTGCACGGACTTACTGCAGATGTGTGGGTACAGAGCAGGGCGGAAGAATCGATGCTTGCCGGTGACGTAATCAGACTGCTTGGTACCGTAATGAAGAACAACAATGAAAAAGGCAAATAAACTTACCGTCATCCCATTAGGTGCACTAACGGTTCTCATCTTCGTTCTGAGTTCATTCCCGGGAAACGAGCTTCCGCCTCTGGACTTTTATCTGGGTGATAAACTGGCCCACGTAAGCGTATTTTTTGTGTACGGTCTGGCATGCCAGCTTGCGATTATTGGCTGGAAACCTGCTGCGTCACGCAAGAAGGTACGTTTGTATTCGCTAATCCTTGGAGCTCTGTGGGGCGCCCTTGATGAAGTGCACCAGAGCTTTGTCCTGAATCGTGATGCAAGTGTGTATGACTGGCTAGCCGATATTTCCGGCCTTGCATTGTCGCTACTCTTCACTGCCGTCATCTATAAATTCGTCTTCCGAGCTTCCCGTGCCTGAGCCCCTTTCGTATCGAAGTTTACTGCCAGATACCGGTGTCCGTTCGGTAACCAAGGGGTTGTACGAGAACCCTGCCATCCTAATGGCGAGCAGGTTTTCGGCCTTTTTATAGGCCGACGGGTTGGGGCCGTTGCTGATGATTGAAAAGCACCAGTCCTCGCCATCAAGGGTGACAGCATACCCCGCCAAGGAGCTGGTGTTGCGCAGAGTTCCTGTTTTTGCAAATACATATTCTGCCGCAATGGTACCGGCCAGCCGTCTGCGGATGGTGCCATCAACACCGGCCACCGATAGAGTGTGATAGAACTCCGTGCCGTACGGCTGCTTCCAGACAGCCTTCAGCAAATCAACCTCTGTAGCTGCGCATACACGGTTACGCCGCGAGAGTCCGCTCCCGTCATTGAGAATCATTCCGCGATGCGGCACTCTTAGAGAATCCAGGGTGGCAAGAATAGCTTTTCGTGCAACGTCAGCGGTGTTTGTTCTGCCACCGTAACGTCCACCAACAAACTTGAACAGCTGCTCAGCATAAAAGTTATGACTGCGTTTGTTGACTACGGAACAATATTCACTCAATGGACGCTGTATCTGGGAAAGTATCCTGGAACTCTGCGGAGCAGCCTTAACACCAATACCGGCGTTAACCTGAATTCCGCCAGCCTGAAGCCTGGATTCAAGAACACCAACCGCCACCAGAGCAGGCTTTTGTACCGTGATATGAAAGGTTTGTGTACGATTAGGCCGCGGAGCACCGGTAACGGTAATTTGAACTCGTCCATCCTTTAGAACGGTCTGGCTAACAGATAGAGAGGAACGTTTCTTCCGACGGCGGTTCTGACGAACGGCGGGAGCAACCTGTACAACGACGGCTGTGGTATTGGGGAGTACCTGCACCGAAACAGTACCTTTGCGGGATGCCGAAACGACTACCGAGACCGACCCCTCATTGAGCGATAGGGGATAAACCGGCGCCGTATGCTGAACATCTTCAAAATCTCCACTATAAACAGCACGGTTTCCCACATGGTCAAAAAAGCTATCATCGGCATACAGTTTCCCGCGTACTTTGCGCAGGCCCATCCTGTATGCCTGATCAGCCAGGTATTCCATATCATTTACGCTGAGCATTGCATCACCGCATCCAACCAGGTACAGGTCACCGTCCAAAACGCCATCACTGTTTAAACGCCCGTTCATCCTGAGTTCAGTAACCAGTGCGCCTCCACTGCCCAAAGCGTGGTAGGCGGCTGCCGTTGTAAATAGTTTTGTTGTACTAGCCGGCGTAAGATTCTGGGTCGGGTTTCGCTCGAAGAGAAGTTTGTTTGTTCGCAGGTTCCAAATCTGACAACTGACATCAGCCCCTTTAAATGCATCTGAATTAAGAACTGAGTCGGCATATTTCTTAAATAATGCAATTGCCTGTGCCGAATCAAACTGAGTGGGTATGGCTGGCAGTGGTGGTAACCGTGTGGAATCGGTAGCAGCAGGAGCTGCAGTTACGTGGCCGATGGCCAGTAATGCAAGAACACAGACGGTGACAGCGATGTTATGCAGGATCTGCGATACCGCTGTTGCTGCATGAAGCCACTGATACCGGGTATCGCTGCGGAACCAGGTTCGCTGACGTTTGGCATACTGGCGTGTGGCAACAATGTGACGTTCAATGGCATCTGTACGACTTAACTGTTCTCCATAGCCAAGGTACTGCAAAACCTGTTCGTATCCAATTGTGCGTAAACTCTGTTGTTGTGGTTGGATTCCATGTGACAGCAAATTTTGTGTTTCCTCGACTATTCCATCATTCCACATTGCATTACACCGATCTTCGATTCGTTTATTGAGTTCGCTCGTGTCCAGATAAATACTAAAGTAGTGTACGTTTGCCTGGACTGCATCCGCCGGAGTCTCAAGAATTTCTGAAAATGGTCTGTCATTCTCGAGGATAAATTCAAGAGCTCTCTGAACCCGGCGCGGATTTTTATCCGGATAGTGAGCTGCGGCAGCGGGATCAACCTTCTGCAGCCACTGGTACAATCCCGTGGCACCAAGGCGTTCACGCTCTGAATTCACAAAATCTCTGGTTGACTGTGACGTGTTTCTGCCGTGTGAGGAAAGCCCATCAAGAGCAGCCTGAATATAGAGCCCGGTACCGCCAACCAGCAGAAGCACGGTAGCCGGATCGGCATGAGTGGCAATAATCGTGCGAACCCATGTTGCGTATTCGCCGGCAGTTACGGTATTGGCTGGATCAACAACTGAAAACAAATGGTGCGGACAGGTTTGCATTTCCTGCAGCGTTGGCTTTGCAGTTCCAATATCGAGCATAGCGTAAACCTGGCGGGAGTCAGCACAAACAACCTCAACCGGCACGTGCTGAGCCAGTTGCAACGCAACCTGAGTTTTCCCGGCTGCTGTTGGCCCGCCTATAACCACAACAGTGGTAGGATTACTATTCACGCTCACTCCACCCTTCAACGCCGATCAGGGGGACAAAGGCAAAGTCGCCTTTGTTTTCAACCTTCCAGTCTTCGGCGGCAGTTCTTGTAACAACGTACAGTGTCTGGTTCGTTGTGTTGCCCACCGGAACAACCAGCCTTCCGCCAATTGCAAGCTGTCGGGCCAGCGATTCCGGGACGTCAGGTGCACCCGCCGTTACAAGGATAGCATTGTAAGGGGCTCCGGCACGGTAACCGATGGTTCCGTCGCCCACTCTGCACTGTACCGGATAGCCCAGACTACTAAGCCGCTTTCGTGCAACAATGGAAAGTGGCGAGTGACGCTCAATCGACACTACCTGCGCTCCCATTTGTGCAAGTACGGCTGCCTGGTACCCACTGCCGGTACCAATCTCAAGAACTTTATCGTTTGGTTTAATATTGGCACACTGCGTCATAAACGCCACCGTAAACGGCTGAGAAATCGTTTGCCGCTCATTAATAGGCAAGGCTGAATCCTCGTATGCCTGTGACTGCAAGCCTGCAGAAACAAAGGCTTCACGAGGAACTGTGTTCATGGCATCAAGTACGTTTGGGTCAGTAATTCCCCTACGTTGCAGGTGCTCTACAAGGAGTTGTCGCTTCTCATCAAAAGGTGTTTTAATTCGTTGTGGGACTTTAATCATGTACTTGCAAGCAGGCTAATACGTTCAGACAATTTGGAAGGTAGTTCATCAAGTAAAATATTGTGTTCAAGCTCACCCTGGTAGGCAATGCTGACGGCACCAGATTCTTCGCTCACCACAAGGCATACGGCATCGGCTTGTTCGGTTACGCCTACCGCAGCGCGGTGGCGTGTTCCAAGTGTTCTTGAGGCTGCTTTCTGTTCGGCACTCAACGGCAGTACGCAACGTGCTGCCACCACAGTCTGACCGTCAATCACCACTGCTCCGTCGTGCAATGGGCTGCGGGGGTTAAAAACTGACAGCAGGAGTTCCGGGCTGAGAGCTGCCTGGAGTTCTACTCCGGTTTCAACAATCACCCGAATATGGTCGGCACGGGCAAACACCAATAAAGCGCCAATATGCTTGGCACTCATTTCCTTTGCGGCATTACACACATCGTCAATAATATTAGCATTGCTACTACGAACAAACAAACGGAACAACCGGGTTTGGGTTACCAGCAAAAGTAGCCGTCGCAATTCGGGCTGAAAGAGAACCACGAACGCGATCAGCCCGATATCAGCAATCCGCCGAAGAACCCAGTTCACCGTCCGCAGATTTGCTGCTTCTGTGATGATTCCCAGTACAGCCAGCACGGCCAGCACTACGATGATTTGAATTGCCGCTGTATCGCGAAGAGAGCGATAAACAATAAAGAAAAGAATGCTGATGATCAGGATATCAGCGATGTCCATCAGAGTTATCGGAAGGAATCCAAATAGCTCAATCATGGTGCGTCTTGCTCCCGTGTGGCTGATGTAGCTTCACCTTTAAATTCTGTATTTACCCCCTGATGACGGCTGTCGCGCTGTTCATAGGCATTGATAATTTCAGCCACAAGCCGGTGGCGGACAACATCTTCGCGACCAAATTCCACGAAGTCAATGCCATTGATTCCTGAAAACAGCTGGAACACGTCGCTCAGACCCGAGTCGGTTTTCTTAACAAGATCAATTTGTGTAACATCACCAGTCACGATTGCCTTGCTGTTCTGGCCAAGACGGGTGAGGAACATTTTCATCTGACTGCGGGTAGCGTTCTGGGCTTCATCCAGAATGATAAAGCTGTTGTTCAGCGTTCGGCCACGCATATATGCCAGTGGAATAATCTCCACAATACGGCGTTCCAGCATACCCTTGAGTTTATCGGGGCTCACCATGTCGGCAAGAGCATCCAGGAGTGGTCGCAGATACGGGTCGATTTTCTCACTTAGGTCACCAGGCAAAAAACCAAGGCTTTCGCCTGCTTCAACGGCAGGACGTGACAGGATAATTCGGCTGACTTCATTGGCGCGCAAGGCGCTTAGTGCCATGGCAACAGCCAGAAATGTTTTTCCTGTACCGGCAGGACCGATGCAGAATACCAGGTCGTTCTTTTGTACTCTCCGATAGTATTCCAGCTGGTTTTGGGTCCGTGCTCGGATAACTTCCTTCTTGCCCCAATATATCAGTGAGTCGAGTTCTTCAGAAGCAACGGGTGGGGTGTGACTGTTGCGGTTACCGCTTACCAGATCGATGATTACCGACACGTCAGTCATCGTCAGACGTCCTACACGCTGGAGCGTTCTTGTCAGCTCCTGGATAATTTGCTCAATTTTCTTGATTTCATGGGGTTCACCACGGAGGATTACGGTATCACCGCGAACAGTAAGTGTTGTATCGAAAGCATTTTCGATGAGCTGCAGGTGATTTTCGTTCGGACCAAACAGTTCCACCGGTTCTACATCGGTGATGCGTAGTTTTTTCTCGACGGTTTGCATGTAGCCTAACAATAGTGCCAGTATGGTTAACCAACGAATCTACGAGGTAGTACTGAAATCATAGGTATCTGGTATGTACCGGTGGAAAGATTTCGTGTTGGCAATAAAAAAAAACCGCTTCACAGTGAAGTGAAGCGGTGATTTTTGTCGGCGGTATAGCTGAATGCGTACCGGAGGTGAACCGGATTTATTTTCCGGTTTCGCTGGTAGCAGGTGCAGCCGTTGATTGCGGTGTTTCAGTTGCAGCAGCCTGTGCAGCCTGAATTTCGGCTTTCTTCTTACGCCAGTAGCGACGTTCGGCCTTCATTTCTTCGTCTGATTTTGGTCCTTTGGGAGGGATATTAAGCACCCAGCCTGGCTGAATCACATCTGGATTTTTAATCTTATCGGTATTTGCTAACCAGATTTTTGGCCACTGGTGTGGATCGGCATAAATCTCGGACCTGCCGGAAATGTTCCACAAACAGTCTTTGTTTTCAGCCCACGTACCAACGGTGTATCCCGGAGGACGGCTGTGTTCACGATACAATCCCTTAATATCACGTCCTAATGCGTTGATCCGATCGTAGAATTCGGGGAGAGCTGCAAGGCGCTGACCTACCAGCTGCCGAAAATCTTTATCAAGCTGGATGACATCCGCACGCCGGTCGGCGAGCTGGTCGTTGGTAAGACGCTGCATTTCGCGTACCCGGCCTTCGATGCGCCCAAGGGCTTCACGGAATGCATTGACCTCGGCCTCGGAGGCGCTCACCTGAGCATAAATATCGTCGTTGCACTTTTTAATATCTGAAACCGCAGTCGTAAGATCGCCTTCGGCTTTTAAGATATCTGCACGAATTCCATCAAGCTTGGCCTTCAGCTCGTTGTTGGCATCACGGTATTTGGCGATGCGGGCATCGGCTTCATCGCAGGTAAGCTCAATGTCAGGCTTGGATTCGGGGGGCGGCGGAACTTTTTCTTCTGCCGCAGTGGCTACCATGATGCTTCCACTAAACAAGGCTAAGAGCAGTAGATTTTTCATTGATATTCTCCTTATCGCTTCTTGGTTTTAGTGGTTGGTTGCGCGGGTGCGGGGATCTCTTCAATTGGACTGTTGGGATCCCAGCCCGTCCATACATGTGGCCACCGTGCCATCTTGTCCTTTACAAAGTTCAAGCGCTCGTTGCACTTCCTGAGATCTGCCTGTCTGCTGCTCAGTTCGGCATTGATCTTTGTTTTGTCGGTTTCGGCTTTGGCAATATCAGCAGTAAGCTGTTTTTCATCAGTGCGTAACTGATTGATCATTGCCTGCTGCTCATCCTTGATTTTACAGGTACACGACGTAAGCACCAGGGCTGCACCCACAAAAGCGGATGTTAACCAAGGTAAGCTCGTCAGCCTATGTTTCATAACGACCTCCGGGTGATGGAAATTTGCGATTCTTCACTATGAGATACGACTCAAATTCGAATGCATGTACGAGTTTGTTGCGTAAAGGTTCCCACAGAACTAACAAATATACGAGTCAATTTTTATTAATATCACCGGTACTAACCATGCAAAGGGGTGTTTTTCGGCTACACCGTATTTTCGAAGAGTTATGATACTACCCCCGCAATTTGACCCTACACGATCCCGCACCACATGGTACGAGGCCTGGCAATCAGCCGGTGTGTTCGCTTCTGAGCCGTCTGCCAAAGCCCCGTACAGCATTTTAATGCCTCCACCCAACGTTACCGGCATCCTCCATTTTGGTCATGTTCTTAATCATACAATACAGGATCTGTACATCCGGTGGCATAGTATGCTTGGCGATGAAACCTGCTGGTTCCCGGGTCTGGACCATGCAGGTATTGCCACTCAGACAAAGGTAGAACAACAGCTTCGCGAGCAGGGAACCAACAGACATGAACTTGGACGCGATGTATTTGTTGAGCGGGTCTGGGACTGGAAAAATAAGTACGGCAATATCATTCTTGAACAGCTGAAGATGCTGGGGAACAGCTGCGACTGGAATACAACTTTGTTTACGATGGACGAGACGGCGAGCAATGCCGTTCGTGATGTGTTTATTGCGTTGTTCGACGAAGGACTGATCTATCGCGGAAAACGGATCATCAACTGGTCACCTCTGGCTATGAGCGCATTAAGTGACGAAGAGGTTGTCCATAAAGAAGTACGAGAGCAGATATACTCGCTCCGCTATCACCTTGCCGACGGCTCGGGTACTCTGATCGTTGCCACGGTACGGCCTGAAACCATTTTTGCCGACGTTGCCGTTGCTGTTCACCCCGACGATGAACGCTATAATGCACTTGCCGGACAAGAGGTAATTGTCCCGCTCAGCGGGAAACGAATTCCTATTATTCTTGATGACTATGTAGACATGAGCTTTGGTACCGGCTGTTTAAAGGTGACACCTGCACATGATCCGAATGACTACGAGATTGGTATCAGACACGGTCTGGACATGCCTCAGTGTATCGATGCCGATGCCACCCTGAACCAGCTTGCCGGCGACTATGCCGGACTGGAGCGGTTTAAAGCCAGGCGGGTGGTAGTCCGTGACTTAGAAGCCAGACAACTTCTTGAAAAAACAGAACCTTACACACATAACATCGGATACTCGGAACGTGGTGGTGAACCCGTTGAACCGTATCTGAGTGACCAGTGGTTTGTAAAAATGGCTCCCCTGGCCAAGCCAGCCCTGAAGGCAGTTCAGAACCGTGAAATCAGGTTTTATCCCGAGCACTGGACCAAAACCTACGAACACTGGATGATGAACATTCGAGACTGGTGCATCTCCCGACAGTTGTGGTGGGGACACCGGATACCGGTGTACTATGCTACTGACGGGCGCTACACCGCTGCACGCAACGAAGACGAAGCTCGGAGTAAGTTGGGACTACCTGCATCCGAACCGCTTATCCAGGATCCGGATGTTTTGGATACATGGTTTTCAAGCTGGCTTTGGCCGTTAACTACCCAACGCTGGCAGGTTGGTGAACAGCCAACGGTTGGAATGCAGTATTACCTGCCCACGAATTTACTGGTGACCGGCCCCGACATTATCTTCTTCTGGGTTGCACGAATGATTATGGCAACATTGAAATTCGGCAATACCATTCCTTTTAAAGATGTTTACTTTACGTCAATCATTAGAGACAGCAAAGGACGTAAGCTCAGCAAGAGTCGGGGCAATAGTCCCGATCCGATTGCCATCCTTGATAAGTACGGGTCGGATGCCGTTCGTTTTACAATGATTTATCTGGCACCACTCGGTACCGACGTACGACTGGAAATTGACGAGAAGACGCAGGATATCCCGTCGATGGAAATTGGACGGAATTTTGCCAACAAGGTTTGGAATGCCTGCAGGTTTCTCCTGCTAAAAAAAGAGGAGGTGGGCGTCAACATCAGCAAGAGTGTAGAAACAAGCGTAACAGCAGCCGACAGATGGATATTGTCCCGCTACCACTCAACGTTGTATGATGCCTCAAAGGCATTAGAGCAGTACAGGATTACTGAGTATTCTAAGATATTATATGAATTTATCTGGCGTGATTACTGCGACTGGTACGTTGAAATCGTAAAGATCAGGTGTGCCCAGGCACACAATAACGATGATAAGGCGGCAGCGTTACAGACGGCGTTTTCTGTTATGGAAGGAACCTTAAAGCTACTTCACCCCGTGATGCCGTTTTTAACGGAGGACCTATGGCAGTCGCTGTTTACCGATAAGCCCGGTGAGACGTTTATTCTGCAGGCCGGTTTCCCGGCGTTTGACGCCAATCAGGTTGACCATGCCCTTGAAGATAGTTTTACCACACTACAATCCGTTGTTGAAACGGTACGTCGTCAGCGAAATGAGCTAAGCATCCCGCCCTCCACCAGACTCCCTGTTGTTCTTGGTGCTGAACCTGGCGTGGCGGCATTCCTGACTGATCATCAAACCGTTGTTTCGAACCTTGTCCGGGCAAGCCAGGTTACCATTGGTACTGACATTGCAAAACCACCGGCAAGCGTGTCTGAAATTGTGCGCGGCGTTGAATGTTACTTGATCGTTGAAGGTGCTATAGATACCGAAAAGGAAATAGACAAGCTCAGGAAGGAACTCACGCGACTTACCAATGCAATTGCCGGCGTAGAGAAGAAGCTCATGAATGAAGGCTTCATAAAAGGGGCCAGCCCCGAGGTAGTGGCTGCCGAGAAGAAAAAACATGCCGACTGGTCGGCAGCAAAAGAGAAAGTTGAACGAAATCTGGCTTCGCTGTAGCGTCCGACATTCACAAAGACCAGATTTCAAAGACTGATTAAGTAAATCAACATATCAATCAGGGGTTGCACCATGGCATACATTATTGAACCGATCAGAACACCGGTAGGGAAGTACGGAGGAGTGCTGAAATCAGTTCGGCCGGATGACATGGCAGCCCATGTAATTCGAGCTCTTATCGAGCGCACCGGTGTCCCGGGTGACGAGGTTGACGATGTTGTGTTTGGCTGTGCCAATCAGGCTGGTGAAGACAACCGTAACATTGCCCGTATGGCAGCACTGCTTGCAGGGTTGCCATACACCGTTCCAGGTGTTACCGTAAATCGTCTGTGTGCATCATCACTCGAAGCAGTTATTCAGGCTGCACGGTCTGTAGATACCGGTGATGCACAGGTTATAATTGCCGGTGGTGTAGAAAGCATGTCCAGAGCCCCTTACACCCTTCCCAAGAATGTTTCGGGTGGTGCCTTGTTTGGAAATCTTACAGCGTACGATACCGCATTGGGATGGCGATATCCGAATCCGGCAATGGAAGCAATGTTTCCATTGGAAGCAATGGGTGAGACGGCCGAGAATATTGCTGAACGATGGGAGATTGCGCGTTCGGCACAGGACGAGTTTGCCCTGGCAAGCCACAGGAAAGCTGTTGCGGCTCAGCAGGCAGGTGTTTTTACCGACGAGATTGTACCAGTTGTTATTCGCGGGAAAAAAGGTGCGGTGACCACTGTTGATACCGATGAAGGACCAAGGGCTGATACGACGATTGAAAAGTTATCATCACTAAACAGTGCCTTTCGGAAAGGTGGAACGGTAACGGCTGGTAATAGCTCTTCGCTGAACGATGGCGCGGCTGCCATGCTTATTGTCAGCGATGCCTATGTTGAAACCCATCCGCACATTGCCCAGCTAGCCTTTGCCAGGATAATCGGCAGCGGGGTTGTAGGCGTAGATCCACGCATCATGGGTATTGGTCCGGTTGGTGCCCTGCGCAAAGCCTGTGCACGTGCCGGCATCGATGTTTCGGAGCTCGGGCTTGTTGAACTTAACGAAGCATTTGCAGCTCAGGCACTGGCATGTATGTTAGAACTAAAGCTTGATCCCGACATTACCAACGTGCATGGTGGTGCAATTTCAATCGGCCATCCTCTGGGGATGAGCGGCGCCCGGATTCTTGGTACGCTTGTTAGAACAATGAAAAAGCGGGGTATTCGGTATGGCGCAGCCACCCTTTGCATTGGTGTTGGACAGGGACTTGCCGTTGTAGTTGAAAACATAGGCCACTAAACTGAACACCCCAAACCGCTATTTTATGGATGGTAGGGGGCTTTGCCTTCGGTGCTGAGCTTTGTTGTGTTACTGATGAGAGCCGCCAACCCAGTGACTACGTCCGTTGCATAGATCATGAGTTTGCGTCTGCATTTGTTTGACTATTTTCGCAGCATGATGTATACGTTGCCACACCTTGTATTACCACAAATTCCTAACCTTCATAAACTTGATGTGTATGTAGCCAATGGCGGCTACGAGGCATATCGCAAAGCGCTTCGGATGACAACCGATGAAGTGATCAACGAAGTGAAAGCCTCGGGTTTACGCGGTCGCGGTGGTGCATGCTTCCCAACGGGATTAAAGTGGTCGTTCATGCCAAAGGGCAACGATAAACCAAAATACCTTGCCATCAATGGTGATGAGTCTGAACCCGGTTCGTTCAAGGACAGACAGATTTTTGAATACAATCCTCATCAGTTGATCGAGGGGATACTGATAGCAGGGTATGCCATGGGCATCAGTAAGGCCTTCCTGTACATTCGCGGCGAATACCACAAATGGGTTGCGCTAATGCAGGATGCTGTGGATGAAGCCTACAGTAAGGGCTACCTGGGTGACAGGATGCAGCAAACATTTAACCATCCATACACACTGGACCTGGTGGTGCACAAAGGAGCCGGTGCTTACATCTGCGGTGAAGAAACCGCACTTATGAATTCGCTGGAAGGCGACCGCGGATATCCGCGGTTTAAACCACCGTTCCCCGCCAACAAGGGGCTGTGGGGTATGCCAACAACGATCAATAACGTTGAAACGTTGGCAACGGTCCCGCCCATCATGATGCTGGGCGGCGGAGAGTATTCCAAGATCGGTGCACGAGGTCATGTGGGGACGTTACTCTACGGCGTAAGTGGTCACGTGAACAAACCGGGTGTGTATGAACTGGAAACCGGTATGCTGCTTACCGATATTATTTACAAGGTCTGTGGCGGCGTCCCGGGTGACAAGAAGATTAAGGCAATCATTCCGGGCGGATCGTCAATGCCACCATTACGTGGCGACGAGATTGATGGTGTGCGCATGGATGAGGAAAGTTTAAAAGTCTTGGGGACTCATATCGGTACCGCTGGCATCATGGTGATGGATGAGGATACTGACGTTGTGTCTGTGGCATTGCGTATTGCACGGTTCTACCATCATGAAAGCTGCGGACAGTGTACGCCGTGCAGAGAAGGTACCGGCTGGATGGAGAAAATGATGCATCGTTTTGAGCATCACGATGCCACACTGGCGGATATCGACCTTTTGTACAATGTAGCATCAAACATCGAAGGCAATACGATCTGCGCATTCGGTGATGCTGCAGCCTGGCCGATTAAGGGCTTTATTGAAAAATTCCGTGCCGACTTTGAGGCACGCTGCAAACCAACACGAACCTTTGTGGCGCCAAATATTGCGCACGGGCGCAGAACGGTGCCCGTAATTGCAACCCGATAATGCGAATTGGTATTGTAGGTGGAACCTTTAATCCGATCCATGTTGCTCATCTGGTAACAGCTGAATGTTTTACCAGCCAGATGAAGCTGGATATCTGCTACTTTGTTCCTGCCTACCAAAGCCCCTTTAAAGACGCAGTTTCTGTGGTGTCACCTGAACACCGTTCAGAAATGGTAAATATTGCTATTTCTGACAACCCCAAATTTGTGCTCCTTGAGTATGAAATTCAACGTGCCGGAGTTTCGTACACCATAGATACGATAACCGAACTGCAGCGCATGCATTCGGATGCAGATTTGTTTTTGCTCACGGGTACTGACCATGCTGTGATGTTTACTCAATGGAAGGACTGGACGGAGATATGCCTGCGCTCCCAGCTTTGTATTGTGCGCCGCCCCCTTGCAGAGTCAACCGTCAACGAGCAGATGCTAACTGCGCAGCTTACAGTACAGAACCGGGCACCGATCTGGATATCGGCACCACTCATGTCTGTCAGTAGCACAGAAATCCGGACGATGATTGCTCAGCACCAGAGCATCCGGTATTTGGTTCCAGATCGGGTGCGTGAGTTCATCGCTGCACACCGCCTGTACCAGGAAATGCTACGGCCGGCAGGTGCGTGATGGCAGGAATGAAACCCACAGGCATTGTACTGTCAGTACTCCTTGCGGTTGTTGCCGTAGGGATGGTATTCCCGATGGCCTGGATGCTGCTTGTAAGCCTACGGTCGAATCCCGAGCAATATGCTAACCTAATTGATTTACTGAATGCTCCCACAATTCTTGGGAACTATACCGATGCGCTGAAGAGTGATAAGTTCTTGCGGTATTTCATTAATTCTGCCTTGGTTGGTGCAGTTGTCACCGCGGGGAATGTTGTGTTTTGTCTGTGGTCAGGATACGCACTTGCCCGTGGGAAAACCAGGGTTACGTCCGTGCTGTTCCTAACCGTACTTGGTGTTCTGATGATACCACAGCAGGTGCTGATGATTCCGATGTATCGGCTAATGGCACAGCTACACTGGATCAATACGTATGCAGCACTAACAATTCCATTCCTGGTGACGCCCTTTGGCATTTTCCTTGTCAGGCAGTATATCCTCAGCATTCCAACGGAGCTCGAAGACGCAGCAAGAATCGATGGGGCAGGTGACTGGGCGGTTCTCTGGCGAATTATCTTTCCGCTCACCCGTCCGGTGCTTACCGTGTTGGCAATCTACACCTTCCTCAGTAACTGGAACAGCTTCTTGTATCCATTTTTATTTATTAACGATGAGGCTCACCGTACACTGCCCGTTGGACTTGCGTTTTATATTGGTAAGCAGAGTATTGACTGGGGACATCTGATGGCTGGTGCAAGTATTAGCGCATTGCCCATTTTACTGTTGTTCGTTGTATTTCAGAAGTCCATAATCCAGGGTCTAACTGCCGGAGCGCTTAAAGAGTAACGGTTAACCAACCGGACTGACATGCATGCTTTCAGCGATATTTTTATCTTTGCTGCATGGAACACAACATAGTAACACAACCCAATTCACATCGGTTTGCCGGCAGTCTGCCGTATACCATACTCATGCCACTGGCTGGAGCCGTTGCAATTACATTGGCTTCGCAGGTACGGATTGATTTGCCGGGTACACCGGTTCCGATCACAGGCCAAACGTTTGCTGTTCTTGTGTGGGGACTTTTGTTTGGCGGACGACAGGGGTTTCTGGCTGCAGCGACCTATTTGTGTGCCGGGGCGATGGGGGCACCGGTCTTCGCAGGGTTCACCTCACTACCTGCTTTATGGGGTCCTACGGCCGGGTACCTTCTTGGCTTTCTTCCCGGTGCCTGGCTGGCCGGTACAGTTGCAGGAAGCCGGTCGGCGTCATTTCTCCGATTAACTGCGGCAGGGCTGATTGGCCACATACCGATTTTACTTATTGGAGCCCTGGTCATGCAGACGTTTACTGGATGGCAATTCACCCTGACAATGGGTGTAGTTCCCTTCCTCCTTGGAGACATAATCAAGAGTATGGCTGCCGCTGCTGTTGTTGTTGGAGTACGAAAGGCAAATCGTGGAGCTTGACAGATATCAAATGCGCTTACTGGCAACTCTGATTGCCAACGAGATTGAATCGCGACATTCTGCTGATCTTGCTCCAAAATGGCAGGGGGGTTCGGTTGTTTTTAAGCCGGCTGACAGCGGCCTTGCCCAGCATGAGTTGCAGATTGATAAGTTCATGCACAAGGTTGTTATGATGCGTGACAATCTCAGAGTACTGGAGCAACAGATTAACTCGTCGTCATCACTAACGGATGGCGAGAAACTTAAGCTCCAGGGATATATTACCCGTGTTTACGGCTCGCTTACGTCGTTTAATTTTATGTTTGCCAGTCCTGATGATAAGTTTGGCGGTGCAGGGGGATCTGACTGACCGCACGGTGGTTTTACAGACCTGCACATCAGCCAGTGTTTTTTGTGTGTGAATAACTTCCCCGAAACGCGTTTTTTGGGATTTGGGTAAAAACTCTATATTTGTAATTTGCCCACGGGTTGAACGGGCCCATAGCTCAGCTGGGAGAGCGCTTGAATGGCATTCAAGAGGTCAGCGGTTCGATCCCGCTTGGGTCCACACAAAAGGGGATTGTAGCTCAGTTTGGTTAGAGCGCCGCCCTGTCACGGCGGAGGTCGCGGGTTCGAGTCCCGTCGGTCCCGCATCCCTTTAAAAGCTGTCTTAATAGACAGCTTTTTTTTATCCGGTCAGAAACTGAAGATCGGCCCACTTCTTGTACCGGCTGCAATCATGTTGAATCAATTCCGGATGAGAGCCGTGTTCGATAATTGTACCATTCTCGAAGACAAAGATCGTGTCACAGCTACGAACAGTACTCAGTCGGTGGGCAATGATGATGGTGGTTCGATTGGTCATTAATCTATCGAGTGCCTCCTGAATCTGCTGTTCACTTGTTGCGTCGAGTGAACTCGTTGCTTCATCCAGTATCAGAATCTCGGGATTTTTTAGCAAGGCCCGCGCAATGGCAATGCGCTGTTTTTGTCCGCCACTCAGCTTTGTCCCGCGCTCTCCAACTTCAGTCTGCCATTTACCGGGCAGTGTCTCGATAAATCCAAGAGCATTAGCCTGGCGGGCGGCATCCTGCACTTCGTCCCATGAGGCATCACTCCGCCCGTACCGAATATTGTCTTCGATTGTTCCGCCAAGAAGCACAACATCCTGCGGAACGATACCTACGCGTGAGCGGACGTTGGTAAGGGAAAGCAGACGGCTGTTAGTGCCATCGTATAGGATCTCTCCGGTTGTTGGCTCGTACAGTCGCAGGATAAGGGCAGCAGTAGTGCTTTTCCCGGCGCCGCTTTCACCCACAAAGGCCACCCGACTTCCGGAGTGAATTGTAAACGATAGATTCCGTACCGCAGCATGGCCTGTTCTATCAGAATACACGAAACCTACGTCCCGGAATTCAATAGCCGGTATGCCATCAGGATCAAGGCTGGAGGGTGCAGTTACATGCGTCTGTGGCAGGGGGCTTGGGTTTGCCGGTACTGTTAGTACTTCCACAGGCTGCTGTAGTATCTCCTGAATGCGGATACTTGCGCCGATTGTTTTCTGTACCTGTCCAACAAGCTCCGCCAGACTGCCCAGTGAACCGCCAACAAACATGGCATACATCAGAAATGATAACAGTTCACCAATACTAATGGCTTTTTCGGCAACCAGGTTTGCACCGTACAGTATCACGCCGGCAATACCACCAAAGACGACGAAGATAATAAAGGTTACGAATAGCGCACGGACTTTTGCTCCTTTAATTGCGTAAGCAACTGTGTTGCTGATCGCGGTTGAATATCGTTGTGCCTCAAAGTGTTCCATTTCGAACGATTTTACTGCCATAATACCCTGAAGCGTTTCATCCACAACAGCTGCACTGGTTGCAAGTGCATCCTGAGTTGACATGCTAAGCTTTCTGATCTTGCGTCCCAAAAACACGGCAACAGCCACAACGAGGGGAGTACAAATCACGATTGGAATGGTAAGTGGCAAAGAGGTTGAAACGATAACAATCAGTGCACCAACAAGAAGAACGCCCTGTCGGAAAAGCTGGACAAGGGAAACAGTAAATGTTTCCTGAATTTGCGTTAGGTCACTCGATAACCTCGATGCCAGTTCACCTACGCGGTATTGCGTCAGGAACGCCAGTGGAAGCCTTACGATGTGTTCGAACAGGGTTGTGCGCAGGTGTCCAATAACGTTCTCGGTTGCTGTTGCCAGCGTTACGCTTACAGCGTAGCTCAAAATAGCCTGGCAAATCAGCAGACCAAGGAATATAGCTGCCAGGGCCATCAAGGCACTTCCTGCTCCGCTGGTAATAATTGAATCGACAAGACTGCCGGTAAGCCATGGGAAGAGCAGGCTTACGGCACTTGTTGGGATCATGATGGCCAGGGCGATTATAACACGCCACGCAAATGGCTTATAGAAACCGAGTATAAACTTCATGTTGTTTACAATGTTAATCCACCGGGCATGGTCAGTACAGCACCATTTAATCCGCACGATGGTGAAAGAAGAAACTCAATCGTTTGTGCTACGTGCCCGGGGTCTACCCATTTTGGCACTTCATCGGCATCGCCCCATTCAAGGTTGGCCGGGGTACGGATAATACTGGGAACAATGACATTAGCGCGGATATTGTCTGGTTTCCCTTCTTCGGCAATTGCCTTCGTAAAGGCAACAACAGCGCTTTTCGTGGCAGCGTATAGCGAGCGATGTGCAGTTTGATGCAGCGCATCGTTGGCGCCAATGGTTACGATGCTTCCCGAGCCTGACTGAATCAACCGTGGCATCATAGCTCTGACAATTGTGTATGTTGTTGTAAGATTGACTGCCACGTACCAGTTAAAATCGTCAATAGTTGTTGTGTGTACCGGTGCTGCGGGCAGTATTCCCCCCACAAGATGAACTAACCCGGTTACAGGTTCTGCAACAGAGGCAACGAACCGTTCAACAGCATCCATCCTGGTGAGGTCAGTTGTTCTTCCATTTACGGTAATTACGTTCCATCCGATGGTGCGGAGGTGCTGTGTTACGATTGTTCCTAAACCTCCCGTTGCCCCGGTGACGATGACTGATTTCATAGCTGCTATAAAATGATGACTGGAAGTGTTGTAATATCCGATTCAGTGTAGATAACTACCAGGTACAACCCGGGATCCAGCTCCGGTACTTGTAGCTTGTACTGGTGCAATTCCGTTGGTGTAGATTCAGAGTGCACAATGGTACCGGTACCAACACAGACTATCTGAAGTGATCGTGGTCTCCTGATTCCGGTAATCGTAAGAGTTTCACCATGCTGTACAGGGTTTGGATACAGAGTGATCTGACTCTGTTCCAGAACGCCTGATTGCACCGATACGATACTTCCCGGCAGACGTATTCCGCATGGGATGTGATTTGCTGCTGACGGCAAACGAACAAAGCCGTTGGGGTCTGGCAGATATGAGATCCGCTTGCCGACAGATGCGCTGAACCGCACGGCAATGGTGTCTGTACCTGCATCCTGCAATGGGATACTAAACCCGTACCATAGCGAGTCGATGCGATATCCGGTAAATGTACGCAGACCGAGAGCCGTAGTAATGGTAATGCCGGCATCCACCTGACTGGTATCAAATATGGCAACAAGGATAATGATGCTGTCACCGTGCCGGATAGCTACGGGTTTGCCGTATCCACTCCCATACACTGCACCCAATCTGCGGGCTGCCAGGGTGACATCCGGAATGCCTTTACCGGTTTTCGTACCGTTCTCAGGCTTTGTCCAGCATGTTGAAAACAAAATATGCTTAACAATGGAGGCTGTGCTCATTGGATATAGCTCACACAGTAATGCCAATGATCCTGCAATTTGAGGTGTAGCCATTGATGTTCCAGATACACGTTTTATCGAGCCATCGCGGTCCTGACACTGTACAGACTGACCCATACACGCAACATCAGGTTTGACTCGCTTATCGTAGGTGAGGCCTGATGAGCTCTGACCCCACACCACACCGCTGTAATCAACAGCGCCAACCGCAATTACACTGTCAGCATCGGCAGGAGTAAGCAGCGATTGTTCACCTGCACCGTTATTGCCGGCAGCGGTAACCGTAAGTACCCCGAGCTCTGCAGCTCTGTTAACGTATTGGGCAGCCCACGTCGTGCTACCGTCGAACACAACCGGATCCATAGGTTGTTCAGTAGTATCGAAACTGTAGTAGCCTAACGATGAAGAGATTATCTGAGCCCCCTCCATTTCCATCCACTCGATGGCTGCACAGTATGCTTCTTCTTCGATGCGACGTTCAAAGCGCAGGTCCTCGGTTTTTGCCAGAATGTAATCAGCGTTTGGTGCAAAGCCGATCAGAGTGTCTTGAAGCCATCCACCCGCAATACTCAGAACAATGCTGCCGTGACCGTCTTGTCCGCTGGTGTCCGTATCATTATTGTCAACCAGTGAGTCATTCTGGATGTAATCGAATTCTCCAACAACGCGCAGATGGCGTAGCGAGCTCATGGCACGGTACCGGAAGCCGGTATCAATCAGACCTAACCGTACTGAATTTCCCGTAATACCTGAATGAAGAATCGGCATGGTGTTCAGGAGTGAATGTGCATCGGATGACGCTCCGGGACGGGCGGGGCTGCAGTCATCCGTCATGGACAGCGGACGGTAATGAACCTCACGCACTTTTTCGATACTCCTGACAAAGCCAACCTGACTAAGCACAGTAACCTGAAGCGGTGAAAGTTCGGCAAGAACACAATTTGTCCATCTCAGAGTAAGGATCGGTTTAACACCCACAACGTCGAGTGCGGTTACATAGGCTTCGTTTACAGGCATATCTGCCCAGTCCAGAATCGGGTGCCTGCCAGCAGCCTTCCTGCGCTCAATAGCTTTTGGATTAAAACGTTGTAGGGTTGCCTGATAAAGCTCAGAACCCGGCCGAAATGGTTCATTGCCTTTGTCGGTAAAGTGGATTCTGTAGAGTTCCCGGCTCTGAGATTGCGCATCGAGCGGACATGCAAACAGGCTGGAGATCACAAGCAAGGCAAGTATGTACTGCCAGTCCCGAACAAAACAGCACTTGAGCTGATTTCTTTGATTCATCTGATCCGATAAAAACTACGATTTTTGTTTATGAGCGTTCCAACAGTACGTCCTGCAACTTCAGCTGTGTGGCAGACAGCACTTCATGACGTTGTATGGCATAATCACGAACGGTATGGTGTTATTCGTATTCAGGGACCCGACCGTATTTCTCTTCTGCAGAACACTACCACAAACGACCTGTCGGGTATGGAACCGGGCAGAGGACGTCAGACGGTGCTGGTGACTGAAGAGGCTACCTGTATTGATGTGCTGACGGTGTTAGCCGATCAACATCAGTGCCTGGTACTAACCACACGATCCATGATTGGAACCGTACTGGACAAACTGCAAAAGAACAGTACCCATCTGGATGTGCAACTTAACGATGTGAGCGCAGAATGGGAAAGCATTGCCATTGCAGGCCAACTGGCGCCACAGGTAATATTCCAGCTTCTCGGAGCAGACGTTCATACCCTTCGGCAGTGGCAGTGGTGTATGGTACCGGACAGCCCCGGAGCATTCATCATTAGAATGCCTGGAGGAGCAAATTTAAATTATGTTATTATGTGTGGTGCATCTGTACAGAATGGTATCAGGGCCACGCTGATCGGAGCAGCATCAGATATTCCGTTTTTGCCTGCTGAAGAGTATCATTTCCTTCGAATCTGTGCCGGCATTGGCACAAACAATGTAGAGATTTCACCTGACTATTATCCGATTGAGGCAGGGTTGCTTCACTTGACGTCATTTAGTAAGCGCGGATATACCGGTGAGCAGTACATCTCTGCCCACAATTCCATTTCTGACGTTGCGCACAGGTTAATGGTAGTGCTTGGTACGGGCCTGGCACAGGACGCAGGCCTGTTTGCTGACGGTGCACAAGTTGGCCGAATAACAAGTGTGGTACAGGTGCCGGACAAGCCGGAGAGCAAGGTAGGTTTGGCTTATGTGCTGCAGGAATATGCAATACCGGGTAGTCACCTGACGTTGCACCATAATCAGGATAATGGTAATGGTAATGTTGTTGATTTACTCACCATACCGGTCGATCCGATATGCCTGTAGTTTTTATTACCGGAGGGTCCCGAAGGATTGGAAAGGGGCTTGTGCATGGTTTTGCACGCAAAGGCTGGGATGTCGGGTTCTTATACAGGCAATCCAGGCAGCAGGCCTTACTCCTGCAGAATCAGTTGGCCGGTTCGGGAGTAAAGGTTGTTGCAGAGCAGGCCGATGTTTCTAATGAACATGAGCTCGAGAGTGCACTGACAAACCTGGACGCACTAATGGGAAGTCCGGATGTAATTGTCAGCAATGCCGGTGTGTTCCCCCGGGCACGGGGGCTCCAGGAGCTTACGAACTCTGACGTGATGCAGACCCTGGCCGTAAATACACTGCCGCTCCTAACCATTGCACGATGGTATAAGCAACGACCAACGGGGAGAATCATAGCAATTAGCTCGCTTGGGGCCCATGAAATTTGGAAAAACCGTATTGAGTACGGTGTAAGCAAGACTGCTCTTGTGCGGCTTGGTGAGAACCTAGCCAGAACAATGGCGCCCACTCATACTGTGAACATGGTGGCGCCGGGAATGATTGCAGTCCCCGACGATCCCTCCCCGGCAGAAACAGAGGTTTCGCTGTTACATACCATTCCGATGGGTAGGTACGGTAGCCCTGAGGATATTTTCGATGCTGTATGGTTTTTTGCTACTGCATCACCGTATATCACAGGGCAGAGTCTGATTGTTGACGGAGGTTACCATCTGGTTCGCTAATGTTGCCGATTTTTGTATTCTCGAAATTCACACATCAATCATTAAAGTTTCAGCATGATTCGTATATCTTTCTTTACACTTGTTCTGACGCTGATTGGCGTTAACATCGTACGTGCAGCCGGAACAGTGAGCATTTTCCCGGCAAATCCGCAGGCAGGTGCTTCGGTTGAAATTGAATACAAGCCGGGTCCGGCAGAAAAAGCCTGGTTCGGAAATAGTGCCCAACCCCACGTGGTGGTATTTGCGTTTTCCGATGTAAAGGACTTACCGGAAGCAATCGAAAGTCAGTTGAAAAATGACGGTAAGCGGTGGACCACTTCCGTGTTGTTGCCATCGAACACGGTTTTTGTGATGTTAAAGGTTGGCGACGGAAAACAGTATGATACCAATGACGATGTGTTCTGGTCAGCAATGATTCATGATGCCAGCGGAAAACCCGTACGTGGTGCAGCCATGAAGGCTGCCCAGGTTCTGCTGGGTCAGATGCCGGCTGAATTGCGATGTAAACAGGATATTGATGAAGCTGCAGCAATTCTTACAAAGGAAGTGCAACTGCATTCCAGAAATGTTGCGGCGCAAATTAACCTTGTCCTGTTAAATGCCAGCAGGGGCGAAATGCCACAGGAAGAGGCTACAGCACGGTTAAATGAGTTCGTTAGAACTACGCTTGTACCGGCTACTGCTGACGATGCTTTGGCGTTGAGTGCAGCATTCAGAGCGCTTCAAAAGGAAGGCGAGTCGCATAAGATTATTCTGGATGCTTCACAGCGCTTTCCCGGATCAAAGGTGTCGGAACAACTGGAGCTTGAAGAGATTAACAGAGTTAATAATATTGACGATTTCCTGAACCGTGCAATGATATTCCTGAATAAGTATCCACAGAGTTCACTGCGCGGAAGCCTGATAGAGTCGGCAATTAATAGTGCCTCAAAACAAGGTGCGTATTCGTCACTGCTTACGTTTATCGAGAGGGTTACACACCTTCCAGCAATTGCGTATTATCAGGCCGTGAATTATATCGGTGCTCAAGACTCGCTGCGCTCACAAGCGATGGAATTGATCCGGAAGGGGCTTAAGGCCGTGGATGACGATCAGGCCAGGTTCTTTTGGATAGGGAAGTCGGAATGGAATCATCAGCAAACGGTTGCCAAGAGCCAACTATTGTTTGTCCAGGGTGCCATTCAACGGTTTGACGGAAAAAATCAGGAGGCAATTTCATCCTTAAAGGAAAGCGTTAACACCGTTGGCGGTCAGGCCGACCCGGGTGTGTACGAGATGCTGATTGCAACACTGGTTGCTCAGTCTGACAATCCGGGTATTATTCAGTATGCCGAGATGGCATTGAAAAACGGAGCGCCGTCACCCATGATTCAAGAGGCGTTTGTTAATGCACTTGTAGCAGGCGGACGCTCAAAGGCAGATGCTGAGGCGTTAGTGTTACAGCATAAAAAAACCGGACAGTCGGCTGTGACTGAAAGGCTGAAACGCGAGATGTTGTTCATGCCGATGGTTGATGGCGAGTTTGCATCATACCCCGGCGGAGAAAAAATAAGAATCGCTGATTGGAAGGGAAAGGTTGTATTAATTGACTACTGGGCAACATGGTGCGGACCGTGCAGGAAGAGTTTTCCCTCACTTCAAAAACTTTACGAAAAGTATAAGGATAATCCCAATGTTGTTTTCGCAGTTGTGAATGTGTGGGAGCGAGATACTGACAGAACGAAAATTGTAAAAGACTTTCTCTCGAACAACCCTACTCTAACATTTCCAATGTATATCGACAAAGATGACAGCGTAGTGAAGAAGTATGGGGTAACCGGAATACCAACAAAGTTTTTCCTGGGCAAGGATGGTCGGATTCAGTTTAAAGAGGTGGGTCTTCTGCCGGATGAACAATTTATCGAAGAATCATCACAGAAAATTGAACTACTACTCAACCAGTAACACCTATTTTGTTAAACAGGTCCCGCTGCCCGTCCACGGCATTGTGTTGTAGCGTGCCCCCATCAGGTCGCCACGACCGGTTCGTGCAAGCGTGATTACGGGCAGTGGCTTCTCTGCTTCAGGGAGCCAGATTAGCATAATCCGAATCTCAACTTTATTAGTACCTGTTGGTGTTGGCACACAATCAGCATACCTGACGCGCTCCTGTAGAATCCACTTCGAACGGTCATGGTCAGGAATTTGTTCAATGTGGCTACTATCAGGCCCTACCGTAACACCTTTCCCTGCAAAGCTGAAAAGGGGCTTGAGTACGTAATCGTTCAGGTTGGCAGGTATTGAGCTGAGATCCGAAACAAACACCGTGCGTGGTACCGATGGATGATGCAGGTACGGGAGCGTTTGTTTGCTGATTTTAAAGTACCAGCTTGGATGGCCGGCCCACGCTACGTCCAAGTCGTCATTCCATGAAAAATTGAGCTCTACTCCAAGGTCATCCATTTCGTCAAGGATGGCCCGGTTGAATATTCTGTCAATTTTGGTTGTCCGACCATCAATCGTCGTAAACAGACTGCGACCGTTCCTGGTAATATCGCGGATATTGATGGTTTTTAGTCCAATCAACTTCTCAAAAGCAATAAAGTCAGGTCGCGTTTTTTGCAGGCTAGGATCGATTTCAACCAGGAATGTGGCAGACGGGTCAGCATCAGCGTACACTGCCTTGCTAAGATAGTCAAGATACGTCTCACGATCCAGTCCGGAGAGTAAAGGATCAAACCCGTGGAGGTCATAGACACGGCTGTACGTCTCGGCAAGAAGCAGTTGATAACAGTAGAGCGACGGGAATCCCTGAAGTTCAATCAGTTTAGGAATAAAGGTTCCGTCGTCTGCCGTGCAGACTGCAAAATCAACAACACAAAACAGTGGTTTTGATGGTTCAGTGCCGGCAGCCTGGACAGCTATGCTTACAGCAGATTCTTCAAGCAGTGATGCAAATTCTCTGCTAATGATAATCGGCATTTCAACAATCTTGTACTGGATGGTCATACCCAGCCAGGCATCCAGCTCGTCCCGTAACTGCTGATACAGGTTGGGCGTGATTTTGCTGTTGACGGCAATTTGAGCAGACGTATTCATAGCTATGTTTAATCAATTCAGGGAAGATATCGAGGCTGGCCTGCCATAAATGTAGCTAAAACATGTACATTGTCAGCGTTGGATGTTGTTACAACCAGCGGCCTGTCAAGCACGGTAAAGTCAGCGTCCATCCCAACAGCCAGGGTACCGCGGCGATGATCAACGTGAGCAGCAGAATGTGCCCATACCCCGGCAGATCGCATCGCATCGTCGGCAGAAATACACTCATCGTTAGCAAGCCCAGCCGCATGAGTTCGTGTCATGCAGGCGTCGAGTGTTTGCAGCGCCGATACGGATTCAACCGGAGCATCTGTTCCAGTGATCACCTTGATGCCGTTGTCAAGGAACGACCGTAATCTGTATGCTGTTCGGAGTCTGTCAGTGCCGAGTTTATCAGTGGCCATGGCGGCATCTGAAACCGCGTGGACAGGCTGTACGCTTGCGATAACATTGAGGTCTGCAAACCGGCGAACATCATCAGGTGCCACGGTTTGTGCATGCTCGATGCGCAGAACCGTATCTGGTGTACCAGCAGTGTTCCGCACCTGCTCAAAAGCATTCAATACTTCACGCACGGCACGGTCGCCAATCGCATGAACAGCAACGCTCCACCAGCCATCGTCAATAGCCTGCATTGTTCGTTTATAAATATCGTTACTTGTCAGCAGTAGTGTTCCGCTGGTATCCGGACGGTCTGAATACGGTTGCAACAGTGCTGCCCCACGTGATCCCAGTGCACCGTCGGCAAACATCTTAACACCAAATGTTCGCTGGATCTCACCTCCGGCGGGCAGCAGACCATGGTGGTAAAATTCGAAGTGCTGTGCAGAAACGAAGGATTGAACACGGACGGCCAGCTTTCCCTGCTCGCCAAGCTCGCGAGTAATTCCGACAACGTCAGGTGCAACGTCCATATCATGAACTTCAGTTACCCCTGCAGCGGCAAACAGTTCACTACCCTTGATGAGCCACTGTTCAATCTCGGTTCGGTCCGGTCCGGGAATCACCCGGGTCACGTGTTCAACATCGGAATCAACCAGAAGTCCGGAAGCGTGAGAATAACCGCTATAGCGCAGGGCACAACTGTTTACCCAGGCGGCATGGCCATCCGCACGATAACAGATCACAGGCACATCAGGGAAGGCAGCATCCAGGTCAGTAGCGTCAGGCAGCCTTGGATTGTCCCAGTTGTTCTCATTCCAGCCCCTTGCCTGAATCCAGCCATGAACGGGCGTAGCCTGTTGGAGCATACGGATACAGTCGCTGACGTTTGTTGCGGAATGCAACGAAGGGATGCTGGCCGACTGTCCCACACCTAGCAGGTGGACGTGGCTATCTACAAAGCCGGGCACAACACATGCACCGGGAAAAGAAAATGTTTCCCGTTCAGTTCGAATAAGCACTTCCATCGGCGAGGGGAGTACCGCACGTATTTTTCCTCGCTCGACGTGGATTTCCATGGTTTAAACCCGTAGTCTTCCTGGGTCGATGGTATCCAGGTACTCCTTCTTTTTAAGGAGTTGCTCCTTGGTTTCAGGATTGTTTGGGTCGGGCAGACAACAGTCAACCGGACATACGGCGGCACATTGTGGTTCGTCGTAAAATCCCTCGCATTCAGTGCATTTGTCGGGAACGATGTAATACACTGACGTTGAGAAGAAGTCACCCGAGAAATTTCCGGGCGACGTACTATCGTTATATGTAACACCGGCAAGCTCCCATGGAGCTCCCGCTTCATATATGGCGGTGTTTGGGCATTCAGGCTCGCACGCACCGCAATTGATACAATCTGATGTAATGTAAATGGCCATATAGAACCTCAATGTTGAAACAATATTACGCAAAAAATGCAACTTCGTTATCCTCTGTGCGTCAAATGCCTGCATTCATCTATGTATATGTCTATGGCACGTTGCAAGCAGTCCGCTGTTTTGGTCATTGTTTTTCTTTCTGCGTTAGCCAGTTCGTTTGCAGGTGACGTTTCCGGGTTCATACACGACTCCACTTCGCAGGAAACCGTAATTGGTGCAGCTGTTTCAGTTAAGGGCACCGGGCGTGGAGCATATACCAACAAATCCGGTTTTTTTTCGGTCCGTAACATTCCTTCCGGCCAGCAGATTCTTGTGATTTCGTCCGTAGGCTACGAACAGCGGACGTTTGAAGTAACTGTTCCTGAAAACGGTAGCCTTCAAATCAACGTATACCTTGTACCAAGGTCCGTTACCACGGAACAGGTGACTGTTCAGGCTGACAGAGGAGAGGATGTCAGGCAAATTTCGATCTCCCGTGTTGATATTCCAATGCAGCAGCTTACACAAATCCGGGTTGGTGGTGAGTCAGATGTTTTTAGAGCATTACAAATGCTGCCGGGGATTCTTACATCGTCACAAATCTCCAGCGGTCTGTTTATTCGCGGTGGCTCGCCGGATCAGAACCTGATTCTTCTGGATGGGATGACGGTTTACAATCCCACTCACCTGTTTGGCTTTATCAGTGCGTTTAATACCGATGCAATTAAGGATGTGGAGCTTTTGAAGGGTGGGTTCCCGGCTGAATATGGCGGACGTATGTCGGCGGTGCTCAACGTTACACAAAAGGACGGGAACAGGAAGGATATTGAAGGCCTGGTTGGAGTGGGCCTTATTTCGTCACGCGCTTCTGTTCAGGGACCACTTGGCAGCGGGTCATGGTTTGTGGGCGGCCGGCGTACGTACATGGACTTGCTTCTGGGAATTATGCCAGAGGACCCTGAAAGCCCACTTCCCGATTTTAACTTTTATGATGTTAATGCAAAGGTGACGCAAGATTTGGGTGACCATACCAAACTATCACTGAGTGGCTTTTTAACGAGTGACGATTTAACAATGGAGCAGCCTGGTGTTTTCTTCAATGTTGGTATTGGTAATCGTGCATCCTCACTGAACCTGACGCATATCTTCAACTCAGCATTGTTTTTACAAACAACGGTTTCGGCCTCGCATTACCAGAATGGCTTTACAGGTAATATGTCGGGAATGAAGTTCGAGATAGGAAACAGTATCAGCGATTACATGCTTAAAACATCGCTGGAGTGGTTTGTCAGCAACAGTATAACGGTAAAAACCGGTTATGAAGGGACGTATTTTAACTTTCTCTATGAGCAGGTAACAGGTGCTGAAGGCGATGCAACCGGCGGGGAAGCGGCATTCAGACTTGATGCAACAGACAATATTCATGGCGTCTTTGCACAGTCAAACATTCAGTTAGGCAACGCCTCCGTTCAGATTGGACTTCGGGGAAACTACTGGTCGTATAGTACCCAGCTCACATTCGATCCCAGAATAGCTATCCGTTACGCGCTAAGCAATGACGTGGCGCTCAAAGCCGCATGGGGTATGTACCACCAATATCTGCGTCTGGCAACAATTCCGGATTTCTCGTTTTTCGATACCTGGCTTCCTACCGATAATACGGTGCCGCCCGGGCACAGCACGCATTACATTCTTGCTGCGGAAACAACGTTACCGGCAGATGTTATGCTGAATATTGATGTATACTATAAAACGCTGTCCAATATCAACGAGATTCGGGCAAACCAGGTAAAGGCACGGAATGTTGCCGACGTTTTCTATGTTGGGAACGGTCACTCCTACGGTGCTGAAATCTTCCTGCAGAAAAAGTACGGACGGTTTTCGGGCTGGGTTGGTTATGCTCTGGGATACGTTTATGCCCAGTTTGATAGTGTAAACAGAGGTGAAGAGTTCCGGCCGAAGTATGATCGGCGTCACGACCTGAAGGTTAATGCTCTTTTTCAGATTAACGATCAGTGGGAGGTCGGTGCCAGCTTCCTGTTTCAATCCGGCCAGTCGTACACTGGTGCTACATCGCAGATTGGAGTTAGTATGCCTGATTGGGAAGGCGGTGTTGTCATGGTAAACCCGTCACAAAAATGGGGCCTCCGCCTTCCAAACTCGCATCAGCTGAACCTGTCGGCCGGGTATTCAACAGAACTCGGTAGTCTACCGCTAAAAATATATCTCGATATTTATAATGTATATTCTCGCCGCGATATCTGGTTTCGGTTTTACAACACAACCAAATCAGTACCAACGGTCGAAGATGTACGGCTTCTGCCGATTATTCCGACACTGTCAGCCGAACTCCGTTTTTAACTACCAGTATTCCTACCATGATATTCCGACTACTTCCGATTACCGTATTGTTCTTAGTCATGCTGGCAGGCTGTGAGGATCCGGTCACCAGTGATTACGTTCCTGAACTGGTTGTTGAGGGCTTCATGATTGCAGGTGATAGAATGCTGCCGCTACGGATATACCGAAGCATGCCACTCAATGATACGTTTTCACTTCGTGCAGCTTCAATTCCGGATGCCTCGGTAACACTTCTTGAAAACGGTATTCCGGTTGACCTTCGCTTTATTGATGATTCGATAGGAATAGGGTATGTACCAACAGATACCTCGTTCCGTGTAAAGTACTCTGCAACGTATCAGCTAACGGTACGGGCACTTGGAAAAACAGCCACCGCTACTGCTGTTACTCAGGTGCCATTTCAGTGGATACGGAAGCCTGCTGACACTCTTCAGTATCCTGGAAGAGACAAGGAGTTGATTCCTGCTGACTCACTGTCGATCTCGTGGCAGGGACAACCCGGAACCGCACTCTACGTGATCGGCATGGAATGCTTAGATACAGCCGGTTATGGAAAGTACCTGGTCCCGCCAATCGCCGATACGAACAACAGGATTCGAGATAAGGAGTTTGATTCAGATTCACCAATAGCAAACGAGACCGTTCGGTATGGTCCGGTCCCGGTAGCAAATTCAGCTGTAATCTGGGCTGCTTTTAAGTGGTACGGTAAACACCGAATAAAGGTGTATTGCGGTGATCGCTGGTTCCAGAAATGGTTTCAGGCTGTTGGTTTTGGCAGGCGCAGTGAGTACGACTATCGGCTGAGTAACGTGGAAGGGGGCTTAGGCACGTTTTCAGGCGCATCGTATATCTCTGCGGAAATATTTTTAAAGAAAGAAGTCCGGTAATTCTTCAGCAATCGGACGTTCACTATGCCCTTGCACGCGATGTCAGGTCACGTAGAATACGTCTGGCAAGGTTAGCGCCTTCTTCATCAAAGCGTGCAATGATTTCAATAACACTATTGATTTGCTGTATTGTACAACCTGTTCTCAGAGCTCCGCGGAGGTGTGACTTTAACTGATTGGGATGGGTTAACACGGCAAGCTGCGCCACAATACACAGCTCACGGGTACTGACGTCTAATCCGGGTCTGCTTAAAACTTTCCCGTATCCTTCCACAATCATCCACTCTTTTAGTTCAGCCGACATAGCTTCGATATTGCTGAGCATAGGTTCAGCCACTTTGCCGTAAATGCGCTGTAACAAGTTCATCCCTCGCTCTTTATAGTTCGAAGCCGAAAGGCCCTCCTCCGATCCACCTGTTGGTACAGACCTCTCTGATGCCAGGATTTTCATTGCTTCGAGTGTTGCCGGGAAACCGCAGAACAGATACGATTGAAGGATGACCTCGTAGATCATTTCCTGCACGTGTACCTGATGCCGAACTGACTGTAGCAATATCTCCAGGTCCGTAAGCCGGGAAAGCGCAGTTAGGCAGGCAACTGTCGCCAAAACCTGAATGTCGTCAGGGGAAACTGGCTCAGGTGAGCAACCTGCTTCGGGACTGTTCGATCCGCCATCAAGAAGACTTTTTACTGCCAGACTACGATGACTTAGTGCAGATTTTTCATTCGACGTCATCTCTGCAAAGCGTTGAGTGTTCCCTGCGGGCGTAAACATCGGATCATACCCAAAGCCGGCGTTGCCAATTTCGTTAGTATGAACAGTTCCGTAGCAGATTCCTTCTCCAAACAAAAAGGAGAAGCCATCATAGTAACAGAGTACGCACCTGAACCGGGCATCTGTTTGGGTGAGGTTATGCTTCTCCAGTTCCACACGAAGTTTTTGTCTGTTGTCTGCATCGGTGGCATGTATCCCTGCATACCGTGCGCTAATCACCCCGGGTTGCATATTCAGAATATTTACCTCAAGACCGCTGTCATCAGCAATCGACGGTAGGCCAGTTAGCCGATAGGCTTCTTCTGCCTTGATATAAGCATTGGCCTCGAACGTATCACCAATTTCGTCGGGATGGAAGTCTGCGATAATATCAGTGACTGGAATTAACCGGACGTTGGGTCCATGATACCGTCTGAACAATGTTTCAAGCTCTGCAACCTTATGCGTATTTCCGGTAGCAACAACAATGGTCATACTCTGCTTTGATGTATAGTGTGATCTAGTGCACTGCAACATTCAGCCAAATCCTCTCTGGAAACTGCGCCACAGGTGCCGATACGAAGTACTGAACTCTGAAGCTCTTCATGTCCACCGGCCACAACAAAGCCATGTTCATGTGCCAGCCTGTGGATAATAGTTGGGGCATTGTTCACCTTAACAACAGTTACAGCGTGACTGGTGGCCTTACCAAAAATCTCAAAATGCCGTTGACGTAACTCCTGATGTAGAAACTCTGTTAGGTGTTCGTGGTGTGTCCAGGTTGACGGTAAACCACGCTTCAGGATCAGATCAACAGCAACCGAAAGTGCCCGAACCAGTGTTACCGGAGGTGTCCAGGAAAATCTTCCTTTTTGATATGCTTCCAGAACCCTAAAAAGGTTTAGCGATAACGAACTTGCCTGGCTTGATGCAGCCGCGGCGTCCCACGCGCGTTTGCTAAGAGCAACAGCAGCAAGGCCGGGTGGTGACAGTAATCCTTTTTGCGATCCAGCTACCACAACATCAGCCCCCAACGTGTCAAACTCAAATCGATGAATTCCGATACCTGTTACGGCATCAATACAGATCAAGGCGTCGGGCCACACTGAGCGGATTTGGGGTACAATCGCATCAAGGTCCAGTGTAACCCCGGTGGACGTTTCACTCTGCACCATCCATATTGCATCAGGTTTTGAAATGTTTTTGAATATCGTCTCAATCTGGTCAACCGTAAAGGTATCACCCCACGGAACCTCGTGCACGGTGATGGCTGAACAGCATCTTGATACGAGTGAGACTATACGCTGACCAAAATGCCCATGCGAGATTACAGCCACGTGTGCACCGGTCCCGTGGACCGTCTGAACAGCCGCCTCGATGCCAACGGTAGCAGACCCTCCAATGAGTAATACCGGCTGTGTTGTTCCAACAATCTGCTGAAGCCCCTTCCAGCACATCGAGGCAATCTCCAAAAACTCCTGTGAATGATGATGCAACGGTTGCAGCGCCATTGCCTCGGCAACGGCTTCAGGTAGTGGTACGGGGCCGGGCGTTAGTAACTTCATTGACGTTGTTCCCTGCATTCATAGCAAAGTATCGATGCTGCAACTGCTGCGTTAAGAGACTCAGTGAATGCGCCCCCGGGGATTGAAACCATGGTTCTACACATGGAAATCAGTTCGTTACTCATACCGCGAGCTTCAGAACCAATCACCAGGGCAATCTGTTGCAAGGTGGCCACGTGGCGGGGTTCGGTGCCGCCACGAGGAGTTGTACCCACAGCAACATACTCAGGGTGCTGTAGTAACCAATGGTGAAGGTTGCATTTTCTAAGTACATTCAGGCTGAACACCGCACCTGCAGAAGCACGTAGAACTTTTGAATTGTACACATCAGCACATCCATGACTAAGTGCAACAGAATCGAAACCAAACCATGCAGCGCTGCGGATTATCGTGCCAACATTGCCGGGGTCCGAAACATCATCCAGAAGCAACACCTTGCCCGCCACTGTTCTGGCAGGCAGAAACGATGCTTCGGCAATGATATCCTGGGGCGTTTGGACGGTTGACAAGAGCTCCAGCGACTTAGCGGAGCATTGAACAACGTGAACCCCCATATCACGGAAGCGCCGCGCAAGGCTCCATACTGACTCAGGTGCACCTGAATAAACAACTACCGTATGTGTTGCAGCTCCCGATGACAATAGTTCATCACACAGGTGCGGCCCCTCAGCCAGAAAACGCTTACGCTCATCACGGATGCTTGCTGAATGGAGCGCACGCAATTCATTTCGTAGTTTATGGGATAAAAACGGTAATTCAGTTATCATAAATGCAAAGCTATGAAGACAGTGAAGGAGCTACTGATACGAAAACGCACCGGGCAGGAGTGGACGTCGGAGCAGGTTAGTGAATTTGTTCGGGGCGTGGTTGATGGTACGGTTAGCCAGGCCCAGACAGCCGCCTTCCTTATGGCTTCCTGTATCAACGGCTTGTCACAGCGGGAAGTTGCCGCACTGACGATAAGCATGGCAGAAACCGGAGAACGGGTAAGCAGGGAAGCCTCATCCCGTCCCCGAATCGACAAACACAGTACCGGCGGTGTAGGTGATAAAGTTTCAATCCTGCTGGCTCCATTGGTAGCATGCTGCGGTGTTGATGTTCCGATGATTTCCGGGAGGGGGCTTGGGCATACCGGTGGTACTGTTGACAAGCTTGAAAGCGTCCCCGGAATGACGATGGCGCTGCCGATGGAAACACTCAATATGTTGCTAAATAAACATGGCTTATTCATGGCGGCTCAGACTTCGAATTTGGCTCCTGCCGATAGGATTATGTATGCTTTGCGAGATGTAACTGGAACAGTAGAGAGTACAGGGTTAATTACGGCATCAATTCTCTCAAAGAAAATTGCTGAGAATCTGGACGGTCTGGTGATGGACGTAAAGGTTGGATCGGCAGCCTTCATGACGTCAGTTGAACAGGCAAGGGAACTTGCACAAACCATCCGTGCCGTTGCCGCACTTGCGGGTTTACCGGTTCATATTGTTTTTTCGCGAATGGATAAGCCCCTTGGCACATCAATAGGGAACTGGGTTGAAGTTGCTGAGTCTGAAGCATTGCTTCAGTCGGTGTATAATCCGGCAGATGATTTAAGCAGGATTACGGTTGAATTGGCAGCTCACATGCTTGTGTTGGCAGGGAAGGCGCACAATATCACCGAAGGGCGGTGTGCAGCCGTCGAAATGTGGAATTCGCGAAAGCCACATGCCGAGCTCTTGCGCATGCTGGAGCGCCAGGGTGGTGACTTTGAAAAAGGGGTCAGACAATTTTCAGGCGTTCCTGCTCTGAATGTGTTCCCGCCGGCAGACGGGTACCTCACGATGATCCATGGTAGGACTGTGGCCGAAGGAATCGTTGAGGCTGGTGGCGGACGAAGGGTGGAGACAGACTCTGTTGACCCATGGGTTGGAATTGAGTTCCTGACCGAAACGGGAGAACTGATTCGGCGTAATTCACCTGTGGCCAAGGTCACCGGTTCTACAGCAGAACAACTGCAGATATTGCATGATCACGTTATCCGCTCAATAGAGATTGGCGATGTGATGGGTGTGCAGCAGGAGCCAATTATCGAATCATGGACTTAAATGAAATTACTTAATCGACACCATAGCTTGCTTAAACTGATCCTTTGACCGGGCTCCAACAATCTTTTGTACGATTGTTCCCTTGGTATCAATAATAAACGTTGTCGGAATGGCACTAATTCCTCCAAAGGCCTCGGCAAGTTCCTTTGAAGCATCAAATAGATTCAGGTACGTCATATTATTCTTTTCGACGTACGAGGTAACAGTGTTAAACCGTGAAGCTTCATCAACACTCACGCCAATGACTGCATAATTGGAGCCGAGTTCATTGCTAAGGCTGATCAGATCTGGAATTTCTTTTCGGCAGGGACCACACCACGTAGCCCAGATGTTGATAAGGGTTACCTTACCCTTTGTTGCCTGAGTGAATGACTTGGATTTACCATTTTCTACCCATGAGAAGTCCGGTACCTTTCCTTCGCCCTTCTTGGAAACTGAGGTGATTTTAAAAACCTGTGCAGTCTGAGCTGAAACAGTAACTGTACCTACAACAAATAACAAACTAAGCGATAAGACAAGTGTTTTCATTAGGGAGATTAAGAGAGTGAAGAAAATACCACCGGTAATACAGAGAGCGAAGACGGCAAGGCTATGTGTGTATTGCCTGAAACCGTAAAGTGTCGCCCGCTAAGGGGCGACACTTCGATTCCTCTCAGACATTGTTACCAGTTACTAATGGCCTCGGTCAGCAGGCGGACGCCCACGCCCGTACCACCCTTTGGGGTGTAGTGAAATGCTTTTGGATTAATGCCGGTTCCGGCAATATCAAGGTGAACCCATGGGTATGAGACAAAGGTTTTTAAGAACAGCGCTGCTGTTATTGACCCTGCGGCGCGACCGCCACTGTTTTTTACATCAGCGTAGTCGCTGCTTATCAGTTCTTCATACTCTTCATATAGAGGAAGTCTGCATACATATTCACCGGTTTTGTCGCCAGCATTTTGAAGCTTTTTCATTGTTGACTCATCGGTTCCCATCATACCTGTTGTGGTATTGCCAAGGGCAATGACAATCGCACCGGTAAGTGTGGCAAGATCGATAACGGCTTCCGGGTTAAACTTATCGGCATAGCATAAGGCATCAGCAAGAATAAGTCGTCCTTCTGCGTCGGTATTGTCGATTTCAGCCGTCTTCCCATTCATAAACCGTACAATGTCGCCGGGAACAAGAGCAGAGCCACTGGGCATATTTTCCGTTGATGGAATTAAACCAACAACATTTCGTTTTACACCTAACGCTGCAAGCGAGACCATGGTTCCGATAACAGAAGCGGCACCGTGCATGTCTGACTTCATATCTGACATCCCAGCGGCAGGCTTTATGCTTATGCCACCAGTATCGAAGGTTACGCCCTTTCCTACAAGGACGATTGGCTTTTGGGACTTGGGTCCCTTCATGTACTCCAGTGTTATGAAGGCAGGTGGGCGAACGCTTCCTTGATTCACTCCAAGGAGCCCACCCATTTTTAGCTGAGCAATTTTCTGCTTGTTAAATGTTGTTACTTTAAAACCATGTTTTTTCCCAAGAACGGTTGCTTCCTTTGCAAGTGTTTCCGGGTAAATTTCACAGTTCGGAGCGTTGGCTAAATTGCGTGCTACGGTTACACCATCATACAGAGCGTTGGCAACAGATGCACCTTTCTGTGCTTCTTTAAGTGCCGCCTGCGAACAAATAATGGTAAATTTCGTGACGAACTTATTGTTGTCACCCGTCTTGTACTTAATAAACCCGTACTGACTGAGCTGAGATCCTTCTCCAATTGCCTGGGCTGCAACTGATACCGGAAGTGAATCTGCAGACGGCAGGTCAAAGGCAATATGTTTACAATTGATCGATGCTGCTTTTTTTGTGGCAGCGGCTGCTGCGCGGCGAAGCTTCTCTTCGGAAAAATCGGATTTCTTTCCAAGACCGGTCAGAATAAACCGGGATGCAGAATTCTTTGTTGCGTTTGTGTAGCCAATGGCGGTCTGGTTTGCCTTCCCCGTAAAGTCTCCGGACTTAATGATAGCGGCAAGATCCGATATTTCAGACGACAGCTTTCGGGTTGCAGTTGAAAAAAGAGTTGAATCTTCAAAAAAGAAAACAACCACTGCATCGGCACTGGTTGCTTGGCGAGATCCGGCTTTGCATGAAATCGACATAAGAGGGATGTACCTTATTGGTTGGAAAAAAGTTCACAAAAATACAACTCATTTCGGGGTAAGTAGTTGGTACAGCCGAAAAGTAATGTCTGGGAATCGTTGGACCGGAATACGTACATAGCCACCTTTCAACCACATCTGAAGCTGATCTGTATAGTGTGCATCCATAGGTTGGCCGGATATTCCACCGGGAACTACGCTGTATTGAACACTGTCCTGCATATCGCTGATAACCCTGGCAGATACCGTTGCCTGCATCGAAAACGGACGATAGGGGTTCCATGACGCCATAGAAATTGTTGAGCTGCTACCGCCGAGTTCATAACTTTCCGTATTAAGCATCGGTCCCATGAGCTTATGATCGCCCAGTGGGTGATTTGCCTGAAATTTGTGAATCGTCCCCCAGGTCCATGCGTTTAAATCCCGTGTTCCTGTAACCTGTGCAAGTTTTTTTACAGATTCAGAAAATGACCGCACTACGATCCATGACAGATTTTCCCTCGTGGGAGTTCGAATGTCGTCAAACAGAGGATGTAAGGGATGGTTTAACACGTCAGCCAGGCAGCGGATTGAGACATTAGGGGTTTGTACCCACTGGCGATATAAGGATTCGCCAAGCTCATCCTGATATGTATTCCAGAGTAGCCTTTCAATAAAAGCCGCACTTACCGTAGCAGCCACGGAAACGGTTGTGTATTCACCGTCCCACGTTTCCAGTAATCGAATGGCTGCAGAGTCAGTTGCGTTGAAGCGCGACCTCACTCGGTGAAGGACCGGGAGGAGCTGTTGAATCAAACCCAATGCGTATGGCGACTGCACATCTTGCTGCAGTACCTGTGCATCACGAGCCGTCATTTCCCTGTACAGCAAAGCCTGGTCGTATATTCGTTTTCTGCGCACCGCAGATGCCTGGAGAAGCGATCTGATTCCCACGTCATTTCCACTCGTCGCACTCACCATGGTACCCCGATTGGGGATAGAGCTTGCTGGCATATCGGCCAAAGCCATCGGAGCCAACCAAGATTTTGACGTTTCTACCGAGGTTCCTGGCAGCAGCATGTCTGCTCCCGACCGGCTGGGCAGGTATCCAGCACCGAGAGTTGCTACCGTACCGTTTGCATGGCCTACGGTAACAGCCATGGCAGGTGCACCCCAATGCAAGCAAGCATTTTGAATTTGCTGCAGATGGGCCGCAGTATTTATTGAATACAATGCTGCGACTTCGTCTGATTGGTGCTGTCCGGTCCAGCGCATGGTAAGAAATGCCTGCCGGTTTTCTTGATTTCTGGCCGAGGTATGTTTTAAAGTTCGTACAGGTTTGTCTTTAATCGGGAATCCGGCTAAAACACAACCTCGAACCGTAAAACGCAGGTCAATCAGCGAGTCAGCTGCGTTTCTGATCCTGATGGTATCACGAACAAAAGTGAACTTCTGTCGTTGATTGCTAGGTCCACGATAGTAATTAGGATTAGTATCGTCAACAAATTCCACTACATAGTCCGCGTCATCAACTAACAATGGTGTGGTGCCCCATGACAGAGAATCGTTCCGACCACTGAAAACGAGGGGAAAGCCTGGTAAACTCAAACCCACGACGTTCATACCAGCCGACGTGATGTGAATCTGGTACCACGATGACGGTATGGCTGGTGCTGAGTGGAAATCATTCGCCAAGATTGCTCCACTAGGCCCTCGGCCAATGGTCCAGGCGTTGCCAGATGCAAATACCCCCGGAAGAGGGACATGGTTTCGGAGCTCAGTTAATGCATCAAGGACGCTAGAAACAGTTGACTGCGGTATCGTGGCAAGAACACTGTCAGACAATGATGGAGTGTACTGAAACCCCTCCTGGTGTTTGAGGCTGTCGCCTGTTGTTATTGCCGTACCGCTATTGGGGAGGTACATTGTCATTAACCGAATGCTTCGTTGCTGCGCAATCCGAGTATAAACCAGGTCGTTCCATAAAGCGGTGCTTTGCGACAATGCAAGCACTCGCTGGATTAAAAGGCAATCTTCAGGCTTCCAGGGATCGGGCTTGTATCCTAATGCGTCAAACTCGAATGCCAGGGCCTGAGAGTTGGTCTCCAAAAATTGGTTGATGCCATGAGAGTACGATTTAAGCAATTGCTTTGATGATGGCTGCAATGCATTGAAAATAGAACCACTTAGCTTCTGCAATTGAAAGCTGCGTAATAACGCGTCGATGGGTGCGTACTGTGCGCCAAACAGTTCTGCCAGCCTGCCCTGACCTATACGACGCCATACGTCCATTTGCCAGAGGCGGTCTTGTGCATGCACCCATGCCTGTCCAAACACTGCATCTGAGTCTGTTTGTGCAACTACGTGTGGAATGCCAAAAGAGTTGCGATAGATTTTGATACTGTCCTGAATATTGACAGCGTTTGAGGTATATTCTGATGGGTTGCTGCGTGTTGCCAGGCGCTGCGCGAAGTACGCGAAGAAAATCAGCACCGTACCAATCACAATTGTAAGAACAATGCCATGTTGTGCATACGTGCGCCAGCTTACAGCCATTGTTGTTTTCTATACCATGTTATGGTGTCAGTAATTCCGTCACTGAGTGATATCGCTGGTCGAAACCCAAGTTCTTTTCTTGCTTTGTCGCCAGACGAGGTCCAATACGTTTGAATAAGGTCAATACCTTTTTCATAGTTTAAAACGGGTGGCTTTTTACCAAGCTTTCCAATGCCTCCAACAATTCCGGCTATTGCCAGAACAATTACATGTGGGAGCCGAATTGTAACTAATTTCCTTCGTCCGGCCGCGGCACCGGCAACATTTGAAATTTGCTTCCATGAATACACTTCTGACGAGGTAATGAAGTACGTTTCTCCAACCGCATTCTGATGTATTGTGGCTTCAACAATTCCGGTTGCAAGATCCCGAACGTGAATAAGGCTAACAAGTTTGCCATTAAATCCAATCAGCGGAGCTACGCCCTTACTAACCATTTGGAAAAATGATAATGTTGCTTCATCGCGCGGCCCGTAAACCGCAGGTGGACGCACGATGGTGCACGGCAAGGAATCCATATAGGAATGAACAATCTGTTCAGCTTGCCATTTAGTTCGTCCGTATGCTGTGATTGGCTTTGGGGTGTCTGCTTCAGTAACAGGCTTATCTGCTGATAACGATGGACCAGTCACAGCCTGACTGCTGATATGAACATAGCGCTTCAGGTTAGGTTGGAACTCCTTGATTGCATTCAGCAGATTTTTAGTTGCCACAACATTGCCATTGTAAAAATCAGCTTCGTTTTTACCGGCGATCTGACCAGCAACGTGGATTACTACATCGATATCACGAAGTGCATTCTTCAGTGAGTCACGATCATATAGCGAACCCTCGCGTAACTCTACGTCCAGACCTTCAAGCCACCGGTGGTTACTGGTTGCTCTGGCAATGTATGCAACCGTGAAATTTCTCCGCAATAGCTCATCAACAACATGACTGCCAACAAAGCCGGTTGCTCCCGTTACTAGTACCGTCACCAAGACTCCTAAAAATGAAACACAAAATTATCGTGAAATCAAGAATGGCAGTGAAGTGGTTGCAATGCCATGTGTACATATAGCAATGTACCAGCCCGCAGGCCATTCTGCTGTAGAGATATTAATCTGGTGTTTCCCGGGTTGTAGGTTCATAGTGCCAACGTACCACGATCTCCCTTCGATGTCTGTTATTGAAAGTGATGTGGGCGCATGAGCAACAGTTTGAAAATCAACCGTTATACCGCTGCCTGTTACAACCGGAAATGGGGTTACGTTGATGAAAGCCCCTTTACCAATTTCCACTGTTTGTGAGGTAATATCACAGTCGCTCACAACTGTAAGTAAACCATCAGTGCCGGTTATTTCGGCGTTGTCTGCGTAAACCGAATCAATGTCAAGTGGGGTGGATGTTTGATTGCCAAGAAACACCTTGCCGGTAATAGCCAGCAATTGCGCCGTAGTATCAAGTTCAGTATTTGACTCTACGATAAGCTCTGCCCTACCTACTGCAAGTTCAGTGATGGAAGCACTGGATACTGCTGCCGTGGATGGGCTGCAGCTCTGTGGCATGAACAGGGTAGGATTATACACAATCGTTGCAACAAAGCGTTTTAATCCCTTACCGGTGATTGGTAAAACGGATTCCAGACCTACAGGTATGGTTACAATGTCACCAGGACGTGCTGAAATGTTGCCGGGCAGCGTAAGGGTTAGCCCGCGCAACGTATCAGGGGCTGACGGGGGCAGGGTTCTTCCGGTTAACGTCAGCAGTACAGTGTCGGGACATTCCCCGGTAGTTGCTGACAGGATATGAATAGTGTCGGTTCGTGAATCACCAAGATAAGAATATGTAAGTTCAATTATGATACTATCACGAGGGGCTAATAGGGTGGGGAGAGTGGGAGTTGTTGTTGTTATCGACCATGGAGGTGCTATTCCCTGTAGGGGGCTTATCGTAATGCCTGTTCCGCCCGTGTTTCGGATAACGACGGTTCTTGATGACTGACCGGCAGGAGGTAGGATCCCAAAATCAGAATCGCTGATGACAGTGGTTCTTGAAGATGTTACTGCCACTGCAGATACCGGAAATCTTAGTGTATCTGAGCAGCGCTGAAGGACAACGGTGATTGTATCAGTGTATGCTCCGGGCACGCTCGGTGCAAATTGTACTTCAAAGGGGAGTCCGGTGCTGATTACCGTTCCTGGACGGATATTGGTTGAAAATGGACTCGTAATAGAGACAAATGCAACTGTGTCTTCATACGAGGTAGGCGCTACTGAGAATGCAGTCTGCCACGTTGAACTCTTGGTTGGAGCACATAGGACTACGGTGTCGATTTTGATGTCGGTATCGTTTAACAAAAACTGACCCTTGGTAATCGTTGACTGAATTGCAATTGGGTAAGGAATGTGGCACGGTTCCGACCATATCGTGTCTGCTGTTACCACTGTACCGGCAGAATTCTGCACATATTCAAAGTTGACTGTCCGGGTTTGACCGGGTGGTACGGTAACGGGCAGTTCAAGAATGGTTATCGGACTGTTCTTGCTGTTGGATGAAATTGTGCTTTCTACATTGCTGGTATTGGTAACCTGTATCGTGCCAACAAACCGATGTGAACAACCGATGACTGTACCGAGGTTTAATGTATCTTTTGATATCGATAATCCAGGCTGAAACGATGCAGCTCGCAGCGTGGCCTTGATTGTATCGCGGCATCCCCCGGCTTTGTATGGGAATGCCATGGTTTGGTTAACAGGACGGTTCAGGTCGGGTCCGAGAGGAATGTATTTTACCCAGACCGAGACTGATTGTAGGGGGCTCAGGCTTGTAGTGGAAAAGTTGATGTAGAATGGTGGCGAAACAATTGGCGGGGTTACAGTAATGTCTTCCGACCCGCTGTTGGTGAGCACAAACACGCTGCTGTCACGTACAGAAGAAGTAGGACACGTAGAATAGACACCAAAGTTCACCTCAGCTTTGTCGAGTGACGCAAGCGCTTCAGTTTTGCTTCCGGTAAGTCTGATACCTAACCGAACCCCGCACGGGTCAGCAGTAAACATAGCATCACCGCTGATAGTACCATTCCCTGATGGAGAAAAGCGTACTGTTACTTCCTGTTTATTGCCGGGCTGAATTACGAATCCAACATCAGGTGATACAAGGGCAAATCCTGCCGGCATTGCAATATTGGTAAATGTGATTGGTTTACCACCGTCATTAATGATTGTGAACGATCCGGTTTTTGAGTTTTCACAAGCTCGCAACGAGCCTACATCCAAGGCTGTGGGTTCGAAATGATATCGTATGTCGGGCACAGAGACAGTAAGTTCTTCCGAAACGCCATCACATCCACTTGGAGTTTTAATACGGACAGCATACCGTCCTGGCTGAGTAATGGCAAATTTGGTTAGCTTCTGAGTTGCGATTACGTTACCATCTTTAATGATTTCGTAAGTGTCGGCTGCCGTTATGATGGAGAGTGTAAGAGTATCTCCTGAGCAGAGTGAGCGAGTACCAAAGGGTGCGATTACAACGCTAGGATTGGGAAGCGGATTGATCATGACTGAGTTACTTACGGCGGAGCATCCACCGGCACCAACAACTCGTAGTTTGTACGTACCTGTGCTGTTGGCAACAATAGACGTTGTACCCGGAATACTAACCGGTACGCCATTTCGCGTCCACTCGTATAGTTCAGCAGAGCCAGCAAAATCCGTCCATAATCGAACAGTATCTCCTGGGCAAATAGCATCCTTGGATGCGAAAATTCTTGGTGTGGGTATATATGGTTTAGTTATTGGCGCCGATTGTGCATATGAATTTTCGGTGTATTGCCGGCCCCGGGCAGTGGTGTCGGCAGTTTGTGATAGTGCCATCTGCTGATCAGGTGCAAAGCGATATCCATACACACGGTAGGTGTAGGTTTTACCGCATTCAACATCGGTATCAACAAAATTCGTACCTGAGCCGGTTGGTCTCACAGCCAGAACTTTAGCTGTTCCAATAACATCACCTGCGCTGATATCAGCTCCGTCACGGATACCATTCACGGGGAAGGAAGAAAAATGGGCTGTGTCACGAAGGATAACGTAGCCAGTGGTACTGTCAGACGGGTATGGATCGACCAGTGACGTCCATGAAATGGTGTGTTTAGCTGCCAGGACTTCTGATGCGGTAACGGACGGAGGTGCAGACCATGTAGGTTCGCGAGTCTCGCGCCAGAACCAATGGTTTACGTTCTTTCGTCCGGCAATCCGCTTGTCATTGTCAATAAGGTTAGGCAGGCCCTTCGATGGTCCGGTACCCGGATCACTTGGAGGAGCAACAATTACCACGGGTCCGGAGCTGGTGCTATCCGAACCAAATCCTGACTGATACGCCTGAACTGACCGACCCGTTACACGAACCGAATATGCAGTTTGTAATTGTGATGCTGTGTTGTGAGCAACCTTCGGTTGAGGCATGTTCAGCCAAATCAGGTTGGAGGAAGCCAGGCCGGAGGTTAGGTGAGCAAGCGAATGTACCGGATTGTCGTCAGCATCCCGGATTGTTACCATTTCGGCGGGTTGTCCAATATCAAGACCAAATCCTGCACTTTGAAAAAAATCGGCATCGAGCTGCATCACCTGGATATACCCGTCAGAGGGGTCAGAGTCTGTAGGTTGTGCCGGAGTGGTAAGCCGGTGGTCGATTACAATAATGGTACCTGCTCTGAGGTGTTTCCAGAGCGGAATGTCCTTGAAAACCGGGCCATTGACTCTGGCGGACAAGTCACCCGAATAATCGTGAACAGACCATCCGACCAAGCTGATGTTATCTTCAAGGACCAAGATCTCTGTCCACTCCAACTGTGCTGTAGCCCCCGGGTAATTGAAGTATTCGCTAACAACAACCTTCTGAGAAAACGCAATACTTGTAAAATTGGGAAAACAAACGATCAATAACGTTAAGAAATACGTAATCGGTTTCATTCTGTGAATTTATGCTTGTAAGAGTTTCATGTTTCCTGTACAATGATACAGAGATAATGAAAAAGGGGAGCATGAAATCATGCTCCCCTTTGGAATCCTAAGCTAAAATTTTTAGTGAAGCACAACCATTTGCTGGGTGTTGCTAAAGCCACCGATTACAGTTTGGATGGTGTAAACACCCGATGTTAATGAACCGGTAAGAACAGGAATTCTGTTTTCACCAGGGTTTAATACACCGTTAAAAGCTTCAAGGACAACGTCACCGGCAAGGTTAAGCACTTTAACTGTAACAGGTTGTGTTGTTGCCATTGCTACACTAATAGTTGCTGCTGTGGTTGACGGATTGGGGAAAATTCTGGAAACTACAGCATCACCAACAATAGATTCGTTAACACCCGACGTTGGTTTTTCAGTAACGACAGCCTTTTCCGAGGTAACGGAACCACACTCTGCAGTAACTTCACACCAGTATTCACCGGCATCAGCAGCTTCGAAGTTGGCCTTAGTAAATGTCGGAGCAATTTGACCTGTAATAGCAGTTCCATCCTTGAGCCACTGGTACTGGACTGTACCGGCACCCGTAGCTTCAACCGTAAGTTCAAGGGTTTCTCCGGCTGCAACTTCAACAGTGGCTGCGGGTTGCGTAGTAATTGCCGTAGCAGCTTTCATAGTGACGGTTGCTGCGGACGAGTTAAGATCACCACAAGCAGATGTGATTGATACAGTATATTCACCGGCATTTACTGCTGCCATATTGGTGATCTTGTACTCATTTGATGTAGCACCCGGAATAGGTGTACCATTGAGTTTCCACTGATAGGTTACATTTCCACCACCACTAACGGCAACTGAAAGTATCGTTGAATCAGCAGGGCATACATCTGTTGAGGCAGGCTGCTGAGAAATTGCGGCAGGCGGTGCAATGTTAACCGAAATTGTTGCTTCCGATGTTACACTTCTATTCGAGGCTAATGAAACTCGAACAGTATATTCACCAGCGTGGGTGGCGGAAACATTGTTAAACATCAGAGTGGCGCTGTTGGAACCCGAGTACGACGCATCATCATTAATACGCTGACCATTCTTAAACCATTCAATAACAAGGTCTTGTCCGGGTGGGTTGCTGTATGCCATTGCTGGGACAGAAACGGTGCCACCCGCGCAAGCGTCAATCGATGATTTTGAGAACTCGGTAAATACGCCTGTTGGGAATACCCGGATAACTCGTGATTGGGCGGACTGACAAACTCCATCAATGACGCAATAGTAGTCATTACCGTAGTCAGCATTTGAAAAGTTGCGAATTTCCAGGCGATTGCTCTTCGTTCCATAGTACTTGCGGCTCTCCGTAAGTTCGGTTTGTCCACGGAACCATTGATATGATTGGGCTTCGTCAGGGAATTCAACTTCGACACTCATCGTAGCTGTTTCACCAATGATGCCGGCTACTGCTGTTGTCTGATTTACAATCTGCGTCTTACGACCAACGCGCAACGTTGCCTTGTTGGTCACAACATCACCACAGGCACCGTATCCGTTCACTTCGCACCAGTAAACACCAGAGGTGTTAAAATGTGCATTGTTGATAAAGAGAAGGGGGCTGTTGACATTGGGGATCAGTTCGCCATCCTTGTACCAGCGGTAGGATTCAGCGGTGCCACCGACCAGAGCAATCAGTGTGTCATTATCACCAAGACACAAATTGCGATGATCGAGTTCGCCAATAACAGTAAGTGGTTCAACGATGGTGAATTTACCAGAGACGCGGCTCTCGTTTGGTCTGTCCACACCGGTAATGCGAATCAGGCAATTTCCACGGAAACCAATTGACGGTGGAACCCAGGTAAATGCGGTGCTTAAAGGAGGTGCAATAATACCGTATTCATCAGAGTAGTCACCGTTATCATCGTTATCACCGTTTGCATTGAAGTCAACGGTAACATTATCGTCAATCAGTGTATAGTTTGACCCGCCGTCAACCGAGTATTCAATCTTAACGGTTTTCATACCGCATGCACGGAATACAATGTCGAACGGAACACCTGAGCACAACGTGTCACCAGCAGCAGGGCTGCTTATGGTGATGTACGGAGTATTGATATAAATCGGATTGTCTTCACCGCCCGGGGCTGGATACTGTGCTGTGTTCAGAGGATTGGTCGAAATGTCGTTCCACATGCCGTCAGTTGAAATTGACGAATACACTAACTGGCCGGTAACGGCATCCCGCTCCTCGATACGTCTGATTCCAGCACCAATGGTGTTGGGAATGTACGACATCCAGGCACCGTCGACGTTTTGAATATCGTTAGCATAGGCATTTGTTGTGTAGTTGACAGTGGTGTTGTGACTTTGTACAAGTGCACTTCCGATGGGGCGTCCTGAACCGGCTGTATTATCCCAAATCAGGACAATGTTTTTGGGATGTAACTGGCTGATCTTGTCACCAACCAATGTACCCGTCGTGGCAACATTTCCAGCAGGAAGAGCCAGCGAGGTTTGGTTCAACTGATAGGTGCGGATAAGATTTCCGTGGTGATCACCTAATGATACTTGCCAGTAAATGGTGTTACCGTAAGCAAATGTTAAATTATTAGTTGGGACAATATTAATCCAGATTACCTTACTTGTTTGTCCCGGACCGGTTGCAAATTTGCTGTAGTTCGATTCCAAACTCTTGCCACCGGTGTACGAATACGTCATGGTGCCGTTGTCAAGATGCACATTCTGACCACCGCCGGTGCTTGTAGGCATTGTGCTGTACACATTTGATGCACCGGTGATGTAACGGTAGGTAGTATTCGGCTGCAGGCCGGTAAACGTAACCATTGAATAAAACGGCATTGTGTAAGCCGAGAAGTTACAACCGTTTTGTACCGACGACATCATATACTGGGGAACATAGTTGGTTGTAAGGTTCGGGGAAGGAACAACGGTAATCGTTGGAAGGGTTTGCGCAGGAAGTCCGGGTAAGTTAAACTGCAGTGATGCGTTGCCCGAACCCGAGAAGATGAGATTTGTAAATTCGGCTACACCACGGACGGCTTGTACGCTAACGGTACTTGCACCGCTAAGAGCCGGACCAGAAACAACGGAGAACGTAATCGTACCAAAGTAGTTTACATCAACTGTGTTATCCGGGCGATAAACCGTTATCTTGATCGGATTCATCGGATAACCTGTCCATGCCTGGTGCCAGGGACCAGTCATGACAGCGTACGAGGGAGCCGAAACTACATCGAATACGTTGCTGGTTCCTGCAGTAAGGGCCTGGCCTGACAGAACAGATGCCGTGATTGAGGCGCCTGTTGTAACGGTATTCCACGAAACGTTTGACAGTGTAGCGATATTTGAGCCTGCAGGAATTACAGCCGTTGTGGTACCAATGATTGACCCGCTGCCACTTGCAACCGTTAGCCGTATCGTGGTTGTGGTTGACAGGTTGCTAACGGCTCCTGTTCCACTCACCGGTCGAACAACAACCGTGAATGGTGTGTTGACCGTTGGGTTTTTGGGTGTAACTGACATCACCTTGAGTGCTGTGGCAGGAGCTGCCGTCGGCGAGTCAGATGTTACAAAGATGTCGTCAAGCCGGATCCTAGGGCGAGTACCGGAGCCGTCACCGTCCTGGAAATATATCCAGCGGACCTGAACATACGACTGGTTTTCAAGTGACGAAGGCATCGTCCAGCTAAATGCCTTGGGCGACGTACCATCAGTTGCGCTAACCAATTGTACATAGTCGCCGTTGCTACCAATGGCATTTATCCAGTTCCCGGATGTTCCGATACGGTACTGAAGCCGAAGGTTGTATGGACGAGTGCCGGCGGCTGTTACCTGGCTGACAAACGATACGGCAACATTGGCTCGACCACTGGTACTGAGAGCCAGTATTGCTTCACCAGGATATCCGCAGTTACCCGAATTTGCTGACGATGTTTGAAGGAATGACATCCCGTTGGCATCGTCACCATTAATGCGGGCACCGCCGGTCAGGTTGTAAACCTGTCCCCAGTCAGCCTTCGGAAGATCCTGAATAGACCCCTCGAATGGCTCAATGCGCCGGTCGAATACATGGAATATCATCGATGTCGGATAAGTACCGGCAGGGGACGATGATGCCCATGATGTGAACGAATAATTTCCGGATGCAAGATTATATGCTCCGGGGTTTGTTTGGGCTGTGCTAGTTTCAACGCCAGCCAACAACAATGTGCCTATTAAGGCAGTAAGGAGGATGAATCGGGTCATGATCTTTATGCGACACGCCGTTCAACAACTGTTATTTTCTATTCTAAACCATACGAAAGTATGGAACTTGCACAAAAAATCCGCATCATGGGGAAAACTCCTCTCACGATTCAGATTTCCAAATATACGCAGTGCAATGGTCACGCAACCACTTTTCAGTTTTACTGATTACGGCTGGCAAGGTTCCCGGATCGAAGGGAGAGGACAGATTGCCACTCCTAACAATATCCAGAAACGGCATGCTTCCCCCTAGGTCGCAAACCGAAAGGTAGCTATCAAATGCCGAGCCAATATCTTCAGTAGCCCAGAAATTATACTGGAGTGCACAGATACTGGCAAGCGTATAGTCAATGTAGTAGAAGGGCGATTCGTAGATATGGCGCTGAAGCTGCCATGCTCTCCCTTCCGAGGAAAATGCGTCGTCGGTGCGATTCCTCCATGGCATGTATGTCGTTTCAAGTTGTTGCCACGTGTAACGGCGTTCATCCGGGGTTGCCTCGGGATGGTCATAAACCCAGTGCTGAAATTCGTCCACCATACACCCGTACGGAAGAAACAATATCGCACCCTGAAGATGCATGAATAAAAACCGGTCGGTTTGATCACCAAAGAATAAGTGCATCCATGGCGCCGTGAAGTATTCCATGGCCATGCTGTGAATTTCGCAGCTTTCCATGGTAGGCCACTGGTATTCCGGAACATCATAATTCCTGCTACGCCAGGATTGGAAGGCATGACCGGCTTCGTGTGTTAAAACTTCCACATCGTGTGTGGTATTATTAAAGTTGGCGAAGATGAACGGTGTTTTATAGCTCGCAAAGCTCGTGCAGTAGCCACCGGGGGCTTTGTTGTTTCGTGAATGGAGGTCCAGAAGGTTCCTTGACAGCATCATTTCAAAAAAACTGCCTGTTTCTGGGTGTAGTTCGTTGTACATCGTACGAGCAGCTTGCAATATTTCGGCATGTGTACCCCTTGGAGTTGGATTCCCATCAGGAAACTGCAGCTTTTCATCGGCAATGGTCAGGTTTTCCAGCCCAAGCCTTTTAGCTTGCTGGTTGCGTAGGTCTGTTGCCAGGGGAACTACATACTTAACAACAGCATTTCTGTATTCTTCAATGTCCTCCCTGGTGTAATCTACGCGGCCCATCTCAATATACCGCATCTGAGTATACGAGGTAAAGCCGAGTTTATGCGCCATTTCATTTCGAATTTGTACAAGGGAATCATACAGCGAGTCGAACCGTGGTCCGTTTTCTTTTAGAAAGAGGTTTAGCGCTTTCTGTGCAGCTACCCGTATTTCCCTGTTGGGGTCCTCCATCAATTTGCCGAGTGTGCTCAGGTTGTAGCTTGTTCCGTTAACGTTGATCTGTGCCGAGGCTGTAAGTTCATTGTACTCATTGGTAACAGCTGATTCCTTAGTTAGCAGGTCTTTTACAGCAGGTGAGAATACGCGATGCGAATCAGACAGTCGTCGGATAAACAATTCCCCTTTGAGTGCAGCCACGGCATCTTTATACGTACTGTTAATCAGTGCAAGTGATACCCACTGGAACGCTTCTGCAACTGAAGGAGAAACGTTGTCGAAAAACTCTTTTTCGGCTTTTGAATCTGCGTTGGATACGTCCTGGGTGTAATGAACTTCGGCCAATGACTGCATGGTTGAATAAGCGTTCCGAAGGTCATTCCATCGGTCAACGGCATCTATGACGGTCTGTGCATTCGATGCAGTAATTATGGCATCTGCGATTTCCCTGGATTGAAGGGTTATGGCTGTTACATCGGGTCTTGAATAGGGAAGTAGCTCGAAGGTGGTTTCACGTACTTCGTGTTCTGTCACTGTATGTCTCCTCGTAGTTTACGAATTAATTCTCGGGTGAGTGGTGTATATATGCTGTTTGGATACTGTACCAAGAGCGTTGTTAGTGCTGCTACGGCACTTTGAATTTCATGTTTATCAGTCAAGATATCTGCCATCAGCAGCAAGGCTTTGTCACCAAAGAGTGTTGATGGAACTTTTGCAATTAAGGAATCCAGTTGCTGAACTGCCCGGGCAGTGTCGGCTAACAACAGACTTTCCTGAACAACTGCAATCCTTGCCTGATCGGCCAGATCTGGGTCAGCAGCAGTGTGAACAGCTTGTAAAAAACTGTTTGCGGACTCCGAGTGCTTCTGCTCGGCTTGTAGCTGAAGACCACGAATATAATGCGATACGGCAAGACTGTCATCACCGGAGAGGAGAATAAGGCGCAGTCGTTCAATAGCATCGTTAGCGGGCAGTGAGGCAGGATGGAGGGAAACTTCCTGATACAGTACGCGGGCTTTACCAAGTTCATGTTCAAATAACAGGTAATCTGCTTTTTTAAATTTAGCGATTAATGAATACTCCTGTGGTCCACCCTCAACACGATTAATAAGATCGGCAACCTGCGCTGTCTGACCAAGTGCATAGTAAATATCGGCAAGCATCAACATGCCTTCCCACGATGCACTGGTACCGGGCCACCTGTTTGCCAGCAGTGAAAGTGTTTCCCGAGCCTCTTCGCTGTTGTGAAGCCTGGTTAACTGAAGCTGACCGATTCTGAGCAGTGCTTGCGCGCTGAGCGGATGGGTTGGATACTTGTCGACGATAGTTTGGTAGTTGGATAGTACTTCCTTCAGCGTTTCCGCTGATAGTGTAGTACGTGCCTGCGTAAGCTTCTGCTCGAGCGTCTGAGCCGATCCGTACGCTGCTGATAAGGCAACGTTGGGAGAGGCGTGGGAGGCTTTAGAGTATGCGCTTAACGCTACGTCGTATTGCTCAGCCTTGCGAGCAGCGTCAGCAAACTGGAGGAGCGCCTGACCGTGTGCCTGTTCGGAATCATCGATCTGCTCAGCCAGGGTTAGTGCCCGAGGCCATTTACTGTTGTACTGCAGGTGCCATAACTTTAACCGAAGTTGATCGGATGTGTTTGAGGGCAGGTGAGCCATTGCCTCATCAACGGCCTTCAAGCCGCTGTCTGTTGCCGTAACGGCAGCTAGTAAACCCAGGGCTTCTGTGAGATCACCGGTATTATTCACCATCGTGAATATTTCATTAACCGAGCTCCGGTAGTCACCTGTTGCTGCGTATAGCTTTTGTAACTGACGAGCATATTGCCATGCAGATCCGCTGAGGTCGCGAGCCTTCCTGTACGAATTAATGGCATCTTTTAAAAGGAAGACATCCTCCTGGGCTTTCGCAACAGCAGCATTGGTTTCCTGGGAGTTATTGCCAATCTCCAACGCACGGTTCCAGAAATCAGTACCAGATTTGCCAAGCTTTACCGATAGAGTGCCCGCCAGAAGTGCAGTCTGCACGGAAGGGTGGTGCACAAGGTGCTCGGTAACAATGGGGAGAAGACCCGACAATTGCTGTAGCCCCTGAAATGTCCGGACCACACCGTCAAAATACGCCTGGTTGTCAGGTGCTTTTTCATACAGCTCCAAATACAGCCGTGCTGCTCCACGCAGATCGCCTCCGGCTTCGAAGTTCTTTGCAAGGCGCTCTTGTTCGCTACTCTGGGCAAGGCCGGCTACAACGGTTGTAATGAGTGCAAGTATGTATAGGAGGGTTTTCATTGTTACTGCTGCCAGTCCTCGGCAAGAAGCGGGAGTAAACCATGCTGAATCGGTGCACTGGGAATCTGCACACGGTTGTTATGGTCAATAATAATATTAATTTCCGAGCGATAGCCTTCCTTGCCTGCTATATAAACTCCCGGTTCGATGGAGAAGGTTGTTCCAGGCAGAAGCTGACGTGTGTCGTCAGTTTCATAGCTATCCATATTAACACCGGGTCCGTGCAGTTCAGTGGTAATGCTGTGTCCGGTTCTGTGTATAAACTCAGCACCGAATCCAGACTGGATAATGGAGGTACGTGCCGCGTTGTCAACTTCGCAACCTTTTATGATTTGTTGTGCTTCAATGCGCTGTTGTACGAGTGTAATTGCGGCATCTCTGGCCTGCGTCACGCTATCAAATATCCGGGCATTATGCTCAGGAATTCTGTCGGATGTATATGCCATCCAGGTTAAATCAGCCCAAACTGATCCGGGCGCTGAACTTCTTGCCCAGCAGTCCAGCAGTAAGAGCATGTCGGGCCGAATTCTGCTGTGGGTTAATGCGGTTGGTGCATAGTGAGGACTTGATGCATTCGTACCAATTGCTACGATTAATTCTCCGTCAGTTTCAAGTCCGCGTGACTGAAGTTCAGCAAGAATATGCTGCTGCACTTCGTATTCGGTGACGGTGCTGTTGGCAAGCAGGCGTTCGCGCACGAGTGAAAAGCCTTCGAACATTGCATCCCGCAGTAGTCCGGCAGTGACCGCTGCTCCGGCGAGCTGTACGTTCGATAGTACACTTGTCGTGTATTGTGAAATATCGGCACTTGATACGATGGTGTGTCCCAAGCCCCTTACCATTTCAAGTGTGCCTGCATCAACCTTGCTCACAACAGGCAGGCTGCCATTGGGTGAGTACTCCATGGCGAGAGTCTTGTAGGGGGCTAAGGTTTGCTGCACTGCAGATACCCACTCTTGGTGTGTTGTGTAGTACTGTGCCGCAACGTCAAGATGGTGCAAGGGGTGCTGCTCCATGGAGTGAACAACTTTAACCACTGTGCCATCAGCTGGGATTACTACCATCCAGCGACGTGTGCAGTGTGCCTCTGGAGCAACGTTGAGCGTTGTCCAGGCAATTGAATTCGAGCCGCGAAAATCATACAAAGCCCAGGCATCAATACCGTGTGCTCTGAGTATTTGCTGAATGTATGCCGTATTAAGTGTCATGGTGGTGTCCGGTAAATAAGGTTAACAGTTTTTCAGAAAGGATTGCCGCGGCCTGTAGTGGGTGAAGGGTGCCCGAGCCGACCTGATTGTGCAGGGTTTGAACAAAATCACTCCCAAGTGATGACTTCATAATAGCGTCGGAAACAACCTGTTGCTTGAGAGATTGAAACCAGTCTGCATTCTGACGACTACGTTTTGCAGTAAGAGCCGAATTACGTGAATGATCGAAATAGTTATCAATTGCATTCACCAGCATGGCGATATCCGGTACGACTCCTGAGCTGCTGCACAGAACCGGTGGATTCCATGACAGGTCTGGCGGTTGCATGTAACGCAGTGCGCCCGTTAGGATGTTTTTAGCCCGCCGGGCAGCGGCACTGTCAAGATCTGATTTGTTAACGGCAATGATGTCAGCCACTTCCATGATACCGCGTTTAATTCCCTGAACATCATCGCCCGCATTTGGGAGAACCAGCAGCACAAATACATCAACCATGTTGGCAACGCTCACTTCGCTCTGGCCAACACCAACGGTTTCCACCAGAATAACGGTAAAACCAGCAGCTTCACACAGGGCTATACTTTCGCGGGTAGAGCGCGTGGTTCCACCAAGCTCCAGTTTTGATGGTGAGGATCTGATAAAGGCATTGGGCTGAGCGCTCAGAAGTGGCATCCGAACAATATCTCCCAAGACGCTTCCACCGGAGCGGTGGCTCGTAGGATCAATGGTCAGCACGGCAACACGATCGCCACGAGAGACATAATACATGCCGAGTGCTTCGATCATTGAGCTTTTTCCAACCCCGGGAACACCGCTTAATGCAATTCGCCTGGTAGGTGATTGCTTGTTACCAGATAGTTCAACGATCAGGGTTCGTGCGAATTCGATATCAGATGGAGCAGAGCTTTCAACTACCGAGATCATCTCGGCCAGCGTCCGGCGATGTCCGGAGCGGAGTTTTCGCACAACGGATGGGATCGAAGGAGCCTCAGACATCGGTTACTCTACGGTTACGCTTTTTGCCAAATTCCGGGGCATATCCACATTACAGCCGCGGGCAACAGCAACATAGTAGGCAAACAGCTGCAGTGGAATCGATGCAAGAACCGGTGTTAAGAGCGGCAAGGTCTCCGGAATATAAATAACATGATCGGCAACAGTTTGCATTAGCGTATCACCATCAGTAGCAATTGCAATCACCTTACCTCTGCGGGCGCGTACTTCCTGGATTCCCGACAGTACCTTGTCATAGATCTCATCATGCGGGGCAATGAAAACCACCGGCATATTTTCATCAATAAGGGCAATGGGTCCGTGTTTCATTTCGGCAGCCGGGTAGCCTTCTGCGTGCACGTATGAAATTTCTTTCAGCTTCAGGGCGCCTTCGAGAGCTACCGGGAAGTTAAGCCCCCTACCAAGGTACAGTGAATTTGATACTGTGCTGTAAAGGTATGCAATTCGTTCAACCTCATCAGCGCGCTGCAGTACCTGCTGCATTTGATCGGGAAGAGCTTCAAGAGCTTGTGCAATTTTCCTGCCTTCGTCAATACCCAGATTGCGCATCCTCCCCAGCAAAAGTGCAAATTGAACGAGTACGCACAGTTGTGACGTAAATGCTTTTGTACTAGCAACGCCAATTTCAGGACCGGCATGCAGATACACACCGGCATCCGTTTCGCGAGCAATGGTAGAACCAACCACGTTTACCATGCCAAGAACGGTTGCGCCTCGCTTTTTTGCTTCGCGGATTGCCGCCAGGGTGTCTGCCGTTTCTCCACTCTGCGAAATGGCAACCACAACGTCATCCGGTTCAATGATGGGGTCGCGATACCGGAATTCACTGGCATATTCAACTTCAACCGGAATTCTGGCAAGTGATTCTATCAGGTATTCACCAACAAGCGCGGCATGCCAGCTTGTTCCGCATGCAGTGATAATAATCCTCCGGGCATTCCGCAGCTGTTCATGAACTCCTGACAGACCTCCCAGCCGAACCGTTCCGTCGTGTGCCTGTAGCCGACCTCGAAAGCCGTCACGAAACGTTGTTGGCTGCTCAAAAATCTCCTTCAGCATGAAATGTGGGAAACCGCCTCGCTCCAGCTGGTTTAACTCGAACGAAATCTCTTCGATTTCTCCGTGGGTTTGCTCATTGCTAATGGTTTTGGTTACATAGCCGTCGGGACGTACAATGGCCATCTCGTTTTCTTGCAAATACATTACACTCCGCGTATGAGCAATGATGGCTGATGCATCCGATGCAACAATATATTCGTTCTTGCCAACGCCAAGAATCATAGGACTGCCACGACGTGCGGCAATCAGCAGGTCAGGTTCTACGGTGCTTACAACCACCAGGCCGAAGGTTCCTTCAACTTCGTTTAGTGCTGTTTGAACGGCCAGTTCCAAATCACCCAGCTTTTCGTACAGCATGCCAATAAAAACGGCAAGGACTTCCGAATCGGTGTCAGAAGTAAATGTAAGCCCCGCACCTTCCAACTGCTTCTTGATGGTTAGGTAGTTCTCGATAATTCCATTGTGAACCAGCGAAATTCTTCCCGAATGGTCAGTATGCGGGTGAGCATTCCTGTCAGTTGGTTCTCCGTGAGTTGCCCACCGGGTATGACCGATTCCAACCGTACCGTCGATTTCGGCGAGATTCAATGTCTTCTCAAGTTCACGAACCCTGCCGGCTTTTTTCGAAATGAACAGCCCACCGTTGTCAACGACACAAATACCGGCACTATCGTATCCGCGGTATTCCATCCTTTGTAAACCTTCAACAAGAAGGCCGGCTGCATTCTGCTGTCCGATGTATCCTACAATTCCACACATAATTCAAGCTTTACGTTTAAATATCAAACAAAATTAGCGAAACAACAACAGCAGTTGAGAGGTCTTACCTGTAGAGAGGAGTGTTTTGTTTCTGAATAACAAGTCCCTGCAACTGCGGGGCAGCAGCAGAAAAACGGAGAAAAAAGCCCCGGTTGAATCCGGTGGGAACCCAGTTCAAACTTAAATTCCAGCAGTGTATTTGTTTCCGAATGTCGATGATGGGGCTGTTCACTGTGTGGTTTAAAATATCATAGCTTCCCATGGCCGACACCGATAACGTTTGTGTTATCGTAAGATTGCCCTGAAACGCCAGGAATAATGACTCGGTCATGTAGTCAGGTGTTGGCTTGTTTACCGCATAAGCAAGCGAAAACGAAATATTCCACGGCATTGTAAGTGGCTGCCAACCGGGTGACGTATCTCCAAACAAATCAATAGCTTCCTCCTGGAAGTTCAGACGTTGCCCAAACCGGTTGCGCAGCGTTGCCCCGTCTTGGGTGGTATCGCTGCTTTCCTGATGGTATTTGCGCGGTTCAAAGTTGACACCTGAAGAACTAAAACGTGTACCAAGCTGAACCGACAAACTAGTTAGCCTGGCTAGCCCGCCTCCTGCACGCTCTCCTGTCCACCGGTTAACATCCCGCCAAACCATCCTGCCGGTTGCTTCATCCTGGACAAGGTCCTGGTCATAGACATTAAAAACACCTGCTGCTGAAAATTCAATTGCGTCAAGCACGGGTGATCGCAGGCTGAAGCTAATTGGCCGAAGTCGCAGCGAGTCCGATGCAAGGTTGTAGGAGGTGTTAAGTGTAAACGTCAGCACGTCGAACGGTCGGGGAGCAACCGTGTCGGCAGTATCAGATTCCGGTTTAATACTAATTTTATTGAGCAGACTCAGCGTTATGTTAGCCTGCTGTTCTGGTGATGCAAGCTGTCCTGCTGGTGCAAACCTGTGATACCGGGTTTGCCTGCCTGTAATGGGGCTGGTGAGGTAGCCATAAAAACCAAGTGACGAGTCACTTTGATCAGGGATATAGGTAATCCCGACGACTGGCTGAAGGGTATGCCGTATGGCACTAATACCAAAAATCCTTGGATAAGCCATCCCATACAGAAATGTGCTGGCTGCAACACCGGCGCCATAGGTATACTCTCTGAATAGTCCGTTGCTTCGTGTAATGGTCAGCGTTGAGTCTGCCGGATTAATGCTCTGTGTATACTGCTGAGCATACCAGTTTTCGCTGTAGCTGATTGTTGGCTGAAGGGTAAAATATCCAATCTTCGGTGAGATTGTAATTGCCGGTCTATGTTCGATGGTGGTGTATTCAGTCCTGACAAACGGATCGGTTTCAGAGGTCCTCAGTGAGCTCTGGAAGTATCTGCCTACCACGCGATATTGGACGCTTACATCGGCAAGCCAGTTTGCAGTGTTTTTCAGGGAGCGTAATGGAAACCACTGTGGTATTGAAAGGTTTACCGTGGGTGAGTTGGTTACGGAACCGTTAACCATGTTTTCGTCACGGACCATGTTCAGGTTCAGCGTCGTACCATTAAAAAACGAGCGCTGGTAGGATGCTGTTGACCGTGCAATTTGCTGTAATCGGTCGTATGGATTAAACGACGTATTTTGATAATACTTCTGTGAGGTGAGAAGTACGTTAACAGCGATGTTTTCCATTGGACGCAACTGCTGGCTGTGATTGACTGAGATTCCAAGGTTCATCTGGTACGGACTATCAGTGTTAAACCGAGTATATCCGTATCTGAACTCCGCATTCCCGCTAAAGTAATCCCGCAGTGCCCACCGCGACCTGTTGTAGAGCGTAAAACCACCCTTGGTTGTGATATCTGCAGTAAGCTCAGTGTCGAAATAATCACTGATGGCAAAATAATACCCAAGGTTTTGCAGTGCAACGCCACGATTGCTTGAAACCAGTGGAGATGGCATGATGAAGCCGGAGCGGCGACCATGTTCGGTACTAAAGAACAAACCAAAGGGTAATGCAAATACCGGAATATCTTCTACATACAGTATTACAGGATTTAAATAAATTTTATTTTCCAGTTCAATTTTCATTTTGGGGGAGTTAAAGTAAAAGTGAGGTTTCGGTGCATCACAGGTGGTGTAGCATCCGTCTTCTACAAAGGCAGTTCTCTGTCCAACCCGCTTGATTCTGTCACCGTAGTAAAAGCCCCCTTCCACTGTGGTTTCTCCGAAAACAACATTCCCTTTTCCGGTTTTAAAGTTGTACGTCATTCGTGCGCCGGCAAATTCCTGACCGTTATCGGAAAACACCGGGAAGCCAACCTGTCGCCCGGCCGAGTCAGATGAAGGCTGAGCGGTAATCGTGCTGGTCCCAAAATCCATGTCAATACGATTTGCCTCGAGCTTCTGCTGCTCATACGAAACAACACTTTTGCCGCGCAGGTACATCGTTTTTGTTCCGGCACGGTAGTGTACGGTATCGCGAGCCCTGATATACACAATTGTGTCGATATCGTGTCGCCTGACGGTGTCAGTCTGTTGTTCGGTAGTGTCGGCTTGTTGGGGTGGGCTGACCGGATTTTGCGGTGCGGGCATTAATAAACCTGCCCACATCGGAGCACTGCACATACACAACAGGAGCAGGCGAATGCAATTCATCTAGTGAAAGTAGCGTCGCTGGTACGCCTGAGGGATTGAAATTGAAAGGGGCTTGGGCATGGGCTGGTTTATTCTAACGTTCGTTAGTGTTATCGAGACAGATTGCTGCCGCCGTACTCCGTCGATGTCAATGTGGTGAGCAAGGGCTACCGAGTCAGTCATTTTGATGTTTGTAAAAACAACATCAAGCAGTATCTGCGATGTCGTGTCCTTTCGCTGATACTGCAGGACCACGTTCCTGGTGGTGTCAACCAGAAGATACTCGGTAACCAGGGAGTCCCTGCTAACAAACAGGACATGTTCCCCTGGACGGTTTGCTGGGGAAAAGCGCTGCACATTACCGGGAACACCGCCTTTAAGCAGTATCATGAATTCTGCAGCAGAAACCGGAAGGTGTGCAGCCGATAGCAGGTCAGGGTTGTTGGGGTTGCCATACCAAACCTGCTGCTCCAGGTAATTTACAAGCACAAAACTGTCGGCCGTTGCATACATGCGTGCCATGGTAATCCCAAACGGACCGTTCATCGTGACCAGGTAATTTCCTGCTGAGTCGAGTTCTGCCTGAAACGAAGCACCCGGAACTGAGCGGTTGCCGGATGCCGATAATGTGCCTTCCACCATCATCGTCACGATGTGCGAAGCACGGTTGGATGTCACAACAGCAGGCGAATGTGCAATGGAATGTACAGTGGCACAGCAGGTTAGGAGATATGGAAGTATCCTGAACATCGTAGTTTACAGTTTCTGTACAAATATCTAACTTGAAGAGAGCTTTTTATGGTTTACGTAACTCGCAAGGCAATGTTCTCGGCTGCACACCGGTTGTATAACCCAACGTTTACTGACGAACAGAACGATGCCATCTTTGATAAGTGCAATAATCCGTTTGGTCATGGTCACAATTACGTACTGGAAGTTACATTGTGCGGCTTACCTGATCCCGCCACAGGATATGTGATCAACTTAAAGGTTCTGAAGAAGATTATTGATGAGCAGGTTGTGGATCATGTAGACCACAAGCACCTAAATTATGATGTTGAATTTCTGCGCGGTGTAATTCCAACGGTAGAAAACTTATGCGTGGTTTTCTGGAAGCGTCTTGTACATGCACTGCCAAGCGGAACTCTGTTCTCGGTCCGCTTGCATGAGAGCGACTCAAATTCTGCCGAATACAGGGGTGAACCGGTAGAGGTAACAACATGGGAGAGTGGCAGTCATGAATAACTCAAAGTTATATCCTGAAGCAGACAGCAAGGGAAGGCCCCTTTTTGATTCGAACGGTAATCTGGAGTTAAGTCCGGCGGAGCTGGATGAAATGCAGCGGGAGCTTGAACAGAAATATGCTGAGATTTTCGACATTTTACGAATCGACAGAAACGATTCGAACAGCACGCGAACACCGCAACGGCTTGCCAAGATGTGGGTACGCGAACTTTATGCCGGACGTTTTGCAAAGCCCCCTGAGATAACGGTATTCCCAAACCGGAGAAAGGTTGATGGACTTGTTATTTCAAAAGGAATCAAGGTCATGAGCGTGTGCAGTCACCACTGGCAGCCGATTTCCGGGACGTGTTCAATTGGCTATATCCCCACCGATAAAGTAATCGGATTGAGTAAGTTCACCCGTATCGTTGACTGGTTTTCCCGGCGCGGACAGATACAGGAAGAACTTGGTGAGCAGATTGCCGATTATCTTGTTGAGCTGCTTAATCCGCTTGCTCTTGGCGTTGTGATTAATGCACGCCATTACTGCATGGTTGCCCGCGGTGTTGAAGCCGACGAGCATAGCACCATGGTTACTAGTGTTGTCAGGGGGCTTATGGCTACGAGCCATGCCCTGAGAACAGAGTTCTTGAAGTTAGCTGAATGAACAAATGAAATGGGAAACATGCGACTCAGAATGGTGGGAGTCTGGTAGGGTACTTGCCGGCGTTGATGAAGCCGGCAGAGGAGCACTGGCCGGACCGGTGGTTGCCGCAGCAGTGATTCTGGACCCCTGCTGTATCCCTGTGGGAATTGCCGATAGTAAGAAGCTCACCGCACTGCGCAGAAATGAGTTAGCTACTGCAATACAGCAGAGTGCTCTGGCGATTGGAGTTGGTAGGGTAGAGGCCGCAGATATTGACGCAATCAACATCTTACAGGCAACGTTTCGGGCGATGCACCATGCCCTTAATAACCTTGAGCCTGCTGTTCCTGACTATGTAATTGTTGACGGAAACAGGTTTAAACCCTGGAAGGTTGAGCACCGATGCATTGTACGGGGCGATGCGATATCTGTTTCGATTGGAGCTGCTTCAATCATTGCAAAAACCGTCAGAGACGATATCATGAGCAGTACAATTCATACCCGGTATCCGTTATATGGTTTTCATAAGCACAAAGGTTACGGTACCGAAGCTCATCGGTTGGCCATAATTCAACATGGTCATTGTTTGGAACACAGAAAAACCTTTTTAACACGGGTCGTGCGTGAACGTCACTCTTGATACGGCAGGCTGGTTAATGGTAATCCTGCCGGTGATAGCAGCGCTATCAGCAGGTTTGTATGCAGCACGCCAACGGCAGTCACCGTACGGTCAGGTTGTTGGATACGTGCTGGCAGGGCGCAGTCTTACGGCACCGTTTTTTGTTGCCTCTCTGGTAGCCACGTGGTATGGCAATGTGCTTGGTTCCGGCGAGTTTATTCTTCGGAATGGTATTGCGTTCATGGTGTGTCTGGGGTTGCCGTATTACGTGATGGGTATTCTCTACGGCTGCTTTTTTGCGTCTCGGATTCGGACAACAGAGATAATTTCAATACCGGATGTGATACGTAAACGTTTTGGCATAACGGCATCAAAATGGGCCGCCATTGCCGTGTTGGTGATTGGTTCTCCGGCACCCTATGTACTGGCTCTTGGCGTATTTCTGCATACCATTACAGGCATCGACGTATGGATATGTGTTGTGAGCGGAGCGGTTGTGAGTGTTGTGATCGTTGCCAAGGGCGGACTTCGGAGTGATGTTGCGGCCAATGTTGTTCAGGTCGTGCTCATGTACGCCGGATTTATTGCGCTCACTGTTGCCTGTATTTTCCACTTTGGTACAGACTCGCTGCTAAGCTCGGTACCTGCCCAGCTTACCGAGATTCCAGGTCCGATTGGCTGGTCAGGCATTGTTGTCTGGTTTTTCATTGCAATGCAGACCTTTGTGGACCCCAATTTCTTTATGCGCGCTGCTGCAGCCCGAACCCCCGGTACTGCACGTAAGGGGATGTTCTGGAGTGTTGCATGCTGGGTTGTCTTTGACATACTTCAGCTGATAACCGGTCTGTATGGAATCGCTCACCTTCCGGTCCATGATGGAGCGTCGCACTACCTGCTGACAGCCGAAGCGGTGCTGCCAGATGTCTGGAAAGGCCTATTCCTGACATCTGTGCTTGCTACCATTATTTCTACGCTGGACGGCTACATCCTGGTGAGCGCAACCACGGTGGGCTACGACCTCTGGCCTTGGAAGAACCATTCCGAAAAATTCAGATTATTTACTGGTTTATCCGTTGCCTCTGTCTTGAGTATTGTTCTGGCAATCACCGTACCCAGTATCATCAACCTTATTGAACTCCTTGCATCGATTGCAGTACCCGGTTTACTGCTGCCGCTCATTCTTGCCCTACGTACCGGGCAGAGGGGGAGAGGTGTCCGTCGTGGATATCTCCCGGACTGGACGCTCATTGTGGTGCCAATGGTAACGGCTCTCCTTACCCATCTGGTAAACAATCTGTTCCTGCATGTTGTTGAACCAATGTTTGCCGGTATTTTGGTATCAGTTTTCCTGGCACCGTTTATTACCAGAGAGCATGTTTACAATTAGCGGCTCGTTTTTCACAATTGGAAACCTTCTCAGCCTGCTGCGGATTTTAATGACAGTCCCGGCAGTGTACTTGTTATTGCAGAACCAGCGGTTGTATGCGCTGGTTGTGTGCGTCGTGGCGGCAATTAGCGATTATCTTGATGGTGCCGTATCCAGGGCAACGGACACCGTCAGCGAGTGGGGACGCATTCTGGATCCGGTTGCCGATAAGGTATTTGTTGCCGGTGTTGTTGTTACTCTCTTGTACCTATCGTTACTTCCACTGTGGTTTGTTTCCATCGTCCTGCTTCGCGATGTACTCATTATTGCTGGAAGCTTTATCATGCGAAGGCGCACCGATACCACAGCCCCTTCGATGCTTACAGGGAAAATTGCTGTAACTGCCATTGCAATTACGGGCCTTGTGTCCATCATGGATGTTGGTGACTACCTCATCACATTCATGGTTGTCACCACAATGCTGATGGCTCTATCTTTGTGGGATTACTCAAGAAGATTCTATGGGACTATTCGATAAACTAAAAAAGGCGGTAACAGGCGTTACGGAGAAACTGGCGTTTAACCGGTTAACCGAAGGTCTTGCAAAAACGCGTGACAATATTGTTGGACGAATCCGGACAGCCTTGTTTGCGGGAAGAAAGATCGATCAGGGCCTTCTTGATGAAATTGAGGAAATTTTAATCACGTCGGACGTTGGCGTTACGGCTACAGGTAAGATTATCCAGCGTCTTCGTGAGCGCGTTAAAAAGGACAAACTGGAAAACGCAGATACCATCGTTGACGTTCTGAAGGAAGAAATTGCCGACATGCTGGTGTCGAGTCCGTCCGCTGATAATGATCGTATGTTTACGATCGACGAAGAACGGAAACCCCACGTTATCCTTGTTATCGGCGTAAACGGAGTTGGGAAGACTACAACGATTGGTAAACTTGCTTATAACTACAAGTCGGCTGGCAAATCGGTGCTTATCGGTGCAGCTGACACGTTCCGGGCTGCAGCCAACGAACAGCTCGAGGTTTGGGCTGAACGCGCCGGCGTTGATATTGTACGGCAAAAGCAGGGTGCCGATCCGGCTGCCGTCGCCTACGATACCCTCACGTCTGCCCATGCCCGAGGCACTGACGTTGTGATCATTGATACCGCCGGACGCCTACATAACAAAGGCGGGCTGATGCAGGAACTTGAAAAAATCAGCCGGGTAATGAAAAAGGTTAAGGCAACAGCACCCGATGACGTTTATCTGGTGTTAGATGCAACCACGGGACAGAACGCCCTGGTGCAAGCACGAGAGTTCTCTAAGGTAGCGTCGATAACCGGCATAGTGCTCACGAAACTTGATGGTACGGCTAAGGGTGGTGCCGTGCTGGCCATTGCCGATGGATTAAGTATCCCTGTTCGCTATATCGGGTTGGGCGAAAAAATCAGTGATCTGCAGGTGTTTGAACCGGTTGCCTTTGTTGAAGCAATGTTTGGTGACAAAGAATCTCCCGCCATCGTTCAACACCCGTCAGAAGGCCGTGAAGCGTAAACATCGCAGATACTGGCAAAAACCCTGGTTTTGGATTTACATTGTTGCGCTTGTGTGTGCCACAATGCTTGTTGTTTTTACGTGGGAAATTGTTCGCGAAGCAAGAAATGTTTTGGGTTTCTCGCGTACCGTTGGCGTTAACATTAGTAGCATGGTTGTTGTTAAAGATGAATATCATCCTCCTGCCGACAGTCTGCTTCAGCCGACTCAGTTAGCCGTAGTTCTTGAGGTAGCTATAAAGGCAGATCAACTTGAAAAACGCAAAGCAACTGTTACGCAAAAACGAAAAGAATTTGCGAATGTCTTAAATAACGCAACCTTTAGTCTGAATGAATACCGGTGGGTACGGTTCAAAACTGCCCAGGTGCTACAGGCTTCGGATACCACCGAGCTTGGTACGCTGTTCAGACAATTGCAGCATCCAGGGTTACAATCCCATGTGTTATCCAGAATGATTCAGAATAATCTGGATTCCGAATTACTCGTGCCGTTCAAATAAATTTTCCACGACCGTCACGTCCTTGAACAGTTAACATACTAATGCTCTATGATACGGAGCATTATCTTCTTTTTTCTTGCAGGGTCCTGGGCCATGGCGCAGATTCCCCGCCAGTTTACGCTGCAACTTTACCTTGAAACAAATCAGATTCCACTGCAGGGGAGCCATGACGTGGCTGTATTCTGGTATGGCCAGCCGGTAGGAGGTACTGCCGAGCATTCCGAGAACTTCGTAACTCAGGCCAGTGAAGGTATCGTAACGTTAACTCTGGGTAGCACTGTTCCGCTGCCACTGACACTTCTGCAAAGGGGCTTAGTCTGGCTTGGGATCAGTATCGATGGAGCACCGGAGCTCCTGCCGCGGACAGCATTAAACAGTGTTCCGTATTCCTTATTTACACATCATGCCGACATAGCCGATGCCCTGTCGCCCGATGTTACCGGGGTTGTAACCTCTGTTAACGAAGTGGCAGGAAGGGTAGAACTTGTGGCCGGACGTGGCGTCACGATTTCACGTGACGGTCACACCTTAACCCTGGAGGCATCAAGGTCATTCGCACGGGGACAATTAAAGGGGATAGCAGGAGTGTTTGAATATACGGTTAGCCCTGGCATCGAAATCCCGCCCGAAGCTACGATTGCTGCATCCGTTCTCAGCAACACCTACATTGGAGTGTCGGTACGCAACATAGACTACCAAACCAACACTATCACGCTCTGCACGGCAGCACCATTAACAGATACAGAACTAATTCAGTGGGTAATATATTAACCCAAATTATTAAAACATTATTAAAGGGATTTGTAATGAAAAACGTACTTTGTCTTGCATTTGTTGGGTTTGCTGCACTCTGCTGCGCCTCGGGCTTATATGCGCAGAGTCAAACGACTGGTACACTCAACCTTCGGAGCACGCAACCAGCTACCGTCTCGCTTTCCATTCCTCAAACTGGTGTTACCGGTTACACGGTATTATTGCCGCCGGCGGTTGGGGCCTCCGGGCAGGCGCTCACGGCTACCAACGTTTCGGGTAATACGATAGAACTTGGATGGACCAATGCCGAGTTCTGGCATCTAACCGGCACAGCAATTACTACTGGCGGAACATCATCAGGGCAGCAGTATCTTGGTACGAGTAATGCTCAGGACCTGGTTCTTGCTTCGAATGCAACCGAGGTAATACGGATCATTGGCATAAGCGGTCCGTCGCAAGGCTTTGTTGGCGTAGGCACTGCTAATCCCGTAAGCTTGGTTGACGTGCAGGGTACGGTGTCGTTAACCAACAGCGGTACTGCTTCGGAGCTTCGCATATACGAACCTTCAGCTTCAGGAACAGAATATTCTGCGTTTAAATCCGGGGCACAGTCAGCATCAGTTACATATACGCTGCCTTCCGCTGCTCCAACTCAGGGCGGGATGGTGCTCACGGGGGATGCCACGGGAAGTTTGTCATGGCAGAGCGCCCTGTTTGCTATCCTGAACGGACTCTTTACTCCAACCCCCGGAGCCCATATTCACGTGATTCCCGTCGGCGGGACAATCACTGCCTCGAGTGTACCAATCGTTACCGTCATCAATGACGCAGGCACTACCATTGGTATTAGCGTTACCAATCGCGACTACGTAAATGGAAACATTACTGTCGAGACTTCGGTTGGATTGTCGGCTACCGACCGGATAGCCTGGGCAGTATTAAATCTGTAATTCATTCAATTTCTATTGGGATTATGACTGGGACTACACGATATCTGATGTTCCTATGTATCAGCATCACCGCCTGCCATTACTGGTGCAGGGCTCAGGAATTAACGGCAACCCGCCTTCATTTGGCGGGTAGTCCGTGGAACGGGGCGTCAGGAGCAGCACTGTACACGGATGATGTAATCCCTCTGGTTGTTGCAAATCTCTCCGCTCCCGGACAACCAATTCGATTCCTTGGTGGGCCTGCCGGTCTGGTACGGGCCATGGAAATCGGAGCAGCGGCAGAAACCTGGATACGCGGTTCATTAAGTGTAGGAGTACTGACCGGTGCGGCTGCGGGTGAAGTAGCCAGGATAGGAACAATTCCGGCAACAAGTGGAACAGGACTAACGGTTGACCTTACTGGCACCTCTACAAGTAGCGGTATTCGGATAGTAAATATTGGTAATACCGGAACAGCGGATGCAGGCATACTGATTTCAAGTACGGCCAATGGTACGGGCACGGGTATTCGCATTGGCAGTCCGTCAGGAGGGGCGCTGGCAACATTGGGTACTGCTGTCGATATAACCGGTGGAACCGGACTGCGTTACAATGCGTTAAGTGCAGCTTCGGGGACAGCGGTTGAAATTGGCGGCACAACTGCGCCACAGCGTGGTGTTGATGCCATCGTAGCCGGACTTCACAGTATTGGGGTAGTGGCACGGGCAAGTTCCGTGGGGTCCGGTGTTGTTGGCCTGTCATATTCAGCATCATATACAGGTGTACCTCTTATCGAGCGGACCGGTGTTTATGGTGAATCTGCATCAAATTCAAATGTTGCTGCGGACACACTGATCGGTGTTCGCGGGGTTGTTCGCAGAGGCGGCCCCGGAGGAACATCAACGTTTTCAGTAGGCGTGCTTGGTGAAGCAAAAAACAATGCAGTAGTCCACTCAGGGTATAACGTTGGAGTGATGGGGTTGGCAGAATTCACACCACAAGGACAGGGTGAGGTAATTGCCGGATTGTTCGTCAGCGAAACCAGTGGTATGTCGGCTGTCCACCTTGGTGGCGACGTAATGCTCGGAAGTCACGAAAACTACCGTCCTAATCAGGTTCCAGCTACCAGGTTTCCACAGAACTCACAAACCCTTACACACATGTTCTCGCACAAAACAAGTGGTAGCACAACAATTGTGAATGAGCAGACTGTTAATGTTCCTACTGGGAGTATGCTCTCGAACATGGTGCTGGAAGAAACAACGATCGTCCGAATTATTACTGGAGTGAATGGCATTGACGTAACAGGATTCATGGGGGGAACGCATGGAAGGATGATAATATTGTTTAATGTAGGTGACAGACTCTCCATTCATAATAATGCGATTCAGAGTAATCCGGAAAATCGGATTCTTACGCCGGAGGGGCGCCTGTTAAACCTGCTTCACAACGAAGCCGTAACGCTATGGTACGATTCTACAGTAATGCGATGGCGCGCATTTGGCATAGCACGATAACTGCTATTGCGGCACTGTTATGTTTAAGCGCAGAGTCAGGAGCAGAGCAATTCTGCACCCGTGTGGTTGGGATTGATACCTGCACAAGCACAGTGTACGTTGAGTCAACGTCGATGTTGTCTGTACAGGATACCATCATCGTCTATCAGTCGCAGGGTGCCATCACAAACAGCGATGGCGATCTTATTGGTCTTGGCCATGCCGGCGAATGGAGCATTCACACCGTAGCAATGATAAGCCAGCATACGATAGTCCTCCGGCCGAACGTTCCATATTATGATACGGAAGGCAGTGTGCAGGTTTGCCGTGTCCTGGGAGGCAGCGTCGTCCGTATCACCTCAAATCTGAATGTTTTGCCATTTGCCGACGGAGTGGGTGGCATCTGTTCAATTGTTGCAGACACCGTGGAGCTCGGTGCCATCATTGATGCAGCTGGAAGGGGCTTCCGGGGTGGATGGGGAAGCTTGAATAGCTACGATACATGTGTTCAGGAAACGTCAAACACATGGCTCAGTGGGATTGGTGGTGGCAAAGGAGTCGGTCTGAGTACCGAGGATGAACGGTTCAATGCGGGAAGAGGTAACCGCGACATTGGCGGTGGCGGCGGTAATGCCCGAAATGCCGGTGGTGGCGGTGGTGGATCGGTTGCTGGACGTGGTGGCAATGGCGGATTCCAAACAAGTGAGTTTGGTTCGTTGCCATTGGGTGGACACGGCGGAACTTCGGTGCTCTTTCACTCAACTCACCGGGTATTCTTGGGCGGAGGGGGTGGGGGCGGACATCAAAATGACCACTTGGGCACTGCTGGTGGTGCGGGTGGCGGTGTTGTTCTTATAATTGCAAAGGTTATTAAGTGGTTGGAGAACGGCCGGATCCTTGTATCCGGTTCAGGTGCCGAGACAGCCATTGCTGACGGGGCCGGTGGCGGAGGGGGCGGAGGTACAATTTGGATACTGTGTGATTCTGTAGTTATACCAAAGCCCCTTCACAGACCATTTCAACTTGGTTTACAAGGCGGTGCCGGTGGACGTACATTCTCGGAATATCGTCGGTATGGCCCAGGCGGCGGAGGTGCGGGAGGAGTTGCCATACTGTCTGCGTCGGTCCGCAGTACGCCGCTGACTGCCAACGTTGAGGGAGGGGTGGCAGGCAGAGTATATACGGCAGACAGTTCCAACGGTGTTGATGGCTACGGGGCTGAGGCAGGAGCCAACGGTATTGTTCTTGGTGACGCATCGATTCCGGAGTATGCCATTCAGCCATGCTCCGACACTGTCATCCTGCTACGGGTACTGGATACCGCTGCACCTGCCGGTTCCACTGTGAGTATTCCGATTGAAGTTGAATTAACATCTCCTTTGCCGGTTGGTGTTTCACTTCGTATCCGTATTCGGGCCAGGGCAACGTCGTTGTGGCCTTTAGGCCCATTTTGGTGGAGCGGTCGGAGATATACCAAACGGTATGCGCAGATTACTCTGTCACCAACGACGGAACGTACATCTGTTTACTATATTCCGTACCAGTGTTTGCTAGGGGACAGCGCAGAAGTGGGTGTTGTTATTGACTCGGTTGATGTAGATCCGCCGGGGTTTCGTGCTACGGTCCTTCGCAATGGACGCTTTCAAACGTCCGACGTTTGCTACGCAACCGGTTCAGCACGGCTCTTTGATCAGACGTACCGTCCCGGCTATCCAGCTATCAATGATTACGAGGCAGGGGATCCTGAATTTATGATTGATCTGTTAGGCCGCATCTGGCGAAAATCAGATCTACATTCTTCAGCATCCGCCTATCATCAAAGATATTTTCGAGTTCTGAAGCCGTAAGGAACGCTGCTATTTCCTGATTCTCCAGTAATGTTTGCTTCAGGGGGACGGAGGTTTCCCATGTTCTCATGGCGGAGGACTGTACCATTTTGTAGGCATCCTCGCGTGTACATCCCTTACGAACCAATGCCAGCAGTACGCTTTGCGAGAAGGGAAGTCCGTTAGTTACGTTAAGATTCTTTACCATGGTATCCGGGTACACAACCAGGTTATCGATTAACGCTGTGGCCAGACTTATCATGTAGTCAAGAACAATGGTAGAGTCCGGACACGTGATCCGTTCCACGCTGCTGTGCGAGATATCCCGCTCGTGCCAGAGAGCATTGTTCTCGAGTGCTGTAAGCGCATTAGCACGAAGTACACGCGCAAGCCCGCACAGGCGTTCGCTGACGATAGGGTTTTTTTTGTGGGGCATTGCGCTTGACCCCTTTTGTCCCTTTGTAAACGATTCTTCAGCCTCACGAACTTCGGTGCGTTGGAGATGACGGATTTCGGTTCCAATTTTCTCGAGAGTTGTTCCGATTATTGCCAGTGTTGTCATAAACTCGGCATGCCGGTCGCGCTGTATTACCTGGGTTGAAACCGATGCTGGCTTCAGACCGAGTTTTTCACATACGTATTCTTCAACAAAGGGCGACAAGTGTTCAAAGGTGCCAACGGCACCTGATATCATGCCTACCGAGATGGTCCTGATGGCCTGTTGTAATCTGTCAAGATCACGCTGAATCTCTTGGTGCCAAAGTAATAATTTTAAACCAAATGTTGTGACTTCAGCATGGATGCCATGGGTGCGCCCAATACACTGCGTGTGTTTAAACTCCAGGGCTCGTGTTTTCAGGACGGCCGAGAGCCCTTCAAGTCCGGCTACCAACAGGTTTCCTGCTCGTTGTAACTGCACGGCCAGGCACGTATCCAGTACGTCGCTCGAGGTCATCCCAAGATGGATAAACCGTGAGGCTGGCCCAACATACTCAGCAACGTTGGTCGTAAATGCAATGACGTCGTGTTTCGTTTCTTTTTCAATTTCAAGAATTCTGTCAACATCGAATGCAGCCTTTTCACGGATTTCATCGACGGCTTCCTGGGGAATGATTCCTTGTAATGCCTGTGCTTCACATGCAAGAACTTCGATTGATAGCCAAATTGAAAAGCGTTGCTCATCGCTCCAAATAGATCCCATTTCCGGGCGGGTGTATCGGTTAATCATGTTGGCAAAATTACGCTCCGAATCTTTAGATTGCGTGGGAATGCAGGCACTTATTTCAATCCTTATCATCTGCACCACGATCTTTACTTCCGGTGGGTGGCTTGCCGTTGCAGTCGGACTTCGCACGCAGTATAAGATTTTGGCTCGATACGAGATGCAAACCAGCAAGGATTATCGCTTTGTCCTCCATCATACTGATAGTGATCCTGTGTTGGTGTGGGAACACGCCCGTGAGTTCACGTTTGATGGGTGGATGTATGATGTTAAGACCATGGTTGACAGTGCCGGCGCTACCGTTATCATTGCGCACAAGGACTTCCGTGAATCCGAAATTGTGATGGCAATATCGCATGTACTGAAGCCACGGTCACCATTTAGTAAACCTTTGGCACGTATCATTCAAAACGCACTGATGCTTATTGCGGTTATGATGGGTGTGCCGGAATTGCCTACACTCATAGAGGCATCCCTTTATGTTGGGAAAACGCTGCCCAGTTTTCATTCAGAAATGAATGTTCACACTGCGGAGCCTCCACCGAAATATCTTCTGTACCTCCCGGATTTATGTAGAAGATATTTCAACTAACAATTTTTAGGATACAAATGACAACATTTCGATTTGTTATGGCAGTGCTATGCCTTGTACTCGCACTGACCAATCCTGTGCTTTATGCTGATTCGGAGGCAGCAGGAACCGGGCAGACCGATAGTTTAAAAACGATCCAGGCACGGGGCGTAGTGGTGAGTGCTTCACGCTGGGCCGAAGAAGCACGGGACGTGCCTCGCGAAATCACAGTGATTACGCCTCTGGATATTTCACGGAAGATCCCGTCAACTGCAGCCGATATGATCATGAACAGCGGTACCGTCATGGTACAGAAGAGCCAGTTAGGCGGGGGCAGTCCAATGATAAGGGGCTTTGCCACGAATGCAGTCCTCATTGTTGTTGACGGTGTGAGGATGAATAACGCAATCTACCGTAGCGGTAATCTGCAGAACGTTATTGCTATTGACGCAAATGCACTCGATGGCGCCGAAGTACTCTTTGGTCCGGGCAGCGTACAGTATGGCAGTGACGCCATGGGAGGCGTCATGGTATTTAACACCCATCAGGCTACCCTGATTGATCAAGGAACCTATTTTGGCGGCAAAGCTCTGCTGCGATATGGTTCGGCAGCAAATGAGGTTACAGGCAGTGCTACACTCGATTTTTCAAGTAGGAGCATTGCCTCGTCAACCGTTATCACATACTCAAAGTTTGGCGACCTTCGTAGCGGTAGTGTTTTCGATTCAAGAGAGCCTGATTTTGGGAAACGAACCTGGTACGCAGAACGATTCGGTGACAGGGACTCAATGGTTGCGAACTCTGACGTCTTGCGTCAGGTGCAGTCAGGATACAGTCAGATGAACGTTACCGAAAACTTGCTGTTCAGGATTACGGATGATGCTACGGTAAACTATGGCGGCATATTCTCTACTACAACGGATGTACCCAGATACGACAGGCTTGTAGAGCTTAACAACGGCCTGCCCAAATCTGCGGAGTGGTATTACGGGCCGCAACTGTGGACGATGCACAGCCTGACCTACAAAACCTCTGATGCCGGCTTTTTTGGCAGTCAGGCTGCTGTGACTGCCAGTTTCCAGTTCAACGAAGAAAGCCGAAACGACAGGAAATTCAATAAGACAGATTTCCGGTCACAGGTTGAGCAGGTACTGATTGGATCAGTAAATGCAGATGTGAAAGCTTCTCTTGATCAATCCTCGCCCTACACCCGAGAGCTGAAATACGGCCTTGAATGGTGGATGAATGAGGTTAGTTCCGAAGCTACACTACGTGATATTAACACCGGTGAGGTTCGGCCCACACTGTCGAGATATCCGGATGGTGGCACGACAGTAAATTCGGTGGCTGGATATGTTCAGGTACATTGGGGACTCAGTAGCAATCTCAGTATTGCCGGCGGCATACGGACAACGTACTACAGTCTGGAAGCAGCCATCATTGACACAGCATCGTTTAGTATTCCGTACACATCGATCAGTTTGAATCCAACATCGGTGACGGGCTCGGTAGGACTAACGTGGCAGGCAGCCGATGGCATCACGATGCATTCGAATTTGGCAAATGGTTTTCGGGCACCTAACCTGGATAATTTTAAAGTATCCGACAGCTCACCGGGCGTTGTAGTGGTCCCTAACTCGAATCTGAAACCGGAATATGCAACCACATTGGAGTGTGGTATTCAGCTTGATCCGAGTTCGGCGCTCGATGTATCGGTGAATGGTTTTTATACTTGGGCCAGTGACGCAATCGAGACAAGACCGGCGTTATGGAACGGTATGGATTCTATCGATATTTATGGTGAGCGAAAAGCCGTGTTTGCCAATACCAACATCGGTACAGCACGAATTTATGGTCTAGATATCAGAGTAAGCTATGCTGTAATGCCAGAGCTTAAGGTGTTTGCAACAACTACGTTTGTTAACGGCAGGGAAACAACAAACGATATTCCACTGCGCCACGCAGCCCCAACATTTGCTACTGTATCGGCTACCTGGCAACCGGGTACATGGTGGTTGAGCGGTTCGTTTTGGTGGTCAGACGGACGAGAACTTGCCGAGTTAACGCCAAGTGAAGAGAACAAAGTAGGCGTTCAGTATTCGGCAAGTGGTGCCTTGCCATGGCAACGGGTTGATCTTGCTGCAGGTTGGACGGTAACAAAACTTCTAACACTGCAGCTTCAGGTTGAGAATGTGCTCGATTATCATTACCGTACCTATGCCTCCGGCATTAGTGCTCCCGGACGAAACATTATAGTTAGCACACGGGTGAACTGGTAACGACCGTTTGCAGTATCCCGAACCTGAAGTTCCCGGTCGGACCGTATACTGCACACCGAGCTTGGTTACCATTACAGTTGTGTGCTAACGGTGTTCACCTGACACGAACTCCTGTTCGTAGGAGGGCTCAAATAAGAACGGATCTGCCCACACGGCGGATCCGTTTTTTATTATGGCCTCGGAAGTATGGTAAACCATGGCACCACTAAGCTGACAGAGATGGTCAAGCAGAACCGTAGGTTCAAGGGTGTATGCCCCCGGGCCACAGACAATTGTGTTGGACGTTAACTCCTGCTGTATTTCGGCAGCCGGTCGTAACAGTATTGTACCCGTTGGCTGCACAAGACCGTCGACGATGCCTTCCGGAAGCGTAAACTTCTGTGTAAAGTACAATTCCCGATTTGTAGGTATGGCCACCATGATGCCTGTTAAAGCCAAGGCATGCGTAATCTGCAGCGCATTCTGGGCTGAACACAGGAGGGTAGAAACCGGCAGCAGCCGTGTCCGGCGCGTCTGACAAAGCCCCTTTGCAAAACTGACGCCGATGCGGGTGCCGGTAAACGATCCCGGGCCTGAACTAACAGCAACAACATCAAGATCGGCAGCAGAAATATTGGTGGAATCGAGCAGTTGCACCACGAGTTTTGCAAGCAGGGAATCTGCTACATTAGGAATGCCAATGCTGACCTCGGCAGATAGTTGACCGTTGACGCCAAGTGCAACACTGCACACACTTGAAGTGCTTTCAATAGCAAGTATCGTCATTGTTTACTGTTCAGATAGTGATGTCTTTGTAGCTTGGTCGTGATGAAGCTCGGGCGTGAGTTTTGTAAGGACGTCTGCTGCATGCTCTCGTCGCGCAAGCTGTATCTCAGCGGAAAGTTTCTTCCCTTTTTGAATGAGTCTTGCATTCGGCATTGTAGAAATTGTGGTTAGTACGCCCGGGAAAGCCTGCTCGTAATAAACGGAATTGGATTCAGGAGGAAAATCAATGGTAAGGGTTGTGTCATGAAGTGAAATTTTAACCAGACCAGTAGGGAGTGCAGCAATCCGAAGCGCAACAGCAAAGAGTAAGTTGCTTGCCTCTGTTGGGGGCACACCAAACCGGTCGCGCAAATCATCGAACACTGTATCAATTTCGGATATACTGGCGGCACTATAAAGTTTTTTATAGGTTTCGTACCTGTCGGTATCTGCAGGGATCCAGGATGCCGGCAAAAGGGCATCGCAGTCCAGTTCAATTACAACGTCCTCGTTGATAAACGGATTTCTAAGAACTGCGGAGCCAAAGATATCGCTAAACTCGTCGTGTCGAAGTTCGGCAACTGCTTCGTCAAGTATGCGATGGTAGAGTTCGAAACCCATATCAAGGATGAAGCCGCTTTGCTCACCACCCAGCAGATTACCCGCACCGCGAATTTCAAGATCTCGCATGGCCAGCTGGAATCCACTGCCAAGGTCTGTATACTCCTCCAGAGCCTGCAATCGTTGAATGCTGGTTCGTGACAATGTATGAACAGGAGGAATAACAAGGTAGCAGTATGCCTGGGTATTAGACCGACCAACTCTGCCACGTAGCTGATATAACTCGGCGAGACCAAAATTGTCGGCATTGTTAATAATCATCGTGTTAGCATTTGGAATATCCAAACCGGACTCGATGATTTTGGTAGCAATAAGTACATCAGTTTTACGCTCCAGGAAGGCTTCCATAGCTTTTTCAAGCTCACCGGTTGACATTTGACCGTGAGCAACCGAATACCGCAGTGTTGGTGCAAGCATTTGGATCCGCTGTGCAAGCTTATCGATGTCGGCAATCCTGTCGGTAACCACAAACACCTGTCCGCCACGGTTGCATTCGATGTGGAGTGCTTCGGCAATGGCGTCATCATCCCACTGTAAAATTTCTGTTTTAACAGGCAGACGGTTGCGTGGCGGAGTCTCGATAACGCTGAGGTCGCGGGCTCCCATCAGCGAAAAGTTGAGTGTACGCGGAATTGGCGTGGCGGTAAGTGTAAGAGTGTCAACCGATGCCCGAAGCTGACGTAATTTTTCTTTTGCACCTACGCCAAAGCGGTGCTCTTCGTCAATAATCAGCAGCCCCAGCTGCCGAAACGAAACATCTTTACTTAGCAATCTATGAGTTCCAACCACTACGTCAACAGAACCGTTCATAAGGCCTGCGACAATTTCCTTCTGCTCTGATTTTGACTTAAAGCGGGACAGCACCTCGATTTTGATTGGATAGCGATGCAGTCTGTCAGTAAACGTTAGATAGTGCTGCTGAGCAAGGATGGTAGTTGGAACCAGTACAGCAACCTGTTTACCTGACTGCGCTGCCTTAAAGGCAGCACGAATCGCAATTTCCGTTTTGCCAAAGCCTACGTCACCACAAACGAGCCTGTCCATAGGTGAGGATTGCTCCATATCCATTTTCACTTCGGCTGTGGTTCGTGCCTGGTCGGGTGTGTCTTCGTATTGGAACGCGGCTTCGAATTCTTTTTGCCACACTGTGTCGGCAGGGAAGGCAAAGCCAGGTATTGACTTCCGTCGGGCATACAGTTTTATCAAGTCGCGAGCAATATCTTTTATTCGCTTTTTAGCACGTTCTTTTTTCCGGTCCCATTCGGCCGAGCCCAGTTTACTGAGTTTGGGTAGTGCTCCTTCCTCAGCCGTAAACTTACTTAGCTTATGAATGTAGTTAAGATGAACATAGAGCGTGTCACCACCTTGGTAAACAAGCTTTACACAGTCAACAAAGGAAGGTCCAATTTTAATGGTTTTGATGCCTTGAAACTGTCCGATACCTTTATCGGCATGCACAACGTAGTCGCCGTGATGCAGTTGTCTGAGCTCCCGCTGAGTAATTCCGCTTTCGGATCGCTTCGATCGGCGCTGTGAACGCTGTCGGCCAAATACCTGGTGTTCAGAAAACACGGCAAGCTGCACTTCAGGCCAAACAAATCCGCTGCTGAGAGTTGACGCGTACCAGGCGATCCGATCAATGGCCGAATGATACTCGAGCCCCTTTGCGTCATTGTCTTCTTCCACTGAATCTGCGATGTTTTCGCACAGGTCCCGCAGACGTGCTGCATTGTGCTGGCCGTCGGCTCCAATATGGACAGCCACATTCTTACGTGTTAACATTGAGGCATGGGCCAGCAGTTGTTCAATCGAACCGGCAAACGAGGGTTGGGCAGATGTTGAAGTACTGATTCCTGTGGCCGACAGCGGGTTTATCAGTACCCTCATCCACGATTCAAGTTCAGGCAGATGAACAGAAGGATGCTTTGCAGCAACTGTTGCCAAGGTGTCCGGTGCATCCAGAACTACAATTGCGTTTTCGGGTACATGGCTTAGCAGAGTACTCTGTACGTCTGTGTCGTCGCGATGATAAACATGCGTAAGAATCGAAGCATGATCCAGCTCGCGGATTGATCGTTGACTGAGAGGTTCGAATTCTCGAATCGAGTCAACAAGATCTCCCAAAAATTCAAGTCTGACAGGATTATTCCATCCGCTGGGATATACGTCCACAATACCACCTCTCACGGCCATTTCGCCTGGTTTCCCAACGTAGTCGGTTCTTGAAAAACCATGGAGGGCCAATTCCTGGACGAAAGCGGCAAGGTCAAGGTGCATGGATCGGCTGATGAGTTTTTTATTCTCTGTAATACCCGTCTTCGAAGGAACATCAGTGAACAGTGACTCTGGTGTGAGTACCAGAACTGCACGTGGGTTTGATTCAAGCGCAATGATGGCATCCAATTCATCGGCGCTCAGTTGGTCGGAACTGCCGATACCCGAAACCCGTTGCGTTTTTTTTACGCCATGAACAATCCCGGGGTCACATAAGACCTGAAGATCATGCGAAACATCATCAACAGCTTTATCGTCTTCGACCACAACGATGAATGGAGTATTGGAAGCATGCCATAGTGAGGCAACAAATACACATCGTGCTGAACCAGCCAACTGTTTAATGCTGGCAACCCTGTGTTGTTCAAGTGATGCTGCTGCTAACAGGACCGGCTGGGAGGCTGAGAGAATTTCGGGGATTTTACGGACGGATGGATTGATTTTTAACACGTACAAAGCTACGTTGTAAGTTTGTAGTGATTGGATGAAGATTATGCTGTATCGTGTAAAATATCTGCTCGGAATTATGGTCGGACTCTTCAGTCTGGTGTACATCCTTTTTGGGGTTGCAGGCTGGCTGCAGAACACCATATCTTCTGCGAACCTGCTGATGTGTTTTGCACTGGCATCGGCCCACCTTGGTGCAAGCTCCTGGTTATTGCTGTCAAGTATCCGTCAGTTTAAAATCGAACGTACCAAACTTGACCTTGCCACCCGTCACCTCATTCGAACACGGTCTGGCAGGGTATTCCCGGCTGAGTTATCGCTCCTGGCCGACGTGAGTGAAGAAGATGCTGTTGAGTATTTGGAAAAACGTTGCACGTACGATGTTGCCCTGATGATGCAGAATCGGAAGGGGACCAATGTCTTCTTCTTTGGTCAGCAATTTTGGAATAATTAAATCTAATGGCAACAACCGATGCAGATAGGAACACCAAACGTGGGATATTTGCAGGCGTTCTCATTTTTGCTATTGTCTTTTTTGCACTGGTTAGCAATGGCGGACAGTGCGAGCGGTATAAGCAAAAAGAGCAGAGTTTAGAGCTTCGGCGGCACTATATCGATTCGATCCGGCACGAAGAGCAGCTTGAGATTCTTAAGCGGAAATAGGTACACTGTAGTGTCGTTATTCCTTGGATGCGCGAAGCAGAAATTACGCTATGCCAGCACACGCAATCCACCTACTGCGGTGTCTCGAATGTAATCGCACACCATTCGTCTTCGGCAAGTTCGGCCTTTATGGTACAGTTCAAGGCAGTAAACGGCTGCACAACATCATTGCGGTCGTACTTCAGGATTCCGCTTACGATAATGACACCTCCCGGTTTAACTGCCCCAATAAAGTGAGGTGCAAAAGGGATTACTAGGTGCCGGTACAAATTCGCCGTTATTCCATCGCATGAAGGAAGTGTTGCTGTTTGCAGGTCGAGCTGTTCCAGCGTAATGTGCGTCCCGGCATGGTTTTTATCGATGTTTTCGTGTGCGTTTAGAATTGACCATTCATTGTTGTCAAAAGCAAACACCGAAGCAGCACCCAGTTTAACCGCCAGAATGGCCAGTACTCCGGTTCCCGTACCAACGTCAACCCAGACTGACCCCTGGTGTACCTCGGTCTCGAGCAATTTGCACATCATTCGGGTTGTTGCGTGGTGTCCGGTTCCAAACGACATTTTGGGCGTAACAATCAGGGTAAGGGGTGCAGTGACGCTGTCCGCATGCCATTCCGGAGCAATGGTGATTCGTTCATTTACCACGATTGGTTCAATGTTGGCTTCCCAGGCTTCGTTCCAATTCTTTTCGGCCAGTGTTTCAGTGCGGATGATCGCTGCACTAACCCCTGCTGAATGTAAATCCTCGAGCATTGATTCTCGGTATTGCTCATTCCAGTCCGTTCCTGGAAAGCAGACCACCATGGAATCCAGCCCAACCTCGATCCCGAGGATTGGATATGCACTAAAAATGGCGGTCGCTACTTCGGTTTGTTCCTCAGGTACTGCCACGGTTATCAGTGTGTATTCGGAATTTTGCATTGTCGTGTAGTTTCGTTCTTTCTACAAAGGTCTTAATCGAAAGGGGAATGACAATGGAAATTCATGAAAGAGCAAAGGCAGTTAAACTGCTGGCGATGGATGTTGACGGGACATTGACAGATGGTGCAATGTACTTCAGTTCGGATGGAGTTGCGTTAAAGCGATTTTCCACACGAGATGGCATGGGCATTACACTCTGGCACAGGGCAGGCCTGCAGACGGCAATAATAACCAGCGAAGATTCGGCGATAGCCCGACGCAGGGCAGAGAAACTCCACATCGAAAATGTCATACTGCATTCCCATAATAAAACCGCTGACCTCCAAGACCTTTTGCGCAGCCTGGATTTAACGCTTGAGCAGGTTGCGTATATTGGTGATGACGTAAATGATATTCCGGTCATGCGGGTGTGCGGACTTACAGCCTGCCCAGCCGATTCCGTTGCTGCGGTGCGTACAGTAAGTATGGTCAAATGCACTGCAAACGGAGGCGATGGTGCCGTACGTGAGTTCATTGAGCTGATATTGTCTGAAAAGGGGCTTCCGGTAACATTACCCGAAAACTGGTGATGCTACGTCATAACAAAAGCAATAACGACTCTTTAACAAAGAAACTGGGAGAAATATAACAATGGATAATAAAAACTCAGCAACTGGTTCCTTCCTGGCTGGTGTTCTTGTCGGGGGTGCAGTAGGGGCCTTGCTTGCACTGTTATTTGCACCGAAGAGCGGCAGAGATTTGCGCCGTGATATTGCTGAAACTGGAGAGGACCTCCTGGATAAGGCTGGCACCCTTATTAAAAAAGGTGAAACGCAAGGTGAACAGATGCTGAATGAGGGACGAATACGTGCTCAGAAAATCGTCAGCAGTGCGCGTCAGCAAGCTGAATCAATTCTTAGCAGCGCCGACACTGTTTTACAGGAAGCACGTCAGCGTGCCCAGGCAGTAAAAGATCGTAGTGAGTCATTTGGGTCTGAATCGAATGCATGACGTTGTCCTTATCGTGTTTGCCTGCATAGCACTCGGTGCTGCAGCATTTTTATTTGTGGTTCTGACCATTGCTGTCAGGCGTTTCAGTGGCAGCGTAGAGCAGATTACCGAAGTAGTTCAGAAGGCGGGCAGAGATATCACGGAAATGAAGGATCATTCTGTTCGGCTTCTGTCCGAAACAACAGTGTTCATTCAGAAGTCGGAAAAAACGCTCGAGAAAATCGATGACAACCTGTTGCACATTTCAAAAGGTACTGAAGCCTTTGAACAAATGGCCAATGATATCAGAACTGTTCAGCAGGATCTACTCGAGAAGGTACAGGGTCCGCTTGCTGATTTGGCAGGTTTTCTGTCCGGAACCATCAGCGGAATCAGCGGGATGTTAAAAAACATTTTTGCGCGATAGCAGGACTATTTGTTTTTTAGTTGAGCCTCCAGGTTAATTCCGTACCGGGCTACAAGGTTACGTACTTCGTTGTAATCGCTGTTATTTGTGCGCACAAACCCTTCTACGCTCGCAATTGCCATCAAGGCAGCCTTACCCTGGTCCGTTGTCTGAAACTCCATTAATGCTGACACAAGTTTTTCTACGATCTCATGTGGTAATCCGTTGCGTACAACCACGGGATCGTTAGGAATGGGATCCGTAAGAGCAATGATTTTAACCCGTTCATAGACGTCTGGGAATTGCGTGGCAACCTTGCACCGTGCATCCAAAAGCTCACCCGTGACCGTATCAGGTGGCGAATAAAACACAGCTCCTGCATCTACCTCGCCCTGGTAAACCTTCATTACCACTTGACTGTGACCGTTTGCAAACATTTCTTCCTTCGGTTTAATGTTTTGCCGTTTTAACATTTCGGATGGGTAGATATAGCCACTAGTACTCGATGGGTCAACAAACGCAATGGTTTTACCTTCAAGTTGCGAAAGCGACGTGATCCCTCTGTCGGCTCGCACGATAAATTCTCCTCTATAGCTCAATTCACCATGCCTGCGTTTTACTTTCAGGACAGGTTGTGCATTGTATTTCGAGTTTGCCAGCAGATACGAAAACGTATTCATAATGGCTATGTCGGCTCTGCTTGTTCCAAAGGCTTCAACCACGGTGATGTAGTAGTTTGGGACGGATACCCGAACATGGAGCCCGGTCTTCTTGTACAAGTAGGCTCCAAGCTCCTCACCATTCCTGATGATGGCTTGAGCATCCGTTGATGGTGTGAGCATAAGATTGATAGGACGTTCCTTACTTCCCAGCTCACGACTTTTAAACAGCGGCTTTGCCGACAGCCAGATTATCGCCAACACAAGGGCAAGCACATACCAACGAGCAATACGCATGCGAAGATTAAAATTAGGTTTCTTAGGATGACAGACTTATCCTTGACCGACGGTTCGTATTTTTGCACCGCAATTTACGCTAGCTTTAACACCTGAGGATGTAATGAATATACACGAATACCAAGCTAAAGAACTTCTTCACTCATTTGGAGTACCGGTGCTAAAAGGGAGGGCAGTGTTTTCTGCTGCCGATGCCGGTGCTGTTGCGTATGCCGATTTTGTTCTGAAAGGGGCTAAGGCAATTGTTGTTAAAGCACAGATTCATGCAGGCGGGCGCGGAAAGGGGACAGTGCACAATCCCGAAACCGGCGAACCAATTCAGGTTCTTGGTAAACCCTTGCGTGGGGTTACCGTCATTACCGAAGGCAATTTGAGTGACCGAGCTTATCAGGTTGCACAGGGCTTACTGAGTAATAAACTGGTTACAATTCAGACCGGTGCAGAAGGCAAAATTGTCCGTAGGGTCCTTATCGAAGAAGGTTGCAGCATCCAAAAAGAATACTATTGCTCAATTCTTCTTGACCGCCAAACCAGTAAGAATGTGATCATGATGTCAACCGAAGGGGGTGTCGAAATTGAAAAAGTCGCGGAGGAAACACCCGATAAGATATTGAAAGAATACATAGATCCGCTCCTTGGCTTAAGTGATTTCCAGATACGCCGGCTATCGTTTGGGCTGGGCTTGGCAGGCAAGCCGGCCAAAAGTTTTGCTCAGTTTATAAAAAAGCTGTACAGTGCCTACGAGAAGATGGATTGTAGCTTACTCGAGGTTAACCCCTTGGTGTTAACTACCTCTGAAGAGTTTGTTGCACTGGATGCAAAAGTGAACGTTGATGATAATGCTCTTGACCGTCACCCTGAAATTGCAGCAATGCGCGATTCAGACGAAGAGGATCCGCTTGAAGTCGAAGCCGGAAAGTATAACCTGAACTACATCAAACTTGATGGTAATGTTGGGTGTATGGTAAACGGAGCCGGACTTGCAATGGCAACGATGGACATCATCCAGATTGCCGGAGGCTCGCCGGCGAACTTCCTTGATGTTGGTGGCGGAGCAAATGTAGAACGAATTGCAAATGCATTTCAGATTATGATGAGCGACCCCAATGTTGAAGCCGTTCTCATAAACATATTTGGAGGCATCGTTCGTTGCGACCGCGTTGCCAACGGAATTTTGCAGGCCCTTGAGATTGTTAAGGTTACTGTTCCAGTAATTGTTCGCCTTGATGGTACGAATGCTGCAGAAGCCCGACTCATTCTTAAGAACTCCGGCCTGAACTTCCTTGTGGCCGACACATTACAGGAAGCAGCTCTAAAGGTTACCGAAGCCTTGGCGGCAGCATCTGTTGAAATATAATCAGCATTATGTAAAGTAAGCGGATTGAAAGCTACTGTGGGTTTTTTCACTGTGTTACCCTATCCTTTAATTACGGAAATTGCAGAATGGTGCTGTGATTTCCATAACGATTTAACATACAGGTGAGATCATGAATATGAAGTTATTTTACTCAGTCGCGACACTTATTCTGATTGCCGCATTTGGTCGGTTAATACCACATTGGCCCAACTTTACGCCAATACTTGGTATGGCTTTATTTGCGGGCGTGGCAATATCAAATCGATTCTGGTCAATGCTAATACCGATTGCGGCCATGGTGATCAGTGATCTTGTCCTGGGTGCTATGTTTGGTACTGAATACTTGTTTCATTCAACGCAGTTTGTTGTGTACGGTTCTATTGTGTTGGTGGCGGCTTATGGGCGCTTGTTTACCAACGCGTCTGTTGTTAAAACCACGTTCCTTGGTGGAACGGTATCTGCTTTAGCGTTTTATCTGATAACAAATACGGCAGTCTGGATGGACAGCACACTGTACCCATCGACGGTTGATGGGTTGGGAATGGCGCTGGCAGCGGGACTTCAGTTTTATCCCAATGGCGGGAATTTTCTGCTGAACGGTGTAGTAAGTACTTGGATTTCTACGGCAATCCTGCTGACAGTGTATGCTGCCATACAGCGCATTGCTAAGAAGACCGAAACTGAAGTGACCATACCATCGCACCGACACTAAGTACTTTTTGCATAAGGCAGTTTAAGCAAGACCGGTTATACCGGTAACAGAGGTGTGCTTTACGATATGTTTCTTGTCGGGATGCTGACGCTGGTACTCAACATTCAGAGCCATCGTTGCTTCATGAAATCCGCATAGTATCAGTCTGATTTTATTCTGATATTCCGCAATATCTCCGATGGCATAAATGCCCTCGACGGATGTCTGGAACGTTGTTGGATCCACACTGACAGCATTTTTATCAATTGCAAGTCCCCATTCGGCTATGGGCCCGAGCTTCGGGCTCAAGCCAAATAGCGGGATGAAATGGTCAACATTGTACTGTGTTGATGTACCATTATTATCGGTTACCATTACTCCCGAAAGTCTGTCTGCTCCAATGAGTGATGTAATATTCGCATTAGTAATAATTGACAATTTACCGGCTTCAGCCAGGGCGAGGACTTTCTCAACACTGTCGGGAGCAGCGCGGAATGACTGACTACGATGGACAAGAGTAACGGATGCGGAAGAGTTTGCTAAGGCATGCGCCCAATCAACAGCCGAATCTCCCCCGCCTGCAATCAGTACATGTTTGCCCGCGTAAATATCCGGATCTTTAATAATGTATTCAACCCCTTGTCCTTCAAAAAAAGCAAGCCGGTCCAGTTGAGGTTTTCGGGGTTCAAAGCAACCCAAGCCCCCTGCCAGAATAACAGTCTTCCCTATTGCTTCGGTACCCAGCGAAGTTCGAACCCTGAATAAACCTGACTCAAGTTTTTCAAGTTCATCAACGCGTTCGCCCAGTGTAAATGTTGGTTTAAAGGGCACGCATTGCTGTAAAAGTTTATCAATCAGGTCGCCTGCTAAAATTTCAGGGTGTCCGGGTATGTCATAGATGGGTTTCTTGGGATAGATCTCTGCGCACTGTCCGCCCGGAACCGGTAAATAATCAAACACATGGCACTGCCACTTAAGCAATCCTGCTTCGAATACAGCAAACAGACCACATGGGCCGGCTCCGATAACTATTACGTCGGTTGTAACTGACATGAGCAACAGCAATTTGTGAACAATACCACGTAGAGTTTACAGTGGTTTAGATTTAAGCCACAATTTATCTGAAAGGAACCAAATTCCACCAACAATTAATGAAACGCCGTAATTCATCATCCAGGCAATAACTGCAAAACTTAACCCGTGAGCCGGGGTAACGCCATAGAGGGTAACCAAGGCTGACTGCGCAAAACCATGGTACACACCAATAGCACCGGGGGTAGGCGCAACTGTAATCCCAATCGTGATGATAACCAGAATGATGAAAGCATCGGGATAGCCTACGGACGGTACCGGTAAATTAAGTGACCAGAGAACAAGAAGCAGCGGAATAGGATAAATCAGCCACATCCACAGTGATTCAAGTAATACAGCCGGCCATGCGCGTTGTCTGTTCAAGACACTAACGCCATCGGCAATTCCCTGTAACCATCGGCGTACTTGTACGGCAAAGCGTTTATGAATTCTGTACGATATTTTAAGAATACAGGATGGAACGGTGCTCGTGAATGCTACAGAAGTAATGAGAATCAGCACAATTGCTGCCGGGATTACTACTGTACCCGTAAATGAGACCAGGCTGAACTGCGAAAGAGCCCCGTGAAGCGACGGGAAAAACCATACCGACGCAATAGTCACTCCAAGGAGCAGAAATACTACGTCAAGTATCCGCTCCAGGGCAACGCTGCTTACCGAGGCGGTGGCGGGAATGCCTGTGTGTTTTGAAAGGTAGAGCGGGCGTGCAAGTTCACCGCTTCGCGGGATCACGGTGTTGGCTGCATAACCAATCATGACGGCTCCAAAGGCATCATGTAACGGAATACTCTTGGGGTTGTGGCTCAGAAGTCTGCGCCACCGGAGTGCGCGTACAAGGTGTGAATACAGGGTTACCGGAATGGTGGCTGCCAAAAGATAACCGTTGCTTTGTACTACAAGTTCAATGAGCTGGTGGATATTTACTGAGCGAAAAACATAGACTGAGGCTGCTACAACAACGATAACGGCTATGATTGCATGGATGAAGCGCCTCATACCGCGCTCTGGACTGTGGAAGCAGAATAGTACGCACGTAAAGCCTGTCCAGTATATGAGCCCGTAACCTTAGCAACTTGTTTTGGAGTCCCGGTTGCAACTACTCTGCCGCCGTGAACCCCGCCTTCCGGACCAAGATCAATAATATGGTCTGCAGCGGCAATCACATGTAGGTTATGTTCAACAATAACGACGGTATTTCCTGAATCTACCAGGGCATCAAATGCCGAAAGCAAAAACGAGATATCGTGAAGATGCAAGCCCGTGGTGGGTTCATCAAAAACAAATAAGGTATGTCCGCTGTGCGATACATCAAGAAACGAAGCCAGTTTTAACCGTTGTGCCTCTCCACCGGAGAGATGTGTAGCCGGCTGTCCCAGTTTGATATAGCCAAGCCCGACATCACGAAGAATGGTAAGGCGATGAACTACCTTGGGGACGTCTGAAAAATGTTGAAGTGCTTCGTTCACCGTCATGTTTAGAACATCGATGATTGATTTTCCCCTGTAAAGAACCTGGAGGACTTCTTTCTTATACCGCGTACCATTACAAGCTTCGCACGGCAGCTCAATGTCGGGTAAAAACTGCATCTCGATCGTCACTCTCCCCTCACCCTGACACACCTCGCATCGTCCACCGGCTACGTTAAACGAAAAGTGCCCCGCTCGCCAGCCTAATTGCCGCGAAATCTGAGTAGCTGCAAATGTTTCCCTGATATGATCGAATACCTTTGTATATGTTGCGGGTGTGCTGCGAGAGCTTCTGCCGATCGGACTCTGGTCAACCATTTCGATGCCTGCAATTTCAGCCAGACCTTCAATACCAGATACCTTACCAACCTCCCCTGTTGTTCCACCAAAAACACGACAGATTCCATTGTAAATTACGTTATTTACCAGCGAGCTCTTCCCCGAGCCGCTTACGCCGGTAACAACAGTCAATTTACCGAGGGGCAACTCAATCAGATCAGCTTTCAGGTTGTTATGCCTCGGCTGGCGTACGATAATTTTTTTACCGCTCCCTTTTCGGACCGATCGTTTTGCACGTGTTGTTTTCTTGCCCGTGAGGTAGTCGGACGTTAACGTGTCAGAGTTCAATAGCTGCGCGTAGCTGCCCTGAAAAACAACCTTGCCTCCATGTTCGCCTGCGCCTGGTCCGATATCAATGATATGGTCTGCAGAGCGAATGATGTCAGGATCATGCTCTACGACTACGACCGTATTGCCAAGATCTCGCATCCGATTTAATATCGAAACGAGTTTAGCTGTATCGCGCTGATGCAAGCCGATACTTGGTTCATCAAGAACATACAGTGTACCAACAAGCGAAGACCCAAGCGATGTTGCCAAATTGATTCGCTGGCTTTCGCCTCCCGAAAGAGTATGTGTTAGCCTGTCAAGTGTTAGATATTCAAGTCCAATATCACAAAGTAGTTTAAGCCGACGCTGGAGCTCTTCCAGAACAAGACCAACAATTTCTCTCTGGTACGGTGTGATGGCTAAACCATCGAAATGCTTACGTGCCTCCTCTAGAGTGAGCTTCACAACATCAGGGATGCTTAGCCCGCCAATAAAAACCTGCCTGGCTGCCGTCCGCAGCCGTGATCCGCCACAAGCCCTGCATTTTGTGTAGCCGCGAAAACGACTCAACATGACTCTGTAATGGGTTTTGTACGACTTTTCTTCGAGCATTTTAAAAAAGCCGAGAACACCGATATAGGAACCTGCACCGTCCATGACCTTACTGTATTGCTCAGGAGTAAGTTCATTCACCGGTACGTTTACCGGTATGCCTTCCCGTGCAGCAACCGAGAGAAGAGTTCGCAAGTGAACACCAAATGCATCACCTCTGAACGGCAGAATTGCACCACGCCGAATGGTGAGCTGTTTGTCTGGAAACACAAGGTTCTCGTCGATTCCAACACTACGTCCGAACCCCTGACATACCGGACACGCTCCATACGGATTATTGAATGAAAACAGTCTCGGTTCCGGTTCAACATACACAGTGCCTGTCTTCGCATTTTCAAAACGGGTCGAGTAAAAATGATCCACAATTTGTGTATGATCACCGTCAGCAGTAAGAACCCTTACCATGCATTTGCCATTCCCCAAACGGAATGCTGTTTCCATTGATTCCGTTACCCGGGAGATGGAATCGCTGTCGTTACCCAGAATCAAGCGGTCAATGAGCAGATAAACAGTCTCTTCTGAATTGTGATCTTCGTCCCATTCCTCAATATCTGCTATCTCGGCAGTTTCGCCAAATACAATTCTCGTGTATCCACCGGCTACAAGGTGCTCTTTCTGCTTAGCTGAGCCCAGGCTGATGGTGGTTACCGGGACCAGGATGTAGAGTTTCTTTCCCAGGTGATCCTGAACCAGACAAGCACAGACACTTTCGGGAGTATCCTTCCGAATAATCTCACCAGTATCTTTATCAACTACGGTACCGATACGTCCGTACAGCAACCTCAAATAATCATAGATCTCTGTGGTGGTGCCTACGGTGGAGCGCGGATTACGCGCAAACACACGTTGCTCTATCGCCACTGCCGGTGGTAAACCTGAAATCGAATCAACATCGGGTTTATTCATACGATCCAAAAATTGCCTGGCATAGGCACTCAGACTTTCAACAAACCGGCGCTGCCCTTCGGCATATAACGTGTCGAATGCAAGTGATGATTTACCGGATCCGCTCAAACCGGAAATTACCGTCAGCGAATTTCGCGGGATACTGATATCCAAATTCTGTAAATTGTTAACTCTGGCACCACGGATTACAATGTGTGTTTTTGGGTTCTCTGGTATCGACATTATACGCAACTAATTAGAATACTATGGATTTACTGTCGGGATGATTTCCAGACACAGTCAATCCCCGACCCTGGTGCCTTTTACGAAACAGCAAATTTACGGTTGTATGCCAAAGCCCCCTCATCCTGTTCGGGCTGGCAAGGCAGGTACCTGCAAAAATCTTGGCACTGATGTTGCTTAATTGGTGTAAACTCGTTAATTTAGTAGTTCTTGTTTAATTAATACCCCTGGAGTGGTGAATATGGCTCGCCGCTGTGAAATAACAGGCGTTGGCGTACTAACTGGTAACAACGTATCACACGCTAACAACAGAACGCGTCGCCGATTTCTGCCGAATCTTCAAAAGAAACGTATTTGGGTACCTGAAGAAGGTCGCTGGGTAACAGTAAAGATTACTGCCAGCACACTCAAAACTATTGACAAGGTTGGATATACAGCCTTAAAGAAGAAGCTGGCTAAGTAATCGAGCATGCACAGCATAAAGAGGTCGCACGGGCGACCTTTTTTTTTACCGGGCATTGAATGATTTTTGTTCATAGATCGTTTTGAGTTCCGATGCAACGCTTACGTTATGGTGTGGTCTTTTTGTTATGCATACAGGCGTCAGGTCTGGTAGCACAGGACCGTACCATTAGCCGTGATTCCAGCCCGCGACAAAACCCAGCCTTTGCCAAGGGGATGGCGTATCAGATCAGCGGGCGTCATGCAGATGCCATTCTCGAATTCCAGGATGCGCTACATGCCGACTCATCGGCTCTGGTGCTTAGTGCCATTTCACGGTCGTACCTGCAACTCGGCAAACTGGATCACGCACTTCAGTATGCAGAGCAGGCAATACGGAATGACGCAACCTCGAAGGAGTCATGGGAGATTCTCGCTGAGACATTTATTGCAAAGGGGCTTTACGAAAAGGGTGTCCAGGCCTATGAGCAGATTCTTAGCCTACATCCAACCGAACGGCAGCTGTTTACATTTGGGCGTCTGCTTGAACCAACCAATGCGAAGCGGGCATCAGAAATCTATGAACTTCTGGTGCGTAGCAGTCCCAATGCTGATATTTATCTTCGGTTATCAAAACTGTACAAGAGACAGGGACTGACTCAGCGGAGAATATCAGTTCTTGAAAAAGCTAACCAGCTCGACCGTGGAAACCCAGGCATCATTTCCGACCTGATACAGGCATACATGCAGGCCGGACGGTTTGAAGAAGCAATGGCTCTAGCTCAGGATGGTGGTACGACCTTGCAGGAATACGATGGTTATGACCGCTGGATGTGCTTGTTGCGTACGATCTATGATGATAGTGATATTGTGCAGCAAATGCAATCCGAGTTGCCTGCAGTACTGGATAAAACCATCGCTCTCCGTCCAAACTCTTATAATTGTTTATTAACAGCCGGAACGATTGCATTACGATCTAACAATGCTCAGCAAGCTGAGGTTTTGCTTCAGATGGCAGCCCGCCAAAGCAGTCCCTACAATCGTTTTGACGTTATTCTGCACATTGGTGACCTTTGTCTTCGAATGCAGCAGCCGATGCTGGCATCGCAGTTTCTCCGTTCAAACCTGAACGAAACATCAAACCCAAGAGCAGATATGTTGTTGGGAGATATTCGTTTTGCGTTGCATGATACAGTGGGTGCAATAACACATTATACCAATGCCGTAACCTCTAACCCTTCGTTGGTTGATGCCTGGATTCAACTGGGGATACTCCATGATTTGCATGGTGATGATGCTCAAAGTGATGCAGCATACAGGAATGCACTGGCGCTTAATCCACGTCAGCCGGTAGCAGCCAACAACTATGCATTTTCGCTGGTGAATCGGGGCCGTGGGTTGGATACTGCAGAGCACTTATCATGGACGGCCCTGCAGGCGCAGCCCGGGAATGCCGCATTTCTTGATACCTATGCTTGGGTAATGTATAAATCCGGGAAAATGGAAAAAGCGTATCAGTACATTATGTTAGCCATTCAGCGCGACGGAACAGCAATGCATTATGAACATCTGGGCCATATTTTAAATGCACTTGGCAACCCGGTTGGAGCTGTAGAGGCATGGGAAACTGCCCTTCAAATGGAGCCTCAGAGGTTATACCTCCGACGTCTGATTGATACATATCGTTAACATAAAACATTATCCACATACAATCATTAGGACACCTGCCAGAGAATGACGTTACAAACCCTGTTTAGCAAATGGTGGGTTCCTGTTGTGTCACTGATATTTATCGTGACATTAACATTTACTGTCGCATACCTGGTACAGATTACGGGGCTTGCCCTCTTGCTTCTTTTTTGTGTAACCCTCTCGGTTCACGAACTGGCTGTAACGGCAGTCCGCTACCCTGGTAACCCCATCTGGTATAGGTATAGTCGGCTTGGTTTCACGGGCAGAACACTCACTCATTCTGCACTCGCTGCGGGATTTGCTGTGGCTGGCCTGGTGTTGATTGCTCTCCTTGCATTCGTGCTTGGGGGTGCGTTTGAGCTCTCATCGTCAGTCGGGATTCCACTGTATTCGCTCGGTATCCTGATTGTAGGGAGTGTACTAGAAGAAGTTGCCTTTCGCGGGACTTTACTGGAGTCGCTTCAGCAACGGTTTGGTATTCGTACCGCAGTCCTCATGACCTCGGTTTTATTTGGTTTGGCACATGCCGCTAATCCCGGAGTGAATTTGGCTGCAATCTTCAACGTTACGCTAGCCGGTGTTGTATTTGCCCTGTTCATTGTACATTCAAACAGCCTGTGGCCTGCAATATCGTTTCACGTGGTATGGAACCTTGCCGTGAAAACGTTCTTTGGAATTGTCAGCGGCCAGGGCCACACAGGCTGGGTGTCTACACTGAATACACGTACGATTGATGAAGGATATAGAGTTATAATCGCAGGACCGTTTGGCATAGAACAAGGGTTTTTAACATCGTTTATTTTGCTGGGCTGTATTGTTGGTATACTCTTCCTGATGCCGTATCATGCAGAGGATAAAAACTTTTCCGCCATTGCAGTAAAGGACCAAATAGCAGGAACAGATTGATATGATGAAGGTAGTTAGTACACTAATCGCATTTGTGATTCTTAGTAGCGTGACGCAGGCACAGTGGATGTTTATGCGCCAGGATGGCGACACCATTTTGCGCGAAGGCGTTCGCGCAATTTATAATGTTGAATTCAGGAAGGCATCTGAGAAGTTTAAACAGGTTATTGCCCTCTACCCTGAGCATCCCGCCGGATACTTTATGGATGCTATGATCGACTGGTGGAGAATCCTGTTAAACCAGCGCAGTACCAGGTATGATCAGCAGTTTTTATCGAAGATTGATAGAGTTCTTGCCAAGTGTGATGAACTACTCTCGGCTGAACCCAAGAATATTACTGCCTTGTTTTTTAAGGGCGGAGCCCTGGGCTTCAGGGGACGGTACTATGCTGTACGACAACAGTTTGTTGAAGCCGCATCGGTTGGTAAAGAGGGCATGGAAATTTTACGTGAGCTCCAGAAAATCGCCCCTACAAACCACGATATCATGCTGGGCACCGGCGTTTATAATTATTATGCCGCCGCCCTTCCGGAACGGTACCCACTGCTGAAGCCAGTAATGCTCTTCTTGCCGAGAGGTGATAAAAAGCTTGGCATTTTGCAGCTTAAGGCAGCCGGAAACCAGGCCAGATATGCCGCTGTTGAAGCCAAGGCACAGTTGATGGCCATCCTTTATAACGATGAAAAAAAGCCGTCAGAAGCAATTGTCTATGCACGCGAGCTAACTCAGCAGTATCCAAACAACCCATACTTTGCCCGGTATTTGGGGAGATGCCTTGTACAGCTTGGCCCACTTGACTCGATGGAAATAGTCTGGAGGACACTGCTTCTCGGGTATATGGATAAAAAAGAAGGCTATGACGAGTTTACGGCACGAGAAGCATTGTACTATATCGGTACGGTGCAAATGCTGAAGGGCAACTATGATATTGCTCTCAAATATCTGTATAAATGTGACGAAGCATCCCGTCTGGTTGACAAAGAGATGTCAGGTTTCATGGTAAAGGCAAATCTTAAAATCGGTCAGATCTACGATGTGCAAGGGAAACGTGATCTGGCAATCTCTCAGTACAAAAAGGTAGCCGGTTGGCGGGACTATGATGGTACCCAGGACGAAGCTGCCAGGTATATCGCAAAACCATATGGTCGGTAGTTTTATCACAGGCACTAAGCACCACTAAGCCCCCTACCCTATTTTTGCCGCATGGGAACTAACCGTGAAAAGTGGGAAGAGCTGGCAGCAAAGGAGTTGCGCGGTGCCGATCCTGCATCACTAACAAGAACGAATTCCGACGGAATTGCTGTTAAACCTGTTTATTTCCAGGAAGATGTTGACGGAATAACCGGTTTGAACGGTATTCCGGGATCACCACCATATAATCGTGGTCCGTATGCAACGATGTACACCAACCGTCCGTGGACAATTCGGCAGTACGCCGGCTTTTCTACGGCAGAAGAGAGTAATGCTTTTTATCGAAAGGCACTTGCTGCAGGGCAAAAAGGTTTGTCGGTTGCTTTTGACCTGGCAACCCATCGGGGGTACGATAGTGATCACCCAAGGGTTGTAGGTGATGTTGGGAAGGCAGGAGTTGCAATTGATACCATTGAAGACATGAAACTGTTATTCAATGGGATCCCACTGGATACGATGAGTGTAAGTATGACAATGAACGGAGCCGTTATTCCGATAATGGCAATGTTTATCGTTGCAGCCGAGGAGCAAGGTGTCCCGCCAGAAAAACTCACCGGAACGATACAGAACGACATACTAAAAGAATTTATGGTTCGGAACACCTATATCTACCCGCCCGGACCAAGCATGCGTATCGTTTCGGATATCATCTCGTTTATAAGTGAGCGCATGCCTCAGTTTAATTCGATTAGCATTTCGGGCTATCACATGCACGAAGCCGGAGCAACTGCCGTACAGGAGCTGGCGTATACCATTGCCGATGGAATTGAGTATGTGAAAGTAGCAATTGCCCGAGGCATGAACGTAGATCAGTTTGCACCGCGATTAAGCTTTTTCTTTGGTATTGGAATAGATTTTTTTACTGAAGTGGCAAAACTTCGGGCAGCTCGCAGACTGTGGTACGAGCAGATGCAACAGTTTAAGCCGGGAAAAGCCGGAAGCAGCATCCTTCGTACTCACTGCCAAACATCAGGATGGTCACTAACAGCCCAGGATCCGCTGAACAATATCGTGCGTACCACGATTGAAGCGCTGGCGGCTACCTTAGGCGGGACACAGTCACTTCATACAAACTCGTACGATGAAGCGCTTGGTCTCCCTACCGAACAGTCTGCACGGATTGCCCGCAATACACAGTTAATTCTGGACCGTGAAAGTGGCATCACAAAGGTTGCCGATCCTTTGGGTGGGTCGTACTACATTGAATGGTTAACAAACTCACTCGTTGAAAAAGCTACTGAGCTGCTCCGCGAAGTTGAATCCTATGGTGGAATGACGGCCGCGATTCAGGCCGGAATTCCCAAGATGCGAATTGAAGAAAGTGCTGCCTTGAAGCAGGCAGCCATCGATAAGGGGACTGATGTTATTGTTGGTGTTAACGCTTTCAAACTACAGACTGAAGATGCCATTGATGTTCGTGTGATTGACAATACCGCAGTCCGGGCAGCACAGATTGAACGTCTGAAACAGGTTCGGGCTGCACGGAACGAGGCTGATGTTCAGATATCATTGTCAGCCCTTGAAAACACCGCAAAAGGACGTGGTAATGTTCTGGAAGCAGCCATTACCTGCGCACGTAAAAGGGCAACTCTGGGTGAGATATCCAAGGCACTTGAAAATGTTTTTTCACGCTTCGAGGCAACCACAATGACCATTGAAGGAGTATATGCCCGCGCCTACTCCGGTAACGATCAGTTTGATGCTGTGAGAAAAAAGATCCTGCAATTCGAGGAAAAACACGGAAGGCGTCCGCGGATTTTAATTGCCAAGCTTGGGCAGGACGGACATGATCGTGGTGCAAAAGTTATTGCTACTGCGTTTGCTGACCTAGGTTTTGATGTGGATATTGGTCCGTTGTTCTCTACTCCAGCCGAAGTGGCCAGAATGGGATCTGACAACGACGTTCACCTCATCGGAGTCAGCAGTCTTGCCGCCGGACATCTTACTCTGGTTGGTGACCTTCTTACCGAGCTAAGGAACTCTGAAGCGTCATCCATTAAGGTGTTAGTTGGTGGCGTTATTCCGCCACATGATGTGCCAACTCTACTGAATATGGGTGCTGCTATGGTTTTTAGTTCCGGTGCCAATATCATTGAATCTGCCAACTCGGTTATTGATATGCTCCTTACAGCGTAAATTGCCCCGTCACCGTTTACTTACATGAAACAAAAAGCATGATTGGCGCCGGTATCGACATCGGAACAAATACCATCTTAATGGTTATTGCCGAAATCACCAGGACAGGTGACGTAAACCTGATTGCTGATATGCACGAGATCCCCAGGCTGGGTGAGGGGTTAAATACATCAGGCGGTATTTCAAAGGAGGCAGTAAACCGCGCTACCGACGTTCTTGCTTCGTACCGGGCTGTTATTCAAAAAGTAAGCAGAGATGTTGCACCCGTACAGGTGATGGCAGTAGCCACGGCTGCACTTCGAAACGCTTCAAATTCCGTGAAGGTCAGGAAGCACCTTGAAAATTCCCTGGGGTATCCTATTCATGTTATCAGCGGACAGCAGGAAGCTGCTCTTACCTATGTTGGCACTACGGCAGGCATGGTGGGACAAATTACTGTTATCGACATCGGAGGTGGGAGTACTGAGCTTGTCAGTGGTCGTGGAGGCAGAATCGAATGGGCAGCAACGGCACCGATTGGATGTGTATCGCTTACCGAGCAGTTTTGCTCTAACCATCCGGTTAGTGTCTCAGATCAGACCTTACTTCGTAATCAGGTTCAACAACAACTGGCAGAGCATTATTCCAATCGCCCGCCACTGGTTGGTAAACTTCTGGCTGTGGCTGGTACTGCAACGTCGCTGGCCTGTCTGTATAAGGAGTTACCAGTTTTTAATCCTCAGAGTGTTGACGGGACCGAGATCGCGCTACCTGATATTTATGCGATTGCTGATAAACTCCTCAGTCTCTCTCTTCCCGAACTCCTCCTCCTTCCCGGCATCGACCCCCGCCGCGCAGACGTACTGCCGTCCGGTGTTGTAATCCTTGCTGAAAGTATGGCCTACTGTAATCACTCTGTGGTTCAGATTTCTGTTAAGGGGCTTCGATACGGCGCTCTTTATGCTGCGGTTGGGTTATACTAATAAAGTAGTACGTATTTTTACTGAAGCCATAACCACTTGCAGTATAATTACTTATTGCATTGTATTAATAAAATTGTGCAACTTGCATTATTATTCGAGGGGAAGAATATAATTACAGTAATCAGCACCATTTTTGCACTGTTGTCGGTTTTGGGTAATGCCACAACGCCGGTAGATACATCCTTCACGCTACGGTATGATTTGCCGGTTGGTATGTCGTACACCTACCAAGTGATCACTGACCAGTATATTTTAAAAACTGCTGGTGTAAGACTGCACACACTGATAATCATGGATGTAATCGGACATGATGAAAACAGCCACAGTGTTTGCAGGTTTCGGCTAAAAAGCGATACCGTCGGTGTAAAAGACCAGAAGTTTATCTACCGCCCGCTTACCGGTATCAGTCTTGCGGGAAAGCGGTTATATGCTGAAGCCGGTCACGTTGAACTGGTGATGGATGCGTTGGGAAGGTTGGTTGATAATTCGCCATCGGTTGAAGAATTAAACAGCAATCCTGAGATTGTGACTCAGTTCCACAGAACCGTTGAGTCAAACACAAACGATCCTGACCTGCTGGGTGAAGGCGGTTCGTACATGCTCCAGTTCATTATGCCGTCGTTACCAAAGGGATTAGCATATGAACTGAGGAAAGCCTATGTTGACACGATCACGTTTAACTCGAAATCAGTTCACCTGCCCACAAGATACGGTGTGGGTGAAACTGGCGAATCTGCACAACCCCGTCTGGTGTTAACGGACACTTTGTTCAGAACAACGGTTTTGGATTCTGTCCGAAACATGAACAATGCATCGTACGGGTACATGACGCTGACCAACATGCGCACAAATGCATTAGGCGGCCGGTTTACGTCGCAAACAAATGTTGTTCGGGATATGACCAGTGGCGTGGTAAATAAAGTTGCAGAGTACTGCTGGAAAAAAACCGGTGACGAAAACCGCTTAGCCTATTATGCCAGTGCAGAGTTAATTCATTCAGGGCCAATCGGCAAGTAAGAATAGTCGGAATTAGATGTTAACAAAAACGGATCGCCTATGCGATCCGTTTTTGTTGTTAATAGGTGGTCTGTTTACTCGAACACCGCAAACGCACGGTTTAATAACTGTTCCTGTTCCGCGTTGTGTTGCTTTGCTGAACCTGTTGCCGGGCTGGCCGCTGCCGTCCGCCCTGCATAGTGCAATGTTTGGTTTATGCGGAGAAGATTCTTCAAATACGGCTCAATGAAACTCCAGGAGCCCATGTTCTCCGGTTCTTCCTGACACCACACCACTGACTGCGCAGCAGGGTATTTGCTAAGAGTAGCACGCAGACTCTCAGTGTTCAGCGGATATAGCTGCTCGATTCTGATAAGTGCAACGGAGTTTGTTTGACCGGTTGCTTCACGCTTTTTCGCCAGCTCGAAATAAACCTTACCGGCACTCAGTACCACACGTTGTACCAAGTCCGGATTTTGAATTGTGGAATCATCAATAATTTCCTGGTACAACCCTTCTGAAAGATCGGTAACACTCGACGAGAGAAGTCGCAGGTATCCCTTAGGCGTCATAACAACCAGTGGTTTTCGCCAGTCTGCAAGGACCTGCCGACGCAGTGCATGAAAGTAATTGGCTGGCGTTGTATAATAGCCTACAATCATGTTATTCTGTGCGCAGAGCTGTAAGAATCTCTCTAATCTGGCACTGCTGTGTTCAGGGCCCTGTCCGTCGTATCCATGAGGAAGTAACAGCGTGAGATTGGAGCGTTGTCCCCATTTTTCTTCTGCACTCGAAATAAACTGGTCAATAACAATCTGAGCACCATTGGCAAAGTCACCAAACTGTGCTTCCCAAATTGTTAAATCGGTTTTTGCAATCGTGCTGTAGCCATATTCAAAGCCAAGGATAGCGTATTCCGATAACGAGGAGTCGTAAATGTGGAGGCGTTTTATTCCTTGTGACAGGCGGTTTATTGGCACTATTCTTCGGTCAGATACCATATCATGTTGAACGGCCTGTCTGTGATTAAACGTACCCCTGCCGGAGTCTTGTCCTGAAAGTCTGACCGCACGACCATCGCGAATTATACTGCCAAAGGCAAGGGCTTCTGCCATCCCCCACTGCACAGTACCGGCTGTAAACTGCTCATGCCTACGCTCAACTTCATGTTTTACCTTTGAGTGAATGTCAAAGCCTGGCTGGATAGCACAAATGGCGTCCGCAAGTTCTTGTAATACAGCTGTCTCAACACGGGTATTTACCGGTGCAAACAAATCATACTGTACATTCCCGCCGGGTGATGCCGCGGTGGTGTGACGATTGTTAAATGCATTGTCTAAGCGCTGATGCTCTTCTTTTTTAATATTGTCAAGGATTTCAGGCTTTGCAGTATGGTCAGCAAGAAGTCGTTTACCAAACAGTTCCTGTACAGGCTGCATATTTCTGATCTTCTTGTATAACAGGGGCTGCGTGGCCGTCGGATCGTCCTGTTCGTTATGACCGTATTTGCGATAACAGTACATATCAATCACAACGTCATCTTCGAACTGTTCACGGTATGCAAAGGCAAATGCAGCTGCCGCACGGCAGGCTTCGGGGTTATTGCCATTTACATGAAGAATTGGTACCATCAGCATTTTGGCAATACCAGTTGCGTACGGGGTTGACCGTGAGTCTTCCGGTGCCGCAGTAAAGCCAATTTGGTTGTTAATAATGATATGCAGCGTTCCACCCGTTCGATAACCTGGTAACCGGGCCATATTCAGAGTCTCTGCAACAACACCTTGTCCGGAAAATGCAGCATCACCATGAATAAGTATTGGTAGTACCGACGTTTGAGTTTCATCACCGATTTCATCAGTTAGTGCACGTGCAATGCCTTCCACTACGGGGTTAACCGCTTCAAGGTGACTTGGGTTTGGGGCTAAAAAGATAGGCAGGGTGGCGCCGTTGCTGCTGTGATATGTTCCGCGCGCACCAAGGTGATACTTTACATCACCCGATCCCTGGAAGGATGTTTCAGGGTCACGTACGTCTTCAAATTCATTGAACAAAGTTTCAAGGGGCTTCCCCATCATGTTTACGAGTACGTTAAGTCGGCCACGGTGCGCCATACCAAGCACTGCACCGTTAAGCGAAGCATTGGCGGCGCATTCCAGCATTTCATCAAGAATAATCATGGTACTCTCGCCCCCTTCCAGTGAGAAGCGTTTTGCCCCAAGAAACTTGGTGTGCAGGAAGGATTCAAGCTGATCGGCACGAACTAACTTTTTATAAGTGTCGAGCTTTTTCTCGGATGATAAGGGGGTAAGAAGTGAGCGCGACTCAAGATAATTCTGAATCCAATCACGTTTTTCGGGATTTTCAATATGCATCCACTCAGTCCCGATTTGTCCGCAGTACACTTCACGGAGCATAGCAAAGATGTCGCGAAGCGTGGCACGTTTAATACCGCCCAGCCCACCCGTATCAAACTCGCGATCAAGATCCCAAATGGTAAAACCATAGTGTGCCGGATCTAACTTTGGATAATAATAACTTTCAAGACCCAGCGGATTGATATCGGCAAGCAGATAGCCGCGTACGCGGTAGCTGTGGATTAGCTGGACTACCCTACCCTCTTTGTCAATGACCTCCGGCTGATCCTGATTGGTAAGGAACGGGTTACCACCTTGCTCAATCTTCCAGCGCATTGGTTCAAATGGTATTGCCAGTGCTGCAAATATCTGATCATAAAAGCGATCTTCTCCGATGAGGAGCCGATGAATGGTCTGCAGGAATTCACCGGATTCCGCACCCTGAATCACGCGGTGGTCATAGGTGCTGGATAGTGTAACAACCTTACTGATGGCAAGTGTGTGCAGCACATCCGGCAACACAGCCTGGAATTCAGCCGGGTATTCAATGCTTCCCGTTGCAACTATAGTTCCCTGCCCTTCCATGAGTCTGGGCATACTCATTACAGTTCCAATCATACCGGGATTGGTCAGTGAAATGGTAGCACCCGCCAGATCATCAGGAGTGAGTTTATTCGTCCGTGCCTTTTGAATAATCTCGTCGTATGCATCAGCAAACTGAGCAAAGTTCATGTTCTGTGCGTTCTTAATACTCGGCACGAGGAGAACCCGTGAACCATCGCGCCTGGTAACGTCAACAGCCAGACCAAGATTAACAGAAGCGCGCTTAATTCGTACCGGGATACCGTTGTTAAGACCAAACGTAGAATTCATTGCCGGGGTTCGCTCCACTGCTTTAACGATAGCCCAGGCAAGAATGTGAGTAAACGAAAGTTTCGAGGTATTGCTCCGAAGCCGGAACTCGTTAATGAGGGTACGGTTTTCTTCGAGTGCCTTTACCGGAACGTTTCGTACCGAGGTTGCCGTTGGCACGGTTAACGAACGCTCCATGTTCTCGGCAATAATACTTGCTATCGACGATAGTGCAACGATTTCGTCACCCTCGTGCAGCGCAGGCATCCGCGTGCCGGTATCCGATACGGACGGGCTTGCTACCGGGGCTACCGGGCGCGACTCTGCCACGGGAACGCTTTTGGATTCTACGAATGGTGTGCCGGACGTACTTGAGGGAGCAGATGACTTACTGCCGTTTCCCAGTGGTACTTCTGGTACATAATTGGCAAAAAAAACACGCCACTCGGGCGATACTGATTCAGGATTACGCAGGTACTCGAAATACATTTCGTCCACGTAAGCGCTATTCATAGACATCATGGGAACAATACCCTGGTGAAACGTAGATACAAACTTACGCACCTTTTTCTAGTTAGTTGTGGTTGTGTAAGCTTCAGCGTAAAAACCGCTACAGAAGCACAGCGAAAACAACACTGCGGCCACTCAGTTCCTTATCTCTACGGTACGAATGATAGCGTGAATCGGCAATGGTGCAGTGCGAGCACACCTGAATGTTTGACGCTACCATGCCAGTGCTGATAAGCTGCGATTTGATGGCCTCATGGTTGTCGTAATACCATTTCTCCGGCTCGGCCGGATCCTGGGTGCACCACTCCGGCAAGGCTTGTCTGACGTCGTTGCCAACCTGGTAGTTGTTTGCCGAGGCACACGGCGATAACCATGCTAGTACGTTTTTGGGATGTGTGGTATAGGTATCGTTCATTGATGCTAATGCTTTGTGAACTGCCTTGGCGGCAGTTCCTCGCCATCCACTGTGAACAACGGCAACGGCATGATTTGCAGTATCATACAAAACAACTCCGCAGCAGTCCGCTACCCGGATACATGGCGCAGCCAGCCGAAGATTTGTTACGATGATGTCAGCGGTACCTACACGCTCCCCTGCCCGGGATGGCAACACAGTCAGCGTGGAAACACCTGTACCGTGAACCTGGGATACCATGACAATGTTGGCGTCTGGGATTCCAAGTACTGATGCTAATGCACTGATGGATTGTAATGTGGCTTGAGCAGAAGATCCGTGCTCCGAAAATGAATAACCAGGCCACGCCCTGTTGGATGCGTTAGTTTGTGTAATTCCGCATCGAAAGCGTGTTGTTTTGATTCCCCAGGTTATCTCCATGGAGCGAACGTACGAAGATATTTCCGTACCTGCCTTGTATTGATATCCGCTGTGTTCTATCGCCTGCAGATACCTCCACCAGGATGCGATCTCTGTCGCGTCCAACAGACACTAACGGGTGGCGCGGAGAAAAAGCATAATACACACCAAAAACGGCAATCGTCATGAGAACGATTCGATAAGTAAGGTGCCTTCTGTTCTGGCTCCGAAGCAGCCAGAGCAGGCCAGCAGTGCCCGAAAGAGCAACAAGTGTGGCTGCCACGTACGAGACCGGGACCGAAATATCAGCTATCGTGGTGTTAAACCACACGATAAACAATATCATGGTGTTGATGCACCATGCAACCGACAACGAGATTACGTCACTGAATAGTCCAATCGTACACAACAGGAGACCACACACCATAACGAACGTTAATACTGGTACTGTTACCAGATTCGCAATGATGCCAAACCATGCAACTGTCTTCATTGTATAGGCAACCGGGAAGAGCATCCCTGTAGTTGTTGCAAGATTCAGGCTGAGAGCATTGACAAAATGTCGTATCCATGATTTGTTCACCCTCAGGCAGCGTTCCCAGCACCGCACCCACGCCGGCAGCAGTTTAATAATAGAAAATGTTGCAATTACACTGAAGAGCAATGAACTGCCTGTAATAACTTGGGGAGAAATGAGTATCTGGATAATGACTGCAAAACCAAGAATGTTGGTTGCATCTGGAATCCGCTGAATAACTGCTCCTATGATAAAAACTGTTATTACAGTAAATGCTCTCAGTGCAGGGGGCTGAAACCCGGTGATCATCACATACGCGGCAAGGCATACCACAACAATTATGGCATGTACTATTCCGCGGATTCGCCCGCCACTCAAAGCAATAAGAAGTGCTGCCAGCATAACAACATGGGCACCGCTAACAACCAGCACATGAATCGTTCCGACAACAATAAACTGGTGCTTTTGCTCCTTGCTGAGGTACTGCGGCTGGCCCAGTAGCATGGCCATCAGGACAGCTGTTGCGTATGGTGTACAATACCTGCTGATGTGTTTGTAACACAGTGAATGAATTCGCTGAATAGAAAGCTGCACAACATCTGGCTGCTGCAGAACAAATGCTGAGTCTGCACGTGCAACGAAAGCAGCTCCGACCCTTCCTGCATAGTCAATACTCGAAAACAGTGATGGCAGGCCAGGTTCCTGAGGAAGCTCAACCATTCCGAAGCATAATACCCGAGCCCCTTTCGGGATATCTCCGATGATGGGTTTACGCAAATAAACGATCGTCGTGCAGACGGTTGGTGGTGCAGGCTTGGTGTCGGTTTCACCGCTGATGATAATTGTTCGAACTGTGTCGGCTGTTTGAACTCCTGAAACTACCGTACCGTGAATACGGGCCGGGAAGCGATGCCCTACAACATTGGGATGAGAATCTGGAATGTGAAGATGAAGAACCACCCAGCATGCAACTGAAAGTGCGGCAAGCAAACGTCCTCCCCCGTACTGCCTGAGATAGCACAAGACGCTGCCTACAGCAGTTATTAGCATCAGAGCGGTTAAGACTGCCGCCGACGGCCGAAGACCAATCAGGCCGTACGCATGGGTAAGAACCTGGAGTGCGAGAGAGGCAAGTGGACGGTACGGCATATCATGCACTGTGTTTACGGTAGCACCAGACGTGACACCTGGAGGATTTGCGTCGTGTTGAAAACTTCTTTTCCAGAATCTGTGGTTTCAACCGGTAGTAACCTGTAACTTTAACCTTGGTGTCGCATAGTGTGCCGTTACGGATACTTCTACACATCAACCATTTATAACTCCGAGGAATATCATGGCAGAAGCAAAAGCAGAAACAAAGAAAACAGCATCCACCCCTACAATTCAGGAATCAAAAATCAAGGCAGCCCAGTTAGCCATTGATCAAATTGAAAAGCAATTTGGCAAAGGCTCCATCATGCGTCTGAATGATGAGCACCCTATACAGGTGGATGCCATCAGCACCGGGTGTCTATCACTGGACGCAGCTATTGGAATTGGCGGCGTCCCACGCGGAAGAATTATCGAAATTTATGGTCCTGAGTCATCAGGGAAGACAACGGTCTGTCTGCAGGTAATTGCCGAAGCTCAGAAAACAGGCGGGCTTGCTGCTTTTGTTGACACGGAGCATGCTCTCGATGTTCAGTACGCTCAAAAGCTTGGTGTTGACCTGAACAACCTGCTGCTCTCACAGCCTGAATTTGGTGAACAGGCACTTGAGATTGTTGAAACTCTGGTGCGCTCGAATGCAATTGATGTTATTATCATTGACTCGGTTGCCGCTCTTACGCCCCGTGTTGAAATCGAGGGCGACATGGGTGATGCTCAGATGGGGTCGCAGGCCCGGCTGATGAGCCAGGCAATGCGCAAGCTGAATGCAGCCATCGGCAGAAGCAATACTACGGTGATCTTTACAAACCAGCTTAGGTCGAAGATTGGAGTGATTTACGGAAATCCTGAGACGACTACCGGAGGCAACGCACTTAAGTTTTACGCATCTGTACGGATCGATATTCGAAGGAAGGACGTGATTAAGGACGGCCAGGACATCATCGGAAACCGGGTGCGAGCCAAGATTGTTAAAAACAAGGTTGCACCACCGTTTAAGGAAGCTGAATTTGATATCATGTATAACGAGGGTATCTCGCGTCTTGGCGATATAATTGATCTTGCCGTTGAACACAATGTGATCAGTAAGTCGGGCTCGTGGTTCACGTTTAACGATCAGCGGGTTCAGGGTCGGGATGGCATGCGAAAACTCTTGCAGGACGATGCTGCTCTGTATGCATCGCTGGATGCCGAGGTACGCACTCTGCTTCACCTGCCGCCGGCACAGACCACTTCGGGCAATGGAAAAAAAGTTAGCTAATGTTGGGGCACAGAATGCCCACGATTACATCAGTTCGTAAAAACGTTAAACAACAGAACCGTTACTCCATCTTTGTTGATGATGAGTTCGTGCTGTCAGTCAACGCTGATATTGTCCATCAGTACCAGCTACGAAAAGGCATTGAGTTTACTGCTGAGTTGTTGGCTAAGCTTCGAACCGATGACGAGCGATTTCTGATCAGGCAGAAGCTATGGCAGTATGCTTCGTATAAACCACGTACCGAAAAACAGGTTAGAGCAAAGCTGAAGACATTCAATGTTTCTGACACGCAGGCAGATGAACTGCTTGACTGGTTAAGGGGCTTTGGTTTAGTTGACGATACGGCATTCGTAAGGAATTTCATCGAAGCGTCGTATCAGCAGAAACCACTTTCTGCTACCGACATGATCCGGCGGCTTGTTGGCAAGGGAATCCCTGCCAGTCTGGCCGAATCGATTGTTAGCGAATGCGTTTCAGACGAGCAGGCGCTGGATTCGGCTGTCCGTGTTGCGAAAAAAAAACTTAGTCAGCTTACCAATATGCAAAAGGATAAAATTCCCGAGCGGTTACAGCGCTTCCTGGCAGCACGAGGATTCCCCTACCACGTCATTCGCACTGTCATCAGCAGCTTGGAATTACCCTGCCTTCTGTTGTTGATGCTGACGGGTTCGATTTTTACGTATGCGCAGACTACAAAGGTTGCCAATATTACTATTACAGCCGTTGAATACGGAACGATGACGCCGCTACCCAGTGCTGAATACCAGGTTGTGATTACGGAGGATTCCAGGGCGCAGGTAACGGGGGCCCCGGTAACCAGGACAGTTGATTCCCCTGTACTACATCTTAGCCTTTTCCCCGGACAGAAGGCAGAAGTTTTATGTCGGTCCAGCGGGTATCTTTCTGGCAGGCAGACAATACGAATTCAGAATATTGATAGCACGACTGAGGTTCAGCTGAATACCATCATGTACAAGAGGGAAGCCCCTTTTTGTACAGTTAGATTTTCGGCTGCAGAGTACAATCTTACAGGCGAGCATGAAAAGTGTCTCTCAGACTGCGCAAACGCGATGGGAACGCACTATACGGTACAGCTCAGGTGTGTTGGTACTATCGCTAATGCGTCGGAACAGGCTGCTGATGCACTGATGCGCAGGATTGACATGATTGAAGGCTTTATGAAAACGCTTGGTGCAGATACCAGCCGAATTATGGTCCGGTTTGAAGAAGCCACGTGCTATCCACTTATGCTGGGAAGATTTGAAAATCCTGACAACAGAATTATCTCTGTTTATCTTGTTGAATAGTTACTGTGTTTTCTGAAGATTAATCGTAACCGCAGTTCGGGCAGTGGATCCGGCTGAGCGCTGTTCCTCCACAGCAATGTTCCATAATATGCTTGAATGAAGATACACCCGGTGAATCGTTCGCGAAGCGCGGTCGGCACCTTCGTCACGTAACGGCGACTGGAATAAGTTTTCGGCATTCGTACAACTGAGCTGTCGGGCAACCCCATGCCTGTCTGTTATCACGAACACAACTTCCTCATCATTAGCAGGTTCTCTGCTAAACACAAACGAGATACGTTGCCAATTTCCTTCAGTTTCTATACGAATACTTTTAGTAATTGCGTCTGCTTCGTGCATTGTGCTTTGCACAAATGACACAGGGTATTCCTGACCTGAATCTGATATGCTCATAACATAGTCCTGGAGTGGAACAAACAACATCGGCGGGCATTCAACGGTGCAGCTGTTAAAAATAGTCTGCAGTCCCTCACGGAACATTCCATCGAACATTGATTTATGTTGAGCCTGGTGTCGTGTATCATACCACCAAAAGTAGTCACTGGCCTGCAATCTTCGAAGTACCGATCGCAATTCCGGTGGATTCCCAGCCTTAACAACGGCCTCATCTGCCTGTTTAAGAAGAGACCATGCCAGGTTCTGAGTCTCTGACCCTATCCAGATATCAAATGTTCCGTTAATCCATGAGCCTGCGGAGATATGGGTGTCCGGCGGGACATCTACAGCATGCAGCGCAGCCTGCGAGCAAGTTACGGTTTCAAACAAAGGGTCGGCAGCGATCGCCTCCATTAAACCACGGAGAAACAGCTCACCATTGCCTTGGTAGAACTCCCAACAGTTTTCGCCATCCAGAATTACAGTAATGCAGGCTTTGTTATGATCAGCTTGCGGTGTTTGAGTTAGGATAAGCTCACGAGTGTCACGTAGCCGTCGCATGAAATCATCCACTGCGTCGGAATGATTCCACGTTGCGTATGTAAACCCAATGGCATCACTGAGTGCATGATCCCTAAACAACACGGTAATCGGACCGGCATCGGTAAAAAAACGTCGAGGGAAGTATTTGGCTAGTGGCATGTTCGTGCCCAAGGTATTGGCGAGTACGGTTTCATCCGTAGCAGTCCACCGTATCCCTGCAGCAGCCATTAACGGGAGTGTTGCCTGGCTTAAGCCCCCTTCCGAAGGCCACATGCCACTTGGTTTCTTTCCTGCATAATGGTACCATTTCTCTACGGCATTCCACACATGCCAGGCTGCATCGGAGATGTTCGTATACGATGGCTGAGGTACAACCGCATCAGGCATTTGTTCAAGGGCTGCGTTGGTTGAAATAAGAAGCGGTAGGATAGGATGTTCGTATGGTGAAACGCTTACTTCGATTTTGCCACAGTGTTCAAGGTGAACAAGCGTGGGAATAATCTCGGCAATGATGCTCCGGTGTTCACTCAGCAGGGTTTCCAGGTCAGCGTGAATAAAATCTCTTGAGGGATGTCCATATCCACAAATCGTAGCTCGTTTTCGTGATACCGGTCCGGTCCATGCCCACAGCAAGAGTGCCAGGGAGTTGATCCACTCCTGGTCGCTCAGCATCAGCAGGGGCTGCCTTGCCTGTGCCAGGAGCTCAAAGGTGTGCCGGAGCTGAAGCAGGTACGGGGTATCAGCGAGTTGGGTGTGCTGAAGAGTCAGGATCCACTGTGCCAGTGCATGCTCATGTGACGGCGTTCGTTCCTGGGGATGAATCATACAGAGCTTGCTTACCGGATCGGCCATACCCTGGGAAGCTGAGTCCAGTTGATCTATTAAGCTGGGTACAAGATTAAACGTATGTTTAACCGGGTAGTCTGATAATAGTAGCGGAATGTCCAGGTAGTCCTTGGTGGCATGCATCTGCACCCACGGCAACCGAAATTCACCGTTCCACCGATAATCAGGCTGGTGCTGATGCCAAAGGAAGCAAAGTTTCATCTAACAAGTTACGCAGAGTAATGCTGTGTGACGTAATGGAATGCAATGCAAATGCAGGTGGCATTACTAATTTTGAGCAACTGCGGGAATAGCTCAGTTGGTAGAGCGTCAGCTTCCCAAGCTGAATGTCGCGGGTTCGAATCCCGTTTCCCGCTCAGAGGACTAAAATCGGACGGATAGAGGGTGACTGCGTCTGATAGACGAATATCGTGGGGATATTCAACGAACATCAGGCCGCCGGTAACCGGCCGGTCTGAGATTTGTGGAGATGCCGGGAGTCGAACCCGGGTCCGAAACACCTTCACCGAAGCCTACCACGTGCGTCTTTGGTCTTTGTTTATCTCACAATAAGGTTTACCGGCCAACAGGTGTCTTATTGCCAGCATCGGTAATGTTTAACGTTACGTCCCGATACCAAACTTCACGCTAGCCTGTTAAGGGGCAACACCGAAATTCAGAGCTACAGGCACCTATGAATCCGATGGCATAGCGGCTTACTTAAGCGGCCATGCGATAACCAAAGTTATCGCCATTTGTTGTTCGCCGGTTGTATTTACGAGCTCCACCAGCGTAGCTCGGCACGCATCTTCGCGATCCAATGTCCCGTCGAAACCGGTACATCCCCGTTGTGAATGCTTTTCAAGGTGCAAGTTACGACGAATTGCCCACGAAATCAGTGCACGGTGCTATCTGCAGGGCTAACGCGCTGTGATGAGTCTCTCGCTATTGATCTGTAAGATGCGTACCCTTATGTACCGTAATGTGAAAGAAGCCAGTCTCGTACTTCTTCCATGTACCACTGTGGTGTGCTGGTAGCACCACTGATTCCTACCGTATTTACGTTCGTAAACCACTCCGGCTGTATTTCATCAATTTCCTCGATGAAATGAGTGGCAGGGTTGGCGCTGCGCGATACTTCGAATAAAACCTTGCCGTTACTGCTGGCCTTGCCTGCCACGAAGAGCATTACATCATTCGAAGCAGCAAAACGCGCTAAGTTTTCTTCCCGTCCGCTTACCTGTCCGCAAATTGTATCCTTGGTCTGCAGCATTGCTCCCGGTTCGGCCTTTGGCTCAACAAGCAGGTCGCTAATGCGCTCCTTGAGGGCATCGCGGATGAGGTAGAATGTAGCTCTATCCATTGTTGTCTGAGAAAAGAGGACGGTCTTCTTTGTTACGTCGGCAACCTGAACGGCCTCATTGGGAGTAAGAACAACCAGGCAGCGATCGCCCACCACGCCACGTAATCCAACGATTTCGGCATGGTCTTTCTTTCCAAAGATGATAATTTGATACCCCTGGTCGAAAAACTTACGGACGCGTTCCTGAAGCTTGGTAACAACCGGACATGTTGCGTCGATCAATTCAATTCCGTTTTCCCACGCAGCCTGGTAGGTTGCCGGCGGTTCCCCATGAGCACGAATAAGGACGATTGCATTACTATGTGCGATTGTCGGGAAATCAGCTACGGCTATCGTTTTTAGTCCCAAAGCCGCCAGACGCTGCATTTCCTTTGGATTATGAATGATATGGCCAAGTACATAAACGTCACGCTTGCCCTTATGAGCAAGCAGTGTCTCTTCTGCAATGTGAACTGTCCGAACAACTCCCCAGCAGAAGCCGCTACCGGAATCAATGTTAACAATCATTATTATTTATCGACAAAACAAAACAATACACTGTGTGATAAGCTATAAACGGAAGTATTTACCAACCAGATCTGACGCACGCTGATATTCTGCGACCAATTTGAGTATGGCTTTCACCTGTCCTTCGATGGTCAGATGCGTTGTATCAAGCAGAGTGGAGCCTTCAGGGCGGATAAGGGGGCTGTTTTCCCGCTGACTATCCTTTGCATCACGCTCTTCTAACTGCTTTCGTACAACATCCATGCTTACTTCTTGTCCCGAACTTTTAAGCTCCGCAAACCTTCTGCGGGTACGCTCTTCGATATCAGCAACAAGAAAAACCTTTACCTGGGCATTCGGGAATACCACGCTTCCTATATCGCGACCATCCATGACAACACCACCGTTGAGGCCCATGAGGCGTTGCTTTTGCACAAGGTGCTTCCGAACAGAAGCAATGGAACTGACTTCACTGACAAGGTTTGTTACTTCGGGGTCACGAATACTATCGGTAACATCCGTACTATCAACAAAGGTTCGCTGTCCGCTTGATGTAGTTTCAAGATGTATATTCAGCCTTGCTGCAAGGGCATCCATATCGGCTTCAGTGCGCGGAGTGTGGTTACGGATGGCCATCAAGGTAACCGCTCTGTACATAGCACCAGTATCAATATAGGTATATCCGAGAGTCTCGGCAACCCTCCGTGCGGTCGTAGATTTACCCGCACCAGCCGGACCATCGATGGTAATCACAATTTGTAAGGCCATGTGGGCAAAAATACGCCATTGGGTTGAATGGAGCTATGCATAAGCCGTCGGTTTAATTTTACCTGAACTGTGAACAAGTTTTTAATTTCACGCTATAGAATCGGTTGGGATAATGATAGCTTTGCCAATGACTCCGCTGCTTGAACTACAGAATATCACGCATACATACCCTAACGGCTTCAGGGCACTGAATAACATTTCATTGTCGATTACTGCCGGTGAATTTATTGTAGTGATTGGTTTATCAGGAAGCGGGAAAAGTACGCTGATGCGAACCATGAACCGCCTTATCAAGCCGTCGGATGGTGTGGTGCGGTTTAACGGAACTGATGTGACCCATGTACAAGGTGATGGGTTGCGAAAACACAGGGCACAGATTGGCATGATCTTTCAGCATTTTAATTTAATTGACCGGCACAGCGTACTGAACAACGTGCTGTACGGAGCTCTTGGCTCCATGTCTTCTGCAGCTGGGATTATGGGACGTTTTACGCAGGAGCAGAGAACACGGGCACTCGATCTGCTTCGGCGCGTGGGAATCGAATCGAAGGCAGATAACAGAGCTGACGCTCTTTCGGGCGGCCAGAAACAGCGCGTTGCCATTGCCCGCGCCCTGATGCAGAATCCGCGCCTGGTGCTTGCCGATGAACCGGTGGCTTCACTCGACCCGGCAACAGCACATTCAGTGATGGATCACCTGGAGGCAATCAACAAGGAGCTGGGGACAACCATTGTGTGTAATCTGCATTTTCTCTCGCTCGTACGCAGGTATGCCACTCGTGTAATTGCATTGCGCGGCGGTGAGTTGGTCTTTACGGGAGGACCTGACCAGATAACGGATGAATGGTTCAAGGCCATCTATGGTAATGACGCGGAGGTGGTGGAATGACATCAAAAATGAATGTGTTCCTATCATGGGTGATTGATGCACTTCTGGGAGCCTATCTTGCAGCTTGCCTTGTTTTTGTGATACTTCCGGCATTTCTTGAAACCGATGTCGTGTCTGGTACGGTGGCACCATGGCTCGTAGCGACGGTGGCGGCTGTTTTTCTTGTGGCGTCAGTTACCAACCGCGCTTCGCTGGGACGACTGTTCTTAACAGGAACATTTGCTGATTCGCCGGGTGCCCGTACGATTACGCAACACCTTGGATGGTGTACACTGGTGTTCTCTGTTCTGGCCGGCTGGATTGTTACTGACGTTTCGATCAGCGAGTTCTTTTCGGGTGAAGGTCTGGCCGGGGCCGGAAGAATATTTGGTGCACTGGTAACCCCCAGTACCGATATCGTTGGTGAAGCACTCTACGCCATGGTTGTAACGATATTTACTGCCTTGCTGGCAACCCTGGCGTCGATCCCTATAGCCTTTGTTCTGGCCTTTCTGGCTGCCAGCAACATTATGACGGCTTCACCAGCAGAGCGGCTGGTGTATTCAGTAGTGCGTGCACTGCTCAATATTACCCGTTCGATGGAACCAATCATCTGGGCTATCATCTTTAGCGTTTGGGTTGGAATTGGTCCGTTTGCTGGGATGCTGGCTCTTGTTGTACACACCATTGCGTCACTCACAAAACTGTATTCTGAGCAAATTGAAAACATTGCTGATGGTCCGATCGAAGCCATTGAAGCCACTGGCGCAAGCAGACTTCAGGTATTGTGGTATGCTGTTGTACCGCAGTGCGTACTTCCCTACCTGTCGTTTACGGTGTACCGGTGGGACATCAACGTAAGGATGGCAACGATTATTGGTTTTGTTGGCGGCGGTGGTATTGGCACTCTGCTCACTCAGTACCAGGGTCTTGCCAAATATCATGAAGTAGGAACGCTTGTGATCATCATCACTGCGGTGGTATGGCTACTCGATGTTATTAGTGCACGGATTCGGTCAGTTCTGAAATAGAACTGTTTTTACCTCGGGTTGTAGCTACATCGATAACAGTTGCTCTGTAGTCGCGAACGTTCCCATAAAACACAAATGGTAGAATTACAATCATGTTTGTTCATCTTCATAATCATACCCATTATTCACTTCTCGACGCCGTACCGTCACCCGAACAACTGATTTCTGCAGCAGTTGCCGATAACCAGAAAGCCCTGGCTATCACGGATCACGGTGTCATGTTTGGCTGCTTTGAGTTTTACAAAAAGGCCAAGACTGCCGGGATTAAACCCATTATTGGCGTAGAAGCGTATGTGGCTGTGCGTAACCATACTGACAGGGAGCGATTTGAATCGCACAATAAACATCGCAACTACTACCATCTGGTATTGCTGGCCAAAAATGAAACAGGCTACAGAAATCTAATAAAGCTTACGAGCATAGCGCACGAAAAGGGCTTTTACTATAAGCCGCGAATAGATATGAACCTGCTGCGGCAATATCATGATGGTATTGTGAGTACGTCGGCATGTCTTGCCGGCCCTGTTAACGCCCCCCTACTGGCCGGTGACTATCAGGCGGCTGTTAACAATGCCCGTGAACTCAAAGAGATTTTTGGTGACGACTTTTACATTGAACTACAGGATCATGGTTTACCCGAGGACAAAATCGTCCTTGAACAGGCCCCGAAGATTGCCAGGCAGTTGGGGATAAAAATCGTCGTCAGCAACGACACGCATTACGTCCAAAAAAAACACGCCGTAAGCCACAATGTACTGCTGCACATTACAAAGGATGTCCAGTACACAAAGAATCAGGATTTTGATATCAAGCGGGATCTGCGGTACAAGGTACCGGAAATGTACCTGAAATCGCAGGACGAAATGAAGGAGCTTTTTAAAGCCTTCCCTGACGGTATCGAGAACACGGCTGAAATTGCCGAAAAAGTAGATCTTACGATACCAACCGATTTGCAGATGCCACAATTTCCTATCCCTCCTGAAAGTGGTGTGGCAACGCTTGAAGATTATCTTGAACTGCGCACCATGGAGGGCCTGGAGCGCCGATACCCGCTCCTTACTGGCGAGATACTGGACAGGGCGCACTTCGAACTATCGGTTATCCGGAAAATGGGCTATGCCGGATACTTCCTGATTGTTGAGGATTTTATACGAGCTGCACGCAACATGGGAGTTCGGGTGGGACCCGGTCGTGGCTCAGCCGCGGGGTCCATCGTGGCCTATGCCCTGCAGATCACAGATATCGACCCCCTGAAATACGATCTGCTCTTTGAACGGTTCTTGAATCCAGACCGAATTTCGATGCCTGATATCGACGTGGATTTTGCCGACGATAAACGTGATAAAGTTATTGAGTATGTTAAGACTACCTATGGATCGGATTCGGTTGCTCAGATTATAACCTTTGGCACTCTGAGTGCACGTGCAGTACTCAAGGATGTGGGACGGGTCCTGGGTATCGACCTAGCGACAATAAACTCAATAACCGACAAAATTCCTGTTATCCAAGGTAAGGTAACGCCCCTGAAAGAGGCATTGGACCTGCCCGATCTGAAATGGCTGAAAAATTCTACTGAGCAACGGTACAAAGACTTACTTGAATATTCCCTCGACTTGGAAGGTACGCTTCGCAATAGCTCTCTTCATGCGGCCGGTGTGGTGATTGCACCCGGGCCGGTCAGTAATTATGTTCCTGTTTATCAAACCCCTCAAACTGAACCGGCCACTCAGTACAACATGAAGGATCTTGAAGCAGCAGGCCTGCTAAAAATGGACTTCCTGGGGCTGCGGACGCTGAGCATCATTGAAAATACATTAGCGCAGATTAAGAAATCAACCGGGACAACGATTGACCTGGATGCCATACCATTTGATGACCCAGACGTGTTTGCGATGTTTGGTCGGGGGCAGACAACCGCTGTTTTTCAGTTTGAATCCGAGCCGATGCAACAGGCAATGCGCAACCTTCAGCCTTCAACAATTGAAGATCTTATTGCGCTGAACGCTCTTTATCGTCCAGGTCCCATGGATAATATTCCGGAGTTCATTGACCGGAAGCACGGAAAGCGCGCCATCACGTATCCACATCAGCTCATGGAGCCCATTCTGGAGCGCACCTACGGCATCATTGTGTACCAGGAGCAGGTGATGCAGCTTGTTCAGACCCTTGCCGGATTTAGTCTGGCGCAGGCCGACCTCATGAGGCGTGCCATGGGGAAGAAGGATCCAAAACTCATGGCAGAACAGCGGGAGTTATTTGTGCAGGGGGCTGGAACACACAATAATATTGATGCCGTGCTGGCCGGCAGCATCTTTGACTTGATTCAGAAGTTTGCTTCGTACGGTTTTAATAAGAGTCATAGTGCTGCCTATGCATACCTTGCGTATCAAACGGCGTGGCTAAAAACACATTATCCTACTGAGTTCCTTGCAGCGAACATGACGGCTGAACTTGGTAATCAGGAGAAGATTGTATCGTTTATCGACGAAGCACGCAGATATGGTATCACCGTACTTCCTCCGGACATCAACAAGTCGGAAGCCACCTTTATTGCCGATGGTAAGATCATTTATTTTGGAATGGCCGCTATTAAAAATGTAGGTATTCCAGCGGTTGACTCCATTGTGGCAACGCGGACCGATGGCCCCTTCACATCCATTTTTGATTTTGCTGCCCGAATTGACTCGAAAGTTGCCAATAAACGTGTTATCGAAGCTCTCGTGTGTTCCGGGGCTTTCGATTCTATACAGTCGGGTAACAGAGCACAGCTTGTTGGTGCCATTGAAGCCGCCGTTGAGTACGCCCATAAGGTAAACAGTGGTGGACTGAATCAGATGGACTCGCTTTTTGGATCTTTAGAAAACGTAGCGCTGGTCGAGCCATCACTGCCGCAGGCGGAGCCATGGCCCGAACAGGAACGCTACCGTAGAGAACGCGAGTACTTGAACTTCTATGTATCTGGCCACCCGCTCCAGCCTCACGCTGTTGCCGTTCATTCGTATTCAAGCATAACAGTCTCCAATCCGGATCTAACAAAAAACGGGAAACAAGTGTTGTTGTGTGGCCTGGTTGTAGATGTTAAAACCCGGCTTAACAAGCGGGAACAGACATTTGCAGTGGTAAAGGTTGAACAGTTTACCGGTAGTGCCGAAGTACTGCTCTGGGCAGAAACGTACACGAAGTACGCATCGGTTGTTCAGCCCGATTCTGTACTTGTGTTCTCGGGTAAGCTTGAGATTCTTGGATCGGCTGTCCGAATTATCGTAGATCAGGTATACACACTTCAGGATGCGCTGGCATCGCTTAGCAGTGGTTACGTGATACGTGTTGATCCACAGACGGTTGATCGTGGCCAGCTTCAGAAGCTACGGTCGTACTGCGATAGTCATGATGGGATGAAGAGCCTGAAATTTGTTGTTCCACGCACCAGTAAAACAATTCAGTATAATTCGTTAATAAAAATCAAGCAAACACCCGAAACAACGGAATACCTGTGTTCCCTGTTTGGTCAGAACAACGTGCGATATGATGTTGAATCCAGGAAGAATTAGCCGGTTGCAGTGATTTACCGACGGTTTTTCATGCCACGCCCGGCACGTTTCAGCGCCGCCTTTTGAAGAGCTTCACGAAATTGAATTTCGAAAGCAACATAACGGGCATATTGTTTTGTCGTAAGAACACTTTTAATTTCATTCATGTCAGCATCTGACTGTTGCCACATCTTACGGATTGCCGTCCGCAGGTCTTCGGCCTTAGCCGCGATTTCCTGATCAGCAGAACCGGAGCGAGTAAGCTTGTTCAAAGCTTTTGCTTTCGATGCGATGTCCTTTTTCATGGTTCTCTGTTGTTCCTGCTGTCTGTCATACACCGGGCTGAACTTAGCCGCTTGTTCCGGAGTGAGTTCCAGGAACTTTACAATCTTTGCTTTTCGCATCTCGCTGATACGTCCCTTGATACTCGGGTCTGCCGACTCATCCTGTGCTCCTGCTTTAGCAAATGCAAATACCATGAGCCCAAGGACAATGAATGCGGGAACTGCCTTTTTCGTTAGGTGATTCATTGTAATTCTTCTCCTTCAAATAGTTTATCGATATCCGCTTCTGTTACCAGATCGGTTTGAATTGCATCGTCGGCTGGATCATAGAGTGCAACTTCCTGCTCCGCCAAATCCGAAATAATATCGCCGGAGTTGTCTGGATCAGAATAACTTGCCTGTTGTGCTATGTTGACTACCTTGGGTAGCGGGGCCATGTAGAAAATTGCTCCGCTTACGGCAAGTGTCACTACTGCCACTGCAACAGAAAACCTGAATAGTGTTTTTTTGCGGTTGCCTGCTGATTCCACCGCATTCATGACGCCAATGCTCATGTTGCGCGTATAGTCCGTGATATGGTCAGTGTACTCGCGTGTGAGGTGCTCGCGAAGCTGAGACGGTTTTCCCACGCCATTCTCTGCTGTAGTTGGTTTAGAGTTCATCATTAAATTCAGACCTCCATTCTTTAAAGTATTCCGATGTACGGAGCAGATTGGTAATCGTATTTACGGCCCAGTGGTAGTTTGCCTTCAATGTTCCTACGTTTCGGCCTGTCTGGGCGCTGATTTCGTCGTATGTTAAGTCTTCGAAATACCGCATCATAAACACCTCGCGCTGCCTTGGAGGAATTTTGGCAAGTATTGTCCGGAAGAATACCTCAAATTCATTTCGATGAAGCTGGTCGAACGGACTCTCGGACGAACACATAACGGCATGGTCAGTATCCGAGTCGCCAAATGGTAAGAAGCGAAGCCAGCGCTGTCTGCGATAGAGTCCGATAGCCTTATTCCGTGTAATTCGTATCAACCAGGATCTCAGTGATGACTCGCCTTTGAACGTACTAAAAGATTTTACGGCAGCTATCAATGCATCCTGAGCACAGTCGCGCGCGTCTTCCGGACAGTTAAGATATCTGAGTGCCGTGCTATACGCCGTCCGCTGATGTAGCCGTACAAATGCCGTTATTGCCTGTTCCTGCTGTCCACTGCGATAGGCACTGATGATTTCGTCATCAGTGCTTAGATGTGCGGCTACCGTGGATGTTGTGAATGTTGTCATCTTCAGCACCATAATCGCATACCAGGTGCAAAAAGTTTAATTGTAGCACGAAATTTCTGTGCACCCTACACTCTTGCAGAGCGCCACGAACCTTTACGATGGACAACCAAGGCAATGCCTGCAAAAATGAAATTTCCCATGACCAGTCCCATCCATACTCCTTTTGACCCAAGTCCGGCTTGATGAGACAAAACGTAGCACAACGGAAGCTGCATAAACAACAAGCTCCCAACCGTTACCAGCATACTTGTATAGGCTGCACCTGCGCCACTGATTGATCGTACAGTGACTAGCCCAATAGCAAATGCTGCATACCCTAATGACGTGCTTCTCTGATATCGAAGCACTTCTGTTACTGTTTCTGGGGTATGGGTGTATAAGCGTGCGAACCATTCGCCAAACAACCATACCAGCAGACCCAGGGTAAGCATCAGGGTTGTTGTTTGTTTCATTGCTGACGTATGAAATGCAGCCACGCGCTCTGGCTTCCCTGCTCCGAGATTCTGTCCGGTTGCCACTTCCACAGCCACTCCAATAGCAAATACACTCATAAAAACCATCATGTCAAGATTCAGTCCAAGCGTGTAAGCAGCCGTTACCGACGTGCCAAAGCCCCCTACAATCACAAAGATGATACCCCTGTTTACACTTACGGCAAGCATCTGAATTGCACTCGGCAGCCCAAGCCTTGCAACTGACTTTAACAGTGTGAAGTCCGGACGATAATTTCGGAGTGATAACCTTATTGTTACCTTACCGGCGGTAACTGACCATACGGCAAACGATGCCCCGCAGATTTGTGCGATTGCAGTTGCCAGACCGGCACCGGCAAGCTCCATCCTCGGGAAGGGGCCAAAGCCAAATATGAGGAAAGGGGCTATGGCTGCATTCAAAATCGTTGTTGATATCAGGACAACCATCGGAAATACCGAATTGCCAGTACTTCTGACGATTGTAAAGATTTGAAAACTAACAAGGTTAGCCGCAAAGCCCAAGTACAGGGTCCCCATATAGGCCAGGGCATGCACGGCAACATCTCCGGGCATATTCATTAGCCCGGGGATATGCGGCATCAGCGCATACACGATTGCCGTAACCAACAACGCTACACAGGTTATTCCCACAACTCCCTGTGTTGCAATTGTATTTGCTTCGCTGATGGCTCCTTCACCAAAGCGTCGTGAAACAATAATGCCGGTTCCTACAGCAAGTCCGCTTCCCATCGTAAAGAGAAAAAAGCTTACCTGATCACTGCTGCCTATGGCAGCAATGGCCGTGTCACCCAGGCGTGAGGCATAAAAACGGTCAATGAGCGAATACACCATGTTAACCAGGAAGCTAAAGGCTAATGGCACTGAAAATAGCCGCAGTGAAGAGTCAATCGGACCGTTGATGAGGTCAGTTTTGTGTGTCATAGTCTTTCTGGTTGTTTCAGCCACAGCAACCGTACTGGTGAGTAGGTCTCTATATTCGCATACCTATGGCGTTAGCGATTCTTTTATCTTGTCTTGCAGTGATTTACACCGCACGGGTCGTGTATTTTATTGTTGGCTTTATCCGTGAACATCGCCGATGGAACAATACCTCTACCTATCCAACAGTATCGGTTGTTGTACCAGCAAGAAACGAAGATAAAAACCTGTTGCGTTGTGTGGAAGCATTGATGACAACTGATTATCCACCGGACCGGATTGAGTACATTTTTGTAAATGATCGCAGTACTGACAAAACGGCCGAATGTTTAAATCGCCTTGCGTTACAGTACCCAATAAGGATTGTCCACAAAGAGGTTGATGATAATAACCCGAATCTGAGAGGCAAGCCGGGGGCATTACAGTATGGTATTGATAATGCAGGCGGTGAGATTGTTTTAATGACAGATGCTGACTGCCGGGTGTCGGCAGGATGGGTTCGGGGAATGGTTGCACAGTTTTCCAGTCCTGATGTGGGGCTTGTTAGTGGTATTACCGGCGTAGAAGGCTCACGTCTTCTGCAACAGGCGCAGATGGTGGAGTGGCTTTACACTCAAAGTATGGCTGCCGGTGCCGTTGGCAATGGAACGGCACTGGGTTGTTTTGGGAATAATCTGGCAATACGTCGGAATATCTTTACCGACCTGGGCGGATACCGGTCCATTGCCTTCAGTTTAACCGAAGACATGGCCCTGCAGAAAGCTGTTAAGAATGCAGGATACCAACTTCGATTTGCCATCGCACCGTCAGCATCGGTGCTTACACTGCCCTGCAGTCACTTTATGGAGTATGTTAAGCAGCGACATCGTTGGGTACGTGGCGGTACGGCTCTCGGCATGAAGGCTGTTCTTTTTGTTGCAACCAGCATTGCACTGTGGGCGGGTGTTGCTATCTCGGCCGTCTTTGAAATGTGGATCCTGCTGTGGTGTTTTCTCTTCCTCAGGCTGATTGCTGATAGTTCACTGGTGTACGTTGCATCTTCGTTAACAAAACATAGGGTTTCGCCCTTTGTCATTATCCCGTCAATGCTTTTTCTGGTGCTTACCGAGCTATTCCTTCCGGTGCTTGTCTTAAAAAAGAAGGTTACGTGGAAGAATCAGGTTTTTCGAATGTAGTGGTATTCCGTTCGGGCGCAGCTTGCACAAGCATTTCAAAAATGGTTAGTGTGGGGATACCGCCAGAAAACCGCTCAATGCCTGCTGCACAAAACGTATTCGTCGTAACGATATGCGAACACTGTTCCATCGTTGTTCGCTTATGAAGTTCACGCAGTGCAGTTGAAGGTATCGATGGATAGCGTACACCGTGAATGCCTGCCATTCCACAGCACCCGGTTTCAACAAGTACACTCCCCTCACCCGCAATGCTCTCTACAATTGTGCGATACATTTCGGTTTCGGAGAGTTTTAACTGACTACATCCAATATGCAACATGATGTTGGTGTTAAGGGGCTTGAGGTTCACAAATGGCAGAACATGGGTAAACAGCCATTCTACTGGTGATAAGACCTTCCAGTGATGCTGTTCAAGGTCTGCCCGATATGCAACCGCACAGGTTGAAGTATCAACAAGGACAGCTGTGTGGGCACCAATTCCTGAACGGCGCAGACCTTCCACTGTATGGTTCCTCGTTATTTGAGATGCTTCATACAGCCCCTTGGAATCGAAAGGCTGCCCACAGCACATGGTTGTAGAGGTATCGGGTAAAATCAATTCCTGTCCGGCAAGTGTTGCAAGGTCACACACAATGTCCGTTCCCGTATGCGACCAACGCTGCGGACACGAGGGTAGATACACTACTGCAGGCATCCCGTTTGCCACAACGTTTTCAGGATGCCGAACCCCATTGGTTTGATGGATCGGGGTTATCAGTTTGGTTGCCAGTCGCATTGGCTTGGAAAGCATACCGTAGTGGTTTGCCACAACGGCAGCAGCCTTCTGAGTTATTGGCGATGTTTGGCTGCTTCGTAGCTGTTTCACCAGTGTGCCGGTATTAATATCAACAGGACATGCAGACTGACAGATTCCGTCAACACTACAGGTATCAATACTAAAAAACTGCTCATCTTTTTTTATATCGGCAGCGGCAGTTTCGGGGAGGGATAACCGTTGTTCACGTCTAAGGATGATACGCTGTCGCGGGGTAAGGGTGTAATTTCTTGTCGGGCAGACCGACTCACAGAAACCGCATTCGATACAGGTATCAACCACTGCTTCAACAGTGGGAATTGGTTTGATATTTTCAATATGGATTTTCTTATTGTCATTTAGAATGACACCGGGATTTAGGATGTTATGCGGATCCAGTAAAGTTTTTATTTCTTGCATTACTTCAACGGCATCGGTTCCCCACTCCTGTTCAAGGAATGGGGCCATGTTTCGTCCTGTTCCGTGTTCGGCTTTTAATGAGCCGCTGTATTTACCGACCACAACGTTTGCTACAGCATGCATAAATGCATCGTATCGGTTAATACTGGCTTGGGAATCAAAACGGTCATTGACCACGAAATGGATATTCCCGTCCTTGGCATGGCCAAAAACGATTGCTTTTTCGTAGTTAAACGTCCGAAAGCATTCACGTACGTCCAGTACAAGGTCAGCAAGGTGAGCCTGCGGAACAGCGATATCTTCGTTTATCATGGTTTCACCTGATTTCCGCTTGGCACCGATTGATGGCATAAGCCCGCGCCGCAGACGCCAGAGCTCATGTTGTTCTTTTTCGGACACAATCCATGTTTCCGGATTGTCAGGTTCAGCATCATGAAATTCTATCAGCAGTGCGGCAACATTCTTGTCTGTACACCTGAATTTTGCCGGAGTCGAAGGGATATTCGCAAATGACTTCAACGAGGCATCGTCCATCAACTCAATGGCAGCGGCACCCATTTCCTGCCATCGAATTGCTTCTTCGCATGCCTGATGGACGCCGGGATAGAGAAAAAAGTTGGTCCATTTATTTTTTGGGTCGGGCACCGTCCGTAGTATGACCGATGCAATAAAACCAAGTGTACCTTCGCTTCCAACCAGCAGGCGTGCAAGAATTTTACCTGGGCTCTCCTCATCCAGAAAGGCGTTTAAGCTATACCCCATTGTATTCTTAATCCGGTACTTCCGTTCGATTGTTTTAGCAAGGCTTGTATTGGCGCGAATAGCATCACGTAGCCGAATCAAACCGGCATAAATCTGAGGGGCATTCTGACGGAAACGTTCATCAGCATCAACATCGCCGGTGTTCAGATGAAGTCCGCATGCAAGAACAACGTCTGCAGAATCAAGTGTATTGTAGGAGTTCTGTCGGGTTCCACAGCACATACCCGAGGCATTGTTGGCAATGATGCCTCCAATTTTGGCAGCATGTATCGAGGCTGGATCCGGGCCGATGCGTGTGCCATACTTTTGAAGGAGTTGATTTACCCTTCCGCCGGTTATACCGGGACCAAGTTGGATTCGTTCGCCGTTATCCAGCACCTTGTAACTATCCCAGCCCCTTCCAAGATCAACAAGGATATCGTCAGAGAGTGCCTGACCGCTCAGGCTGGTACCGGCAGCCCTGAACGTGAGGTGGCGATGGTGATCGCGACAGTACCTGAAGAGTTCCTGTATTTCCGTGACCGAATCTGGGCGTACAACAACTTGTGGCACTATTCGGTAGAGCGAGGCATCGTGGGCTAACGTGATCCTGTCAATCCACTCACTACTGATTTGCTGTTTTGAAAATAGTTGCCGTAGGTTGTCTGCCATAGATGCAAACATGCATCATACCTGGAGAACGCCGGTCGAAAATGTTGAGGGCAGATTACCATGTGAGGCAACAGCAATAGCGCGCGAAATCACGCTACGGGTTTCGGTTGGGGCAATGATACCATCTACCCACATGTTAGCAGCAGCATAAACAGGGGTTGTTGTAGCATCGTAGCGGGCCTGAATTTCGGCAAGCATTTCTTTTTGTTGGGCTTCCGTAATTGACTCTCCCCTCTTCGCCAGTGCAGCAATTTTAATTGAAAGTAGGGTTTTTGCTGCCTGCGCTCCTCCCATGACAGCAATTTGTGCCGTTGGCCATGCATACATGAATCTCGGATCGTAGGCACGCCCGCACATTGCGTAATTACCTGCACCATATGAGTTGCCAACAACGATCGTGAACTTTGGTACTATGCTGTTAGCTACGGCATTTACAAACTTTGCGCCATCCTTAATGATTCCGCCTTGTTCCGCTCTGGTTCCAACCATGAATCCGGTAACGTCCTGCATAAACAACAGTGGAATCCCGCGCTGATTACAATTCATCACAAAGCGGGCAGCTTTATCAGCAGAATCGCTATAGATAACGCCGCCAACCTGCATCTCTCCCTTGCCATTACGGACAACTTCTCGGTTATTTGCTACAATGCCAACGGCCCATCCGTCAATCCTGCCTATACCGCAGATAATTGTTTTACCGTAATCTTCCTTGTATTCATCAAACTTACTTTCATCAAGAAGCCGTGCCAGTATTTGGCGCATACTGTACGGTTTAGAACGGTCAGATGGAAGAATACCCCAGATTTCTGCGGGGTCGTAGGTAGGGGGCTTGGGTTCCGCTCGGGAGAAAATGTTCTTTTGCCCTTTTGTTGGCGAAAATGTCTCAACAATTGAGCGGATTCGCTCAAGAGCTTCCTGGTCAGAATCAACCATGGTATCGGTGACACCACTGATGGTAGTATGCATCATGGCACCACCAAGGGGTTCTACTGGTGTTTTCTCACCAATAGCTGCCTCTACCAGTGCTGGTCCTGCAAGGAAGACGGAGCCTGTTCCTTTAACGATAATCACTTCATCACACATGATAGGAAGGTATGCACCGCCGGCAACGCAGGGTCCCATAATTGCTGCAATTTGGGGTATACCCTTGGAACTAAGAACAGCGTTGTTTCGGAACTGCCTTCCAAAATGTTCCTTATCAGGGAATACATGCTCCTGTAAAGGGAGGTAAACACCTGCCGAGTCAACCAGGTAAATGATAGGCAGGTTATTATCAATAGCAATTTCTTGTGCCCGCAGGTTTTTCTTTGCTGTCATTGGGAACCATGCGCCGGCTTTAACCGTTGCGTCACCCGCCACAATCATGCACTCGCGATGAGCAATTACTCCAACGCCGGCAACCACGCCGGCTCCCGGACAACCGCCTTCGTCTTCGTACATTCCTTCAGCTGCAAACAGTCCAACTTCCAAGAAGAAGGAATCAGGATCGATGAGCGCATCAATTCGCTCACGTGCGGTGAGTTTTCCCTTTGCATGGTGTCTGCTGACGGCTTTTGTGCCACCACCCATTCGCACAGTGTTAGCAACGGCATCGATCACGCGCATACGCTGCCTGTTTACGTCTGCATTTGCAGCGTACGTCAGGTCATCTTCTTGTATCGGTGTCCCGATGATTCCGGCCATTGTTACAGATTAACTATTTTCCTGCAGGGGGCTGAGGGGCAGGAACAGACGGAGCATTGGGAATTGAACTGGCCGGAATAGACCGTCCTTGCGTTACCGGGCCTTTTTGCACATCTCCATGGTCCAGGAAGAGCTTATTTGCCAGGATAGCAATAACCATGACAGCAGCCATCAACCCAATGGTAAGATTCTGCAAAAAGTTACGTCCAGTGCGAACGCCAAGCATGCTGTTGATTTGTCCGCCCAAGCCACCCATTCCGGAAATCATTTCAGACTTACCGGGTTGAATCAACACAACCAAAATCAGCAGGATGGACGCAAAAACAGAGATAAGGATAAGTAATGTTGCCATAAGACTGCAAAAATACGTCAAGTTTTGATAACAATCTTCCTACTGACATTGAAAACCAATGCACAGTGGTTTTTCGGCATCCAGCAGGTGGTCGCCGAACCAGGCAAGGAAGGTATCGTACCTAGCCTCGTTGGTCTGATAGTTCTGGTTCGAGGCAGCCTTATCACCAAATGAGTACAGCCACCAGAGGTATTCGTTTAACCAACCGGAATGCTGTACCGTTGCGTTGAAGTCCAAAATATCATTGGGGTATTTTTCAAAATAGCCAGACTCTTTCCAGAGTTTTAAAAACCGTGAGCGTAACGCTACCAATTGAGCAGTGCCCAGTTTGACGGAGTCCTTGATCGTTCCATTTTTCCGCTCAATCGCCAGGGCAGCCGCGACGGTATAATCAAAGGCCATCGGGAAGCTCATTGCTGATGGGTTGTTATCGGAGGCCTGTTCGATGACTTCAGCCGAAGCAAAGTGAACCGGGTCAGAGGTTCCCGGGTTTATGCCTTTTTGCCAGATTTGAAATAAGAGCGAGCTTACCTCTGCATATCGCTGAGAGCCCCTTTCCAAATTCAAAAACGCTTCGCCATACAGGAGAGCCCAGAAGCGGTACGGCGTAAAGGCAAACGTTGTTGCAATCTGATAGTAGTTGCTTGGATACTGTGGCTCGGCTCGTGCTCCTTTTGCCCACCATTCAAGTGCTGCCTTTGGATTATTATCCAGGTAGGAGGCATTCCCCATTTCAAGATGTAGTCGTCCGCTCTTGGGCCATGCCTGCAAGCCTTCGCGGTAGGTTGAACGGGCCTTTGATGTGTCACCCAGGAAGTCGTAGCAATTACCCAACAACTGAAAGCCACGGTCAAACAATGATGTGTCGCGGTACATGCCAAGCAGTTCAACCTGAGCCTGGGAATACTTTTTATCCATCATCAAACAAATTGTTCTCTCATATTTGTACGGAAGGAAGTCAGGACGCAATGCGATAGCCTGATCCCAAGCGATAATCGCTTCGGTGGGTAGATTGCGGTCCATCAGGTTGACAGCTTTTTTGATGACCTTTTGTAGTGCAGCTGTATCAAGAACTTCAGCATGCAGGTGTACCGTAAGGAGTGCCAATAAAATAAGGATGCGTACCATGGTTCGATGGAAAACAAAAAAAAATCTAAGGAAGTGGTGTCTGACGTTTGGTATCGTGCTTCAGTGCCTGGTGATCGGTTGCAGTAGCGTGGGATCTCGGTCTGAACATGATTTTAATCAGCCAACATTATTATGGAAGATTGAGTCTGATGCCGATGCTGCAAGTTATGTTTTTGGCACGATACATCTGCCCGACAGTACAGTATTTTTTCAGCGTGATACCGTGCTAACCATTTTACAACGATGTCGGGAGTTTTATTCTGAAATCAATCTGGATTCAGCCCTGAGTGGCATGGACCCCTCGGTAATGATGCTCCCTGCCGGAAAAAAACTGTGGGATTTTTATACACCGTCGCAGGTAACTGAGCTGAAAGCCGTACTGACGAAGAAACTTGGTCCAATGAGTTTCATGGCCGAAAAGCTTAAACCCGGTGCCGTTATTGCCCTACTGGCGATGGATGCAGACGGCGCAACGGCCCCGATGAGTGTTGATGAGTTCTTGTGGCGCACAGCGAAGTCAGCAGGATGCAGAGTAAGCGGACTGGAGACGCTCCACGAACAGCTATCACTTCTTGACAGTATTCCGCCCACAATGCTGCTCGAGGCTGCCCGACAGGCAGAATCCGATAGTACGCTTACAGTACTGATCAATGCCTACCGGACCGAGGATCTTCATGTAATTGTGCAAATGGTTGACAGCGTGTCCACGTTAGAAACATTCATGGTTAAACTGAACGATACCCGTAATATCACCATGGCACAGAGGATGAAGGCTGCTGTTGACAATGGAGGTGCTTTTTTCGCATTAGGAGCAGCACATCTTGGCGGCAAACAGGGTTTACTTGCCGAGCTTGCTAAGCTTGGTTACCGTGTGACTCCGGTATTCGGAGGCAAACGCAGATCGTGGCTACAGCACGGTACCCACTAAGTGGGCTGTTTTATTCCACAACATGGCATGCCACCATGGCTCCGCTCTGTTTAAGAGTCAGCTCGGGTTTTACCTTTTCGCACAATGGAATGGCTATCGGACACCGCGTACGGAAGCCACAGCCCGTTGGTTTATTCATCGGAGTGGGAATATCGCCCTGGAGGACGATCCGCTGCCTTCCTTCAATATTGGGGTTTGGCTCGGGAACAGCACTGATCAGGGCGCGTGAGTACGGGTGGGTTGGCGTAAAATACACCTGGTCTGATGTCCCGATTTCAACAAGATCACCCAGGTACATCACGGCAATTCTGTCCGAAATGTGATAAACTACGCTAAGATCATGGGCAATAAAAACGTAAGAAAGATTAAATTCATCGCGCAGCTCTTCCATAAGATTGATAACCTGGGCCTGAACGCTGACGTCGAGCGCACTAACAGGTTCGTCGCATACAATCAAATCCGGATTTGTTGCCAGAGCGCGGGCAATCCCGATTCTTTGTCGCTGTCCGCCACTGAATTCATGCGGATATCTTCCTGCATATTCAGGTTGCAACCCAACACGTTCCAGGAGATACAGCACCCGGTCATTAATCTCGTTTTTTGAGAGCGACTTCATGTGCAGTTCAATCGGTTCGCCAACAATCTGGCGCACCGACAGTCGCTGATTTAATGATGAGTACGGATCCTGAAATATCATTTGGATGGCCTGGCGGTATGGCAGCATCTCACGTTTTGATAGCGGAAGGAGGTTTGTTGTCTGCGATCCGTCCTTGCTGTAGTTCACCGATCCCGAAAGGTACACATCTGGCGATACATGACGCAGCACATTGATGATTGCACGTCCGACCGTGGTTTTGCCGCAACCAGACTCTCCCACAAGACCAAGGGTTTCGCCCTTATTGATGTGAAATGAAACACCGTCAACAGCCTTGACGTCGGCAACCTTTCTCTGCAGCAGACCACCATAGACGGGAAAGTAAACATGCAGATCGTTAACGTCGAGCAAGGGTGTTGGCTGTGATTGTGTTGTACCGTTGCTCATACCGTAGCCTCTTTCTTAACCAGATGACAGCGCACAAAATGGCCTGGAGTTATTTCGACTAGTTCGGGTTCCACCGTATCGCAGATATCAATTTTAACTTCGCACCGGGTACAGAACTTACAGCCCTGTGGCAGGTTCATAATACTTGGGACGTTTCCGGGGATTGCCTTTAATTTCTCGTTGCGATCTCTGTTCCGTTTCGGTCGTGGTATTGAGGCAAGTAAACCCTGTGTGTACGGGTGGAGCGGGTTATTAAACAAATCATTAATTTCAGCAATTTCCTGAACTTTGCCACCATACATAACAATAACGCGCTGACACATCTCGGCAACAACAGCCAGATCGTGGGTTATTAGTACGATGGCGGCATCTCCCCTTTTCTTCTGTAGTTCGAGCATGAGCTCCAGAATCTGTGCCTGAATGGTAACATCGAGTGCCGTTGTTGGTTCATCGGCAATCAGTATCGAGGGGTTGCAGGCAAGAGCAATTGCAATCATCACACGCTGACGCATGCCACCCGAAAACTGGTGCGGATAGTCGTTAATTCGTTTTTCGGGATCAGGTATTCCTACCAGGCGAAGCATTTCAACAGCATGCTCAAGTGCCTCTTTTTCGTTCATGTTAAGATGGCTTTGAGCAACTTCGGCGATCTGCATTCCAATTTTAAATACTGGGTTCAGGCTGGTCATGGGTTCCTGAAAGATCATAGCGATCTCCTTGCCCCGAACCGAATACATGTCTTCGTACGGTAACAAGGCGATGTCTTGGCCCTTATACATGATTGACCCGCTCATGATCCGGCCTGGCGGGTCAGGTATCAGTTTCATTAGGGAAAGTGCAGTCACGCTTTTGCCTGAACCGGACTCACCAACAATGCCAAGGACTTCACCAGGGAAAATGTCGAAACTGACACCGTCCACGGCTTTTGCCCACGTTCCACCGATATTAAAATATGTTTTTAAGTCTCTTACCTGAAGAAGAGGCGTTTGAGTCTGTGCCATTATCGTAACCGTGAGAATACTTTTGGATCGAACGCCTCTCGAATTCCTTCGCCAATAAACACCACGAGGCTTAATGTTATAAACATTGCAAGCATGGGTACTAACACTAACCAATATTCATTCATGTTTGCCAAACCAACGCTGATCATTTGCCCCCATGACGGTGTCGGCGGACGGAGACCAAAACCAAGAAAGTCCAGGCTTACCAGTGCACCAATGCCACCAACGATTGAGAAGGGGAAAAATGTAATAAGCGGAACCAGTGAGTTTGGCAGGATATGCTTGACCATGATGGTTCGTGTTGGTACACCAATCGAGACAGCTGCGGCAACATAGTCTCTTGACCGCTCGCGGTAGAACTGTGCACGCATCTGAGTGGCTACACCGAGCCAGGCAAAAACAGCTATCAGGATAACCAGCATCATAAATGTTGGTTCAATTACGCTTACAATAATGATAATCAGGAATAAGAACGGAATTGATGCCCAGATCTCCATGAAACGCTGACTAAGAATGTCGAACTTACCGCCAAAGTACCCCATGGCTGCTCCGATGGGTATCCCAATCAGGTACTCAATAAGAGCAATGAGCAGGGCAAAAGAAATCGATACCTGAAAACCGTACGTCATCCGCGAGAAGACGTCTCTGCCCCGGTCATCCGTTCCCAAAAGTCGTACTGAGCCATTGCCATCTTCAGCAAGCGGTTCCAGAAATTTATCATTTCCAGTAACGGTGATATCTTCCAGTGGCGAAAACGGGTACAAGGGCATCATCACCCAATTCCCTTCTCCCTCTTCGTCGAGCCGCTGTTGAAGGCTTCTGTATTCTGCCTCACTTTTTACTCCTGTCTGACCAAAGGTTTCACCACTGTAAAATGATGAGATGTCCAGGAAATTCAGAATCGGTAAGGATGAGAGCAAATCGAGGCCGGCAGGTGAGTAGTACTCACCCTTGTAATGTACGATTAATGCTTTATTGCTTACCAATACCGGCAGGAGAAAACTCAGTGCATATGCCGATACAAGGATAACGAATGACCAGTATCCACGGCGCATCTCCCGGAACTTTTGCCACCTTCTCCGGTTAATCGACAAACTTTCCTTGTTGTCTTTGTTCTTTCGTGCCATAATGTATTATCAGCTAAAACGAATTCGTGGATCAACCATCGCGAGTAAAAAGTCAGAGATCATCGAACCAACAATCGTGATCATTACAGAGATCATTGCAAATGCAAAAAACACATTTGAGTCTCGGTACAGAATCGCATCAAATGACAGCTTGCCGATACCTTCAATGTTAAAAGCAACCTCGATGAGATAGTTTCCGGCAAGGAAAATCCCGATAACACCACCAATTGACGCAATCAGCGGGATGATACTATTTCGCATTGCATGCATCCAAATCACTCTGTCTTCACGGAGCCCTTTTGCATACGCAGTCCGTACATAGTCCTGTCCCAGTGTATCCAGTAACGAGTTTTTCATCAGCATCGTAAGTGAAGCAAATCCATTCAGAGTATAGGCCACAGTCGGAAGCACAAAATACCACATCCGGTCACCGATTTTCTCAAGTAAGGAAAGGTCGGAATAGTCGGGTGACTGGAAACCACCGGTTGGGAAGATCGACAGGAAGCTACCACCACCTAACAGCACCAACAGTGTGGCACCGACTGCGAAGGCCGGGAGGGAGTATGCCAGGAATACAATACTCGACGAAGCGGCATCAAAGGCCGAACCGTGCCGTAAAGCTTTCTGTACGCCAAGATAAAAACTGATGATATACGAAATGATAAATCCAATAATACCAAACTGCATCGAGACATCGATTCTGTCTAGTACTAATTCCGTGACGGGTTTCCGGTACTGAAATGATGTCCCGAAGTCAAAGGTAACAATGCCTGAAAATTTCTTTTGATACACCCACACGCTTCCGGCTTTCTTTGACGGATCTACGTTCCAGTCTGTAAGCTGTTCAGTAGGGTTTTCAGCGTTAAATACCTTGTATCCTGCAGCGTCTTTTTGAACAATGACCCGCTTACCATTACCAACATTGCGCGGCTGCCCGATTTCGGTTTGGTAATCATTTACGGGGCGTGGCATAAGACCCAGCCAGATTAAATATCTCTCCCAGATCGGTTTGTCAACCTGATAATAACGCTGAAGTGCTTCAAGTTGCGACGGTGGTAACGACATCCCTTCCATCCCGGTTGCCGATCCCGCACCCTCAGCCCCCTGCCCCTTCCGCAGGGCATTGAGTTGCTGTTCGTAGGCCCCACCGGGAGCTATCTGAACAACAAAAAAGATGACGATTGTTGCGCCAATAAACGTTGGGATGGCCAGTAAGCAACGCCGAACAAAATATTGAAACATCAGATTTCTCTCGGGTTACTAATTCGTGAACTTACGCCAGTAATCGATTGTCCGGATGCTTTTATCACCACCCAGATCTTTCTTGTTCTTCATGGCTTCTTTAAGTGCCTCAGCCTTTTCAGGTTCATACCACCAGGAACTAACGATTGTACCATACAAGTATCCTAACTGTGCATATCTGGACAAGCCGTATTCTGGCATTCCAAATTTATCCCAGTAAGCAAACCGGATTCCCTTGGGGTTCCACCAGAAACTGGACATATACTCGTTATATGCAATTCCGTCGATTTCCTGAATAATTTTAATCTGACGTTGTACCGAATAGGTTGAGTCATACTCTTTTAACAACTCATCAACCCGGGCGTTTTTGAATCCCTGAATATTATTGTTATTGTTTTTATCAGCAAGGGAACTCATAAGCGAAGTTTCCGGGTTTGGTGTTAACAACCCTGAATATCCGTACAGGAAAATTGTAAAGTTCCGCTCGTCAACAGCTTTAATGAGTGAGTTCCAGTCCATAAACTTCAGTCTAAGATCAACACCAATTTTCTTAAGCTCCTGTTGGTATGGTGTTATCCAACGCTCGGAGTCCTTCGTGATCGGCAGTTCTACTACAAATGGTTGTCCGTTTTTCACAAGAATACCATTCTGATCGCGCGAGGTCCACCCTGCTTCAGCCAACAACTTCGAGGCTTGTTGTGGATCAAACTTTACGGGAGGGTTTGATGGATTAGCATAAACGGTGTTCGGATAGTAGGTGTCGTATGCTTCATATTCACCATAGAGCAGTTTTTCAATCAAGGTTTCACGAGGATACGCCATAATAAAGGCCTGCCGTACACGCTTGTCGCTAAATGGTTGTTTTCGCATGTTAAATGTAATCCCCTGGGTACCCATTGGACCGTTGGTAAACACCCGACATCTGCGAACCCAGCCATTTTTCAAGGCATCGTAGGTAGTGTCATTAATTAGCCATTCAGTACTTAGCATGTTAAAACGGTACAAGTCAGTTTCGCCTGTTTTGAACTTCTCATACAACAGCCTCATGTTATCTTTTACTACGATATAGTTGATAAAATCAAAATTCGAGTAGTTTTTTGCTGTAGGATATTGTATCGCCCAATAGTCTGGCCGGCGCGTACACTTCCATGACGCACCGGGCTTGATGTCTTTTTCAAGGATGATGTACGGACCTGTGCCCACAGGCATATTGAAATTAAATTTCTCGAGGAATTCAGTACCGGTTAACTTGGAAATCTCGTGTGCAGGTAAAATGAGGAGCGATGCACCAAAATAGAGGAGGTCACGGAAGTTGACAGTTTTTGACTTGACCTCAACAATGTATTTACTTATGGCTACCGGTTCTTCGAACTTTCCAAACACTAACTGCATAGATGGTTCAAGGATCGATGGGTCCATGAGGAGCTTCCATGTTGCTACAACATCTTCGGATGTTACCGGTTTACCGTCGCTAAATCGGGCATTAGGGTCTAAACGGAACGTATAGGTTTTCTTGTCTTCACCAACCTTCCAGTGTGTTGCTAGTGATGGTATGTACTCTCGTGTAATCGGGTGGGTTGACAGGAGGGTTTCATAAACAAGCCCCGACATTTCGGATATGGTCGTGATGTTCGAACCTTGCCCAACCGGACGGAAGGTGTTTGGGAACTGGGATTCAGCCAGGGTTATACTCCCGCCCTTTTTAGCTCTTGGGTCGCCAAAGTACTTCATTTCGTCCTGTGTTGGCTCGTACGTAGTGTAGCCAAGGTCAGCCGCAATTTTCTCGAAACCGTTACCACCCAAACTGTCAGGAACAGATGGGTCAGCACCGGGAGGCGTATCGTACACCTTCCAGGTAACCTTGATCTCTGATGAAGCAGTCCGTTGTTTCCTTCCGCAAGAAGGTAAAGTGATGATCGAGACCAATGTCACGATTGTTATCAAATAACGCATACTGCGACCAGTATTTATCATAAGTCCGTTTCCCCTATGTTTAAATGAGGGCATTAAAATAGCACGAAGTAATCATTTGTGGCTGCCGAATATACATATCTTCGCTCATGAGAACGATTTTGCCTGACGAGATGCAGCATCGAGACCGGCACCAGCTCCTCATTGCAGGTGTCTCTCCCCGTCCAATAGCGCTGGTTTCTACAGTTGATTCTCACGGAATCGGGAATCTTGCACCGTATTCTTTTTTCAACGCCTTCTCTTCAAAGCCGCCGATAGTGGCGATAGGGCCTGCCACCGCAGTTAAAACGGGCAGAGAAAAGGATACATGGCGGAACATTACTGATACCGGCGAGTGTACCATCAGCACGGTGACATCAGCAATGGTGCACAGAGTCAACCTTGCCTCAGCCCCTTACCCTGACACGGTAGATGAGTTTGAGAAATCTGGTCTTACCAAACAGAAAAGCCGGATTGTTCAGCCGCCGTTCGCTGGTGAGAGTCCGTTTGCCATGGAATGTGTGCTGGTTGAGAGTATCGCTCTCAAGCGGGACCTTGGTGGCAATGGGAATTTGATGCTCCTGGAAGTTGTTGCCTTTCATGTTGCAGACAGTGTGTGGGAAAATGGTACCATCAGTCCTGCTAAAATGGATCTTGTGGGCAGAATGGGTTTAAGCTGGTACACCGGGACAAGGGATATCTTTACGGCAATTCAGCCGTCCCACCTTCCAATGGGCATGGATGCGCTTCCTGAGGACGTCCGCACAAGTATGGTTCTTACCGGGAACGATCTGGCACAGCTTGCCTACCTCCCTGAAATTCCAAAGGCAGATCCCGACTTCATCCAGTCGGTTCAATCCCTTAATGCTGATTCCGTAGAAATTGAACTTAAATGCGAGAATCCGAAAGGGGCTCTGGCTGCGTTTATACGGCTTGGGAATACCAATGACGTGATATCACGGCATAGAATCGCCAAGGCATTCATAGCAAGTAATCTTGTTTATGAAGCGTGGCAGGTAATTTTGTACGGGTGACTACGCTGTTAGTTTGAAGCAATGGGTGCAAGGGTGCAAGGGTACAAAGCCGCCCCCCTTTTTCAATTGTCTGACCCGTTTCTACCTGTAGGTCATGCACCATGCCGTCAGACGGAGCAGTGATGGCATTTTCCATTTTCATTGCTTCCAGAGTAAACAGGGTTTCGCCCTTCTTAACGACTGAATTGTTTGTTACAAATACGGACTTAATTAAACCGGGCATTGGTGCTGAAATCCGTATTGTTCTTGACTGAAGCGCTGGCGATGATGCGAGAATGTCCAGAAGTGTGTGGTGTCTTTTACGAAAGATTTCTACTGGATAACGGTACCCACGGATTGAAACAAATGCCTTGAGCATTCCATCTGTTTCAATACAGACAGGTATAACGGCACCACCGGTATGAATGTTGTATTCCCAAATCCCGGGACCTTTGTCAAGGATAACTGACTGGTTATTACAGGTGCTCTGTGTATCGGATACCTCTACACTGTAATTAGCATCCTGTTTGTCAATACAAACAACATAGACTTCGTTCATGGGTACAAACTTACTGCGCCTTGCATGATAGTTTAAAGAGCCGTCCACCGTACACGCCCAGAGCCTCAAAGGATGTGGTCGTGCGGTTGTAGATTACGCTCCCAACTGTATCGCACATCTTGCCCATTTGTACAACATTGCGTTCAGGATATACCACAACAAGGGTTGTACTGCTTGGCCAGGCAACAGCTGTCCCGGACGAATTAACGGCAATCTCAGTTGTAATGGGAACGGCTGCGTTTACGGCATGGCGTCTACCGTTAATCACGATATACTCTCCGTTGTCCTTACTTGCGTAAACCATTTGGCTGCCGTCATGCGAGAACACAGTTGGGCCGGCTGAACTCCCCTGAGGATAAAAAGCAGCGTTGTAACCAACTACCCTGCTGCCCTGATATACCGTCCTGTAAGCAACAAGTGGGTCAAACGGACTTAACGAAAACCTGTAATCGAACTCTTCCAGGGGCGGGCTTTCCCATGGATTCAGGTAGTCGGCTGCATATACGTATGTACGAATCTGGCCAACAGCATCAGCCCCCTGCCATGCCACAACATCACATTGTTTATTAAGTCGGACAGTACTCAATCGTTTCATATTCGGCGTAAGTTCCTCGGTTCCGAGCATCATTGATGTTACATCATTAGTCTGTTCACTGTATATGCACTCTCCCGAACTCCACACACCATGGAGTGTTATGGCATTCCCCCTGGTAACTTCAGAGCCATTAGATACTAGCACGCTGAGGTCTCCACGCTCTTCAATCCATGCAACAACAAGACCTTGGGGGTCAAAATGCAGGTTTCGAACCGGATAGCTTGAACCATAGCTGCGCATGCCATTGGTAATTCGTCGTAAGGTACCGTCATTTTCAATCCACCATGGATCTGCAGATAACGGTGGAAACGTAACAAATTCCACGTGATGCTGTGTGACTCGGCTACCTGACGGCACAACGATGTAGGACTGGTTCATAACCGTTCCGACTGTTGCCCAGGATTCACCGTCAACACTAAAAATCGGTGGTTGAACGCTGTCGAACGCCCCGATATCCTGCCCGTCGATGATGAGGCTTTGTTTATCCTTGGTAAGGCGGGTAATCGCCCACCAGTGTCCAGTAGTATCAATATCAAACCGGAGTATTTCATGCGAGTTGTCCAGGAGCAACACGTCGGAACACTGGGCAGTGGCGGTATAGCCCATGAAAGTAAAAAGGAAGGTATAAAGACTTACGATTAGTTTTTTTTGTACCATCGTTCTTCGGTTGCGATGCAATCTAACGGCACATCGTGCTCGTCCACCGGCATCTGTGGCGTTTTTTGAAATTCGTAGGCGAGACCAATTTTCGTAGCATCGGCTTGTGAAAGAAATCTGTCGTAATACCCTTTGCCATATCCAAGACGATCGCACTGCTCATTAAATGCAACCACCGGAACCACGATACAACACGTAGGGTCAAAAAACGATGCCTGAACGGATTCACGAACATCGATAGGTTCAGGTATTCCATGGCTACCCGTAGACCATTCTGTATCACGACTCACCTTAACGTGTGTTAAATCTGCTGAGCCAATCATTACGGGAACATAGACATCCTTACCGGTTCCCCACGCATATTCGATAAATGGATTTGTCTGAATTTCGGCTGAAGTACTCATGTACACGTGAATGGCTTTTGCCAGTTGAAAAGCTCGTTGCTTATGAGCCCTTTCAAAGATGATCAAATCCCACGTTTCCTTTTGTTGTGCAGTCATTGCTGATCGCTTTGTACGTACGGCTGCGCGAATCTCGTCCTTAGTCATTTTTACGGTAGTAATAGGTTAATAAATCGGGAGTAACCACGGCCAACATAAGAACAACAGCACCCGTGAACTGTCGGTAGTTCCATTGTTCAACGGCAAGAAGCAACGCAAGGGTGCTCGCAAATATCGGCTCCAGCGAAAATATAATTCCTGCACGAACTGGATGGGTGAACCTCTGTTTGGTTGTTTGAATCCAGGTTGTTACGACAGTTGCCAGAATTCCGCAATACAGGAGTGTCATTACCAATTCCGATGTGTACACCACTGGGGCCAGACTTGAGTCCACGATTGCCGAGGCAAGGAGAGCAAGGAGTGCAGTGACCGTGAACTGAATGATGATCAGCAGGTTAATGGCCCCATCAGAGCCGGAGTATGCTGTTGTGAGCTTGTCAAGCATTACGATGTAGCCTGCCCAGCCAACTGCACTGACCATCGTGAGGATGTCACCTAGACCAACCCCACCATACTCGGGTTCAGTAAACAGGAATAACCCCAATAATACCGCTGCTGCCCCAAGCCAATGTATTCCAGGTATCCGCTTACGATAAAACATCCGGTAGATAAATGGAATGAACACAACAGTTGTTCCTGTAATAAAGGCGGATGTTGTAGTTGAAACATCTTGAAGAGCGATACTCTGCAGCACAAATCCGATACCATATAAAACACCAAGTCCGATACCGTAAATAAGCAGGCCGGGTGTTAACGATCGTAGTGAGCCATGCCATAGAGCAACTGATACCACAATGGCAATACAGAACCTAAAGAAAACGAAGCCTGACGGAGAAATGAATTGAAATGAGGCTTGAGTTAATAAAAATGTTGCTGACCATAGTGCAGTTGCTGTTAGCAAATATGCTTCAGCCCGTAACCGTGTCACTCAAAGTCCTGTACTGATGAATAAAAGCGAATGCAGGCTTCGATACCCTTATGGAAATTTGCAAGGTGAAAGTGCTCATTCGGTGAATGAAGGTTTTCGGTGTTTAAACCAAAGCCCATGAGGACGGCAGGAACTTGTAAAACCGATGTAAAGAGGTCAACAACTGGAATCGAGCCCCCTTCTCTCTGAAATACACAGGGCACACCGAATGTTTTTTCCAGTGCATCCTTCGCTGCTCTTGTGGCTGCATTATCCCGGTTTACATACACTGGATTTGCTCCGTGTAGGTCCACAACGGAAACGGTTACACCCTTCGGAGCGTGCTGCTGCACATGTTTGCGAACAAGTTCAACGATGTGTTCGGGTTTCTGGTTTGGAACAAGTCGCATACTTAGCTTTGCCATCGCTTTCGCTGGCAGAACGGTTTTGGCTCCAGCTGCCTGATACCCCCCTGAGATGCCGTTCAGATCCAGCGTTGGCCTCACCCACAGCTTTTCAAGCGTGCTATATGTTTTTTCGCCACCAAGGGCGGTGACACCAACGTCAGCAATCAGCCTGTCATCCATAGAACCCAGGTCTGCGATCTCTCCTTTTTCTTCCGGAGTTAGTTCAAGGACGTCAGTATAAAAGCCATCAATGGCAATACTGCCGTCGTCGTTACGCATTGATGCTATTATGGAGCACAGTGCATTGAGAGGGTTTACAACCGGTCCGCCGTACGCGCCACTATGAAGGTCTCTGTTGGGTCCCTGAACATGAATTTCAACGTAAGCCAGTCCTCGCAGCCCAACCACCAGGCTTGGTCTGTTTGGTGCAAACATTGCCGTATCGCTGATAACAACGGCATCACAGGCAAGCTTTTGGGTATTAGCCTTGATGAAGGGGGCTAGGTTAGGGCTGCCAACCTCTTCTTCGCCTTCGATCAGCATCTTGATATGTACGGCTAGCGACCCATCGGCAATCAGTGCCTGTAATGCCTTGGCGTGTATCAACACCTGCCCCTTATCGTCAGTGGCACCACGGGCGAATACTTTCCCGTCACGGACTGTTGGAGTAAACGGTGGTGTTGTCCAAAGTTCCAGTGGATCTACCGGCTGTACGTCGTAGTGACCATAAAACAGGATTGTTGGTGCATCGGGAACAGCACACCGGTGCTCTGCAAAAACGATCGGGTGTCCGGCGGTCGTAATAACTTCGGTATGCTGCAACCCGCAGCTACTGAGATGTGCAGCCAGCCACTCTGCACACTGTTGCACGTTAGCTGCTTCGTTGGGGTTTGTACTAACCGATGGTATTGATAAAAAGGTAAACAGGTCTATTTCGCTATTTGTTTGATTTTGGGTAGCACGCTCCAAGGCGTTTTCGTTAGCAGTTATCATTTTGTTTGTTATTTGGTGTGAAAAAAAGTCAAATGGGCGCGTTTTTTTTGTTAAGTTGGGAACTGTTGTTTAAAAGCTCGTTTAATTTAATAACGTGGTCGCTTGGAAGGCTTCAATAGATGTTTGAAGTTATTTTGCATTTGTCAAACTTACTGATGGTGGTTGCATTTCTCGTACGCTCCATCCTGCCCTTGCGTTTACTAGCCATTGCCGGTGGGTTAACCGGAATAATCTATGACTGGCACATAGGAGAAATGGGAATGGTTGCCTGGGAAGGTCTGTTTACGCTTGTTAATGTTGTCCAGGGAGGGATCCTGATCTACGAAAAGCAACGAGCTAAACTCACGGCGGAAGAAAAGATTCTCCACCAGACTCAATTCAGCAAGCTTAATGTGGTTGACTTTTACCGATTAATTCGGATTGGGAAATGGGTTACATCCGGAGCCGGAGATATTTTGACAATACAAGGTAAGCCGGTTGAAAAAATCATGTTGCTTACTGACGGAGCTTCGTCTGTAGAAATCGACGGCAGAATCGCAGCCTACTGTAAGCAGGGTGATTTTGTTGGGGAGATGGCGTTTGTTTCGGGTAATCCTGCTTCGGCGACTGTTCAGACTGTTGTACCGTCACGCTACCTTATGTGGAACTTTAATGACCTAAAACATCTATTAAAGAAATATCCGGAGCTCACTAGTGCACTCCAGGGAGTTTTTACAAGTAATTTGGTAGATAAATTGCTACGAGATCAGACTACAAACAATGTTTCTGCCGGGTGAGGTTTTTGTTCCACTTAATTTTAAACCCTAAATGAACATAGTTCCACTTAAAGGTCCATTGGCGTTAACGAATTCAGGAGCACTGGAAGTAGTTTTTCTGGGAACGGGAACAGCGTTTGCGTCAGAACTCAACCAGACCAACTTTTTAATTATCAAGGGTGATACTCATATTTTGGTTGATTTAGGCATGACCGGACCTAAAGCCCTGGCAGAAGTCGGGTTAAAGGCTGAAGATATTACAACGATTTTGCCCACACATTCGCATGCTGACCATATAGGCGGTATTGAATATTTGGCATTGAGAAACCGGTATGTTGCTATTCCCAGTGGCCGCCCGAAGATCACCATGGTTTCAACGGATGAATACCATACAATCTTATGGAATGAAAGTCTTCGTGGCGGACTGGAGTATAACGAAATAACATCAGAAGGTAAACGATTAACTCTGGAAGACTACTTTAACCTGCAGCTGGCCACTCCCGTGCCGGGAACTCTGAACCGTCCGCTATATCGGATTGAATATGGAGAGATTGCACTTGAGTTATTCCATACCAATCACATACCGGGAGCAGCTGAATTTACACGGGATGCATTTATTACCTACGGTTTAATGATTGATGACCGGGTGTTTGTTAGCGGGGATACAAAGTTCGACACTGACCTGATAGAGCACTATGGCCCTAAAGCTGAATTTATTTTCCATGATGCGAGCTTAATGCCCAACGCAGTCCATGCTTCGATAAACGATCTGAAAACTTTGCCAAAATCTATCAGGGAAAAGATGATGCTCATGCATTATCAGGACGAAACCCGGGATGAACATGCCTCGGATTTCTCGGGACTTGCAAAACAGCAGGTGCGCTATATCTTCCCGTAATAGTTTGGTTTGTTGTTATTTGCCTTGAGTGAGTGCATCATACATGGCTTCGTACATCGGTACAATCGTGCTGCTGTCGAAATTTCGTACCGCACGCTCCCGTGCAGCCGTTTTAAAAGCTTGCATCTTGCGTTTACTGGTGAGCAGGTCAAGACAATATTTGGCCATCCGCTGGACGTCACCCAACTCTGCAAGGTAGCCGCATTCTCCGTGCTTAACAACTTCGCCAATACCACCAATGTTAGTGGCCACAACAGGAACACCGCATGCCATTGCCTCAAGGGCCGACAAACCAAAGCTTTCCTGCTGTGAAGGAAGAAGGAAAATATCAGCAGTACTGAGGAGCTGAGGCAAGGCACTTTGTTTTCCCAAGAATGTAACGTGGTCCGCCACTCCCAATTCTCTTGATAAGCGCTCAACCTCACTCCGTTCCGGGCCGTCACCTACAAGTACAAGGCGTACATTTACAGTTGCAAGTAACAGTGCAAGTACCCGAACACAATCCTGAACCCTTTTTACTGAACGAAAGTTCGATACATGCATCAATACAAACTGGGAATCCCGCTTAATTTGCCTTGATAAATCAGTGCAGGAGTCCGGCTTATAAACTTGTGTATCAACAAAGTTTGGTATAATTTGAATTGATAAATCAGCTCCAAAATTCTGAGTGGTTCGCTCAGCAAGGAAATTTGATACCGCTGTAATTCCATCAGATTTCTCCAGTGCAAACTGGATAAGCGGATGGTAGGATGGATCAAGGCCAACCAAGGTGATATCGGTTCCGTGCAGCGTGGTGAGAAGCTTGAACGGATATTTATCCTTCAGAATAAGCGAGGCTAAAAATCCGCTTACAGCATGAGGGATTGCGTAATGAACATGCACTACGTCGAGAGATTCATATTTTGCAACGTCGATAATCTTCCCTGCAAGGGAAAGAGTGTATAAGTTGAATTCGAATAACGGATATTGAGGTGACTCTACTTCATGGTAGTAAATGTTTTCCTGATAATTATCAAGCCGCATTGGTTGTGCATACGTTATAAAATGCACATGGTGTCCACGCCTTGCTAAATGCGTTCCCAGTTCTGTTGCAAGTACACCACTACCACCATAGGTGGGATAACAAACCATTCCAATATTCACGTATGAATCTCCATTATTAAAACTATGAGTACAGGCAAGCAGCCATTAATAACTCTGGATACAATCACGGAGCAGGTTTCAGCCACTCTCGAGGTTCGCCGTTCGTTATTTATCACGTACTTAGCACCTGTTCAGAACAAGGAAAGTGCACTCCAATATCTTGAAACACTACGAAAAAAGCATTGGGACGCAGCTCACCATTGTTATGCATGGCGGCTTGGACATCTTGGACAAGACTACCGTCTTGCAGACGATGGCGAGCCGGCCGGAACTGCTGGAAAACCAATCCTGTTCGTGCTACAACAGGGCAATTTTACCAATATTATCGCAGTTACTGTGCGATACTTTGGTGGCGTGAAGCTTGGAAAGGGTCCGTTGGCCCGTGCATATGCAGATTCCGTCCGCGAATCAGTAAGTATGGTTACAAGATTACCCGTAGTGGTCCAGGAAAATATCGTTGTACATTGCCTGTATGACGATGTTAGCCGTGTTATTCCGTTGCTTGAAGAGGTTCAAGCTGAATTTTCAACCGAATATTCTGACAGCGTACGCTTTCACGTCCAAATTGCCAAGCCAAAGCTGGAGTATCTCGTGACTGAGCTTACAACCAGAACAAATGCCCGTGCGGGCTATTCAAAAATCTCCACCAAGGGAGAATAAATAATACGGACTTGACATTCCACCTGTGGGCTCATGGCGCCAAGCCACGTCAAAGCGTAATGGTAATCCAAGTGCAAGGCTTCTAATACCAAATCCTGTGCTATACAGTATTGGGTCAGGTGCTGCTATTCGAATATTGTCGACACTAACTCCAGGGATACCATTATTGTCCCATGCACCACCTGCATCAAAAAAAATCTGACCTTGCAATCCCTGAAGAAGTGATGGTAAGGGGCCTGCCTGAAATGCAAAGAACAGTGGAAACCGAAGCTCGGCATTGGCCACAAAATACTGCGAACCATTTCGTTCGTTCAGGGCATACCCACGCAATGGCCAACCTGGTCTGGTAAAAGCAAAATCCTCGGGATTTTGAAAGGGCCAGCCGGCACTGCTAAAAAACCGGTTGAACCAATTGTCAACACCACCAATAAAAAACTTCTGTGGATCACGTCCTAAGCTGTATCCCCCGCTTCCGCGCAATGCAAGGGTGTACATCCCCCCAAGATGCATATACTGCCGTGCATCGGTTCTTAGGGTCCCAAACGATAAACCGGTTGTTCCAATCTGTGGTGACCCCTCCAGAGTAACATTAAAACGCGTACCTTTTATCGGGGCCCAGAACCCCCAAATTGCATCGTCAACAACGTAGGATACCGAGGGTACCGTAACAAATCGGGTTAAGCCGGGCATTCGCGGATCATCAATGTTTTCACGGCTCATTGCCTGGACTTGTAAACCAAAATCGATGCGGCTGTATCTACTGAAGGGAACCGACATCGATGAATACATGCCGTAGGTTCTAAACCTGTTCAGATATAGATACGATGCATTTGCAACGTACGAGTACCCCGCATTATGGAATACTGCGAGGCTGTAGTCAACTACTAACGGTTTATAGTTATACTGAACGTAGAAGTTACTGTTCTCTAAATCCAAAAACAGGTTAAGCATTACGTAGAGTTCGTGGTCACCCAGCATATCAGAAAACAACATCTGCGCTACTCCCTGTGCGCCGAACCAGTTACTGTAACCTGCAGCACCGGTTATGATGTCCGGAGAGAAAGCCACCTTGTAATCCTTAGCGGTAAAATCCACTGTGCTATCCTGAACACTAGAGTCAGCTGGCAAAGGCTGGATAACACGTGTGTTGGGTTGAACGGTATTTCCGGTGCCAAAGTCAACGTCGAACGTACCGTAGGCAAATTCGGCCGTGTTGGTTGTATCCGCCTGGTGATCCATAATTGCTGCCAAGGAGTTCTTTTCTTCAAGCTGCAGACTCCTGTACTTTGTTAAGGGTAATGTATCATGCTGTGGTAAATCAAATGGAAAGGTGACCAGGAACAAATCATAACCAACACGGTTCTGTGATGAAAAAAGAAGTTTTGTCCCATCACTACTGAGCGATATTTGACTTACTTCCTGAAGTGAGTTGGAGCGTGCCCTTCGTTCACCAGTGGTAAGGTTTATTTCCCACAGGTTTGTGATACCATTGTAGTCGGCGGTATAAAGGAGCGACGCGTTATCAGGGGCAACGGCAAGTGAGTACTTACCTACTGTGGGGTCGGTGGTAATACGCTGTAATGAATCGCCATTTACAGAGATAGAGTAAATGTCTTTTTGTGCAACATCGTAGTCCCACATTTTAAAGTTTTCTGAGGTTTCGGTACCGGAGAGTCGACTGCCTCTGTCCGATAAAAAATAAACTCTCTTACCATCTGGAGACCAGACTGGTTCCGTGTCGGTAAAAATATCGTTGGTAAGCTGCCGAACGTCACCTGTAGCAAGAGTGTACAGAAAAATATCGTTTTGCACGTTCTTAAATGTTGCGTCGAACGCCAGATATTGTCCGTCTGGTGACCAGTGAACACCGCCAATGGTGTTGAATCCAAGAGAGAGTGTAGTATAGGTGTTAGTCTTAGTATCAAAAATGTAAATTGCATCTTGCCCGCCGGCTTTTGCTCCCACGGCCAGTTTTGTGCCTTCCGGGTTCCAGGAAATTCCTGGTGTCAGAAAATTCAGTTCTTCAAAGTCGGTAGTTCGGTTACTACTGACCAGTTTTTTAACATCCTTGGTAGCAAGGTTCATTACATACAAACCAAAAACACCATCTGAACGATCACTGATAAACGCAACCTGCTCGCCATCGGGTGATATGGCGGGAGAGGTATTGTAAAAATTCTCTTCCTTTTGATGATTTGTTAACCGTGTAGCCCAGTCTTCAACGTATTCGTAGCGGTCAACATCCGGGAAATAAAACTTCTTGGTATCCTTGGCCCACTGGTCTGACATGTCTTCGAAATTTAATCCAAATGCCGCAACAAAGGTCTGGTTTACATCTCCAAGAGTGCGGAAGCGGTTTAATACCTCACCAACTTTTTCAGGGCCGTATTTCTGAGCTACGTAACTCCAAAATGCTTGTCCACCGCGGTAGGCAAAGTATCCGTTTAATTGTTGGAGCCCTTTTAGATATTCGCTAACAGCAACATCGCGCATGAACTGATCGGTTTTTACATCAAGGCCACCAACGCTACTGTATTCCGCAAAGCCTTCATTCATCCATAAAGGCAGCATGGCTCTTGGGTTATTACTTACAAGGGACTGCACAGACCCACCGTAGAACATGTCGTTAATAACAGCATGAACAAGCTCGTGGTGAATCACGTGAGCAAATTTCGCGTAGTCTCCCTCGAACGGGATTACAATTCTGTTTTTGAAGAGCTCGGTTACGCCACCGATACCCTCGGACATAAATTCGTCAATGACATTTGTTTGTTCGAACTGATTATGTGATCCGTACACAATAAAAGCAATTCGCTTAGTGATTGAAAACGATAGTTCATGCTGGATTTTACGTAGGGCTTGTTCGGCCATCATTGCTGTGAATCTGGCTGTATAATCACCGTTTTCATGAAAGTATACGTCAAAATTGTCCGACTGGATATATTTCCAGCGGAACCGTTCATATTGAACTTTATTCTTGCCAAAGGCCAGTTCACCGGAGAACTGTGCACTCCCGGATGTTGTAGTCAGTAAAAGCAGGATCACAGAAATCGTGCGGAGCAGAGGTCGGGTACCGAGTATATACATTGTGTTTAGAAGACGTTGAAAAGGAACTTCTGTTACACGGCTCCTCGATTTAGTTTTCTGTCCTTGGACTGAGTAGCCTTTGCTGTAAATACCTCCAGGGCCTGCTTCGCGGCATGCTGTTCGGCCTCTTTTTTATTCCGACCACTACCAACTCCAAGGGATTTTTCAGCAACAATTACCTCGACTGTAAACGTTTTATCGTGGTCCGGACCAGATTCCGCAATCACGTTATACCGAGGCCCTGCTGTACCGGTTCGCTGCACAGCTTCCAGAAGTAAACTTTTATAATTAGTGTCATGAATCAGGCTTTCGCGCACCATTATTGGCAGCAGCTTATCAACGATAAATTTGCGAGCCTCATCGAACCCCGAGTCCAGATACACAGCTGCAATAATCGCTTCCAAGGCATCGGCCAGCAAACCATCATTCCCGTTATCAAGTGACTGACGTGCGCTGTAGCTTAGAAATATCAGCTTGTCAATTTCGAGTGACCGGGCACAGATTGCCAGTGATTTCTTATTGACCAGCCAGGAGCGCATTTTGGTTAGCTCACCTTCGAGCACCTGCTTATGGTTATAAAAAAGGTACTCAGCGGTAATAAAGCCAAGGATGGCGTCGCCAAGGAATTCGAGTCGCTCGTTTGAGCGATTCCCGCCCTGATGAACAACCTGAAGATAGGATCGGTGGGTCAGGGCCTGTTCGTAGAGGGCTCGATTTTCAATGGCAATACCCAACAACTCTTCAATCCGCTCTGCTCCTTCATCATTCAGGATGTTTAGAGGCGGGAAGAGTTCCCTCATTTCCTGGAGTTCACCAGACGTACGCTGACCTGTAAGCCGAAGGAGATTGTCGTATAGATTCCGTACTAAGTCACGCATCGGCTAACCGATTAATCTGTGTATTACGGCTCAAAAGCTTTAAAGCAGAGTGTTGCATTATGACCACCAAAACCAAATGTATTGCTCAGTGCTGCGCGAATCGGGCGTGCCTTGGGAACCATGGGTACGTAGTCCAGGTCACAGTCCGGATCAGGAGTAATTTGGTTGATTGTTGGCGGAGCTGTTTGGTGATGTATTGCAAGGGATGTTGCAATTGCTTCAATGGCACCGGCAGCACCCAGAAGATGGCCTGTCATAGATTTTGTTGAAGACATACTGAGCTTAAAAGCATGATCGCCAAAAACGGTATGTACGGCAGCGGTTTCACTCTTGTCATTATACGGAGTGCTTGTTCCATGGGCATTGATATAGTCAATGTCGGCAAAGTCCAATCCTGCATCTTGGACTGCAAGACGCATTGAGCGGACAGCTCCTTCACCGCCTGGTGCAGGTTGGGTTATATGGAAGGCATCATCCGTTAGCCCCAGCCCAACAATTTCGGCATAAATTTTGGCACCTCTGTTCATTGCATGTTCTAGGGTTTCGAGCACTAGAATCCCACCGCCCTCGCCCATCACAAAGCCGTCTCTGCCAAGGTCAAATGGGCGGCTTGCAGTGGCCGGGTCATCATTGCGGGTAGAAAGAGCCTTCATTGCATTAAAGCCCCCTATCCCCATTGGACAAACAACGGCCTCTGCTCCTCCTGCCAGCATCATATCAGCCATGCCACGCTGCATGAGCATGAACGCATCACCAATTGCATGTGACGATGTTGCACATGCCGAAACAGTTGCATAATTAGGTCCCTTCAAACCATACCGAATCGCAATGTGGCCGGCGGCTATATCTGAAATCAGCATGGGTACAAAAAACGGAGAGATGCGGTCAGGTTTGCCCCCTCGCTCATACAAATTCTGCTGCTGATGGTGGTACGTCCACATACCCCCTATTCCGGATCCAAAAACAACGCCGGACCGTTCATGGTTGATTTGGTCAGGATTGATTCCCGAATCGTCAACGGCCATAACAGCAGCCGACATAGCAAACTGAGTAAAGAGGTCCATTCTCTGAACTTCTTTCCTCGTGATATGTTGAAGTGGATCGTACCCTTTCACTTCACATGCAAACCTGGTATCAAAATCAGTTGCATCAAATCGTGTGATCAGATCAGCTCCGCTTTTGCCCTGCATCATACCTTCCCAAAACTCGGTAACCGTGTTACCAATTGGGGTTACAGCTCCAAGGCCTGTTATTACGATTCGTGGTCGTACCATAGAAACAATATTAATGGAGGTTATGCTTTTTTCGATTCAATATAGGTTATTGCGTCGCCTACAGTTTGAATTTTCTCTGCATCCGAATCGTCAATCGTTAGATCAAATGCTTTTTCAAACTCCATGATAAGTTCTACGGTGTCGAGCGAGTCTGCATTTAAGTCATTGGTAAACGAAGCTGCTGCTGTTACCTTCGAAGCCTCAACCCCAAGTTTGTTTACGATGATTTCCGTGACCTGTTCGGCAATTGTTGACATACAGTGTTCCTTAAAAAATAAAATAAGTAATTGATTTCAAAAGAGTTAAACAGCAAGTCCGCCATCGACATTAATTACCTGACCCGTGATGTACGATGATGAATCACTAAGAAAAAACGAAACAACACCGGCAATCTCAGAGGCATGTGCCGGTCTCTGCAAGGGGATCGTGCTGAAATACGCCTTTTTTTGTTCTTCTGTTAGTTTATCTGTCATTTCGGTTTCAACAAAGCCCGGAGCTAAGCAATTTACTAAAACGTTCCGACTGGCAAGCTCCTTGGCTAAAGACCTGGTTAGCCCAACCACACCGGCCTTGGCAGCACTGTAGTTCACCTGCCCGGCATTCCCGGCAAGTCCTACGATGCTCCCAATATTAAGTATTCTGCCATGTTTTTGCCGTACCATGACCTTTGCAGCAGCTCTGCACATATAGAACACTCCGGAAAGGTTGGTGTTTACAACGTCATGCCAGTCCTTTGTTTGCATGCGCAATATTAGCCCATCCCGGGTTATTCCCGCATTATTTACCACACCATGTATGGTGTTTGCAGCTTCACGAACGCGTTCGAACAATGTTTCCACATCCGTCTCACGTGTGATATCGGATTTTACATAGGTTACCGCTCCGCCACCCTCAGTTATCTCGCGTGTCAGGCTGGCCGCCCTTTCATCCGATGAGTTATACGTTGCGAAAACGGTAGCCCCCTGACTACATAAAAGGCGGACAATGGCTTCACCGATGCCTCGGGAACCACCGGTGACGATAAATGTTTTTCCGGTATGAGTATTATTCATGGTTCTCCCTGCTAGCGATATAGCGTTCACAGTCTGATACCTTGTCGATACCCTCTGTTATCACGTCTGTTAGAGTTCTCTTTGCCAGACCTTGAAGCACGGTTTGCGGTCCAACTTCCACAAAGTGCGTAATACCTGTCTTAAACATGTTTTGCATTGTTTGAGTCCACAACACCGGACTTGTCATCTGCTCAATTATCGCACGCCTGAGTTCCTGTCTGTCAGTCGTTGCCTTAGCCGAAACATTGACATAAACCGGAACGTGCGGATCGTTAAACTGAGTTGCATTGACGGCAGATGTCCATTCATCCTGAACATTTAACAGCAGGGGGCTATGAAATGCGCCACTAACCTGCAGTTCCTTCACCATTCGAGCCCCTTTTTCCTTAAATACGGGAAGAATGCTCCGCAGTAGTTCACGAGATCCCGAAATCACGACTTGGCCTGGTGAGTTGTAATTCGCAGGTACCACAATGTGGTTGTCTTGCCTTCCAAACTCTTGGCAAATGTTGGCAACCACGTCGTCGTCTAACCCAATTACAGCTGCCATCGTACCAGGAGTTGACTCACCGGAGGCAAACATGAGTTCACCGCGAATCTTTACAAGGTTCAACCCATCGGCAAATGATAACACTCCTGCGGCATACAAAGCACTAAATTCTCCGAGAGAGTGTCCGGCAACTGCCTGCACCGTCTGCTGGATATTTGTTACTTCTAATACCATTGCTTCGTGCAAGAACAAAGCAGGCTGTGTGATTTTTGTTTGAGTAAGGAGATCTGCCGGGCCCGACGACATAATTTTAAGCAGGTCATACCCTAAAATTCCGTTTGCATGCAGAGCTAATTCACGGGCTCCCGGAAATGCACCTGCAACGTCGGCACCCATACCCACGTACTGCGAACCTTGGCCGGAAAATAGAATCGCTTTCATGAATTCTGTACCTCGAATGACCAGCGTATCAGGATACTCCCCCAGGTAAAGCCTGCGCCAAAGGATGACAGTACAATCAAGTCACCTTTTTTAAGTTTACCCTGCAACAGGAGTTCCGACAAGCAGATTGGTATTGTTCCGGCAGTCGTATTCCCATATTTGTCAATGTTGACCATTACTTTTTCGGGAGACAAATTCATGCGTTTTGCCGTGGCATCGATAATGCGGAGGTTGGCTTGATGAGGGACAAGCCAAGCAACGTCGTTACCCGACAAACCGTTTCGTTCAAGGATTTCGTAACTCACATCAGCCATTCCAACAACCGCAGCTTTAAACACAGGCTGACCATCTTGGAAAATATAGTGTTCCCGATTGGCTACAGTTTCAGCTGTGGGCGGAAACATACTGCCTCCGGCTTTTTGGTGCAGGTACTGCTCACCGTTACCATCCATTCGCAAAATAAAATCCAGAATACCCAGTGATTCGTCAGTGCTTGGTTCTACGAGCACGGCACCTGCTCCATCTCCGAAGAGGACTGCAGTTGCCCTGTCCTGAAAATCAACAATCGCACTCATTTTGTCGCCGCTGCACAGCAATACGTTTCGTACGGCCCCACTTTCTACTAACTTAGCTGCCGTGATGAGTGCATTCAGAAAACCTGAGCATGCAGCAGCAAGGTCAAAACCCCAGGCGTTTTTCGCACCCAATTTACGCTGAACAATTGCGGCTGTTGACGGAAATATCCTGTCGGCCGTAACCGTAGCAACGATAATGCAGTCAATTTCTTCGGGTGCTAGTCCACGCTGCTGCAGGCACTTTTGGGCTGCAGGAACCAGCATTTCGCTTACTCCCCCTTCGCGCAGGAAACGTCGTTCCTTTATCCCGGTTCGCGTCTGAATCCATTCATCCGAAGTATCGAGCCTTGATTCGAACCAATGATTATCATATACATCATCAGGTAGAAAGTGTGATACTGCTGAAATGGTTGCTCTCATTGTGCGTGGCTTTCCTGTTGTTGTGGCATTAGGGCCTGACGGATGTTTCCGTTAACATCATTTCTGACAACTTCGAATGCTTTAATAATCATGTTTTTAATTGCTACCGGTGACGACGATCCGTGTCCGATTACCACAACGCCATTAACACCTAAGAGAGGAACGCCACCATAGGTTTGGTAATCCATATCTTTCAGAACAGATTTCAATACTGGCTTTAGTGCGGCCATTCTAAGTTTATTGACGAGTCCCTTATTGGCGTAATTCATAAATCGATGTCGCAAAAATCCGAGGACGCTTTCCGCGAATTTCAGGATAATATTACCCTCGAAGCCGTCACACACAACAATATGTACCTTCCCGTTAAGGATGTCCCGACCTTCAACATTTCCTGCAAAATTGATATTGGCAGACTCAAGGAGGCTGAACGTCTCCTTCACCGTATCGGTGCCTTTCCCATGTTCTTCTCCAACGTTAAGCAGCCCTACAGTTGGCGAGGGTTCGTTCATCATTAGCCGGTAGTACACACTTCCCATCACGGCATAGTCATGCAGGAATCGCGCCTTGCTTCCAACGTTGGCTCCAACGTCGAGGACCAAGGTTGGATGGCTCCCGGACGTTGGGAAAAACGATCCAATCGTTGGACGGCTTACCCCTTCAATTCTACCGCACAGCATGGTTGCCGTTGCCATAACAGCCCCTGTATTTCCGGCAGAAACAAAGGCCTGTGCTTTTCCGGCACGTACCATGTCTAACCCCACATACAGCGATGACTCTTTGCGTGACTTTACAATCGTTGATGGTTCATCGTCCATCGTTATCACATCGGGTGCGTGGACAATGGTCAGGTCAGGAGGAGCATCAGGTAGCTCCATTTTTAAATTGTCTTCCTTTCCAACCAGCACGATTCTGGCCTTACCGCGCAATTCACCGATAGCAAGTAATGCTCCCTGAACTTCAGGGTGCGGTGCTTGATCGCCTCCCATCGCGTCAAGGACAATAGTTGGGAGTGCAGACTCGTTGTAGCCTGGTAACTGGGCGTTCATCGGGCGCAATCGCACGACTGCGGCGGCATTAGTCAATATTTAAAATCTTACGCCCGTTATAGTAGCCGCACGTATGGCAAACCACGTGTGGTTGTTTTGATGAACCACAGTTAGGACATGCTGTTACCGTTGGTGCGGAGGCTTTGTAGTGGGTGCGTCGTTTGGCACCGCGTGTTTTGGAATGTCGTCTTTTAGGATTTGGCATTTGTGTTCCTCTGCTCTTTTATGCTATTTTTTTAATTGTATTTTCTGTAATGATGCCCACCGCTCGTCAATTTCACTTCCGGAATCCGGCGTGGTATATTCCCGAGGAAGTTCGGTTTCCCGAAACTGTGGTGCCACCCTTTTCATCGGAAGTGCCACCACAAGATCCTGGCGCACATCATCTGTTATGTCAATCTCCTGGGCATCATCTCTGAGCCCCCTAACATCATCCGGATCAAGTTCTAATCCTTTTTGCTGAAAGAACAAATCTGAATCTAACACATAGTTTAATTCTGTGTTTACCGTGATTTGCTCATCGTACTCCTCCACAGACCGGTCGCAAACCAAGCGTGCAATTGTAGAGACCGTATAGGTGACATGCAATTTTCTGCCTCGCTTTAGCACTTTTCCATACACATGGATCGGTGACATGTACTCTGCAACCAGGTCAGGTATTTCTGTACTTTCAACGTGAAGATCGAACTCACGCTCGCCTGTTTCCATGCCAGCAATCCATACGGTAATGCCGGGTAGTTTCCGTGAACTCATTTCCACAAGACTACAAATATACGGTCAGATAATCGAAAAATAGCGAACAACTGAGGGAATGGTAAGGGGCTGAAGCAATTCCTATCGAGTCAGTTCCGGTTTAGCAGCCAAGGGCTTTCAGATTTTTCCTGGCTGTATCGTTGTTGGAATCAATTTTCAGAACTTCCTTATACCATTTGCAGGCAGCATTAGTGTCGCCGCTACCCTGATAGCCGATGGCAAGGTAGAGGTTCAACCACTGATTTTTGCCGTCAATTTCAAGGCCTGCCTTGCTCCGCGTGATAATAGCATCAAAATTCTTTGCAGTTAAATCAAATCCGTTAAGCCTCAATATCGCCTGAACTGCTCCTTGTTTGTCTGCAGTTGAGGCACCCGGAGCTGCACCGGCAGTAATCACACGTTCATAAATGGTTCTGGCCTGTTGTTCATCTGCCAGTGCCGTGAATGTTTCTGCAAGCCTGTTCAGCGTGTAGGGAGCCGGATCAAGGTTTACCGACTTTTCGTAGTAAACCCGTGCGCTGTCAAGAACGCTGTCAGCATAAAAGTTATTACCAAGGAACAGATACACCTTTGCGTCAAGTGAATCCGAGCAGTTCAGTAAACGCTGTCGAAAGATTTGATTTGAATGTTCTCTCATGTTTTTGCCCGACAGCAGCAAACCAAACCTGAACATAAAGCTGCAGTTACCAGGCTCCTTTTGAGAAGCTTCAGTCATGACGGAAATTGCTTTTGACGTATCGCCGGCCATGACAAGGGCGGTACCAAAGTACCACAGGTCGGTAGGTTCCCATTGGTTAAGGGAACGCCCGGCTGTAACCGCCTGGTTATACGAGTTCACGGCAGCAGACCAGTCTTTGGAATAGACACCACACTTACCTAACATCATGTAAGCATTGGGTTTGAGTGTATCAATTGACTCAATAACCTGGTTTAAATAGACCGTTGCCGAATCAAAGAGATGGAGCTCAAAGAAAGCGTCACCAAGGTACCAGTTTGTAATAGAGTTCCCAGTTTTGCCTGGTCGCAGCTCCTTATACCGCTGGAGCGCTCCAACTGATTCACGGAACTTCTTTGCCAGGTATAGGATTTTTCCTTGTTCAAACCAGGCACGTGCATTACGAGGGTCGAGTTGCCCTACCTTATTCCACTCCAGCAGACACCGCTTAAACAGTTCATTGCTTAGGTCCTGATCAGATTCACGGTTGGCCATCCTCCAGTAAACCTGAGCCAAGGCGAAGTGGGCATCAAGATTGTTTTCCTCCAACTCGATGGTTTTTTCAAGATTGTCCTTAGCCAGTTCATACACTGGCTGAGGTTTGTACTTCATGTATAACAACCCTACGGCCAGGTAGGCATCAGGACTCTTGGGGTAATTCTTCTTTGCTGTTGTGGCTACCAGTTCAGCAGCCTGGATACTATCGGCTTCCACGAGGGCTTCCACAAGGGAGAGCGACGTCTCAACATCTGCGTTTTTCTGTGTGATTTTCCGTAGGATCCGTACGGCTTCAGTTGGATTACCAGCGCGAATAAGTGCAGTAGCATAGGTACGAACGGCAGAGGGAGTCGAGGCATTCTGTTCGTACAAACGTCGGCCGTACAGAACTGCAGTATCAAGAATCTCAAGTTCAGTGTAAATACGTGTTGCTAACTCGAGTACTTCTTCGTCCTTAGGCTTCTCACTTACAGCAAGCCTGATTAGGCGCCCTGCTTCTACGTAGTCTGATACGGAGGCAGAAGCTTTTGCCTTTTCAAAATAATCTTCGGACCTGCCGTTGGATGGTAAAGTTGCTAAAACAACGGCAACACAAATAATTAATCGAATCATGTTCTATTCAGGAGTGTGAATAACAATCTTGGCGAACCCAGGTTCAATCCCCGCATCAAAGAATGAGCGCTGAGCCTTACCGTCACGTGCAAGATAGAGTGCAAATCCGCTTGGCAGACTGTACTGGTTTGCACGATCGCGTAATACAACGTATATGGGGACGGGAAATGGATACAATCCTTGTACGAGATTACCGGCATGAACCAGCCGGGGAAACTGATATTGTCCGGTAGAGTCGGTCCAGCTCAGCCGTAACATTTTAACCGAGGTATCTCTTACCAGCCCGGATAAATAGCCAACGCCGATGTAATGAACGTTTCCATGAACACCGGCTTTAACAGAATCAGTGGTGCCTAGTGAATGAATGCAGTCAGTGCAGGGCTCTGTGCCATTCAAAACAACAGTGCGCAGATTGCCATAGACCGACGACGCAGAACCCGGAACAATCAGAATAGGCTTCTTTTTCAGTTGAGGATAGGAAGAAAGTGGGAACTTCCCCGTTCGGACCCATTCACGAATATGATCTGCATGCATCGTATCGTACGGAAAATCCTTGTTTGCATAAAAAACAAGGGCGTCACGTGCTATTAACGTACGGGGGTATCCATCATCACCCTTGGTTGCTTCTGCTTCCTGTCGTTCCTCAGGGAACCAGTCTCTGGCAACCACAATGGCACGTGCCTTGTGTTGCATAAGCTGCAATACGGCTTCATTGGCAGGAACTGGAACCAGTGTTATTGTTGCCTTGGGGGTTACGCTGTCAAAAAGTCGTTGTGCTGGTTGTATCAGGTTAACAACTTCAGCATCGCACAAAACCTCAGCCTGACCAGAGATAGCCGTTTCTGCGTTCTGGTTTGTTTGTTCGGCCGGGTTACACGCAGCCAGAACACAACAAACAAACAGGAGAAGGACAATGTTCATTGATGGTACTTTTTTTTAGCCTGGTAAAACATCAAAAGTCGGTATATGCCAAACAGAATGCACAGAGCACCAAATACCTCTCTGATTGGTGATGAGATTCCTGCTCCCAATCCGGTAAAGAGTATGCCAAAACCAAGAAGAAGTACTGCTGAGCGTATGGCAACATTGAGTATCGTAAAGAACACGATTACCGAAGTTTAAATGCAATTGGAATACGTACCCACACTCTGACAGGAACACCGTTATTTACTGCCGGGGTGAAAATGGTTTCTTTTACTGCATTCACAGCACTTGCATTAAGTATTTCGTTCTCTGAGTCAATTATCTGGGTTTTTTCAACCCGTCCATCCTTGCCAACCAATGCTGCAACAAGCACCTGACCCTCGATACCATTTTTTAGAGCAAGCTCAGGGTATTTAACTCTACGCTGCAGGGCTGCATAATCAAAGTCAGGTTCCTTTTCTACTGCAATAAAATCTTCAACATTCGGCTCTTCTTCCTTGGTTTGAATGTTCAGGGTGCCAACATCATGTCCGATATTACTTGCAAAGTCTCCGAAATTCGATCCGTCTCCGCCAACGGCAGATGCCACATTGATGTCCTTAACAGTAGCAAAATCCTTTAGGTCCTCAGGGAGTAATGCGTCGGGTACGGCCACCGGCATTCCGGCTCTGACGGCCGGGCCGCTAACAGGTGGAACAACGGTAGGTGGTGGTGGAGGCGGCACATCCTGATTTTCAGAGGGCGGCGGTGCCAACATATCCAGGCTTACCTTGGCAAGCTTTACTCTAACCACCTGTGGTGGAGGGAACATCCAGTTTTCGATGTAACGATACGAACAGGACGACATCCCAAATAGAAGCAGAATGACAAGTGTTGTATAAAATGCCTTTCGGGTATTCTTCCGTATCAGGTCCTTAAACGCTGAAGCGCCAAAGCCAGGAAGCGTTGCAGGGGTCTGTGCTACTGCTGTTGTCATAGTCCATTTACCTCCTTAGCATCGTCCGCAGTAAATGGTGAAACTGTGAAAATTCGCTTTCGTTCATTGATTCCGGCTCTACGTAATCCGTCGATGATCAGCGGTTCTGCCTGGTTGAGGAGGTCCAAGACTTCAACTGCTAAACCATACGGAGCATTATCTGCCGTTTTGAGGGTTACAATGCAGCGATTTTTAAGTGCCACGTTTTGATCAACAACCACCTTCAGTAATTCGTCCTTTTTCACAACTGCTGTTGGTTCGTCTTTCCCGATGTTATAAAAAATCTTGCCATCGTTTCGTATACGAATCGTAAACAGTTCAGACTCACGTACTTCTACCGGTTTATCGATTTCAGGCGGAACAAACATCTCCATGGTTTGCGGTGTAATCATGGATGTTGTCAGCATGAAAAATGTTAGCAGCAGGAATGTGATATCCACCAGGGGCGTCATATCCATTCTGAAACCAAGACGCTTTCGCGCCTTTCTTTTTCCGGCTTTCCCGCGTTTTTGTTTTGCGCCTCCTCCAAGCGCTTCACCACCGCCTGCCATTGTAATCTCCTTTTAAGTAGGCACTAAGGCTGAGACGCACTGTAGTGCTTTTTAGTTACAAGTTATTGTCGCTTTTCGGTTACGAAGTTGAACGTCGTTGCCCTCTTCTTGCGCAATTCGTTTATGGTTTTATCAATCCACCAATACCTGAGACCTCTGTCAGCATCAATAGCGTACCGAGCTTGAGTATTGATAATGCGAGTGCGTTCAATGATCTTGCCCAGCCACGTTGTGTCAGTGATCTTGAAGCTGACCGACGACTCATTTGCATTTGGATAGTCCATAGCCATCATCGCCTTGGACAACTCGGCAACATCCTCTTCGTTTAACATCGATACATACCAAGCCGTATCGCGTGCAACTGAGTCAACGCCAATCTTAATGAGAACAAGATCTTTCTCTGGAAGTTTTGCAGTATCAGCAACAGTCTGTGGACGTTTAATAGTAAATTTCTGCTCGCTTTCGGCTTCACTTCGAAATTTAGCTGTAAACATGAAGAACGTCAGTAGCAGGAATGTAATGTCCACCAAAGGCGTCATATCCATCACAAAGCCAACGCGTTTCTTTTTGATTTTAGGCATAGGATGTACTTCCAGTTACAGGAATTATGCTTTCGAACCTAAACGAATGCTGAACGTTTCATTTAAACTTAGAATTGCCTCATCCATTTGATAGGTGAAGTTATCAACCATTGTTGTAAACATGTTATATGCAACAATGGAAATAATGGCGGCCAGCAGTCCGCCTGCCGTATTATACAATGCTTCTGAAATCCCGATTGAAAGCTGCTGTGCACTTACAGTGCCACCGGCTCCGAGAGCTGCAAAGGCACGGATCATCCCAACGGTCGTGCCAAGCAAGCCGATCATCGTTGAAATCGAGGCTACGGTTGACAAGATTACCAGGTTTTTCTCAAGCAACGGAGTTTCCAGATTCATGTTCTCATCAATAATCCGCTGAACTTCGCCCAAGCGTTGCTCAACGTTCATTGACGAGTCGTTCTCAACGTGCTGAAACCTGAGAATTGCTTCGCGAAGAACATTGGCAAGGCTTCCTCTCTGATTTTCACATGCTTTTACGGCATCCCCCAACTTATTACCTTCGACCAACTTTACAACTTCTTTTGCAAATACATCCATACTTGCCTTGCCCTTAGCTTTAGATATTGAGAGCCAGCGTTCAACGGCATACGTAATTGCTAAAAGCACACAGGCGATAAGCAGGCCTACAAGAGGACCACCCGTAAAAACCATTCCCATAGCATTCTGTGGGTTATGGAAATCCACAACTCCGGTTTTGGGGTCAGTGAAGTTTGCATCGGCACCCAAGACCATATAGAAGAATACATAGGCCACAATCAGGCAAAGTGTGATTATGAGAAGATTGGTTAGGTTCTTCATACTAAATCCAGTTGGTAAAAAAAGTTGTTCAAATTCAAAAAGTCAATGCCCGATTATCTGATTTAGACACTGACTGGTTTAATCAATAACTGAGTCAAGAATTGCTGGTCTTAACAAATCATCAAATTCAAGTTACTGATAAATCGAGCCGAAACTACAAAAAAGTACACACAAAACGGGGTATAGTTGCTTTGGGTTGGCATAATTTACGGCCCTGCTCTGCTTATGACGGCTATTCGCGGGATCCTGTCAAGATCTTCGATAACTGAAACACCCCATGCTGGTGCAAAAAGATCTACAACCTTCGTAAGCAAACCATGGCCAAGTTCAATAATGCACAGCCCCTTTTCTTCCATTAGTCCTTCCAGGTTCTGAGAAAGCCATCGGTAGAACGTCATACCGTCAGCATCGTCGGTAAGCGCCTGATGGGGTTCGTAATCCCGGACATTGGGATCAAGGTGCGAGACTTCGCTGGCAGGGATATATGGTGGGTTCATCACGATTAGTCTAAAACGTCCTTCGGGTATGGATTTCAGAATATTGCCGTGCATCCATGTACAACGGTCGTCAACACCGTGGGTGCGTGCATTAGAGCTGGCAACTGCTAAAGCTTTTGCCGAAGAGTCGGCACACGTCCACTGAGTGGTTGGTGTATGTACGGCAATGCTGATAGCTATACAACCGCTGCCGGTGCCAATATCCAGACAGTGGAATGCTCCGGACTCCCCTTTTGACGTTTCATCTTGAACAAACTGAATTGCCTGTTCTACAAGGAATTCTGTTTCCGGGCGTGGAATAAGCACATCAGGTGTAACTGCGAATCTCAGACTGTAGAAGTTTGCGTAGCCAAGTACGTATTGCAAGGGTTCGTTATGAGCTAAACGTTTCACCATGGTTCGCAGACGTGCCAGTTCAGGTGGTAACAATGGACGGTCGAACTCAGAATACAGCTTGATTCTTGTAACGGCAAGTACATCACACAGGCACAGCTCCATTGTAAGACGCGGACTCTCGATCTCCCGTTCGCGGAAATACTCAGTTCCCCATTTGATAAGGTCGATCACCGTCCACACTCTATCAGCATTGTTCTTGGCCATACCTGTAGGGTGTACTAGGCGGTCGACACCGCGTCTGCGTAGTGTGATTGTAGCGATTGTACAGTAGTAGTACCAGTCCTCAGTGCCTTTATTCCGTGTAACGAAGCCTCAGCGGCAGCAATGGTAGTAAAAAATGGTACGGTGTACCGCATTGCAGTTCTTCCCATGATGGCTTCGTCATACCGGGCACTCTCACCCAATGGGGTGTTAATGGCCAGTTGGATTTTACCGTCAGCAATTAAGTCAATGATACTTGGTCGTCCTTCGTAGTGTTTAAGAACACGTTGGGCTTGTACACCGTTGTCTTCCAGGAACGTAGCCGTCCCACCGGTTGCCATGATTGTAAATCCAAGGCTGGCATAGCCCCTTGCCAAATCAATTGCACGCTGAGTTTTATCATACGAGCTAAGCGATATAAAAACATTGCCTTCCAGTGGCAAGGTATTTCCGGCTGAAATATGACTCTTAATGATGGCTTCACCAAAACTGCGGTCCATTCCCATTACTTCACCGGTTGACCTCATTTCAGGTCCCAGGAACAAACTTGCATGTGGGAACTTCATAAATGGAAAGACCGATTCCTTAATGGCAACTCTGCGGTTCATTTCCGGCTTCTCAGGAAACTCGTCCGGGTTTAGTGGTTCACCCGCCATCACGCGTGCTGCAACCTGTGCCAAGCGTATTCCGGTTGCTTTAGAAACAAAGGGGACGGTGCGTGAAGCACGCGGATTAACTTCCAGGACGTAAACAACACCATTCTGTACAGCAAATTGCAGGTTAATTAAACCCACGACGTTTAACTTCAGGGCCAGCATTCTGGTGTACCTGATCATGGTTTCCAAAACCTCTTCAGAGATATCGTACGGAGGCAACACACTCGACGAGTCACCGCTATGTACGCCTGCTTCCTCGATATGCTGCATAATGCCTCCGATAACAACGGTTGTGCCGTCGCTGACCGCATCAACATCAAATTCGGAAGCATTTTCAAGAAAATGATCAATGAGTACCGGGCGCGTTGGATCCTGGGTGATAGCCTCTTCGATATATTCTCGAAGGCGCTCCTCCCGAAAGCATATCTGCATGGCACGTCCACCAAGTACGTACGATGGGCGTACCAATACCGGGTATCCAATCCGACGAGCAATGTTGGCTGCTTCATCGGTGGAAAGTGTTGTTCCCCAAGGTGGACACGGGATGCCAAGACGGGAAAGGAGATCTCCGAAGCGTTGGCGATCCTCGGCAAGATCAATGCCATCGGGCGATGTTCCAATGATTGGAACACCAGCATCAGCCAGGCGTTGTGCAAGTTTAAGGGGCGTCTGACCTCCGAAGGTTACAACAACACCGTAGGGTTTTTCAAGGTCAACAATATGCATGATGTCTTCGAACGTAAGCGGTTCAAAGTACAGTTTGTCAGTAGTGTCATAATCAGTGGAAACCGTCTCGGGATTGCAATTAATCATAATTGTTTCAAATCCCATTGCTTTCAAGGCGAAAACCCCCTGAACACAGCAGTAGTCAAATTCAATGCCCTGCCCAATACGATTGGGTCCGCTGCCGAGAATAATAATTTTTTTTCGGTCAGTAACGGCAGACTCATTCTCTTGTTCGTAGGTGGAATAATGATACGGTGTTGAGGATTCGAACTCAGCAGCACATGTGTCAACGGTTTTGAAAACCGGGATTACACCAAGCAATCGGCGATGACCTGCAACAGCCGCCTCGGTTGTATTATACAGAACTGCAAGCTGAACGTCACTAAAACCCATGCGTTTCAGGTGGCGCATCGTGGCAGCATCTACCTGCTGGAGTGTGGTCCCGGTGTTTGATGCTTCTATGATACTGTGCGCCGTATCAACAATTTCCTTGCACTGGTGTACAAACCAGGCATTATAGCCCGTGATCCGTGAAATTTCGTCAACAGGGATACCAAACCGCAGAGCATCGCATAAATCAAAAATCGATTCACTGTGTCTGATACGGAGTTGTTGTTTTAACGGGACAAGCTCCTCTTCGGTACGGTGTTCGATCTGACGATATGAATGGCTGTCGAACCCAAAACCATAACGTCCGCGCTCAATCGATCGCAATGCCTTTTGCAGGGCTTCCTTGTAATTTCTACCAAAGGCCATTGCCTCGCCGACTGACTTCATTTGGACGCCCAACGTTGTATTGTGTTCATGGAATTTCTCAAAATCCCAACGTGGTACTTTGGCAACAACGTAGTCAATAGCAGGTTCAAAGCAGGCGGGTGTTTTCTTTGTAATGTCATTAGTCAACTCATCAAGAGTATAGCCTACGGCAAGGAGTGCTGCGATTTTGGCAATCGGGAAGCCGGTAGCTTTAGAGGCTAGTGCAGATGATCGCGACACTCGTGGGTTCATCTCAATGACAACCATCCGTGCCGTTTCGGGATGGAGTGCAAACTGAATATTCGAGCCACCAGTTTCAACGCCAATCTCCCTGATGATTGCCAGTGCAGCAGTACGCATTTTCTGATATTCGGCATCAGTAAGTGTCTGTGAGGGGGCAACCGTAATAGAGTCGCCGGTATGCACTCCCATTGGGTCAACGTTTTCGATACTACAGACGATCACCACATTATCGTTTGAATCACGCATTACCTCCAGTTCAAGCTCTTTCCAGCCGATAATACTTTCTTCCACAAGAACCCGGTGTACAGGACTTGCCAAAAGACCGCTCCTGAGCAGTTCACGGTATTCTTGCATGTTGTAGGCAATGCCGCCCCCGGTACCTCCAAGAGTAAAGCTTGGTCGGATAATCGCCGGGAATCCCACGGTGTCAATTATCTCCATGCCGCCTTCTTCTGAATGGACAAACCCACCCCGTGGCATGTCCATTCCAATCCTCTTCATAGCATGCATGAAGCTCTCTCGATCTTCAGCTTTTTGAATTGAATCAATCTGTGACCCAATCAGTTCGATATTATATTTCTTTAGGATGCCGCTCTCATGCAATGCAACAGCAGCGTTTAAAGCTACCTGGCCGCCCATTGTTGGAAGAATTGCATCCGGCTTTTCGATTTGGATTATTTTCTCAATGTACTCAGTTGTTATCGGTTCTACGTAGGTAGCATCAGCTGTTTCGGGGTCCGTCATGATGGTAGCCGGATTGCTGTTTACCAACACCACCCGATATCCCTCCTGCTTTAGCACCTTGCATGCCTGTGTACCGGAATAATCAAACTCGCATGCCTGTCCGATTACAATTGGGCCTGATCCAATAACCAGTATGGTGTGTATGTCTGTTCTTTTGGGCATAATTATTAGCTTAACATGTGTTGCAAAACAGCCATCCGTACAGCCACTCCATGAGTAACCTGCCGGTGTATCAGTACATTTTTGTGGGTTAACAACTCACCATCGATTTCTACTCCTTCGTTAACCGGGCCTGGATGGATTACTAAGGTAGATGTCAACTCTGCAAGGTGCTGTGATGTAAGTGCGTACTGCCTACGGTAATGTTCTATACCGGGAACAGCGTCTGTACCAAGCCGTTCATGCTGGATTCGTAGCATACTCACCACAGTACCCCATTCAAGAGCATCAGAGACAGACTCGAGTGTAGGGATGTCTCTGAACACTTCATCGTTGGCAAGGGGCTGAAATTCCGGTGGTGCGCACAGCGCTACCGTCGCCCCCAGACGAATAAAAAGTTCAGCCTGCGAGCGGGCTACTCTGGAATGGCGCACGTCGCCTACGATGACTATACGTTCCCCATGGAGGGAAGAGCCGCGTGCTTCCATTATGGCTGACGCATCCAGCAGCGCCTGAGTTGGATGAGTGACGGTGGTTTCGCCACCACTCAGTACGGGTGTAGTGCCCAGGGTTGCGGCATAATCAGTTAATCCGTCCAGAGCACTACGGATCACCAACAGGTCAAATCCCATGTGCGAAACAGTGGCAACAGTTTCGTTTGCCGATTCGCCTTTTGAGATGCTGGAGCCAAGCGGAACAAAGGTTGATACCGTTGCTCCGAGACGATGCGAAGCCAGTTCAAATGACATGCGGGTTCGCGTGGATGGCTCAAAAAACAGAAGGCAGATATTGTATCCGGCCAGGCTCACTGGCAACTTCAAACGATGATCATCTTTCTTAAGGAATACCGATGCAGTACCAAGGATGGCATCAATATCATCGTCAGTCAAATCGGTGATGCGAACAAGATTGTTCTGTTTCATTCAAAGCAAAGCTATGGAATGGCAAAAAAAAAGGCTCACAAAAATGTGAGCCTCGTCGTACGTGAGCCGTCACTTCTTCTTCTTTGCTGCGGCTTTCTTAGCTGGTGCTGCTTTCTTTGCAGAAGCGGCCTTCTTTTCGCCGTTGACAATGGCTTTCAGTTCGGCGCCCGGCGAGAACTTAGCAACCTTACGAGCTGCAATCTTTTGCGGCTTGCCCGTTTGCGGGTTGCGCCCCATGCGTGCAGCACGTTTGCCTACCTTGAAGGAGCCAAAACCAATTAAGGAAACATCATTCCCTTTGCCCATCTCAGTTTTAATAGCCGTGAGTGTTGCGCTGAGAGCTGCATCGGCCAGTGTTTTACTGAGGCCGGCACCATTGGCAATCGCTTCAACTAGCTCTGCCTTGTTCATACAAACCTCGTATGAGTGTGATGAAGATGAATTAATTACAGTTCGAACATAGCCCATAACCATGCGGGTTAGCAAGGGTAATTTTTCCACAATGACCGTATTTACAAGGTTTTCAGAGCAAAAGGGGTCAATTGAACGAAAAAATTAATGCAGTACACCACTACAATGGTATAAATGGAGGCAATCACATCGTCGGCAATTACTGCCCAGGCTTCGGTTCGGTTGTTCAGTGTAGAGGCTGGAACGGGCTTTGCAATATCGAAAATCCTGAATAACAGGAACCCGCCTACGATGTACCAGACACTGGCGGTCATCATTGGTACTGCATAAACTACACACATTCCAATTGCCTCGTCAATAACAATTCGACCCGGGTCTGGACCCCACGACGGCTGAAGAGTTTTAATTGCCCACAGTGCTGGAAGGGCTAGTGCACATGCCGCAATACAGAACCAGAACCAGACGTCGGCTACTCCGGTAGTAATGAGCGCAATAAACATGAACACAAGGCTGCACCACGATCCGGGTGCAACCGGCAGGTACCCAGTGTATCCTACGGTGGCAATGGTGACTGCAATCTGATGGCTGCTCATGATTGGTCTGGAAAGCAGGTTACGGTATCGAACTGTATAGTCAATACCGGTGATCAGGGTGTAAACAGTGAGTACAAGCAACATCCACCATACCAATTTTGAATACAGTATAGAAACAATATCGGTCGTTGTACCTAAAACCATACCTGAGAGTTCAAACCCGGGATCGGTGATCGAAAGCCAGTACAGGAATAAGACGCTGATGATGACAACCATTTGCAGAGCAGTCTTCCATTTAGCAAGGCGGGTAGTTTTAACAGATGTTCCACGCTCTTCAGCAATGTTGCGTAAAGCAGTAACAACAAAATCACGAATAACATTAACCAGTACCATCCAAAGCGGCATGATTCCGATAATATAAAACGTTACGAAGGCAGAAATTGTTAGCACTTTATCTGCCAGCGGATCAAGGTATGCTCCCATATCCGTTACCTGTCCGTAGGCTCTGGCAAGATACCCGTCAAGCCAGTCAGTCAGGGCAGCAGCAATAAAGGTAATGCAGGCCAACGAAACTGTAAGTGGTGTACCGGCTACAGCGAGTGCAAGAACAATTGGCGCAAGAAACAGTCGCGTTAGTGTAAGAATATTGGCAAACGTAAGATTCATCAGGCACCGGCAGCAATGGCAATGGAAAGAAAGTCACTGCTGAGCGAAGCTCCTCCAACAAGTACTCCGTCAATGTCAGCCATCGATATAAAGTCTCGCGCATTATCAGACGTAACGCTTCCACCGTAAAGCACGGGCAATTGTTTGCCGCAAATGATCAGACAGTGCTGCTTGACTGTTGAATGTACACTGGTAGCCTGGTCAGATGTTGCAGCGTTACCTGTGCCGATGGCCCAGACAGGCTCGTATGCGATCACGCATTTCTGAAGTGATTCAGGACCAAGTTCCGAGACGATTCCGTCAATCTGCTCTATCAGCACCGCCTCTGTTCTCCCCTGCCGACGTTCGTCCTGGTTTTCTCCGATACAAACGATCGGCGTTAATCCGTTCCTGAGAGCTGCAGCAGCTTTCTTTCCAATGACCTGATTTGTTTCGGAATGGTACCGACGTCGTTCACTGTGTCCGACGATCACCCAGGTGCATCCAAGTTCAGCCAGCATTGCAGGACTTACGTCGCCTGTAAAAGCCCCCTTGTCATGATAGTGACAGTCCTGTGCACCAACGTAGAAGCGTGTACCATGAAACAGTCTGGCAACTTCGCTTAAAACCGGAAAAGGCGGACATATCACAATTGGAACCAGGTCGCGATTGTCATACTCGATGTTGTCATCGCCTAAAAGGTCCAGAGCTTCCGAGCTGGATCCGCTTCGTAAGAGTCGAGCAAGGTTGATGCCTTCTGATCCGCTCGCAGTCATTTTCCAATTACCAATAACATAGGTTTTTTTCATCGGCGGTGTACTCCTCTCACTCGGAATATCGTATAATTAATTAGCATGTGATCTGATACAAAACCAATGCCGTCTATCTCTTCTGTAGGTGTGGTAATCCGAACGGCATCTGAGGTTTTAATTTTCTCGTCACCCTGATCCCAGTTAAGTGTTGCTGTTTTCAGCGTAGTATTGCTTGAATCCGAGTGTACGACTACGTTTCCAATCGCAGTCATATTTTTTGTTCGGTCATCAATCACTGCACTGTCTGCCACAAGAGTAGCAACTTCTTTTACGCTGTTTTTTTCATAAAACACAATTCGGATTCCCTGACCGAGTAATGTTTCCATTCGTGTTTCATACACTTGAGCTTTGCCTGCTTGCAGAACAGCTTTTGTAAATGAACTGTCCTGAAACCGTACCTGAATATTGTAGCTAACATGAAGTGGTGCCATCAAGTAAGGATCATTATCAGAGCGTTTATACTGTTGATGCTGGGAACTAGAGGTAAGTAATACCATTGTGGCAGCAATGCTGAGTGCGTAACCTATCGTACGGCATTCCATACACGCAAAATGGAATGTAGAAAGTTCTCAACCAAATGCAGAGGCATTTGTGTGGCTGCGTCACTGAGTGCACGAGGCGGATCCGGGTGTGTTTCAATGAATAGCCCTCCAATTCCGGTAGCCATCGCTGCGTGTGCCAGCCCGGAAATAAACTCCGACTTCCCGCCGCTCTGCGTTCCAAGACTGGGCTGCTGCACACTGTGCGTGGCATCGTAAATCACCGGTAAGCCTGAGGCTTTCATTGTAATTAGACCTCTCATGTCAACCACCAGGTCATGGTAGCCAAAAGTTGTACCGCGCTCGGTTAGCCATACATGGCGATTGCCGGTTGCCAGCACCTTGTCAGCCGCCCTGATAACATCCTCTGGTGCCATAAACTGGCCCTTTTTAATATTTACGACCTTACCGGTATTAGCGGCAGCTTCAAGGAGTGACGTTTGTCTGCTGAGGAAGGCAGGTATCTGAAGAACATCACATACTTCCGCGGCAATGGCAGCCTCGTGGTCTGCGTGAATGTCAGTAAGAACAGGTATGCCAAAAGCCCCTTTCACTCTGGCGAGAGCCTCTAGCGCTTTTGCATCTCCGATGCCGGTAAACGACGTGTGACTTGTTCGGTTTGCCTTGCGGTACGAAGATTTGAAGACAAGATCAATTGGTAATCCGCTGGTAATCTGCACGAGGTGGCGGGCTACGTCCATGACTAATTCAGCACTTTCAACAACGCACGGACCGGCAATTAGGAGCAATCGGTTTGGGGAGTATATCATACAGACCGCAAATTATCCATAATTTTCAGCGCAGCGAATTTTACTTGAATGAGGAACTGTGTCGACAATACCAGATCATTTACCCCCCAGACGTTCAGCAAGGAGACGCATCGTTGAGTCCGAGCCGGTCCCCGATCCTACGATTGTGGAGCAGGCTGCGCCAGGTATGCAGGTCCGAAACATCAGAATCGTGGCTTTTCTGCTGTCACTTCTGTGCTTTCTGATTCTGCTGGCCTTGCTTTCGTACACTCAACGCGACGAGGCAAATGCCCAGCTTACAGCCCGTGATCTTTTTGGAACACTGAAAGGAACAGACGATTTACGACTACGGTTCGAAACAACACATAACTGGCTTGGTCTGTTAGGTGCAGTTATCAGCCACTGGCTGTTCACAAATACGGTTGGCATCTGGTCAGTCGCATTCCCCATTTTGGGATTGCTGGCAGCATGGGACTTATACCGTTTTCAGAAGATTTCACCGTTGCTGACAAAACGTTCCGTTGCAACGGTACTCTCTACAATTATCGTGTCGTCCATTGTTGGTACAGCACAGCTGGTGTCTTGGTTGCCCGAGATAGGAACCATTTACAGTGGCGCCGTTGGACAGTTCTTCGCCGGTGTATTAACACCAATCATCGGATCAATCGGAAGTTTCCTGTTCTTTTTCACTGCTCTGTTCTTTACCGTATCATTTGGATTTACAATTCCTGTTGACTCACTGACTGCACTTGCCAGGCGGGGGGGTGAAGTTCTTATGAATGTAGTCCGGACAAAGGCCACTAAGCGTCATGATCCCGACCAGACAGAATCGATCGCCGGTGTTGCAGATACCGTCTCCGAACGCTCTTCCGATGATGGTTCGGTCATCGTCCGGCCGGCACGATCATCGGCGGACGGTGTTACGATCGTTCGATCCGGTGCAGAAGCTGGTATAGCATCTAAGCCCGTGGTTCCATCGGAAAAACCGGTTGACGCAGCACTTGGAAAACAGGATAAAAATGTGCGCTACGGGTTGGATGAAGTCCAGCGGCGGTCAGCAACCACGTCTCTGGACTCGAGTATTTTAAACCCGATTGAGAAAGGACCATCCGATCCGGGTGATGTGCCGGAGCTGCCGCTCTTTTTAAATGATGATGATGAAACTGATACCAACACCAACACCCCCACCGAAGAAAGTGGTGCTGAGCCCACGTTAATCGTGAACGTTGAAGAGAAGGTTCACAGGGAACCCGAGGTAGAACTCTCCAACGTTACGCTCTACGATGAAAACATTGTGTATAAGCCACCTCCAGCTTCTCTCCTGGTGGAAGGTACGGACGAAGTGTCGGTTAACGAAGAAGAGCTTCGCACGAATGCAAAGATCTTGCAGGATAAGCTTGAAACATTTCGGATTAAAATTGAAAACCTGACGGTGCAGCCGGGTCCTGTTGTCACTCAGTACGAGTTTGTGCCAGCAAGTGGTATCAAGGTTTCACAGATTGAATCCCTAGCTGACGATATTTCGCTTGCCCTTAAAGCACCAGCTGTACGAATTCAGGCACCTGTCCCCGGCAAGGGTACGGTAGGTATCGAAATACCTAATCTCAATCCGTCCCTGGTACGATTCAGTAGCATTATAAAAAGTAAAAAATACCACAATCCCGATATCAAGCTCCCAATTGCATTAGGAAAAACTGCCGTTGGCGATGTTTACTGTGCTGACCTGACAAAGATGCCACACCTCCTTATTGCCGGCGCAACCGGGAAAGGCAAATCTGTTGGCATTAACACGCTGATTGCATCACTGATTTACAGGATGCATCCCCGTGATTTGAAGTTTGTGATTGTTGACCCTAAACGGGTTGAGATGAGTCTCTACCGCGAGCTGAAGAATCATTTCCTTGCCGTATCGCCTGATATCGACGAAACCATTGTTACCGAACCTGCCAATGCCGTAACCATCTTGAAAAATGTTGTCGAAGAAATGCAGCTGAGGTACAATATTCTTGCAGGATGCGGGCAGCGGAATATTGCCGACTATAACCGCAAGGTTAAGGATGGCAAGATCAAGGATAAGGATGGTATTAAACACAGACCAATGCCCTATATCGTTGTCATTATTGATGAGTTGGCAGACCTGATGATGACAGCAGGCAAGGATGTAGAAGAACCCATTGTACGCTTGGCCCAGCTGGCTCGCGCTGTTGGTATTCACTGCGTGGTGGCTACACAACGTCCGTCTGTTGACGTTGTAACCGGTCTTATCAAGGCAAACTTTCCCGCTCGCATTGCGTACCAGGTAAGTGCCCGCGTTGATTCGCGGACAATTCTTGATACCAGTGGTGCCGAGCACTTGATTGGTAACGGTGATATGCTTTTCGCTCCTGGAAATACACCTAAGCCAATTCGAATGCAGAATGCTTTTATTTCTACCGAAGAAGTTGAAGCCCTTTGTGAACACATTGGAAAACAAAAAGGATATAAAACACCATATATTTTGCCATCAATTGCCCAGAAACGTCAGGGCGGCACCAGCACCAGCGATGATGTTGACGTGTTGTTTGCTGACGCCGCCCGCATTTTTATTCAGCTTCAACAAGCATCAGTCAGTACGTTACAGCGGCGCCTAAAAATCGGCTATGCCCGTGCAGCCAGGATCGTAGATGAGCTTGAAAGCGCCGGCATCGTGGGTCCACCGGACGGCAGCAAGGGCAGATCAGTTCTACTGCAAAGCGAGAGTGAACTTGAAGCCTATCTGTAGCGTTTGTCGGACGTTTCTTCTGAAAAAAGCTCCTTACGAACTTTGCCACCATGGATGCCGTATGGTTTTGATACTCCTGATTCCACAAACAAACACCATTAACATCCCTGTACCGATAACTGGTAAGCCATGACAACGGAATCGAATCTCACAACAATACAGATACGTGGAGCACGCGAACACAATCTTAAAAACATTAGCCTGGATATACCACGTGACCAGCTTGTAGTAATCACAGGATTAAGTGGCAGTGGCAAATCGTCGCTAGCGTTTGATACGATTTACGCAGAAGGACAACGCCGATATGTAGAGTGTATGAGTGCCTATGCACGTCAGTTTCTCGGGATCATGAAAAAACCCGACGTCGATCTGATTGAAGGTCTTTCGCCTGCCATCAGTATTGAGCAAAAAACTGTTGGACACAATCCACGCTCCACTGTGGGTACCGTTACCGAAATCTACGATTATTTACGACTTCTGTATGCCAAGGCTGGCATTCAGTACTGCGTACACTGTAACATTCCGGTTATGCAGCAGAGTCCTGATCAGATCGTTGAATCGGTACTGATTCATGCCAAAGACATGCCAGAAACTGCCATCTGTTACGTGTATGCACCCCTTGTGAAAGGCCGAAAGGGTCACTACCGCGAACTTTTCGAGCAGCTCCGACGTCAGGGCTACACCCGGGTTCGGATTGATGGAGAAGTGCAGGAGATTTTAGAAGGGATGCAGTTGCGACGATACCAGACTCACGTAATTGATGTTGTGGTGGACAGGCTGCAAGTAAATGAGGGACAACAGCGACGACTCACAGAAAGTATCGAAACAGCCTTGGCAGTCGGCGAGGGAAACGTCTACATTGAGTTCCTGCGTAATAACACCTCGCTACAGAAATTAAACTACAGTACCAGCCTTTCATGTCCGCAGTGTGGTTCCAGCTATAGCGAACCTGCACCCAATAGCTTTTCGTTCAACTCCCCTTTTGGCGCCTGTACTGCCTGCGAGGGCCTCGGGCAGACTCGCAATTTTGATCCTGCACTCATTATTCCTGACACATCCGTCTCGATTGCTGACGGCGGGATAGCTCCGCTTGGTAAAAAACGCGAAACATGGTTGTGGCAAATTGCAAGTGCCTACTGTCGCGAAACCGATATCAATGTCTCGAGTCCGATTGCCGACATCCCTGCTGAGAAGCTTCACCTGTTTCTGGAAGGAGGTGATAACATCCGTGCAAAAGTTTCGTATAAACAACGTAGCGTATTTCACCGGTTTATCGGATTATTACCAGCCTTACGACATCAATACGAGCAAACAACATCGTCTACAAGCAGAAAACTCATTGAACAGTACTTTTCTTCAAAGCCATGTAGCGAATGTCACGGAGCACGCATCAGGTCCGAAAATTTGTTTATCCGGATTAATGATAAAAATATCTATGAAGTCACGACTCTGGATATCGAGACTGCTGAAGCATGGTTCAGAGACCTTGCCAACCACTTGTCTAACAGGCAACGCATCATTGCCGGAATTATCATTAAGGAAATTGTATCGCGGCTTCGTTTTTTAAATCAGGTCGGTCTCAGCTATTTAACACTTAGCCGTTCATCCAGAACCCTGAGCGGTGGCGAAAGCCAGAGGATTCGTCTGGCCTCACAGATCGGCAGTCAGCTTGTGGGAGTTACCTATGTTCTTGACGAGCCGAGCATTGGGCTGCATCAGCACGACAACATGAAACTTATTCAATCACTCAAAGAATTACGCGACCTGGGCAATACCATCATCGTAGTTGAGCATGATAAGGAAATGATTGTTGAGGCCGACAAGGTAGTGGACATCGGTCCGGGTGCAGGGATTCATGGCGGGTCAGTCACCGCACAATTTTCAATGAGACCTGACGCTCCAGCACCGGAATTTTCTGGTAAGTCATTAACCTACGACTATCTATCAGGCAAGAGCAGCATTCCAATACCTGCCGTCAGGCGAAGCAATGCAGGAAACGAACTCGTCCTCACCGGTGCATCCGGGAACAACCTCAGGAACGTCACACTGAGGTTACCGCTTGGAACATTTACGTGTGTAACGGGCATGAGTGGTAGCGGCAAGAGTAGCTTAATCAATTCAACACTCTATCCAATTCTTGCAAAACATTATCACAAAGCGGAAACGAACCCGCTACCCTACGATTCGATTACCGGGCTTGAGTATCTGGACAAGGTAATTGAAATCGATCAGGCACCAATAGGCCGTACTCCAAGATCAAACCCGGCAACCTACACCGGGCTCTTCACCCATATCCGTGATTTTTTTGCAGTACTACCTGATGCTAAGGTACGCGGGTACAAAACGGGACGGTTTTCTTTTAATGTTGCAGGCGGACGTTGTGAAGAGTGCGAAGGGTCAGGGCTTCGGCGCATAGAAATGAGCTTTCTCCCTGATGTTTATGTGAACTGTGAAACGTGTAATGGCAAACGGTATAATGCCGAGACCCTTGCAGTTCAGTATAAAGGAAAGTCAATTGCCGATGTTCTTGACATGTCGGTCGATGAAGCACTTGACTTTTTCTCCAGTATCCCAAAAATCAGGCACCGGCTGCAAACATTATATGATGTTGGCCTGAGCTATATCCGCCTGGGTCAGCAGGCGCCTACGCTTTCTGGTGGTGAGGCTCAAAGGGTTAAGCTCGCCACCGAACTGGCAAAGGTAGGTACGGGTAAAACACTCTACCTATTAGACGAACCTACCACTGGACTGCATTTTGATGACATCCGGGTTTTGTTAAAGCTGCTCGATACCTTGGTGGACAGAGGGAATACAGTGCTTGTGATTGAACACAACCTGGACGTTATTGCACATGCCGACCATATTGTTGATCTTGGTCCGCATGGAGGCAGACATGGCGGTATCATCGTGGCTTCAGGAACTCCCGAGCAAATTGCTGCTCACCCAATGTCAATTACAGGGCAATACGTACGGAGCATGCTTACAGGTGCATAACCCCGCTTGGTTAGAACCACGGTTTCACAGGTTCCGATGCATGGTAGGCACTGCAAGACTAGAAAATTGATTGCGGTATATTTGTTCTTCCAATTTCAACCAATCATTGTATACCATGAATATTTTAGTGTGTGCATCCCTGGTTCCAGATACATCGGCGAAGATCGGTGTAGCGGACGATGGAAAGAAAATCAATCCACAAGGGGTTAAGTTTATCCTTAATCCATATGACGAGTTTGCAATTGAGGAAGGCCTTCAGCTTAAGGAAAAACATGGCGGCACGGTTACCACGGTAACAGTTGGTACTCCTGCCTCCAAAGAAGTGCTCCAACGAGCGCTGGCAATGGGGTCCGATGCAGCTGTGCTCATTAACGACCCACATTCCTCTGACTCGTTTGTTGTTGCAAGCAGCATTGCAGAGTATGCCAAGGAACTGTCACCCGACATTATCATTTTTGGAAAACAAAGTATTGACTTTGATTCGTTTGCCGTGCCTGGAATGGTAGCGCAACTCCTGGAACTGCCTAGTGTATCGATTGTAAGTACACTTACAATTGATGGAACGACCGTTACTGCTGAGTGTGACATCGAAGGAGGTAAGGAAAAAGTAACCTGTTCCCTGCCCTGCATTGTCAGTGCTCAAAAAGGACTGAACGATCCTCGATATCCCAAACTGCCTGACATTATGAAAGCCAAAAGCAAGCCCATCACCGAACGGGCAGTTTCATCGGTTCAGTCAAGGACGGAAACTGTATCAATGACTCTTCCTGACCTGAAACGGTTAAATAAAATATATTCTGACTCTGACGCAGATATCGCAGAACTGGTACGGTTGTTACACGAAGAAGCAAAGGTGATCTAAATGTTAGTGTTTTTAGAAACAGGAGTAAATGGATTAAAGCGTTCCTCTTACGAAGCAATTACAGCAGCACGTAAGGTTGCTGGCGGAAAGAAAGTCTGCGGGGTAGTTTTTAATGCAAGCGCTGAACACATAGCTGCTGCAGGTGCCTACGGTCTTGAGTCGTGCATCAACGTTATTGGTTCCGGAGTAACGGAATACGCCAACGGTGTATGGGCACGCACGATTGCAGATGCTGCCAAACAATGCGGCGCACAAATGGTATTGTTTTCTGCTAATGCACATGGCAAGGACTTGGCGCCGCGTGTGGCCGTACTCCTGGAAGCTGGACTACTTGTTGACTGCGTAGAACTCGACGGTGCACCCGGCAATATCGAAGCCGTACGCCCAATTTTCGGTGGAAGGGTTTTACAAAAAGTACGGTCCACCACCCCTGTTACGGTAGTTACCGTACGTCCGAATGTTTTTACTGCAAGGACGATTGAAAACGCAACACAGCCGCAGGAATCTCAGATTAGTATCTCGGATAGCGCACAAGTGCGTTCTGCCGTCGTAAAAGAAACGATTGTAAATCAGGGACGACTGGATGTATCGGAAGCTGATATTGTTGTCAGTGGTGGAAGGGGGCTTAAGGCTCCTGAATATTTCGAATTAATCGAGAACCTTGCCCGTGTTCTTGGTGGTGCTGTTGGTGCGTCACGTGCAGTAGTTGACGCCGGATGGCGGCCTCACAGTGAACAGGTAGGCCAAACCGGTAAAACCGTCAGCCCAACGATGTATGTGGCTTGTGGAATTAGTGGCGCCGTTCAACATCTTGCAGGAATGAGTTCCAGCAAGATCATTGTTGCCGTTAACAAGGATAAAGACGCACCCATCTTTAAAATGGCCGACTATGGGATTGTTGGTGATGTTTTTGATGTCCTACCAAAGCTCACGTCAGGGATTGCCACGATTACTCATAAAAATTAACTGTGATTTCCAAGTGACCGTATGAAGATCGTACCTTCCCCAAACCATCACACTTACAAATTGCTTCAGTAACTTCCGAGGAACCATGGCGCGTATCCAAATGGACATCTTTGGTTTAACAGACCGTGGCATGAGCCAGGGTGCTTATGCCCTGATCTTAAAGGAAGCCGATGGACAGCGGAAGATGCCGATTATTATCGGTATTCACGAAGCGCAGGCTATTGCCAGCGAGCTGGAAGGAATTCATGCACAGCGTCCGCTTACGCATGACCTGATGCGTTCAGTGATCGAAGGCCTTGGAGCACACCTCAAAGAGGTAGTAATTCACTCGGTTCATGACGGGACCTTCTATTCATCACTGATCTTCGAGAATAGCAACGTTGAAATCGACGCACGCCCAAGTGATGCCATCGCTTTGGCAATTCGCTGCGGAGTCCCCGTGTATGTTACCGAAGAGATACTATCACAGTCTTCAGATGAAACCGAAGACTCAGGTACCGATGGTTCTGCTGCATTTGGTTCTCTTTCGCAGTCGGACAGCGATGATCCCCATGCGCTTAATCCGGAGCTAGGCAGGAAGCCAGCCAGGCCTCTGACAGCGCGAGAACGTCTGGAACAGGAATTAGAGGATGCTGTTCGGCTGGAAGACTACGAGAGAGCCGCTCAAATACGCGACGAACTGAACAAGTTGCACGATTAGGTGCCTCCGGTCTGTTGTTATTAAGTGCTATCTCTTATCTTTGTGGCTCTGCCGGAGTAGCTCAGTTGGTTAGAGCAACGGAATCATAATCCGTGTGTCGGGGGTTCAAATCCCTCCTCCGGTACCATTCGGGTACACATATCTGGTACAGAACACGTCAGGTGTACGACCTTCAGATACCTTCTGCAGGTATTACTTTTTTGACTGATACAATAATTCGATCTGACTGCTATACTTTGCTAACACAGCATTACGCCGAACCTTTAGCGTAGGCGTCAGTAATTCATTTTCAACCGTAAATGGCTCACTTAGCAGCAGAAAACGTCGTACCTGTTCATACTTGGCAAATCCGGTTTGCAGTGAACCAATTGCAATTTTGATTTCGGAGAATAATTCTTCACTCCTCACCAGCTCGTCCCAGTTCTGAGTTGGCAAATTGCGCCGTGCTGCCCATTCAAGCACCGCGTCCTGATCAGGAACGATAAGCGCTGTACAGTATTCACGTCCGTCGCCAACAAGCATGACCTGATTGATATATTTACATTCTTGTAGTTTACTTTCAATTGGTAGAGGGACAATATTCTTTCCGCCGCTTGAAACGATGAGGTGCTTTTTCCGGTCTGTAATCCGTAAGCGTCCATCCGTATCAATCACACCGATATCGCCTGTAGATAACCAGCCCTCGCAATCGATCATTGCCCTGGTTGCTTCCTCATCAGCCCAGTAGCCAGCCATGACATTGGGTCCCCTTGCAAGGATTTCCCCATCCTCTGCAATCTTAATTTCTACGTTAGGAAGTGGTGTTCCCACTGTACCGAGTTTTTCCTCGCCTTCTCGATTAACCGTCAGCACAGGCGACGTTTCCGTTAATCCGTATCCTTCAAGAATAGGTATTCCGAGTGCCTTAAAAAAAATACCATCCTCATATCGAAGAGCGGCTCCTCCAGAGATGAAGAAACGCAGGTTGCCTCCAATCCGATTTCTAATCTTTGACAATACAAGGGTACGTGCCACCCTAAATGTCAGGGTGCTGGCAGGTGTATGATTTCCGGCTGCATATCGTTTCCCGGTATTCAGAGCCCACATTCCTAGATGTTTCTTAACTCCCGATTCCCTGCTAACTGTTTGCTCGATTCGTATCCGGATGCGCTCGAACAGCCGTGGTACCGATGTCATGATCGTTGGCTGTACCTCCTTCATATTCTCTGCAACCGTTTCGATGCTTTCGGCAATAAAGGTAGTGCCACCAACGGCAAAGGCCAGATAGTAACCGCTCATGCGCTCATAGCTGTGACACATGGGAAGATAGCTCAGAAAAGTGTCCGTAGCCGATAGGTTAAATACAGACAACGAGGCCTTTATGTTTGACAACAGGTTGTCGTGCGTAAGCATGACTCCCTTAGGATTGCCCGTTGTTCCACTCGTATAAATCAGCGTCAGTATATCTTCGGGTTGTACGTTTGACGTATGGTCATAAAATCGTTTAACTCGCTGCTTCTCCGGGATTCTCTGTCCAAGTTCAGCAACATCTGAAAAGTGCAACATACCGTGTGAAATTGGAACATCAGCGTTCATCACGATAACAACTTCCAGCGACGGGATAGACGCACGTATACGCTGCAATTTCTCGGCAATAAGCGTATTGGAAACAAAAACAGCACGAGTTTCGCAATTGTTAAATACGTAAGCCAGTTGCTGCTCAGAGAGCGTTGTAAAAACGGGAACGTCAATGCCTCCAATACCCGTAATAGCAAAGTCTGCGATGATCCACTCCAACCTGTTCTCACTTACAATTCCAACACGGTCTCCGGCCTTTATTCCAAGTTCCAGCAATCCATTGGCAAGATCACACACATCGTTGAACAACTGAATGTGGCTGACGTGTTGCCAGATTCCGTTAACTTTTCTGGAATATGCAATCTTATCAGGTGAAGCACTGAACCTGTTACAGACTTCCAAAAACATCCCGGGTATTGTTGTTGCCTGCATTGCTGTATGAGCGATAGTGGATCCTGCCTGTAAATTTAGCAAGAATATGCATTTATCGTCGTATGGCACTAAATAGCCAGGACTATTCCGGGATTACGCAGTCTTCGGCAATTAATCCAGGAAATTCCAAGTCAGGCTAAGTCTGAAGTTACTTGGCACCGAAGGTGTAACCCAGGTAGAATACCACCGTTCAGCCAATATATTTTCCCAGCTGAGCCGAATTGCTGCATTACCAACAAAGGCGGTGATAAAGGCATCAATCCCATTGTACACAGCTTTTTTATCATCACCGGGCGGCTGAACACTCATCCATCGAATTGGAACGAACTGGAGTACCGTGCCAGGTATCAGTGCAGAGATATGAATGCCGCCCGTAATTGTATTCCGCCCTAATTGATAGATCCCTGCAACCTGAACGTCTCCTGAGAGTGGTGGCAGAAGGTTACTCCCTGTTATGGCTGTGTGAGTGCGAACGGTTGCCTGTGTTTCAAGTAAGCCATGTCTCACGGTGCCTGACAGAATCGTTCCCACCATACGTGCAGCGTCTTGCCTGTTCGAAGCACGTATATCACCGGCCAGACCAAGGCTGTCATACACCAGATGGCTCGAAATCATGTTGGTGGTTGATGTAAAAAACAAACTTCCCCGAACCTTAAAATTTTTTCCGGAAAACGCATATTCACCCAGTGCCAACAAAACGTTTTCAGGTTTCAAACCAAGCTGTGTCTCGGCCGGCGTTGGAAGCGTGGTTACATAGCTTACGTCTGCAAGTACCCTTGATACTGAACCTTTCCATAACAACCCGGCACCGGCGCCATAGGCTGCTGTACTCATTGCATATTTCAGGTGCGACGCTGCCTGAAGGCTAAGCTGGGGGGTTATGGTGTGATGCAAATGCAGGAACAATTGCGGCTGAATTTCACTGACGGCATCTACAATGTGGTTGCCAGTGTTTTGCACATATTCGGTAACGGCACCAACCCGAATCAATGTGTTTCCAAGCTGATGCGATGTTCTAAGCAGCATACCCGCCTGACGGCCTTGAAAAAGGACCGGTTCTGAGACACCCGACGCTGAGTCTGGAGCCAACACGGTGTCCTGCAAGCGGATAAGGTTGTCATGAGTATAGTACAATTGTGCGGTCATCGTGTGAAGTGAGTCGCGGGTGAGTAAGGTCATAAATCCAAGTTGAAGATCATGCCTTCGTTGCAGGTCGCGTAATGAACCAAATACAACCGGTGTATCAAATTCTGATATCAATGGATTATGAGTACCCGTTACAATGCCGCCCCATAAATCGGTGTTGTGTGAAGTGAGGTCATACGAGAAATCAAGAACGGAATTCGAATCTGGCATATACCTGTATCCAAGGCGTACATTCCACACATCATAATCTGTTTGAAGATAGCTTCCTTCAGCTCCATTGCGCCGAATTCCAACATTGATGTTCGTGCCCTTTGCAATATTCTGTGTAAACAATACATCGGTACCGATAAAATTACCGCCACCCTGGCTGTACCATAATGCCGTATGTGGCGTTTTTGAATCGTACCGTGCTTTCTGCAGGTTCATTGCGGCCTGCCCGATACCCGGTGCAAGACCAATGGCAGCCGTGCCGACAAGGATTTCAACAGTTTCAAGTCCTTCTACTGCAATTGCACTTAAATTGATACTATTATTCCATGCAGAGGAATACGGACGTCCGTTCAATGACGTTAGTAAATTTGTTTGCAAACTCCCAAGTACTGAGATCGCATCAAACTGTCCGAGCCCGCCTTGCGACAAAGGCTGATACGGTGTACTACGCATAAGGAGTTCCCCTAGCGTCTGATACTGTACAGATAGCCGGTCGGTCTTGGAAATACTATCGGCAATATCCAATGGCAAACGCCCGATGCGCCCATACCCTTTGGGCATCGGTCGTGCTGAATCAATGTCTTTGACGTCGTGGCTGTCCGAACTATCTGCATGCAACAAGACGGGGACAAAAGGAGCAAGAAGAACAAGCTCATCAGACTGTTGTACTGTTGCCTGTACGGGGCATACCATAAGGAGTGCCAAGGCAAGCACAATATAAACAGCCTGACGGTTCATATTATGAAACGGGTGTTTCGCTTTCGGTATCGTCCTCTTCCTCAGAATCCCTGGTAACGGTAGTAATTGCGGCAATGCTATCACCTTCTTCAAGGCGGATAAGCCGTACTCCTTGTGTGTTACGGCCGATAACCCTGATATCCTCTACATGCTGGCGGATAAGGATACCGTTCACCGTCATTACAACAAGGTCTTCGGTATCAGTTACTTCAAGGATTGCACAGATTGGACCGGTTTTCTCCGTGATATTCATTGCAATCACACCCTTTGCTCCGCGTTTTGTTCTACGGAAATCATCAACCTTGGTACGCTTACCATAGCCCCTTTCCCCTACAACAATTACTTGAGCATCAGAATGACGTACAGCAGTGAGTGAGATGACTTCAGCACCCTCGGGAAGGTCAATGCCGCGAACGCCTGCTGCAGCGCGTCCCATTGGGCGCACGTCGGTTTCGTTAAAATGCACGGCAAGTCCGTGGCTGGCGCCAATAAGAATATTCATGTGGCCATCGGTTAGTCGTGCACCAACCAGCCTGTCATCATCCGCAAGATTAATTGCGATGATTCCCGTAGAGCGGACATTGGCGTAATCATTCAGTGCTGTCTTCTTCACGGTTCCATTTTTAGTAGCAAAGAATACGTAGGCGTTTTCCTGATCGATATCGGTAACCGGTAAATACGCGGTGACCTTTTCATCGCTTTGCTTTTGAATTACATTGGCGATTGACCGACCTTTTGCATTTCTGGATCCCTCCGGAATATCATATACTTTTATTCGGTAAACACGTCCCCGATCGGTAAAGAACATTAGGTAATGGTGGGTAGAAGCACGGAAGACCAGTTCTACGTAGTCATCGTCATACATACCCTGTCCGGCTACACCACGTCCTCCCTTATTCTGTCTCCTGTACGTTGTAACCGGTGTACGTTTAATGTAACCGTTATGGGTAATAGATACGATCACCTCTTCATTGGCGATCATGTCTTCCAGAGTAAAGTCGCGGGCATCATGAACGACTGCCGTTCGGCGTTCATCACCATGCTTTTCAGCAAGTAGTGTTAGTTCCTCGCCGATGATGCTCATCTGAAGCTCCTTACTGGCAAGGATGGCGCGCAGACGTTCGATTGTTTCGATAAGTTCACGATATTCTGCCTGAATTTTATCGCGTTCCAGTCCGGTAAGGCGTTGCAGCCTCATATCGAGAATGGCCTTTGCCTGAATCTCCGACAGCTCGAACTTGGTTTGCAGAGCAGCCGACGCTGTGGGAACATCTGCACTTGCTTTAATTGTTGCAATTACGGCATCAATATTATCGAGGGCAATAATGAAGCCCTCCAAAATATGTGCACGCTTTTCGGCTGCCTCAAGATCGAACTGAGTTCGTCTAACAACAACTTCGTTACGATGACTGATAAACTCAGTGATCATTTCCTTAATCGTCAGGATCCGTGGTCTGCCGTTGACCAGTGCAAGCATAATGGCACCAAACGTGACCTGCATTTGTGTATGCTTGTATAGGTTGTTCAGTACAACCATCGGTACGCCATCACGTTTAAGTTCGATTACAATACGGATACCTTCCCTGTCACTTTCATCTCTGATATCAGAAATGTCTTCAAGCGATTTTGCTCGTACCAGAGCGGCAATTTTCTCGATAAGACCAGCCTTGCTCACCTGGTATGGAAGTTCGGTAATTACGATGCTTTCCTTACCCTGCTTGTTGGCTTCGATATTTGCCTTTGCGCGGACAATGATTTTGCCTCGGCCGGTGGTATAAGCACTGCGTACACCCTCGTACCCATAAATAATCCCTCCCGTTGGGAAGTCAGGAGCTGTGATGTACTTAAGAAGTTCTTCATTGGTGACATTCGGGTCTGCAATTACGGCCTTAATTCCGTTTACAATTTCGCGAAGATTATGCGGCGGAATATTAGTGGCCATCCCAACGGCAATACCATTTGCTCCGTTCACCAGGAGTGTTGGCAGTACTGTTGGCAGCACCGTTGGTTCCTGCAGCGAGTCATCAAAATTCGAACGGAAGTCAACAGTATTCTTGTCGATATCGCGCAGCACTTCCATAGCCAGTGAATCCATCCTGGCTTCAGTATATCGCATTGCAGCCGGTGAGTCGCCGTCAACAGAGCCAAAGTTTCCCTGTCCGTCAACTAACTCATAGCGCATAGACCACGCCTGAGCCATCCGAACCATAGCATCATACACGGCACTGTCACCATGGGGATGGTACTTGCCGAGAACTTCACCAACGATACGCGCACTTTTTTTATAGGCACGGTTTGGCGTCATCCCCAATTCATACATAGCATACAGTATGCGTCGGTGTACGGGCTTTAATCCATCGCGGATGTCCGGAAGTGCCCTGGAAACAATAACCGACATTGAATAATCAAGATAGGAATCGCGCATCTCGTCTTCCATCATGACCGGAAGAATGCGTTCGCTGTGTAGTGCCATAATACCTTTGAGCTGTACGGAAACAGTAAGGCACCGAGAGTATTCGGCGCCGGAATAACAGGTGCAAAAATACGGATTTCGGGCCTATCTGAGGCAGAGAATCAATGAACTATTATCAACGTTCCTGTACGGATTGCAGGAGAAGCTGAAGGGGCGATCGCAGCACGGATAATCCAGCAATAGACGCCTGAGCTAACACTGTTGCCTGAGTCCGTCAGACCGTCCCAATACACCGTATTCACACCGTTCGTCAGGGTAATTTCAAGTTGCCGTACCTGCCGTCCCTGCATATCATGAATCGTTAATGTTCCCGGGGTTTCAGGAAGGGGCGACTGAAAGCGGACAACGAAGTCGGTTCTGCCGTGTGATGGGCTGGGGTGGACTTCAACGTTTGCCAGTGCAGGCATAGTTGACAAATACAAGGATACTTCCTTTTCAATTGGGTTGCCGGTAGCGTCTATTCCCCTTATAAGCAGGTTGTTCTGTCCTTTCTCGAGCGGCGTTTTAAACTTTAGTGCCGCCTTCACTGTTTCATCGGTATAGTAAATCCTGCAACTGTCCGTTGGATAAAACGCATAGTCAGTTACGGATTCTTTTCGAATTCGTAAGCCATTAACAAACACTACAAGCCGGGATGCGTCGGTAATCGGTATTCTGCTGTTATCGGTAAGCTGAACTTCGATCAGAGGTTCGGGTGCAACATAGTCGCCACTTGTAACCCGATTTCCATCGGCATACGTCAGGATGTTGGGTGGAGTTGTATCGGTTGATACATTGAGCAGAGCTGCACCGGTATTGTTAAACGAATAGAACTCCTGACGTTGCTGGTTGGAGTTAATTCTGGCTGTTACCGTTGTAGTACCCGATAAATTTACGGTTGATAGTACAAACGGGATCGTTGCGTTCCGGTTGGCCGCTAAGGTGACTGACAGCTGTGCGACAGGGGTTTCCGGCTGAGTTCCGGTTAGAATCTCAACCAACATTGTGTCAGTGCCCCACCTGCGATCTGCATTCTGTACAGTGACGTGTACAACGGCAGAATCCCCTTGCAATACCGTTGTGTCTGCAAGTACGACTCCTAAGGTATCGATCAGAACCTCATGTGCGGGCTGGTAGTGTACAAGCGCATTCCTAACCCAGGTATTGGGCATACTGTCTGAACGATGCCGAAGATTCCACTCAACTTTAACAAAGGATACGTCTGAGGGTAAATCCGACAAGTCATAAAGTATACTGTCTGCAGTCACTACAGGCAGGCTATACTCTGTTCCATTATGCAGTTGTGCTTTAAGAACAGCATCGGTTCCGTAGGTATCATACGAAAGTACAGCGTGATCCCATGAGCGTGCGGGTCCGATCCACGGCGTGCTAACCGTGGCGTCGTCAGCATAAAACGACATCGTATCGTTAAGGGTTACCAGTGTATCCGGAGCTCCTTTCCATGCTTCGGGTGCCTGGCCGGGAGTCAGACCCCGCCGTCCAATCATAACCCATGAGCTGTTGGGGGCAAGCGAGTCTGAATACCGTGATCCGTATTCTTTCAGAATTGTGGCAAGAGTATCCAGGTTGTTGTCTTTCACAAAACCAGAGAAGCTTTCATCACTCGATGCAAATAAAACATACTCTCCCTGCTGCACCGAATCTTGCAAAAACGCGATAAGCTCTCGGGAATATCCGTTATGGTTGCTTTCTGCCGGAATAGGATCCTTCCACGTATCGTATCTGCGTATTGCACGTGGCACTGTGTCGCTCGTACTTAAAACAACAAGATTAATGCCACGAAAGAATGGGTTCTTAACATACGTTATTGAACCAACAGTGATTTGAACTGGCGGATTATTCTCGTCCAGTGAAGTTCGCAGTCCGTTCGACCGTAGGAAAATCGGAAGCGTAGTATGACGTAATTGAAGCGTCCCGTTAATCTGGTTAAACTGAACCCGAGATTCGTCGTAAGCAACAAGGCCGGTAGCTGGTACATAGGCCCTGGCAGAGTCATCCGCAATCATGAACGGCACCCAGAGTCGTGCGCTGGTGTCCACGCCGGGTGTAATAATCCTGGAGCCAATCCAAAGTTGGATGTTTTTTAATGAATCCGGAAGTGCCGACCACCAGTTTACGATGGTACCCATAACGGAAACCTGCTCTGGAGTGGACACGGCAACAGTGGATGAATCCGGGTTACGAGTGTTCGTACAGATCACAAACTCAGCATGCTGATTTGTTGTGAAGTAATGGGGAGATATTTGGCGTACATGGACTTCTGTACCGGATAATCGTTCATAGGGCACAGGCTCCAAGGGAAGCAGTGACTGTGGCAATACCGTAAACTTACTTGCGATCGAGTTATCAGTACTGTCATCACCGTAATATCCGTCGGGATCTGCAGTAATTACCAACTGATGATCACCAGCCATATTGGTCACCGGAATCCTGAACAAAACCGTCGGCGAAGCACAAATGCCGTCACGTACATCCACGAACAACGTATCAGTGACTGACTTGTAGGTGCGTATCATTCTGATACGCAGTGGTATTGTTGTTCCCACACCCTGATTAAGGACCGTCAGGCTGGCGATGGCTACCGAGTCCCTGTCCGTTATCTGTCGTTCACCCAGCTCAGAGCTGATTCCAAGATCACCGGGGCGCAGACGAATATTGGGTTTATTATCAATTTTGATTCTCGAATACGGATCTCCAAGCAGGCAGTACTGCATTAGCACATTATAGGATGCCTGATTATCGGTAAAGCCAATCGATTTTTTTGCCTCATACATAATCAGACCAAGAGACCGTGCGCCTTCCATCATGATCTGGTGCAGGCGGAAGTGCAGGTAGTCAGCCAGAAATACTTCCTGCCAGCCCGTAGCGCCCATGCTTGCAACAAAACCCTTACCGGGATGGGTAATGTATTGTGCATTCTTGCATGGAACACTCGGGTTTGAGAAAGCTCCCGTCTGACAAGCGAACGTTGCAAGTACGCCATACTTCCCGGCATTGTCTAACTCCGACGGCTCCCACCCGTTGATGTCAAATAATTCAGTAGCTCCGTGTCCTACATAATTCATCCACTGAACGCCAGCGTTAATTGTTTGCGTGATAAAATATCCGGCGTTCTTAGGCGCAGTGCTTTTACAGAGCGTTATTGTGTCGGCGCAGAACGGACGTTCGGTGATTTTTACGCCCGTACCCAGTGGATCTGACAGCATCGTTTGATAGATGTTGCATAACCCTTCGTTTTCTGTTCCTCCGCCAACGAAATACCAGGTCCGATTCCACCTGTCAGCCGGTACGGTGTCGCACTCAATGATCTTGTCAACAATTGCCTTACCATCCGCAGCTGATATTGCTGGAAGCCTGCCAACAAGTATCTCAGGCGAGATAAGATCGTCAGGAGAATCAAGCAGACTATAGTAGTAATCGGAACTTGGCCGTCCGTATGTAGGAACCTGATCGGGCATGCGTGCCTGTACATTGCCTCCCTTTACGGCAAGCCGCGGATCCCAGGAAGCATTTCCAAACAAAATAGCAGCTTGAATCGAAGGGGCTTTTGCATGCGAAAAATGCCAGGCAAGGTAACTTCTGACGGCTTCAGCATTCCTCATTCCGAATCCAAACTCTGCCAGGATATTATCAATATCAACGATTTTAACTGTTAGCCCGTTAAATTTTTCCCTATGCTGTGCCAGACGGCGGGCCTGTTCCAGATGAGTACGATAAGCAATGATGATAACATCTGCCTGCGACGTATCGGCACGAAGGTTGGCAAGAGCAGATGGCAAAACCCGTGCGGGTTCAACAGCAGCTGCGTCTGCAACGTAAACTACCGTTTGATCACCTTCCGGAAGGATGGTTTCAAAAACGAACCCGGGTGCTGTATCCCACTGATGCCTAAACAAACTCCCGTATGCCCTCCTGCTATCCCCTTCCTGTACTCTCCCGCCTGTATCAAGAATTCCACACAGTATCCAGTGAGTGGAAACGGGAACGGTAAGACTTCTGCTGTTCAGTGCATTAGCAAGTACATTCCCGGGGGGAGTGTTTGGCCCCCAAAGTACAAATGCCGTCGAAGTTGGCAACTGTCGGATTTTGTCAGCAACCGCTCCTTCAGTTGCGTTTTTTATAATAGTGCTATTGCCTGTATTATCTGTCCAAGCAAGGGTAAGTCCGGTAATTGTATCCGGGGATACTTCAGCCAGGCCTATCAGGGCAGATGCTCTCCAGGTATCAGTCGATGGCGCAGAAGTTGTCCAGTCAGGTTCAACCGGCGTTAGCCCACCGCGAATGACAATTCCCCTCCCCGATGGTGTAGCTTTCCCAATCGTTCTGCTTGTGGTATCAATCCACCAACCCTTGGATGTTTGCGCATTATACCACGATATGCTGCTTACGCGTGACCGTGCAGGAACCTGAACGATACGTGATCCTTTTTCAAGCACCGGCACAATATCAGCACTCACCTCGATTGCATCTATAGCCAGTTGCGATAAGTAGTCTTTATACTTCCGTAATGAATCAATCCCTGTTGCGTAATACTTAACAAGCTGGTATCCACTCGGGCACTCTGAACCGGGAAGTTCTGAAACAAGTGTCTGCAACCCATACCCATTGTATTCGCGGTTTTGCAGAACCGAACCATTAAAGCAAACGTCCAAACGTCCGTCAGGCGCATACTGCGCAAGGCCCGTTGTAGAAGCAAATTTGGTTGTAATTCTCACTGTTCCGTTTGGGTCTGGTGCGAGCGGAAACTTCCATTCAGCTCGGGTATAATCTCTGGCATTCAGAAAAAACCAGTAGTAACCCTCCAGATAAACAAGATTAGAATTAAAATCACTGTAATCCAGATTGTCGGCATTCCCCAGGTGGTAATATCCTGTGTCGAGTTCAAAATGCTGTTCCAGTCGTACTGACGGGATGCTAACAGGGGTTCCTGAAGGAGATGCGTATGTTAATCGAGGATTATCACAGTTGGGACATACCGATAAGAACATCACCGCAGTGGTATCCTCCATGGACAAAAAGGATGTATCGCCTTGCGGGCGGTGTGCGATGAAATAAATGGTATCAGTGTCTGAAAAAAAATCTGTACCCACTTTCCCATCAACATACAGCGGTTGCTTTTTCCCCTTCCAGTATAGCACGAGATCACGAATCGGAGCCCCCTGAAAACGTGGTTCGGTGGTCATCACCTGCCCAGCGCTGATACTTCCCACACCATCGGCGGATGTTTCGATTCGTACGTACGGCTGCTGTGGATCGTACCAAGAATAATCTGACGCCACAACTTGCGGAGAATCGTACACTGAGCTATGGACCGTGCGCTGCAACGCTACCTCCACTGAATCGGCAATCTCGATCTGGCCATTGCTGATGCGCCACGGCCAAATCTGTATAACGTGCTGTGGAACCCATGCTTTGTAGCCTGCACTTCGTACGCGGGTAACCGGGCTGGCCTGCAAATGGGAAGGGGCTTGGGCAACGGTACGCCACCGGAAATACCGTGCTAAAGCAACAATGCTGTCTGTACCAACTTGCAACGGGTCTGTTAGTATCGTGGGGAGTGGAACAGTGATATCAAGTGGTGGCCCTGCGTCGTGGCGACGGAATACCATTGCCGGAATCTCACCAGATGCCGAGATAACATGCAGCGAGCTGGAAAGATTTGTTACCTGTAGCGTATCCCTCAGAGCAGCATTGACACCGGTGGAACAAAACAGGGCAACGGCAACGATAGAATAAACAAAACGCATGGTTAAAAATAAAAATGCCGTGAAGTGTAGAATACACCATCACGGCATAATGACAATTCTATTTCACGTCGGTTACGACCGGTCGGGGAACGCCTGCCGCATAGCAACAATTATCTTCTCTGCAACCTTATCGCTAACCACTTTCTTCACATTTTCATCGCTCGCCAGCGCATCCTGAATTGCAATTTCAACCTTTTGCTTAATGATTTCGCTTGTTTCACCAACAAGGGCATCAGCAAGTGAGTGCATATCCACCGAAACATCCTTCATTGTTTCAAGCTGGTTCTTGTTGGCATCTTCCATCTTCTTCATCAGCTTGTCCATTCGTTCTTCTTCTTCGGTATACAGAAGTGTAAAGGCCAGAAGTGCAAGCATTGAACCTTCGAGAGAAATAGCAGCGAGGATCAGCGATGGTTTTGTTGCAGGAATAAATTTCAGACCACGAATACCAATGATAACAATCAGGATAGCTGCGCCACCGTATGCCAATCCTGTCACATTATTCGAGTACTTTTCCGTGAAGTGGTGGCTCATGTAAAGTTTAAGCCCCTTCATGAACTTCATTCGGTTACGTGTAAACTCAATTCCGCCCTTGGTATCGATTGTCTCCTTAACCACGAAGTCCGAGAAGAACTCCTGGATCCTGAGGAGCAGAACTTCCTGGCGGAACACAGACAAGCTGACGTCATTGGTAAACACCTGATCGAATGTTACTGCGCGCCGGCTGTTCTTCATCGGAGAGTCCGGATCGGCTGTTTCAGTACGATCCCACACAATTTGGAAGGCTGAGCGAACCTGATGATGTTCCAGTGCATCCAGGTCATGGTCGGGCATCGTCAGTAAGTCAACGATTTCATCAGCGAAACCGGTTTGAAGCCGGATTTTTGCCTTGTTATGCACAACTTCACGGTCAACCTTTTGTGCCATATACCCGAAGCTGCTGGGCATAAACATCGTTAATGCAAGAGCAAAGGCAAGGCCAAAAACGATAGCAAGAACAGCAAAACCGATAGGCGGCTCTAGAATAATGGCGGCTTCGCCCAAGCCCCCTTCACCATTTGCCTTTACAACCCACTCACTGGCAGCCTTGGTATAGCCGTCCTTCTTTTCGGTCCGGGCTTCGCTGGTAAAGTCGAAGATATAATCCGTCTTTATCAATGGTTTTAACGCCGTTCCAGGGGCAACTTCACCTGAAAATTTATCCGTGGCAACTGCATGCAGTCCGGGCATTATTTGTTTAAAATTAGCTGCCAGCCGGTCATCATGAGGCTTAAAAATCGAGATAACACCGGCCTGGACCGCCGACGGTATTACGAATTTGTAAAAGCCGTATGACCCAACGATGATGAGCACTAACAGAATCAGATAGTGCTGCATTCCTGTGTTTTTATGCGATTGCTGTTCGCTTCCTGTCATATAACTCCCTCTTCCCTATTGAGAAATGGATACTCTTTGCTGTATTAAAGTCCGAATATACCAAGAATTATCGTTGAATCTACATCAAAATGCATGGTACAAAATCCACACCAACCCACCGGACAGTCTGGGGCAGACCGCCAAGCCATGTTTTTGATGTTCCGTATCTTCGTTGAATTAGAGTTCAGGAATGAGTTTTTATACATTACTGCGTTGATACTATGAATTTACAACCAAAATACAAACCCCGCTTCTCAGTTACGTCGAACCAGGCAATTTCTTCAATGCGCCAGAACATGTTGGTTGATGGATTTGACGTCGTCGTTGATTTAGATCGCAGCCATGGCAGCTTTTTTGTTGATGCCCGTACCGGTACTGAGTATTTGGATTTCTTCTCATGTATTGCCTCGATGCCGATTGGATTAAACCATCCCAAAATGACGGATCCCGCATTTGTGGAGTACCTTGGTACCGTTGCCCTAAACAAGCTATCGAATAGCGACATCTATTCCGAAGCCATGGCAACCTTTGTTAAAACATTCTTCGAAATTGCCGTTCCCAAGCCTTTCGTCTATTCATTCTTTATCGAAGGTGGTGCCCTTGCCGTTGAAAATGCTATTAAAGCCGCTATTGACTGGAAGGTCCGCAAGAATTTTAGAAACGGCTGGCGAAGTGAACGCGGACACAAGGTGATTCACTTCCAGGGTGCTTTTCACGGACGGAGCGGGTACACCATGAGCCTAACGAATACCGATCCTACAAAAACAGACTTGTTTCCAAAGTTCGACTGGCCGCGTATCTCCCACCCATCACTGCAGTTCCCAATCAGCGATGCAGAAATCACCAGGGTTACCGAGTTGGAAGATCTTGCCGTACGGCAAATCAAAAATGCATTTCAACAGAATCCGGATGACATTGCATGTATCGTTCTGGAGCCTATTCAGGGTGAAGGGGGCGACAGGTATGTGCGGAAGGAATTTCTGCAACAACTGCGAACCCTTGCCGATGAAAACCAAGCCCTTCTCATCTTTGATGAAGTTCAAACTGGGGTTGGTATTACGGGACACTGGTGGGCTCACCAGGAATACGGAGTCACACCGGATATTATGGTTTTTGGTAAAAAAATGCAGGTATGCGGTATTATTTCTACAAACCGGATCGACGATGTTCCTGACAACGTTTTTCATACTCCAAGCAGGATTAACTCTACGTGGGGCGGAAATCTGACCGATATGGCCAGGGTTACCCGCTACCTTGAGATTATCGACGAAGAAAAACTTGTTCAGAACGCAGCTACTCAGGGCACCTACTTACACAACAAGGTTCTGGAGCTACAATCGAAACTTGGAAATACCATAAGCAATGTTCGCGGATTGGGGTTGTACAGAGCGTTTGATCTTCCAGACACTGCAACCAGGAACGCATTCCTGTCCAATGTTTTAAAACAGGGTGTTATTATGGTGGGCAGCGGTCAGCGTACGGTACGTTTCAGGCCACCGTTAAACATCAGCTCTGAAGAAATCAACATTGGTATTGAGCGGATTGCCCACGCTCTTTCGTAAGGGTTGGTTTATTCTTCGCCAGGCACTGCATTTAAAAGTTCGCCGAGCTTCTGGTGCATAATGCCGATGACTGTTTCAAGAGGAACTCCCGGAACCCTGACACCGGCAGCATAGTTGTGGCCCCCGCCGCCCATCGATGCAGCCACGTCGCGGATAAAGACGTTCTGTTTTGACCGTAGGGAACACTTTATCTGATCAGGAAGCTCAACAAACAGGACGCCTATGCGCACCCCTTGAATACTTAGCGTGTGCTGCACAAGGCCATCGGTTGCTTCTACCGTACACCCGGTTTGCTTCAGGTCATCCGCTGTTACCACCATGAAACACACTCTTCCATCGTGAAAGAGTTTCATGCTGCGTAAAGCATTGCCAAGAAGACTGATGGCAGCCGGCTGGTGCGTGTTATTTGTTAAATCGTACGCCTTTACGGGGTCGGCCCCACATTCTACAAGATTTGCAGCAAGGCGCAGCAGTGCCGGTGTTGTCCGCGGGAACCTGAAACCGCCGCTGTCGGTCATAATTCCAGTGTACAAACACTGGGCAGCACTCATTCTGTGTTCCGATCCCTCGCTACTTTTTTGGATTCCTGACGGAGTGCCCTCATCAAATGAAAATAATTCTGCTACCATCTGGCATGTAGCCGCTGCATCAGTATCAATCAACTGTAAATGTGCAAATGTCTCCGGCTGTACATGATGATCGATATTGATGATTTTGGCACTGCTGCCTCTGATTTCCTCCCCTAAAGTATGTAGTCGCTCAAGGGTATTTAGGTCAAGCACTACGATACAGTCTGCGTTCCGAACCAGATTCTTCTGCTCAGTGCTATTCTCCCACACCTGCAGCGCTGATGCTCCGGGCAGCCACTGCAGGTTATCCGGACACCGCGATGGAAGCAGTAACGAAAACGTCACGTCTGATGCAACTTCATCCTTTAAAAGATGATACAAGCCCAGAACAGATCCAATTGCATCGCCATCAGGGTTAATATGAGAAGTTATTACAAAACTGCGGCTATTTTGAAATTCAGCACGGATCGTATTCAATAATTTTGACCGGTCGTTGTTCTTCATGTCATAAATTAGCTAAATCATGGTGCGCAAACCCACAACATGGAAAGGATTCCTGGTTTACTGTGCAATACTTATTGCAAGCATAGTTTTTCTCGGCATTGTTACTGACAAGCTGATTTTACCAGCAATTTCAGATGCTCGCGCCACGATCGTTGTCCCACTGGTTGAGGGGCGAACGGTTCAGGATGCTATTGTCATGCTTGAATCCAGGGGGTTAGTTGTTATGCCACCTCATGAGCAGTTCAGTTCTGAGGTGAAAGCCGGTGTTGTGTTTCAGCAAATGCCGTATGCGGGCGCTACCGTAAAAGGTGGGCGTCGTATTTACCTAACGGTAAGCAAGGGTGTGGAAACGGCAACAATGCCGGATCTGAGAGGTAGGACAGTACGTGAGGCCCGCCTGCTTCTTCTTCGATCAAACATGCAACTGGGCAACATTACGTATACCTTTAATGACAGTATTCAGGCTGAGACCATTATGCAGCAAAGTATAGCGGCCGGAACCAGGGTAACCTCACAAATGCAACCATCGGTTATTGTTAGCCAGGGTCCGGTAACAGTTCTTGTTCCGGACATTATCGGTACCACGCTCCAGCAGGCAAAACAGCAGATCGAACTGGCAGGACTGAAAGTGGTGGCAGTACGAAAAATGGCCAGCAGCATTTTTATTCCTAATACGGTTCTTGATACCGACCCGCCCGTTCTTAGTAGAGTTCCGCCGGACTCCGGAGTCGTGATCACGGTATCAGAGTAGTTCTTCGATCCATACAAACCCGTTGAACTCTACAACCTGATACGTCATTAAACTTCCTCCGCTCCCGGTATTCCGACCACTCCGGAGATCAAAGCACCAGCCATGCATGGGACAGGTGACGGTTCCGTTTTCAACAACGCCCTTGGAAATTGTCGGAAAATGCTGATGGGGGCATACATTGGTAACTGCACAAATCGTACCGTTCACTTTAAACAGAGCAAGATCACGTTCAAAGTCAATGTAAATATGCTTACCGCTTTTCTCGGGAATCTCTGATATTCTGCACAGTTGTCTGTGAAGTTTTCCGTTAATAATGCGCAGAATCGGATCAGGCATTATCCACCGTAACAATGATCGGCCCCTTGGGTCCCATACGTAAACGTGCATGTGATACAAAGGCATCGTGCTCAAACACGATGGTCCAATTCTCATCAATGATCCGACTATGAATTGTCTGTTTCTCCTGCACTGTTACTAACGGCTGGTTATCGTAGGCCATACCATAGGCTACAGGAATATGAGCTGCTGTTGGAAAAAGGTCTGCCGGATAAAACAGTGTCCCATCGGTGGTTTGTATGATAACACTCTGCATGAACGGCGTATGGCCATGGAACAACTCCAGATCAACACCGTCAAACAATGTCCCCGGTCCGTCGAGCAGCTCAAGAACTCCGTGTACTGCCAACGGTTCGTACATATATGATTCAAACGAAGCACGGTCTTTCACACTCGGATTTCGCGCCCATTCCAGATGGTGTTTTTGCACGTAGTACCTGGCATTGGGGAATGCAGGCTCGCCATGGATAACTGCCCCGCCCGAATGGTCGAAATGAAGGTGCGTAAGAATCACATCCGTCACATCTTCCGGACGTATGCCTTGCAAAGCCAAAGCCCCCTTCAATGAATACTCCGAAAAATCAATTCCGTAGATATCAAGAAGTTTTGGGGGCATCTCCGTGCTGTTTCCGGTATCAACAAGTATTGTTTTCCCGTTTCCCTGCAGCAAAAGGCACCTGGCTGCCATAGGAATCCGGTTACGCTCGTCTGCCTTGGCATAAACACGTTCCCATAGTGGTTTGGGAACAACCCCAAACATTGCTCCTCCGTCCAAACCAAACCGGCACGTTTCGAGTGTGGTAACCTGATACATACTGTTGCTTCAATTTCTAAATCAGACAAACTCATAGGAACACCAATGGTGTCTTCACAAATTTAGGCTGTGCAGCCGACTCCTTCATTGGCCATACCCCACCTGCCATCCCGTGGTCACCGCCAGAAAATGCGGACACCCCGCTGCAGACAAGGCATCATTAGGAGCGGGTATTTAAAAAAGTGATTCGTGTGGATACAATAGCAGACCGCCATTCTACAGAATTGTAGGGTTCATTTATATCTTTGTGGTTTCGTGCAACACCTTACCTAACCGTTTGGGTTGTTCAAGCAATCAGAAATTCTACATCATCGAGGTCGAAGTCTTATGGGTGCTATCACCCGAATCCGTCAGTTAAGCCCGTATTTCCTTGCAGTTGTTGCGGTGCTGTTCATTGTTTTTATGGTTTTGCAGGACAGCAGTTGCAGCTCTATTCAGCAACAGCAGCGCAATCCCGAGAACATTTCCATTGCCGAAATTAACGGTGAGTCAATCTCCCAGGCCGAATTTGAACGGCGCGTTCATGATTATAGTGAACGTCTGCGTCAGCAAAATGCCCAAATGACTGCTCAGGGGCAGACCCCACAGGAAATTGATGATGAGCAGGTGCGTCAGCAGATCTTCGACCAGATGGTAGAAGAAATCTTACTCAAGCAGGAAGCAGATAAGCTTGGAATCGTAGTTACCGACGATGAAATCGTAGATGTCATGCTTATTAATCCGCCACAGGAACTACAGTTCTTTAAAGACAGTACAGGTAAGTTCCAAAAACAAATGTACCAGGAGCTTGTAACCAATCCTCAGCGGTATGGCGAGATTTTGCAAGAGCAGGGTATGCCTCAGGAGCAGGTTGACCAGCAGCAAAAAGTATGGAATGAAACTCTTCGCGACATTGAGCACAATCTGCGTACGATGAAGCTGCAGGAAGCTGTTGCCTCAACCGTAACAGCTGCCGTATCAACAGTAAGTCCAACATGGGCCGAAATTGACTATCGTAACAGCAACAGCACTGCTAATATCCGGTTTGTTGCCGTAACCCCCGGGCAGGGAGCAGAGCAAGGAATTAAACCTACCCAGGATGAGCTTAAGGCCTACTATGACCAAAACAAACAGTACATGGTTCAAAAACCAACCCGCAAGATTAAGTACGCGGTCTTCCGTCAGGTAGCAAGTAAAAAAGACTCCGCAAGGGCACAAAAACTGAGTGAAGACCTCATGAAGGCGTTCGCTCCTGTTACGGATGTAGCCCAGCGCGATAGCCTGTTTACTGAAAAAATGGGTCAACTGGGCGGGACAACATCTGACTATACGCGGGTGTCGAATCTGGACCCAACTATCTCGATGGTCTTAACCACAACTCCCGTTCGCGATGTTTTTGGGCCACTCAATACCGCAACCGGAATTAAATACCTTCGCGTTGACGATAAGCGAGCCGGTGTTAACGAAGTGGTACGAGCCAGCCATATCCTTATTCCTTTTGAAGCAAATAAGGACAGTGCGCGCACTGTAGCCGAGAATATCATCGCCCGTGCAAAAAAAGGTGAAGACTTTGCAACCCTTGCAATGCTAAATTCAAAAGATCCGGGCTCAGCTCAGAACGGTGGCGATCTTGGATACTTTGAAAAAGGGAAAATGGTACCTGAATTCGAAAAGGCAGCATTCGGTGCTCAGATCGGCGACATCGTGGGACCGGTAGAAACTCAGTTCGGTTTTCACATTATTAAAGTGACCGACAAGCAAAGTACAGAGATTAAATACAGCGAAATTTCAATTGCACCCAAAATCAGCACCACCACAAAGCAGTCCATTATCTCGAATGGACTCAAAATGGAGGAAATGCTCAACAACGGTTCTGACTTTGATACCGTTGCCAAGAAATTTGATGTTAAGGCAATGGAATCAAACTTCTTCAGTTCACGTACTCCGGTGGTTGGCTCACATGAAATTACAGCATGGGCCTTTGCTGCTGGAAAAGGCGACATAAAACGCTTCGATGTTAACAACATGGGCCTCGTTGTTGCTCAGGTAAGCGAAATCCGAGAACAAGGAATAAAGTTGTTTGAAGACGTTAAGGAAGAAATTGAACGGGTTGTTATTCAGAACAAAGTATTGGATCAGCTAAAGTCAAAAGCTGAGAAAGTTGCACAGGCTTGCACAGCAGCAGGGTCTCTCGAAGCCGCTGCCTCCATAGACTCTGCTCTGACAGTCCGCGTTCAAACGGCATTACGTAATAACGGACAGCTCAGTGGTTTTGGCGCTGACTTTGTGTCGACCAATACTGCGTTTACCACACCGATTGGCAGTATTACAGGACCAATTCGTGGTAAACGCGCATGGATTATCATGGTTGTTGACAGCCGCACACCTGCCAACATGGATGCCTTCAACAAGGATAAGACCAGTCAGATTCAAAACCTGATGTCAAGGCAGCGTTCAAGTGCATACTACTCCTGGCTCCAAAGCATTAAAGACAACGCAACCATCGTGGATAAACGCTGGGATCGTGACTGACCCCCCTTCCAGGATTGGTCGTACACAATCAGGAGAAGTTCCCCTTGTGTCGTCTTTGGACGATGCTTACTCCTGGTGTCTGAAGTTTGCTAAATCACATTACGAAAATTTCCCTGTTGTTTCTGTTTTACTTACCAAACAGGCACAACGTGCATTAGCTGCCGTTTATGCAATTGCACGAATCGGTGACGACATTGCCGATGAACCCTTTACGGGGAACCGCCTGGAAGCACTTGCCACACTCGATGCTGTAGTGGACAACCGTATTGAGCCTGGTGGACACCCCGCCTACATGGCAATCCAGGACACGATCAGCAAATTTCGTCTGCCGACTGACCCCTTTCACCGCCTGTTTATGGCTTTCAGGTTTGATGCAGAGAATTCGGCTTCAGGCACTGCACAGCCCCCTACTATCCGT